>NZ_CP013659.2:1370625-1978750 GCF_001465795.2 Planococcus rifietoensis | reverse complement strand
TTTCATGACGCGCCACCAGAAAGTCGAAAGGCTCATCCATTGGGTGGAGCGCAACGGCTTCGGCCCTTTGTTCTTGCTGTTGTGTTTTCCTTTCACCCCATCTGCATTAGTCAATTTGGTGGCCGGGCTATCGAATATTAGCCGCCATTATTATTTATTGACCTTGATGGCGGGTAAATTTGTTATGGTCTTGACGATTTCTTATGTTGGCTATGATATTCGTGCATTGTTTACCCAGCCGATCCGGACAGGCATCGTCATTGCCGTTATCGTGCTGCTCTATGTCATCGGTAAAATATTAGAGAAGCGGCTCAATAAAAAAGTGGAAGCCGACTTCAAGAAGGCGAAAGAAGAACGTGAAAAAGAACGGCTATCTTAACCGGAAAGTCGTTCTTTTCGATTGTTTATTGTATAATAAGAACAAACGTTCTTGTTGAAAGGGGTGCATTAAATGTCTTTACGAATTGTCTATGGGCGTGCCGGAACCGGAAAAACCCGTTTTATCCAAGAAGAAATCGCTGATAGTTTGAAAGACCAGGCGGATGGTGATCCGATATTCCTTATCGTCCCGGACCAGATGTCATTTTCCACAGAATATCGTTTGTCTGCTGCCTATGGCATGAACGGCATGATCCGAGCTCAGGCCGTGACTTTCAAGCGCCTTGCCTGGCGCGTCTTGCAGGAAGTCGGCGGGATCAGCCGCAAGGAAATCGATACATTCGGCTATCGCATGCTGATTCGCAGCCTGCTTGAAGAACATAAGGATGAATTTAACTTATTTAGAAGAGCCGCAGGCAAACGGGGCTTCACTGATCAAATCGAGCAATTGATCAAAGAGTTTTCGCGTTATTGCATCGATTGCGATGAACTCGGCACCATCCGTTCATCTCTCGAAACAGCTGGAGCACCTAGGACGCTGCAGGACAAGGCAGCAGATTTAGAGCTCATCCTGCTGGAAATCGACCGCAGGCTTGGCAAAGTGTTCGTGGATTCTGAAGGGCATCTTGGGTTGTTGAGCGAGAAGATCCGCCACTCGGAAACGGTCAAGCATTCGGCTATTTATATCGACGGGTTCGTTAGCTTTACAGCGCGGGAGTTCCAGATTATTGAAGAGCTTCTGAAGCATGCCAAATCGGTGACGATTGTCTTGCCGATGGATGACACGAGCAGCATAGAAGACGAGCAATCATTATTCTACCAGTCTGCCCTCACGGCAAGCCGCCTGACGGATCTCGCCGCAACAGAAGGAATCGAGCTGGAACCGGAAGTATACCTGCAACAGCCTAAACGCTTCATGAACGAAGAACTTAGGCATGTCGAACGTTTCATCGAAACCTTTCCTGCCCCTTCCATTAAAGGGCAAGGGGCTGTCGAGTTGGTTGAAGCGTCCAACCGTCGCGCTGAAATCCATGAGCTGGCGCGGTCGATTCGACAGCAGGTGATGGATGGCTGCCGCTATAACGATATTGCCGTGCTGTACCGCCAGCCAGAAGTATACGACGAATTGATCAACACCATTTTCCCGCAATACGAAATCCCTTATTTTATCAGCCAGAAAAAGTCAATGCTTCATCACCCGCTGATCGAATTCAGCCGATCCGCACTCGAAGCTGTCATCGGCAATTATACGTATGAACCGATGTTCCGGGCATTGAAGACTGACTTGTTCTTTCCTGAAGGCAATGTCAGCAAATGGCGGGAACGGGGAGACCAACTGGAGAATTTCGTTCTTGCCAATGGCATCTACGGAGAGCGCTGGTTTGATGACAAGCGCTGGATCTATAAAAAATACCGCGGGCTCGAATTTCATTCCGGCATCCAGACAGACGAAGAATTGGCGCTCCAGATGGAATTGCAAACTGTCCGGGATGTGGTGCGCGACCCGCTTGAGCGCTTGAAAACACGGCTCAGTGACTGCGTGACAGGCCGCGATTTTGCCACAGCGCTGTTTCAGTTTATTGAAGAGCTCGATGTCTATTCGAAAATCCAATTGCTGAAAGACCGCGAAGAGGCGGAGCATCAACTGCTCGCCGCGACAGAACACGAGCAGGCGTGGAATCAATGGGTCGGCGTGCTCGACCAATTCGTCCTGATGTTCGGAGACAAAGAACTGGACCTCCAAAGTGCAGCGCGGATCCTTGACGAAGGCTTTGAAACTCTGGAGTTCTCCCGCATACCGCCGTCGCTCGATCAGGTGACCATCGCCAAAATGGACCTGGCGCGCTTGATGGACATCCGTTCGGTCTTCATCATCGGTGCAAACGATGGCGTCTTGCCGCAGCGCATCGAACACGAAGGGCTATTGACAGATGCAGAGCGCGAGTGGTTCCAAAAGATTGGCATCGAACTCGCACCAAGCTCCCGTATGCGTTTGATGGACGAAACTTATATGGCCTATCGCTCGTTCTCTTCCGCTTCCGATCGGCTTAGCGTCTCTTACCCGATTGCAGACGAAGAAGGAAAGGCCTTATTGCCTTCTTTATATATCAGGAAAATTGCCGATTTGCTTCAGCTGGAGCCAAAATTGGCAGCGATCGGCCCGGAAGAGCTTCATGAGCCGGATGCATTGGAATACATTAGCCATCCGCGCGCAACGCTTTCGCATCTGGCTGCCCAAATCAGGAGCGGCGAGCTTACCGGGCAGTGGCAGGCTGTCCTCGATTATTACCGGGAAGACCCGTTGTGGTCGTCGATTATCCATCAAGTGTTCAAGCCTTTGAGCCATGGGAAAGCTGAAAAGTTATCGGAAGAGATCGCTGAATCGCTTTACGGTGCACCGATTGCCTCGAGTGTTTCCCGAATCGAGACGTACCACAGCTGCCAATTTGCCCACTATGCAGCTTATGGCTTAAAACTCGAAGAGCGCAGCCAATATCGTCTGGCAGCGCCGGCAATGGGAGATTTGTTCCATGCAGCAATCAAATGGATTTCCGATGAAGTGATGCAACTTGGCGTTTCCTGGTCATCGTTAAGCAAAGAACAATGCGCAGATCTTGCTAAGCGTGCGATCGAACAATTATCGCCTTATTTCGTCAACCAGATCTTGTTGAGTTCGCATCGCTACCGGTATATCCAATACAAGCTTGAAGGCATCATCCGCCAAACGGCTTTCATGTTGAGCAAGCATGCACAAGTATCCGGTTTCGTGCCGATCGCGCTTGAAGTGGGCTTCGGGACGAAAGAAGCGATTCCGCCGCTTGATATTCCGCTCGAACGCGGGCGCAAGATGAATGTCAGGGGACGCATTGACCGCATCGATTCGACCGATATCGGCGGTAAGCCGTATTTGCGTGTCGTCGATTATAAATCCTCCAAGCAAGGCCTGGATTTGGGCGAAGTCTACCACGGGCTGGCACTTCAAACCTTCACCTATTTGGATGTGGCGCTGACCCATTCGAAGCGCTGGCTTGGGGAGCAGGCGGAACCGGCAGGGGTGTTGTATTTCCATATGCACAACCCTATGTTGAAAATGACGAAATTACTGACCGCTGAAGAACTGGAAGAAGAACTTGCGAAGTCATTCAAGATGAATGGTTTGGTTGTCGAAGATCCGGAAGTCATACAGGCGATGGACGCGCAGATTGACGGCTATTCAAATGTCATTCCAGTGCGTCTCAATAAAAATGGTTCGGTCTCGAAGGGCTCATCGAAAACAGTGGAAAAAGATGATATGGAAACGATCCGCAAATTTGTCCGAAAAAAACACCAAGGGGCAGGCAATGGCATTCTTGACGGCAATACAGCCGTTTCACCGTACCGCTTAAAAGATGACACGCCTTGCCAATTCTGTAATTTCCGCGCGGTGTGCCAATTCGATCCGAGTGACCCCGAGCAAAGCTACCGAAAATTGCCGGTATTGAGCTCTGACCAGGCAGTGGAGAAAATACGCAAGGAGTTGAGCGCTGATGATACCGGAAAAACCGAATGATGCCACATGGACGGATGAACAATGGCAGGCGATATGGGCGAAAGGACAGGATATGCTCGTATCGGCTGCGGCAGGTTCCGGGAAAACGGCTGTCCTGATCAACCGGATGATCGAAAAAGTGCTCGATGAACATGATCCGATATCAGTCGATGAGCTTTTGGTCGTCACCTTTACGAACGCTTCCGCAGCGGAAATGCGCCATCGCATGTCTGCAGCTTTAGAGCAGGCAGTCACGGCACAGCCGGAATCCGTTCACTTGAAAAAGCAGCTGAGGCTGATCAATAAAGCACAGATTTCGACTTTGCATTCGTTTTGCCTGCAAGTCGTGAAGCAATATGCTTATTTGTTGGAAATCGATCCCGGCTTCCGCATTGCGGGGGATACGGAAGCGGCATTGCTGCGCGATGATATCATGGAAGCGGTGCTTGAATCCGCCTATGAAGGCGAAGGGCGTGAGAAGGTTTACAGGCTCGCAGACAGTTTTACTTCTGACCGCAGCGACCAGGCAATGGAGATCCTGCTGGGCAAATTATACGATTATTCACGTGTGCATCCTGAACCGGAAGCTTGGCTCGAACAACTGCCAACGCTATACGATGTGCCGGGACATGCCACGATCGACGATCTGCCGTTTATGGAAGATTTGAAAATGACGATACGTCATAGTTTTGAAGCGGCGCTTGCCTTGCTCGATGAAGGTTGGGAGCTAGCCACCCGTCCGGAAGGCCCTGCCGTATTGGAAGAGAACTTTCGGATGGATGCTACGCTGATCCGTGCCGCAATCGATGCACTGGATGAATCTTGGGCATCACTTCATGCTTATGCACGAAACATTAAATGGGAGCGTTTAGCATCCGTGAAAAAGGATTCCTGCGACCCGCAGCTGGCGGAAGAAGCCAAAGCACGGAGAAATGAAGCGAAAAAACTGTTCAATGATGTAAAAGAGGGGTATTTCACCCGCGCCCCTGAGCGCCTGCTTGCGGAAATGCGCGAAATGGCACCGCTTATGCGGACATTGGTCGATTTGACGAAGCGTTTTGCGGAAGAATACAAGGCCCTTAAAATTGACCGCGGTTTGGTGGATTTCTCGGATTTGGAGCATTACGCGCTGGAAATCCTGAGCGATGGGGGAGAACCTTCTGCGATCGCTCAGGATTACCGCACACGCTTCAAAGAAGTTTTGGTTGATGAATACCAGGATACGAATATGCTGCAGGAAACGATACTCGGCCTTGTGAAATCGGGATCGGAACAAGACGGCAATTTATTCATGGTAGGGGATGTTAAACAGTCCATCTACCGTTTTCGACTGGCGGAGCCGATGCTCTTCTTAGGCAAGTATTCCCGCTTTAGCCGGGAAGCGGACGAGACAGGGTTGCGAATTGATTTAAATGCCAATTTCAGAAGCCGCAAAGAAGTGCTCGATGGCACCAATTATATCTTTTCGCAGATCATGGGCGAGCGCGTCGGTGAAATCAGCTATGACGAAGATGCGGCATTAAAGCCGAAAGCGCCTTATCCCGAAGAAGATGTGCCGATTCACTTGACGCTTATCCATGAACCGGAAACGGAAGAAGAGGAAGAAGTGCCTGTCGATATGGACAAGTCGCAATGGGAAGCGCGTTGGATTGCGCAAAAGATTCGCCATATGATGGATGCGGGAACGCTCGTACACGATCCATGGAGCGGAAAAGAGCGCCCGCTTGAATACCGCGACATTGTCGTATTGATGCGTTCAATGACTTGGTCAGGTGACTTTTCCGACGAATTCAAAATGGCTGGCGTCCCTCTTTACGCAGAGTTGAGCGGCGGGTATTTCGATGCTCTTGAAGTCATGATCATGCTCAATACATTGCGCGTCATCGATAACCCGTACCAGGATATTCCGCTTGCCGCCGTTTTGCGCGCGCCGTTTTTCGGCCTACAGGAAAATGAGTTGGCAGCGATCCGGCTTGCCGATGCAAAAGGAACTTTTTATGATGCATTGAAAGCGTTTATCCGCATCGGTACGATGGATGAAGCGACTCGACTTAAACTGGCCCGCTTTACGAACAGCCTCCGTACTTGGCGGGATTTGGCGCGCAGGGGCTCGTTGTCGGAATTGATTTGGAAAGTGTACCTGGATACGAATTACTACGAAATGACGGGTGCTATGTCGAACGGCAAGCAGCGCCAAGCGAATCTGCGTGCCCTTCATGACCGAGCACTTGAATACGAGAAAACTGCTTTTCGCGGATTGTTCCGATTCCTGCGCTTCATCGACCGCATGCGGGAGCGGGGAGACGACCTTGGAACTGCAAAGTCATTGAGCGAAAAGGAAAATGTCGTGCGGCTCATGACCGTCCATAAATCGAAAGGCCTTGAATTTCCGGTCGTCTTTTTTGCGGGAACCGGAAGGCCGTTCAATGAAATGGATTTCCACAAACCGTATTTATTCGACCAGCAATACGGCCTTGCGGTCAAGGCCGTCAATCCCGATACACGCATTGAATACACTTCGCTGCCTTATCTTGCCGTTAAAGAAATGAAACAATTGCAGATGAAGGCTGAAGAGATGCGGGTGTTGTATGTGGCCATGACCCGTGCGAAAGAAAAGCTCTACTTGACCGCTTCGGTAAAAGACATTGACCGTTTACTCGAGAAGTGGAAAACTTCCTCGGGCGACGTGCTCTTGCCTGATTTTAAACGATCGCGCGCAAAATCTTATTTGGATTGGATCGGCCTTGCTGTTTCAAGGCATCCCGATGCAGAGGCGCTGCATGTAGGCGGCGAAGTGCTCGATCATCATTCGCGCTTTCACATCGACATTGTCGAGACCGTTTCCTTGGAAGAGCCGCAGCCTTTGCTCGAAGCGCAACAAGACCGGCCGGAAGCCGAAGCGGATGCAGCATTGATCCGCAGCCGATTCGACTTCGCTTATCCCCATCAGGCAGCTGTCGAAAAACGTTCTAAGCAATCGGTGACGGAAATGAAGAGGCTTCAGCTATTGCAGCGTTCGGATGAGCCGGAATCGTTCATCCAAAACTATCAGCCGAAGGCGCAAAAGAAAGCGCCGCATCGCCCGGATTTCCTGATGGACCGCAAACTGTCAGCTGCAGATATCGGTACGGCAGTCCACACCGTCATGCAGCATTTGCCGCTTGAGCGGCAGCTGGATCTAGATGAAATCCGGCAGTTCCTGGATGAGTTGACAGGACGTGAAATTCTTACGAAGGAAGAAGCGCAAGCTGTAAAACCTGAGCAAGTTGAAGCGTTTTTCCACAGTACGATTGCACAGCGCTTGATGAATGCAAAGGATGTCAGAAGGGAAGTGCCTTTTACGTATGCACGCGCTGATGAAGATGGCGACCATCAAATCGTCCAAGGTATCGTTGATTGCCTGTTCAAGGAAAACGATGAATGGATCTTGCTCGATTATAAAACCGATCAAACGCGCGGGATGGGCAATGTTCAATCGGCCATGAAAGAGCGCTACTCGCTTCAGTTGTCGGTCTATCAAGAAGCGGTAGAAGCGATTTTGCGCATTCCGATCAAACAGCGAGTCCTGTATTTGTTCTCTACTAATGAAGAAGTGGAAGTTTAGGGGGATTATGTTGAAATTACAACCAATTTCTTTACGTGAACGGGTGGACGCCATCGATTTGATGAGGGGATTTTCGTTACTCGGGATCCTGCTCATCAATATGCTGGCCTTCCACACGCCTTTATCTTATATCGACCCGTATAAATGGTTCAGCGGAAATATGGATCAAACCATTTTCACGGGCTTGGATATTTTTGTCCAGGCCAGTTTTTATCCTTTATTCGCAATGTTGTTCGGATATGGCTTGATGATGCAATTCTTGCGGGCTCAAGAAAAAGGGCAGCCATTTTTACCGGTAGCCATCAAGCGGCTATTAATTTTATTGGGATTTGGGATTATTCATGCATTTTTTATTTGGTATGGAGATATTTTAATTACCTATGCACTTATGGGCTTATTGTTGCTCGGCATGCTCAGTTTGCCGGCAAACTGGCTTCTGGGACTTGGCCTACTGATCTACACATTGCCTCATTTGATGTTCACCGCCATTATGTTTATTTCGGTCATGGCAGATCCGAATATTTATATTGGTTATCAGGAAGCCGAGCAGTCCATTGCAGCATATGGCTCAGGGAATTTCGCTGAAATCTTCAGCAGGAGACTGACGGATTGGTATTATGGCAACAATCCATTCAGTTTTATCATTTATGTAGTCACCATCTTGCCATTAATGATGGTGGGCGCAGCAGCGGCTAAGTGGCAGATGATTGAACAAGTAGCCAATAAGAAAAAGACGTGGCTGATATTGACCTTTAGTTCGCTGGCAATAGGCTTGTTGCTGAAATCGACTCCTTATCTATTCGACACCAATTATGCTTTCCAATATGTCCAGGAAATGTTTGGAGGCCCATTGGTGGCGGTAGGCTATGCGGGAATTATCGCGTTATTGTCGCTGAATATGACGTTCTTGAAGGCTTTATCACCGCTAGTCAAAGCGGGCAGGATGTCGATGACAATCTACATTACGCAATCGATTATCGCGACGAGCATTTTCTATTCCTATGGCCTGGGCTTATACGGCCAAGTGGATCTGTTGACAGGGACTTTGATTGCGGTCGGTATATTCGTTGTTCAATTGATCTTTGCAGAACTTTGGTTCAGCAAATTCGATCGGGGACCGATCGAAATGATCTGGCGTCGCTGGACGTACGGAAATAATTTTGAAAAAAGCAACAATTCAAAACGCTGAATGTGTATAATGAATGCAATCACAGAAAAGGAGTGTTTGACGAATGAAACTTCTATCGTTTCGCTTTCAAGGAGAAGAACGTTTTGGACCAAAGGTAAAAAAAGAAGAAGCCGTGTGGGATGTCCTCGCCATCCAGGAGCAGCTGGAAGTACTGCCGGAATTTCCGGATAAGCTGATTGATGGAGTGTCGCAAGGAATGGAGTTTGTGGAACAGATCCGCAAATTGACGGAGGCGGCTGTCCAATCGGAAACCCCTGAGCAATTCAAACACTCTTTTTCGGAAATCGAATGGCAGGCACCTGTCCCGAGACCTCCGAAAAACTTTATCTGCATCGGGAAGAACTACGCTGACCATGCAGAAGAAATGGGCGGGCAGGCACCGACGGATATGGTCGTTTTCACAAAAGCCCCGAATACCGTCGCTGCTGATGAAGAAACAGTTCCTGTTCATGCAGATCTCACCGATTCGTATGACTATGAAGGCGAACTAGCTGTCGTAATCGGCAAGGCAGGGCATAAGATCCCGAAACAACTGGCTTATGATCATGTATTCGGGTATACCATCGCGCTCGATTTGACTGCTCGCGACCTTCAGGAAAAACACCAGCAATATTTCCTAGGGAAAAGCTTGCCAGGCTCTTGTCCAATGGGACCATATTTGGTAACCAAGGATGAGATTCCGCAATCTCAGAACCTGTCCCTCGTGACGAAAGTGAACGACGAAGTGCGCCAAAATGGCAATACGGAAAACATGATCCGCCGCGTGGATGAGTTGATCGCAGAGATTTCCAAATCGGTGGCACTTGAACCGGGCGATGTCATCTTGACCGGAACACCGGCTGGCGTCGGCAAAGGATTTAATCCGCCGAAGTTTTTGAAAGCGGGCGATACGATCAAAGTATCCATCCAGTCAATCGGTACACTCGTTACACATTTGTCATAAGGAACAATCACTTCCAATTGTCCTGCATGTGGTAAACTTGAGGGGACTATATTAAATGAGGTGAGCTTTTGGGATTTTTAACTGATACAACACATTTACACATTACCATGTGGGTAGTGGGCATCGTGCTTTTCCTCGTGGCTGCATTTATGCACCGCGACAGCAAGGGGCGCAAAATCGTCCACATGATCACGAGACTGATCTACGTTTTGATCATCATCACCGGGCTGACATTGTTCATCGAGCATTCGTCATACGACGCCATGCTTTACGGCTTGAAATTCCTATTCGGACTATTGACCATCGGCATGATGGAAATGGTGCTCGTGCGTGGCAAGAAGCAAAAGCCTGTAACCTTGTTCTGGGTACTGTTTGCAGTATTCTTGCTCGTGACTTTATTCCTCGGCTTCAAATTGCCGGTCGGCTTTAACTTCATGGCTTAAAATGGCCGTTGCATCCAATTGAAAGCTGCACGTTCTTTGTTGGTTTTTACTGACAAATGACGTGCAGTTTTTTGTATTGTCATCGAAATAGAAAAAATTGTGCCATTACACATAGGGATTTCACAGTTTGGACGAAACTAGGCATAAACAGCTGCGCTTTCACGAAGATGACATAGCGGCAAACAGGCGAGTTTGATAAAATAGACCGGGTGAGCATCATCTTGGCCTCATTGAAGGAGGAGTACGGAATTGAAGAGAAAAACGATAATTTGGGCTTTGGCAGCAGCATTGCTATTGCCGACAACAGCCAGTGTGGCAGCTGAAGAAACCCGCACAATTGAAGACGAAAGCATCTATGACGTGCTCGTAGACCGCTATTTCAATAAACAGATCCAGAACGATTATGAAGTGGATTCCACCGATCCGGCATCGTTCAGCGGCGGTGATTTCTCAGGGATGGAAAGTGAACTAGCGCACGTCCGGGATATGGGCTTTACGGTGCTGTCAGTTGGGCCAGTCTTCCAGACCGCAAGCTATGATGGGCGGCAAGTGCTGGATTATAGTAAGTTGGAACGCCATTTCGGAACGGCGGAAGAATTACAGTCGCTCGTCGATGAAGTGCACGAAGGCGACATGAAAGTCATCGTCGACTTGCCGACGCAAGAAGTAAGCGTGGATCATGAGTGGGCACAGGAAAATCCTGATTGGTTTACTGAAAACGATGACCAAACGCTAGCGCTTGATACAGCTAATGAAGAAGTCCAACAAGCCCTGATCGAAATGTTCGGTGACTTTCGCGATACATATGGATTAGACGGAGTTCGTTTGCAAGATTCAGAGGAATTGGACCCCTCATTTGTAGAAAGCTTCTCCACTGCCATGAAGCAGCAAGAAGGGTTTTACGTATTGGCAGATGCAGAAATGGAGAACCAGGCTGGATTTGATGCGGTCGTGCAACAAGGCGTAGAACAGACGCTCCGCGACAGCTACCGCAATTTTGACCAGTCCTTGGCCGATATCCCTGAATTGATGCAACAAACAGAAGGCAAATTGATCCGTGTCGATTCACTTGACGGTTCACGCTTTACATCAGACATCGTCGAGTCAAGAGGCTATCCACCGACACGCTGGCGCATGCTATTTGCGCAATTATTGACGATGCCGGGCATTCCGGTCGTCCAATATGGTTCTGAAACAGCGATGAACGGCGAAGCGTTGCCGGAATCGCACCAAATTTTGGACATGGCGGTCGAAAAGGAATTGATCGACTACATCACCAATCTAAATTCATTGCGCAATTCATCTGAAGCATTGCGTACAGGTGAATTGGAACTGCTTTATGAAGAAGAGGGCTGGATGGTGTATAAGCGTTCAAATGAAGAAGAGTCGTGGGTCATTGCCATTAATAACTCTTCTGAAACGAAAAGTTTAAGTTTGGCACCAGAGGTTGTGGGTGAAGGAATGGAAATGCGAGGGCTGTTCGAAAGCGATATCGTTCGTCCGGATGAAGACGGGCAGTACCGCCTCACCTTGGACCGCGAATTGGTAGAAACCTACCATATTACTGAAAAACGAGGGCTGAATACGGCGTATATCGTCACGCTTGGGCTAATGTACTTGATTTTCATGGGCTTTTTATGGATTGTTTGGAAAAAGGGCAAGCAGCGAAAAGCTGATGAAGCAGCAAAACAAAATAAATAATCAACAGGCTGTGAGCAGGTAGTTACCTGTCCACAGCCTTTTTTGCAAGAAAAAAAGCGCCCGTTTCCAGGCACTTTCAATGAACAGTCAGTCAAATGCTTTATAGCCGATCATATTGACTGGATCTTTCGGCGAAGAGAATGGAGGAGCGTAGCATAGTTCGAGTGCCTGCAAATCATCGACGGTCAATCCTCCATAAATCGCAGTTGCTATTACATCGATGCGCTTGTCGACTCCCTTGCCTCCGACGCATTGTGCACCCAAAATTTGTCTGGTTTCAGGGTTATAATGGACTTTTAAGGTCAGTTTTTCATGATCCGGGTAATAGCCCGCGTTCGAGTTTCCGGTATGGCTGACCGTTTTGGCGGTAAGCCCTTTTTCTTTGATCGCTGTTTCTGTCAGTCCAGTCATCGCTGCATCCAAGCCGAAAACTTTCAATGCGGAAGTACCGAGCAGCCCTTTTTTAGGAATGGGATTTCCGGTGATATGCTGTGCGACAAGAAAAGCTTGGCGGTGAGCAGGCACAGCGAGCGGGACACGTTTCGGGTCTCCGGTGATCAGGTCGAAATTCTCCGATGCATCCCCGATGGCATAAATCGATTCATCATCGGTCTGCATAAAGTCGTTGGTACAAATGCCCCCGGTTTCACCGATGCTGAGGCCGGCATTTTCAGCGAGTGCGGTATTCGGTTTCAAGCCGATGCTCATGATGATAAAGTCGGTTTCCAGATTCTTACCATCGGACAACTGAACGCTTCGATCATCGATTTTTTCAATGACGGTTTCGGTATGGACTTCAACGCCATTTTTCTCCAGTTCCGCATGCAGAAGCTGTGATAGATCCTCATCCAAAATCGATAGAATGGCGCTCGACTTATGGACGATATCAACTTCCAGCCCCAGATGTTTAAGGTTCTCAGCCATTTCAAGCCCGATGAATCCGGCACCCGAAACGACGCAATGGGAGGGCTTTTCGCTTTGGATATAGGAATGGATGGCTTGCATATCGCCATAGCTGCGCAGCGTAAATACATGGCTGTTCTGTGAGCCTTCAATATCCGGCATGATGGCGCTGCCGCCCGGAGACAAAATCAACGCGTCATAGGAATCGTGGAATTCGTCGCCAGTCTTTAAGTTGCGGACGCGAATTTTTTTCTCCGGCCGGAGAATTTCCACAACTTCGTGTTCGAGCCTGACATCGATATTGCGTTTTTGCTGGAACTGTTCCGGGTCGGCCATCAGGATCGAAGTCTCATCTTCAATGACCTCGCCAATGACATACGGTGTTCCACAAGCAGCATAGGACATTGTCGAATCCCGGTCGTATACCGTGATGCTCATGTCCTTGTCATAGAAACGTAGTTGACCCGCTGCAGTTGCACCGCCGCCTACCGCACCGACTATAATCACTTTTTTCATCAATAGTCCACTCCTCAATCGGTTTTATTAAAGAAGAACAAGGCGAGCGTGCCAGGTCCAGTATGGGCGCCGATCACGGAACCGACCATGTGAACTTCGATTTCTTTCGGGTTGTAGGCAGCTTCGATTTCATCTTTCAGTGCGTTCGCAAACTCCAAGTCATCGGCATGGCTGATGGCAATCACTTGCTGATCCAAATTACTGCCGCGTTCTTTCATCAGCTCGATCATCCGCTTGAGGACTTTTTTGCGGCCACGCAATTTTTCGATCGGTACGAGCTTGCCGTCTTCAACATGAAGCAAAGGCTTGATATTCAATAAGCCGCCGACGAATGCGCTGCCTTTTGAAATGCGGCCGCCTTTCGCCATGTAATCCAGATCTTCAACCGTGAACAAGCTTTCGAGATGGTCGGCCTTGAAACGCACTTTTTGGATGATCGCATCATGGTTTTCACCGGCATTGCGCAATTTTACGGCTTCTTTGACGAGCAGTCCGTAGCCGAGTGAAGCTGCTTTGGAATCGACAATCGTCAAGTTCAAGTCCGGGTATTCTTCTCGTACTTGGTCTGCCACCATGACGGCTGTCGCATAGGTTCCGGACAATTCCGAGGAAAAGGCGATGTAGAATCCGTCTTCTTTATCTTTCGCCAATTGTTCGAATGCCTTAAGCATTTCTTCTGGAGAGGCTTGAGATGTTTTCGGATGGACGCCGGAGCGGATGGCATCATAGACTTTCATGGAATCGATGGTCCGAATGTCTTCGTACTCAGCGTCTCCGATATGGACGCGCAAAGGGAACAGGACGACGTGTTCCTGTTCGAAAAAAGCTTTCGGTAAATCAGATGCGCTATCTGCGAATAATCTCATGGATCTTCCTCCTTTAAAGTTTCAATTTCAAGCGGTCCATCAGCAATTCAGCGATGCCGTCTTCATTATTCGTCAGGGTGATCTCGTTGGCGATATTTTTCAGAGGGGAAATGGCATTGCCCATGGCAACACCGACTCCCGCAAAGTCGATCATTTCCAGATCGTTGTCTTCATCGCCAAATGCGATGATATGCTCTTTCGCGATGCCCAATGATTTTGAGACACGGTCGATGCCGACAGCTTTGTTCATGCCAGAGCGGACAATTTCAATAACGTGCCACGGTGCGCCCCAGCGGCGATGGTCAATGACTTCCGCATGCACTTCCGAAAGGTGGTCGTGGATGGCGTGGACTTTTTCGTAAGGTGCGTGGATAAGCATCGACGTCGGATCAGTCTTTAAATAATTGCGCAAATCTCCCGTGGTGATGCTAGGGTCACCGAAACTGAAAATGTCCATCAGTTTCTCATCATGGTGGTGGACATACACATCATCCAATACTTCCGCGACGATGTTGTGGAAATCGAAAGCGTGCATCGATTCGACGACTTCGTGTACGACATCCAAGCCGATCGGCGTATGGTGGAGCCCCCAGCGTTCGTCATTCGGGTGATGGACAAAAGCTCCATTGAAATTGACAATCGGCGTGTTGAGGCCAAGTTCGCGGTAATAGATTTCGCTTGCGCGGTATGGGCGCCCAGTCGCAATCATGACCTGGTGGCCTGCTAGTTGAGCTTGATTCAAAATAGTCTTGGTTTTAGGTGAAATGACTTTTTGGTCGGTCAATAATGTTCCGTCCAAGTCGAGTACGATTAAATGTTGTTTCATATAAAAATCCGGCTCCCTTCTATCTACCTTCAGTTTAGCGATAATAGAGGCTATCCGTCAAAAAAACCTGACGGCAATGCCGGAATTTGCGGGAACAGAAAAAAATTGGTAGGATTTAGGGTGAGGAGTGAAGCGCATGAAAGTAGCGAACGAATTATGGGGGAATATCCCGATCTTACATATAACACCTGAAGGCCACGAAGGTGGTCCGTTGCCGACCGTTATTTTTTTGCACGGGCATACGAGTGCAAAGGAACATAATTTGCATTATGCCTGGCAATGGGCTAAAAAAGGGGTCCGTGTCATCTTGCCGGATGCATTGCTTCACGGGGAGCGGGATCAATCGCTTGATGAGGTCCAGATCAGCCTGCGCTTTTGGGAAATCGTTTTGACGTCTATCGAAGAACTGGGCTTTTTGCATAACGAATTGCACAAGCGTCAGCTAATTAGTGGAGAACCGGCTGTCGGAGGAACATCGATGGGCGGCATCACCACGCTCGGTGCATTGACGGCCCATCCGTGGATCAAAGCGGCGGCTGTCATGATGGGTTCCGGAAATTACGTGGAGCTTGCGAAAGCGCAAATGCGCCAATACGAGTCGCGCGGTTTTGACTTGCCGCTCACAGATGAGGAACGCGAAGGCATGCTTCAGGCCCTGTCCCGTTTTGATATCAGTTTGAACCGTCAATCCTTTGGCGGACGCCCAGTCTTTTTCTGGCATGGTGTAAAAGACCCGACTGTTCCTTTTGAACCGACCAACCGGCTTTTCCATGCATTGCAGCAGGATTATGCCGCCTATCCTGAACGGCTGGCATTCATGAAAGAAACCGAAGCTGCGCACGCGGTCAGCCGCAAAGGAATGCTTTCTGCAACGGCTTGGATTGCCGACCGATTAAGCGAATAAGCAAGTCGATTTCATTTCGCAGTGATGTTTGGTAAGATAAGCAGTAACAGGAAAAGGAGGGATTCCGAATGGATCAAGAAACAAAAGATTATCTATTAGGCGCATTGGAAAATGTCATCGACCCAGAACTAGGTGTTGATATCGTCAATTTGGGCCTTGTATATGATGTAGAATTATCCGAAGATGGTTTCTGTGTGGTCACGATGACACTCACTTCTATGGGATGCCCAATGGGGCCGCAAATCGTCCAGATGGTAAAAACATCCTTGTATGAATTGCCGGAAGTTGAAGAAGTCGATGTAAAAATCGTCTGGCAGCCTGTCTGGAGCAAAGACCATATGTCGCGCTATGCCAAAATGGCGCTCGGCGTTCGATAAAAGAAATAGCAGAAAGCCGCAGGGAAGAAATTCCTTGCGGCTTTTTTTTGATGAGCATTTCCGTTGCAAAAGGGGCACGGCAATCATATAATTTAATTAGTCAAAGATGGTCAAATTAATCAGAGGAGCGTGATTTGATTGGTTCAATTCCAAAATCCAAATGAAGAGCAAAAGTCGCCATTGGAACAGTTCGGCCGCAATTTGGTTGAACAAGCACAGTCTGGAAAGATGGATCCGGTCATCGGGCGCGATCAGGAAATCCGCAATGTCATCCGGATTCTTTCCAGAAAGACAAAGAATAATCCGGTATTGATCGGTGAACCAGGCGTCGGGAAAACCGCAATCGTCGAAGGACTGGCACAGCGCATTGTCCGCAACGATGTGCCGGAAGGCTTGAAGGACCGTGTCATTTATGAACTCGATATGAGTGCACTGATTGCAGGCGCAAAATACCGGGGGGAATTCGAGGAACGGCTGAAAAGCGTATTGAAGCAAGTGAAAGACAGTGAAGGGCAGATCATCCTGTTTATCGACGAGATCCACACCATCGTCGGCGCCGGTAAAACGGAAGGCGCGATGGACGCCGGAAATATGCTCAAACCGATGCTTGCGCGCGGAGAGCTGTACTGCATCGGAGCCACCACTCTGGATGAATACCGAATGCACATCGAGAAAGATGCGGCACTTGAGCGGCGCTTCCAGCAGGTGATGGTGCGCGAGCCTTCTGTTGAAGATGCGGTATCGATTCTCCGTGGATTGAAAGAGCGTTTCGAACTCCACCACGGCGTGCGCATCCATGACCGGGCGATTGTTGCAGCTGCTACAATGTCGGACCGGTACATCACGGAGCGTTTCCTTCCGGACAAGGCAATTGACTTGATCGATGAAGCGTGTGCAATGATCCGGACAGAGATCGACTCCATGCCGCAAGAGCTTGATGAAGTGACGCGGCGCCTCATGCAGCTAGAGATTGAAGAGCAGGCGCTGCGGAAAGAAAAAGACGAAGCGAGCAAAGCACGCCTCGCTGCGCTGCGCGAAGAAATTGATGAACTGAAGTCGTCTTCTGAAGGCATGCAGCAGCAATGGAACGAAGAAAAGCAATCGCTTCAGAAAATCCAGGCCAAGCGCGAACAATTGGATCAATACCGCCGCCAATTGGAAGATGCGGAAAACAAATATGATTTAAATACCGCGGCGATGCTGCGCCACGGAAAAATTCCAGAGCTTGAAAAAGAACTGAGCGCGATGGAAGTTGAACTTGCCGGAGACGGCGGGGAGCGATTGCTTCGGGAAGAAGTGACCGAAGAGGAAATCGCTGGCATTGTCGCACGATGGACGGGTATTCCGGTAACGAAACTGGTCGAAGGCGAGCGCGAAAAGCTATTGCGCCTCGGAGATACGCTGAAAGAGCGCGTCATCGGACAAGACCGAGCCGTCGAACTGGTGACAGAAGCCGTATGGCGTGCACGTGCCGGCATCAAAGATGAACAAAAGCCGATCGGCTCGTTCATTTTCCTTGGGCCGACCGGTGTCGGGAAAACGGAGCTTGCGAAATCGTTGGCAGCAAACTTATTCGACTCAGAAGACCATTTCATCCGCATCGACATGTCCGAGTACATGGAAAAGCATAGCGTATCACGTCTTGTCGGGGCGCCTCCTGGATATATCGGCTATGAAGAAGGCGGCCAATTGACAGAAGCGGTCCGCCGCAATCCGTACTCCGTGGTGCTGCTCGATGAAATCGAGAAAGCCCATCCTGATGTCGCGAACATCCTTTTGCAAATCCTCGACGACGGGCGTATCACCGACAGCCAAGGGCGGCTTGTGAACTTCTCCAATACCGTCGTCATCATGACATCGAATATCGGTTCCCAACATATCAGCGCAAGCAGTGACGAACACGATACAGAAGACATCGTCATGATGGAACTGCGCAAGCATTTCCGGCCGGAACTGTTGAACCGCATTGACGATATCGTCATTTTCCATTCCTTGTCGAATGAGCATTTCTATGGCATCGCCAAGAAAATGATCGGCGAACTGGCGGCAAGAATGAAACAGCAGCAAATTTCCTTGGAAGTCGAGGATTCGGTCATCGATTATATCATTGAAGCAGGAACGGACCCGGTCTTTGGGGCGCGCCCGCTGAAACGCTTTATCCAGCGTGAAATCGAGACTCGAATCGCTAAGGAATTGATTAAAGGAGAGGTCACTCCAGGTTCGACATTGAAGGTATCGATGGACGCCAATAAACAATTGCTTATCACTGTATAAGTAAAGCCGCATTTCAATGAAATGCGGCTTTTTGCTATCTAAACCGTCAGATTCAGCCAAATAAAAAAGGAAGCCACTGGGGCTTCCTTTTTTATCGTCATTAATATTCTTTCGCCGCTTCTTTCGGGATGATAGCATCCATCACAATGATCAATACAGTAACTGCCACTGCCATGAAGATACCGATCATGAAGTCGAATGGCACGTTTTGCACGGCACTTACGACATAGTTCAACATTGAAATTATAAGGACAGACCAGAAAAGTGTTCCGATATAATGCATCTGTTTTCACCTCTATATATAGAATAACTAGTTTTATCATAGCATAAGGAAGCCTTTTCAGAAAGAAAGATTCGTGCCTTTCGAAAGTTTTTGTCAGAAATATGTCGGCAACTTGAAATCAAAAGAAAAAGGGCGTATCATTAACACCAGGTACTAATAATTGATGTTAATCGAAAAGAGGGACATAGATATGAATGCTGGAATCATCGGTACCGGCAGATGCCTGCCGGAAGATAAATTGACCAATTTTGATTTAGAGCAGCGCATGGATACCTCGGATGAATGGATCCGGACCATGACCGGGATTGAAGAACGCCGGATTGCAAACGATGAACAAGATACATCGGATATGGCGCGGGTTGCGGCGCAAAAGGCAATTGCCGATGCCGGCATCGACCCAGCGGACATCGGGTTGATTCTGGTAGCGACAGTTACGCCAGACCGTCCGTTTCCGTCTGTCGCGTGCGATATCCAGCAACAGATCGGCGCTCTGAACGCGGCCGCCATGGATATCTCTGCAGCATGTGCTGGATTCATGTACGGCGTTATTACAGCAAAACAATTTATCGAATCGGATACGTATCGTTACGTCCTAGTAGTTGGTGTTGAGAAACTATCGAAAATCACCAACTGGGAAGACCGCAATACAGCTGTCTTATTCGGCGACGGAGCCGGCGCGGCCGTGATCGGCAAAGTATCGGAAGGCCGCGGAATTTTATCGTTTGAACTCGGAGCGGATGGCTCTGGCGGGGAACACTTGTATCAAGACAAACATTTGGTGATGAATGGCCGTGAAGTATTCAAATTTGCGGTGCGCCAAATGGGCGAATCCGCCATCAACGTCATCGAAAAAGCAGGATTGGATAAAGAAGATGTCGACTTTCTTATACCGCATCAGGCGAATATCCGCATTATGGAATCGTCCCGGGCTCGTCTTGACTTGCCGGTAGAGAAAATGTCGAAGACCATACAAAAATACGGAAACACTTCAGCAGCGTCGATTCCGATTTCCCTTGTGGAAGATTTAGAGGAAGGTCGTATTAAAGATGATGATGTCGTCGTTATGGTCGGCTTTGGCGGCGGATTGACTTGGGGCGCAATTGCTATGAAGTGGGGGAAATAATCGGATATGCGAAAGGAAGTAAAAGAAATGGATAATCGTCGTGTAGTCATTACAGGTATCGGTGCCGTAACACCGCTTGGAAACAGCGCAGAATCTACGTGGGAAGCGGTGAAGGCAGGACGCTCAGGCGTCGGCCCGTTAACGCGCATCGATGCGGATCAGTATCCCGCGAAAGTTGCCGCTGAATTGAAGGATTTTTCGATTGAAGAGTATATCGAGCGTAAAGAAGCGCGCAAGATGGACCGCTTCACTCATTACGCACTCGCATCTTCCATTATGGCAATGAAAGATGCAGCGCTTGAGCTGGATGAAAAGACAGCTCTTCGTACAGGTGTATGGATCGGATCAGGAATCGGCGGAATGGAAACGATTGAAAACCAGATGGACGTATTGAACTCCCGCGGCGTTCGCCGCATTAGCCCATTCTTTGTGCCAATGATCATTCCGGACATGGCATCTGGCCAGGTGTCGATCCATTTTGGCGCAAAAGCGATCAACTCCTGCTCGGTAACAGCTTGTGCATCTGGAACGAACTCGATCGGCGATGCCTTTAAAGTTATTCAGCGCGGCGATGCCGATGTCATGATTTCTGGCGGCGCGGAAGCACCAATCACGCGTTTGTCTGTTGCTGGATTTACAGCAAACACTGCATTGACGACCAATAATGATGCAACGACTGCGTCACGCCCGTTTGACAAAAACCGTGATGGCTTTGTCATCGGTGAAGGGGCCGGGATCGTCATTCTAGAAGAATACGAACACGCAAAAGCACGCGGCGCAAAAATTTATGCGGAACTCGTCGGCTACGGTTCGACGGGCGATGCCCACCATATTACAGCTCCAGCCCCAGGAGGCGAAGGGGCGGCACGTGCGATGCAGCAAGCCATCGAAGATGCAGGCATTGAAAAAACGGATGTCGGTTATATCAATGCGCATGGAACGAGTACTCCGTACAACGATTTGTTCGAAACAATGGCAGTCAAAACCGTCTTTGGAGACCATGCCTACAAAATGGGTGTAAGCTCGACGAAGTCAATGACAGGCCATTTGCTTGGCGCAGCTGGCGGAATTGAAGCAATCTTTACAGCCTTGGCTTTGAAAGAAGGCATCATGCCGCCGACGATCAACTATGAAACGCCGGATGAAGAATTGGATTTAGATTATGTAGCAAATGAAGCAAGAACTGCCGAATTCTCGTATGCGATGAGTAATTCGCTTGGTTTTGGTGGACATAACGCTTCGCTCGTATTGAAAAAAGTGTAAACCTGATTGAAAAGCTCCCGATGCCGGGAGCTTTTTTATTATCCATTTCTTATAATGATAAAAAATATGCAGTTAATGAATAAGAGCTGAAATACTGTGATAGCAATGGTTTGAATAGAGAAATGATTATCTATTTTGGTAATCTTTGCTTAAAATACAAAAATTATATTGCGCATGTAATACTTTTGTAATATGCTTAAAACTAGTTAGAATTGACAGAAAAAATAGAATTTTGAGGTGTTTTCATGACAGCTATGTACGGATCTAAAGAGAATACACCGCTCTTGCGGGTCAAAAACCTCCAGACAGGCTTCAAAATAGACGGGGATTATTACAACGCAGTTGAAGGCGTCAGTTTTGATGTCCTTCCGAAGCAAATCGTCGGCGTGGTAGGAGAATCAGGCTGCGGTAAAAGTGTTATGTCATTGTCCATTATGCAGCTGCTGCCAAATGGCATCGGAAAGATTCGGGGCGGCGGAATCGAATTCGAAGGCCAGGACATTTCTACATATTCAGATAAGCAGATGAACGGCATCCGTGGAAAAGATATCTCAATGATTTTCCAGGAGCCGATGACTTCGCTCAATCCGGTCTTTACCATCGGCTATCAAATAGAAGAAGTAATCTTGAACCACGAAAAGCTGACGAAAAAAGAAGCGCGGCTGCGGTCGGTCGCTTTATTGAAACAAGTGGGAATTCCGCGTGCTGAGCAAATCGTCACGGAGTACCCCCACCAATTATCCGGGGGGATGCGCCAGCGGGTCATGATTGCCATGGCCATTGCTTGTCAACCGAAACTATTGATCGCTGATGAACCGACAACTGCACTTGATGTCACAGTTCAAGCGCAAATTCTCGAATTGTTGAAAGGCATACAGGAAGCAAATGATATGTCGATCATTCTCATTACACATGATTTAGGCGTAGTCGCTGAAATTTGCGACGAAGTACTGGTCATGTATGCGGGAAAAATCGTAGAACGCGCATATGTCGATGACTTGTTCCGCGATCCAAAGCATCCGTACACCGAATTATTAATGAAAGCAATCCCGAAAATGGATGAAGATGTCGAAGAGCTCGCGACGATTGAAGGGCTCGTGCCGTCCGTCATCAATATGCCGCAAGTGGGCTGCCGTTTCGCGAACCGCTGCCCGAAAGCAATGGCGGAATGCTTGATGGTAACTCCGCAGCTTGCGGAAGTGGCCGATCGGCATGAAGCTGCGTGCCTATTATATGAAGAAAGTTGGCCAACGGACGGAAAAAGAGAACGAGAAGGAGTCGCCGCATTATGACTACTAGAGATTTCATCCAGGACCGCATTGATTATTTAGATAAGCGTGAAAATCTCCTCGAAATTCGCAACCTAAAAAAATACTATCCGGTAACAGGCGGATTTTTCAAGCGGACCATCGGAAATGTTAAAGCAGTGGACGATGTGTCGTTCGTCATCCGAAAAGGTGAAACGCTTGGGCTGGTCGGCGAATCGGGCTGCGGCAAATCAACCGCAGGACGGACTATTTTGAGGCTGATGAAACCAACGGGAGGCGAAATCCTTTTTGAAGGGAAAGACATCACTCGATTAGCGGGATCCAAATTGCAAAAAGCACGGCGGGATTTTCAAATGGTGTTCCAAGATCCCTATGCATCGCTGAATCCGACGCAGATGGTCGGCGATATCATTGCCGAACCGATCCTGAATTATGAAAAGCGCAATAAAAAAGAGTTAGAACAGGAAATTAAAACACTCCTGAAACGAGTTGGTTTGCCTGAAGAGGCTTATTATAAATACGCCCATGAATTTTCCGGCGGCCAAAGACAGCGCATCGGAATCGCCCGGGCGCTGGCATTGCACCCTAAGCTGATTGTCGCGGATGAACCGGTATCCGCACTCGATGTGTCCGTGCAATCGCAAGTGTTGAACTTGTTGAAAGAACTGCAAATCGAATTCGATCTGACTTATCTCTTTATTGCACATGACCTGAGCGTCGTAAAGCATATGAGTGATCGAATCGGAGTGATGTATTTGGGCAACCTCGTAGAGCTTGCTTCAAATAAAGATTTGTACAAAGAACCGCTGCATCCTTATACGCAGGCACTCATTTCCGCGATTCCAGAACCAAATCCGGCGAAGCGGAAAGAGCGGATTGTCTTAAGAGGAGATGTGCCAAGCCCACAAAACCCGCCTACCGGCTGCCCGTTCCATACGCGCTGCCCGGTGGCGATGGAAATCTGCTCACAAGAGAAACCAGCGTTGGCAGAAGTAAGGCCAGGCCATCAAGTTGCGTGCCATTTGTATTGATCAAAAAAACTTTTTAGGGGGAAAAGAGATGAAGAAAAAATCCTTGCTCTGGCTCTTCGCGCTTGTGCTTATCCTATCCGCGTTCCTAGCGGCGTGCGGCGGAGGCAGTGATGATGCCAATGAGTCAGGCTCAGAAGGCGAAGGTTCTGAAGGTGCAGCAGAGGGCGAACCGCAAAAAGGCGGAACGCTTGTTTACGGCCTTGACGCTCCACCGGAAGGTTTATACTCTTCCGCATTTTACGGCATTGCAACTGATTTCGAAGTCATCGAACTATTTGATGAAGCATTGATCAGCTACAACGAAAACTTGGAGCCTGAACCGAACGTCGCTTCTTGGGAGACCGAGGACAATAAAGTCTTCAACTTCACATTTGAAGAAGGCGTGAAATGGCATAACGGTGAAGAGTTGACTGTCAACGACTGGGTATTTGCTCTTGAAACAATTGCAGATCCTGATTATGACGGCCCCCGCTACGCAAACGTGCAAACAATTGAAGGCGCTGAAGCATACCGCAGCGGCGACGCCGATTCCATTTCTGGGATCGAAGTGGTCAGCGACTATGAAATCAACATCACTTTCGATGAAGCCCGCGTAAACAACTTAACCAACCTATGGGCATATCCGCTTCCTGAGTCTGTTCTCGGCGACGTACCGGTTGCCGAAATGTCAGCATCTGAATGGGTACGTTCAACTCCAATCGGAATCGGGCCATTCAAAGTAGACAAAATCGTTCCTGGCGAGTCGGTCGAATTCTCGAAATTCGATGAGTACTGGAACGGCGATGTCAACTTGGATAAAATCGTCCTGCGCGTTATCGATAACTCTTCAGTTGTCGGCGCATTGCAGAACAACGATATCGACATGATCTCCCTTCAGCCGGTATCCGGGCCTGAAGTAGAACCTCTCGAAAATGTGGAAATCGTTACTTACCCTGGATTGACTTATTATTATGTAGGCTTCAAACTCGGTAAATTCGATAACGAATCTCAAACGATTACAGAAGAACTGCCGAAATACCAAAGCAAAGAGCTTCGTCAGGCGATGATGTATGCACTAAACCGCCAAGAGTGGGTGGATGCATTCTTCTTCGGCTATGCGGATGTTGTTAATAAGCCAGTACCGTCTGCCCACTGGAATTCAGCAGACGACAGCGAATTGATTCAATATGAATACGATCCTGAAAAATCGAAGCAAATGTTGGATGAAGCAGGATACGTCGATACGAACGATGACGGATTCCGCGAAGATCCAAATGGCGACGAGTTCGTCGTGAAATTCTCGCATTATGCAACAGGCAACCCGACTTTCGAATCCCGTGCACAAGCAATTGCCCAGTATTTCGAAGCGGTCGGACTGCGTTCTGAAGTGGAAATGGTCGAAGTAAACCTTTACTACGATATGGTCGAAAAAGATGATGCTTCCATTGAAACATTCTTCGGCGGCTGGGGCACAGGAACTGACCCGGATCCATCTGGACTATGGAAAGCAGACCAGCTTTGGAACTACCCGCGCTACAACAATCCTGAAGCAGATCAATTGCTAGACGACGCACTTGATATTGAAATCGTCGGCACTGATCAAGAAAAACGCAAAGAATTGTATGTAGAATGGCAGAAGATCGTCAACGAAGACCTTCCGATGCTTTACATCGCAGAACTAGAGGAAATTAAGGCATTGAACACACGTGTCGGTGGAGTTGAATATGACGTTTCCGGTCAAAACAGCCCTGCTGAATGGTTCGTAACAGAATAAAATCAGCAACAAACCTTCAACGATGGGCGACCCGCCCATCGTTGTATCTTTATATGAAGCTCTTATGCACGGTAAGGGCTGTTTCAAAAAATAATCCTTACCGTGCACGAGAGCACAGCCGAGAACCTATCAGACAAGGAGAGTACCTATGCTTAAATATTCGATTAGACGGTTGCTTGGAATGATTCCGATGCTGATCTTGATTTCCATCGTGGTCTTCAGCCTCGCCAAACTGATGCCGGGCGATTCACTCAGCGGGGAAATCGACCCGCTCAACACCAGCCCGGAATACATAGCGGAAATGCGTGAAAAGCTCGGCTACAATGACCCTTTGCCGGTCCAATATTTTAATTGGATCACTGGATTCGTACAAGGGGATTTTGGCAAATCTACACGCTTTCAAATTCCGGTATTCGATTTGATCATGGAAAAAGTGCCAAATACTTTATTATTGGGTGTGACAGCTCTCGTCATTACCTATATTATGGCGTTCATTATGGGGATGTATTCAGGAAGGCGGCCCTATACTTTAGGCGATAACGCTATTGCAGGATTCAACTACATCATGCTAGCTATTCCATCTTTTGTCGCTGCTGTTTTCGCGATTTATATTTTTGCGTTCCAGTTAAACTGGTTTCCGTTTGCCGGGTCGGTGGATATTTTGGTGGAAGAGGGCAGCTTTGAATACTACGTGAGCCGCATGCACCACGTATTGCTGCCGGCGATTGTCCTCGGGGCGATGAGCACAGCGAGCTATACGCAGTTTTTACGCAACGATATCATTGAGAACTCCCGCAAGGATTTTGTCCGGACAGCGCGCGCGAAAGGCACACCGATGAAAAAAATCTATAATGTCCATATCCTGCGTAATTCGATCATTCCATTAGTCACATTCCTAGGATTCGATTTTGCCGCATTGATCGGGGGAGCCATCATTACAGAGACGATTTTTACTTATCCGGGCATTGGCCAGCTATTTTTGGAATCCGTGACAAGCCGTGATTATCCGACTTTAATGGCTTTGACTATGCTTTTGTCGTTCCTTACATTATTTGGTAATTTATTGGCAGATATTCTATACGGCGTCGTGGATCCACGAATTCGCCTGGATTGAGGAGGAAGCAGTAAAATGGCATCATCAACTACCATTACCCAACAAAAGAAGCCGGAAAGAAGCTTGTCTCCTTGGCAGATTGCCAGAAGAAAGTTCGTGCGCAATAAATTGGCGATGATCAGTTCCTTTTTCATTTTGCTGGTCACTTTAATGTCACTATCGGCACCGTTTCTCGCACCCGTATTGTCGCCGCTTCCGGATATTTCAAAAGTGAATATCGGTGCGATGAATATCGAGCCGAACGGCGAACATCTTCTCGGCACGGATAAAAGCGGGCGCGATGTCTTGACGCGCCTGTTCTATGGCGGGCGGATCTCGTTATTGGTCGGCTTTAGCGCGACGCTCATCGTTATTACTTTTGGAACAGTGATCGGGGCGCTTGCCGGATTTTTCGGGGGCTTTATCGATAGCATCTTGATGCGCTTCACGGATTTCGTCTTGAATTTTCCGTTCCTTGTATTTGTTATTGTCTTGAACACGATCCTTTACGGCATTGTGGATGGCTTATGGGTCTTGATTATGGTCATAGGTGCGCTCAGTTGGGGCGGCGTCGCCCGCTTGGTGCGCAGCAAAGTGTTGGCGGAAAAAGAGAATGAGTATATCCTGGCCGCTTTATCGATCGGCTGTTCTCCGTTCAAAGTCATTACAAAACACCTATTGCCGAATGTCATCTCAACCATCATCGTTCAAGGAACTTTGATTTTTGCAACGATGATCGTCATCGAATCAGCACTTAGCTATTTAGGCTTTGGCGTCCCGCAAGCGACACCGAGCTGGGGCAATATGCTGTCATCTGCCAACGAGCCGGATGTCTTGCAGGGCAAGCCATGGATCTGGATGCCTCCAGCCATCATTATTACTTTGACGATCCTGTCGATTAACTTTATCGGAGAAGGGTTGAAGGATGCGTTGAATCCAAAATCATTGCGCTAATTAAACCAAACAAAAAGGATGGGCGCGTGGCATGCCACGCGCCCATCCTTTTTATGTTCATGCATTAACGTTTGCGTTTGCGGCCTAAGCCCATTGCGTTCTCCATTTTCTTCAATGTTTTATTGGCAATGAAATTGGCTTTTTCTGCCCCTTCGTCAAGGATCGTATCGAGCTCCTCGGAGTCGAGCAATTTATAGTAGCGCTCTTGAATCGGCGCTAAGTGGTCAGTGATCGCCTTGGCAACACCTGCTTTGAAATCGCCATAGCCGCTGCCTTCGTATTTAGCGACCAGTTCATCGATGGAGGCTCCCGTCAAGGCAGCTTCGATCGATAGGAGATTCGAAACGCCTGGTTTGTTCTCGGGATCGTATTTGACGATTCCTTCCGAATCCGTTACAGCGCTTTTCACTTTCTTTTCGATTGTCTTCAAATCGTCAAGCAACGTGATGATCGACTTTTTATTTGAATCGGACTTGCTCATCTTTTTCGCTGGATCCTGCAAAGACATGACGCGTGCACCGTGTTTTGGAATGCGAATGTCCGGGATCGTGAAGATGTCATTGTATTTTCTGTTGAAACGCTCCGCCAAGTCGCGTGTCAATTCGATATGCTGTTTCTGGTCATCGCCAACAGGGACGATATCTGTTTGATACAAAAGAATGTCAGCAGCCATTAAAGGTGGGTAAGTGAGCAAACCGGCAGAGATGGAAGCCGCTTTGGCCGATTTATCTTTGAATTGTGTCATGCGCTCGAGTTCACCGATGGTCGATACGCATTGCAGCATCCAGCCGGCCTGGGCGTGGGCTGGAACTTCCGATTGGATGAACAGTGTGACTTTTTCCGGATCGATGCCGACAGCAAGATAAAGTGCGGCAAGCGATTTGATATTTTTTCTTAGTTCGAGACGATCCTGGGGCATGGTAATAGCGTGCTGGTCGACGATGCAGAAGATGCAATCGTATTCTTCCTGCAGTTCAGTAAACTGCTTGAACGCCCCGATGTAATTGCCGAGAGTGACCGTGCCGGTTGGCTGTACGCCTGAAAAGATTTTTTTCAATGCAATTCCTCCTCTAAGTAGATAATCCTAAAAATGGATATAAAAAAGCACATCTCCGTCCCTAGAACTAAAGGGACGAATGATGTGCGGTTCCGCGGTACCACCCTGGTTGCCGCAAAGCGGCCTCTTGCCTCCGTAACGTGGAGAATACGAAAGCGGCTACTTGTTTCACCGCTTTAGCTCGAAAGTCCATTCAATGCAGTCTTCTGCTTGTTCTCACCAACCACAAGCTCTCTTATTATAGAAGGAACTGCATCTACTACTCTTTGTCAACGCTCATTTTGTATTGGATTTATTATAATACAAAAGAGATTAAGGCCGCAATACGCAATTCTACGATTGATAGAACGCCAGGGAGATCGCCATGGCAGCCAATGTCGCACCGCCTACGATCAAGAGCGGGGAACTTGAGAATGCCAACACTTCCGATGGGAGGCGCATCTCGTCGTCTTCGAGCGTGGACTTGCTTTTGAACACCTTGCGCATGCTCATCGTAAATACATCGAAAACCCCAGTTCGGACGACGAATACCCAGGCACCGAAAAATACAAGGATTCCCCCGTAGATAAAGGAGTTATTGATATATGACAGCAGTGAAAACGGTTCGCTTCGCACAAGCATCGTCAACACGATAATTAGTTGCACAGCAGCAATTCCGATAATTATTTTTTTCATTTTGGCACCCCTATTCGTTCTTATTGTAGAAGAAATAACAAAAAAAATCAAAAAGTTGTTCGAAATTTAATTGATAAGAAAACGCTTACATGACGCGCTTTTCAGCCTATTGGTGATATTTTGAACAGCATGATTAATGGTGTAAGTGTAAAATATTCCAAAAAAAACGCTGTACAACAAAAAATATTTATGTATAATTAATCATGTACCAAGTTTTCAGAAAATTTAAGGGGGCAAAATCAGTGAAAAACAGCAAGATTTTATGGCTACTTGGCCTGGTTTTGGTACTTAGTGCTTTCCTAGCTGCTTGCGGCGGCGGAGATGACACTGATACTGGGACAGAAAACACAGACACAGAAGAGACAGAAGGGGCAGAAGGCGCAGAAGGCAATGGCGGCGAACCTGACTCTGTACAAGAACTAAACTTGCTTGAAAGTGCAGAAATCCCATCAATGGATTCTTCGATTGCTGAGGATGCAGTAGCATTCAACATCCTTAACAACGTAAACGAAGGCTTGTTCCGTTTGAACCAAGAAAACATTGCTGAACCTGCTCTTGCTGATGGCGAGCCTGAGGTCAGTGAAGATGGCTTGACGTACACGTTCAAATTACGTGATGCTAACTGGTCGGACGGTACACCGATCACAGCTAACGATTTCGTCTATGCTTGGCAGCGCGCGATTGATCCAGACACTGGTTCACCTTACGGGCCGTATATGATGGCTGGAACAATCAAAAACGCTACAGAAGTTTCTGAAGGAGACATGGAAGTCTCTGAACTAGGAATCACAGCTGAAGACGACAAAACTCTTGTCGTAGAACTTGAGCGCCCGACTCCTTACTTCATGTCATTAATGGCTTTTGGTACTTTCTATCCACTGAACGAAGAATTCGTAACTGAGCAAGGCGACAACTACGCTTCTAACTCAGATACCATCCTTTACAACGGACCTTTCACTCTAACGAACTGGGATGGCACTGGCCTGACTTGGACGATGGAGAAAAACCCAGAGTATTGGGATGCTGAAACTGTTCAACTTGAAACAATTAACGTTGACGTAGTTAAAGAAACTTCAACTGCAGTTAACCTTTATCAATCTGGTGAAAAAGATCGTGTAGCACTTTCTGGTGAATTCGCAATGCAATACGCTGAAGACCCAGAAGTTGTAAAAGAACTTGAACCAACTTTGTTCTACTTGAAATTTAACCAAGAACGCAACGGAGAAGAAACTCCACTAGCTAACGAAAACATCCGTAAAGCGATTGCTACTGGCTTCAACAAGCAAGACCTTGTAGATGTAGTTCTAGCGAACGGATCTCTTCCAGCTAACTACCTTGTACCAACTGAGTTCACTTTCAACGAAGCTGGCGAAGACTTCCGTGATATTAACGGAGACATGCTGCCATTCAACGCTGAAGAAGCGAAAACTTATTGGGAAAAAGGCCTAGAGGAAATCGGCGAAACTGAAGTTACTATGGAACTTCTCGGCGGCGACTCTGAGCTTGCAGGTAAAATGGATGCTTATTTGAAAGAGCAACTTGAAACAAATCTTGAAGGTTTGACAGTTAACTTGAAAGCTGTTCCATTCGGCGTACGCCTTGAGCTTGATGAAGCACAAGACTACGATATCCAAAACTCTGGATGGGGCCCTGACTTCCAGGATCCGATGACATTCATCGACCTATTCGTAACTGGCGCATCTCACAACTTGATGTCTTACTCTAACGAAGAGTTCGACAACTTGGTAGAGCAAGCTAAAGGCGAATTGGCACAGGATGCTGAAGGACGCTGGGAAGCAATGGCTCAAGCTGAAAAAATCTTGATTGAAGAAGACGCTGCGATCGCACCGATCTATCAACGCGGTCTAATGTCCCTTCAAAAGCCATATGTTAACAACATTATCAGTCACCCATTCGGTGGAGATTACAGCTACAAATGGGCTTATATTTCCGGTAAGGAATAAAAATTCCCAACTGAATGTACTTTAGGAAAACATAATAGAAAGAGAGTATATCAAGGGATTGATATACTCTCTTTTCTACTGTGAATAAATTCACCGAAAATTAACGGTATTCTGCTTAATCAGAAAAATACAAGTGTCATTTGATACTTGATTTAATAGAGCGATTTTATTTGGAGGTGCACCATGGCACGCTATATTGGAAAAAGATTAATTTATATGTTCATCACTTTAGCGCTTATTGCCACGTTTACATTTTTCTTGATGAAAATATTACCAGGTTCCCCAATTGCTTCCGCAGATAAGTTATCTCCTGAACAACGGGCAGTCGTAGAGGCACGGTACGGACTGGACCAACCCCTTCCTGTTCAATATTTCGATTATATGTTTGGTTTGCTTAAAGGTGATTTGGGTATTTCGATTAACCAATTCAAAGGCGCAAACGTAACGGATGTTATTTTAAGCCGCATGGGGCCGTCAGCACAGATCGGATTCCAAGGAATGCTTCTTGGAACGGTACTCGGGATTTTATTCGGGATGGTCGCGGCGCTCAGGCAAAATACATGGGTGGATTATGGAAGTACGATCGTGGCGATCATCGGCATATCCATTCCCTCGTTTGTTTTTGCATCCATGCTACAATACTGGTTCGGTTTAAAATGGGACCTGTTCCCAGTGGCGCTATGGAAAGATGGATTCATGTCCAGCGTACTGCCGTCAATAGCATTGGCGATGTTCCCACTGGCAACGGCTGCACGGTTTATCCGTACAGAAATGATCGAAGTTCTTGGGTCTGACTATATCACTTTAGCAAAAGCTAAAGGGGCAAGCGGATCAGAAATCGCTTTCAAACACGCATTCCGTAATGCTTTGATTCCATTGATCACGGTTCTTGGACCAATGGCAGTCAGCATCTTGACAGGCTCGCTAGTAGTCGAACAGATTTTTGCGATTCCTGGAATCGGTGAGCAGTTCGTAAAATCAATCATGGTCAATGACTTCTCGATTATCATGGGTACGACAATTTTCTTCTCTGTATTCTTAATCGTTGTCATTTTGATCGTCGATATTTTGTATGGCGTCATCGATCCTCGTATTCGTCTTTCAGGAGGTAAGAGTTAATGACACAGAATTATGAAAAGCTACCTCAAGATGCGTTTACACGCATCCCTAGAGATACACAAGAGGCAGAGAAAATCTCAAAACCAAGTGTCAGTTTTTGGCAGGATGCTTGGCGCAGCCTGAAGAAAAACAAAGGTGCGATCATCAGTTTAGTACTATTTGGCTTGATTCTCATCATGTCATTCGTCGGGCCGATGATCAGCCCGTACGAACCAAATGACCAAACTATCACACATGCCAACTTGCCACCGAAAATACCTGTTATTGAAAACCTGGGCATTATGGATGGGGTAGGTACACTTGGCGGGCGTGAAGTTGACTTATACGAAATGAAGAATGTCGAACAGAATTACTGGTTTGGGACAGACGGCCTCGGCCGTGATATGTTCTCACGTGTATGGAAAGGGACACAAGTTTCCTTGTTCATTGCATTCGTGGCAGCAGCGATCGATATGTTGATCGGCGTTATCTACGGCGGGGTTTCCGGCTATTTTGGAGGCCGTGTGGATGATGTTATGCAGCGGATCGTTGAGATTTTGACAGGTATTCCAAACCTGGTCGTCGTTATCCTCTTTATCCTCATCATGGACCCTGGGATACTCGCGATCATCATCGCCCTGACGATAACCGGTTGGACCGGCATGTCGCGGGTAGTGCGTGGGCAGGTTCTTAAATATAAGAGCCAGGAATTCGTCCTTGCAGCCCGTACACTCGGTGCGAGTGATAGCCGTATCATCTGGAAGCATTTGATGCCGAACGTTCTTGGTGTCATCATCATCAACACGATGTTTACGATCCCAGGCGCAATTTTCTTCGAAGCTTTCTTAAGCTTTATCGGGCTGGGGCTCCAGGCTCCGGATGCGTCTCTTGGGACATTGATCAATGATGGGTATAAACTGATTCAGTATCAGCCGCATATTCTTCTGTTCCCGGCAGTAGTGCTGAGTTTGATCATGATCGCATTTAACTTAATTGGTGACGGCTTGCGTGATGCGCTCGATCCGAAGATGAAAGATTAAGGAGGAAAGCCTTAGATGGAAAAAATACTTCAAGTAAAAGACCTCGAACTTTCCTTCAACACATATGGTGGCGAAGTAAAGGCAATCCGAGGCGTCAACTTTGATCTATATAAAGGTGAAACATTGGCAATCGTAGGAGAATCCGGTTCCGGTAAATCCGTTACCACCAAATCGATTATGCGTTTATTGCCTGAAGAAAGTGCTGAATTTAAAAGCGGAGAGATCCTGTTCGGTGGGCGTGACTTAACGAAGTTGAGCGATAAGGAAATGCAGAAGATCCGAGGAAAAGACATCTCGATGATTTTCCAGGATCCTATGACATCGCTCAATCCGACGATGCCAATCGGCCGACAGATTACAGAGCCGATCTTGAAGCACCAAAAAATCAGCAAAGATGAAGCGAAAAAAGTGGCGATCGACTTGCTGCGTCTGGTCGGTATGCCTAAACCGGAACTTCGCATGAAACAATACCCTCACCAATTCTCGGGTGGACAGCGCCAGCGGATCGTTATTGCCATCGCTCTAGCGTGCAACCCGCAGATCCTAATTGCCGATGAGCCGACAACTGCTCTCGATGTGACGATCCAAGCGCAAATCCTGGAATTGATGAAAGACTTGCAGAAGAAAATCGATACGTCGATTATTTTTATCACCCACGACCTAGGGGTAGTGGCTAACGTGGCAGACCGTGTAGCTGTCATGTACGGCGGGAAAATTGTAGAAATCGGCACAGTCGATGAAATTTTCTACAACCCACAGCATCCATATACATGGGGCCTTCTCAGTTCAATGCCTTCAATGGATGCAGAAGATGCAAAACTGTATGCAATTCCTGGCACGCCACCGGATCTTCTTGATCCGCCAAAAGGCGATGCTTTCGCGCTGCGCAGTGAATACGCCATGAAGATCGATATGGAACAGCCGCCTCCGTTCTTTAAAGTCAGCGATACGCACATGGCGGCCACATGGCTTCTTCATCCCGAAGCGCCTACAGTCGAACCGCCTGAAATGGTCATCGAACGGATGAAAAAGTTCCCTGGCAGCCGCTATTATGAAGGGAGCGCGAACTAATGGCTGAAAAATTAGTTGAAATCAAAAACCTGAAACAGCATTTCAATGTTGGTAAAGCAAACGAAGTCAAAGCTGTTGATGGAATCACATTCGATATTTATAAAGGTGAAACACTCGGCCTTGTAGGCGAGTCGGGTTGCGGTAAATCCACAACCGGCCGCTCGATCATTCGCTTGTACGATGCGACGGATGGCCAAGTGCTTTATGAAGGAGAAAGTGTGCACGGCAAGAAAAACAAGAAAGACTTGAAGAAATTTAATCGCAAGATGCAGATGATTTTTCAGGATCCTTACGCTTCCTTGAATCAGCGTATGAAAGTCATGGATATTATTGCTGAAGGCATCGATATCCACGGCTTGGCAAAAGATGCTAGCGACCGTAAAAAGATGGTCTATGACCTACTGGAAACGGTTGGCTTGAACAAAGAGCACGCCAACCGCTATCCGCATGAATTTTCCGGTGGGCAGCGCCAGCGTTTAGGCATTGCGCGTGCCTTGGCAGTAGACCCGGACTTCATCATTGCGGATGAGCCAATCTCTGCACTCGACGTTTCCATCCAGGCGCAGGTCGTCAACTTGCTGAAAGAATTGCAGGAAGAGAAAGGCTTGACGTATTTATTCATCGCGCATGATTTGTCGATGGTTAAATATATCTCCGACCGTATCGGTGTGATGTACTTCGGGAAATTGGTAGAATTAGCGCCAGCCGATGAATTATACGCCAACCCGATGCATCCTTACACACAATCATTGCTTTCGGCCATTCCGCTTCCGGATCCGAACTATGAGCGCAACCGTACGCGTAAAGCATATGACCCGGCAGTCCATAACTACACAGATGGGGAAGATGTGAAAATGCGTGAAGTTTCACCGAACCATTTTGTAGACTGTTCTGAGAAAGAATTTGCTGAATTGCAAGAGTGTCTTGCAGTTAAAGAATAAAACCCGAAAAAGCACGCGCCTATTTATAGGTGCGTGCTTTTTTAAATTGGAAAAATACTGGAAATATCTGGTTATAACAAATAAATGTCTGAGTTTCTCTAAATTTACTAAATTATCCTGTTTAAAGGGCTTGAAAGTGGTAGACTGAAGAAAAGTGGAAAAGGTGTGTGAATGTGTGTGAAATCCTTGAAATGGCTTGCTGCGTCTTTATTTTTACTGGGGAGCGCCAGCACTGTGCAGGCGGCTGAGACCGCTACGGAAGATTTTTCGACCCGTACATATGAAATAGTGAACATCGACTCAGGGCTGCTTGGGACATCGGAACGTTTTGGCTTCGATTCAGGATTAAATTTCAAATATCCTGATGCAGTCCGGGGAATATTCGTCACTGGCAACTCAGCTGGAGGAGCGCGATTTTCTTCATTAGTTGATCTCGTCGGAAACAGCGATTTAAACGCGATGGTCATTGACGTCAAGGAAGACATGGGGCATTTAACTTATACGCCGGAAGAAGATTCCCCACTGCACGGTAAAGGCATTGGAACTTCGTTGATCAAAGGCCCGCGCGCAATGCTTGAGCACATGGAACAGCAGCAGATTTACCCGATTGCGCGTGTGGTCGTATTCAAGGACACGGTGCTTGCAGAACAGCAGCCGGAACTTTCCTTTACAACAGGAGGGCAAGTTTGGACTAATAACCGGGGAGAGGCATTCGTCAATCCGTTCATGAAAGAAGTCTGGGACTATAATGTGGAAGTGGCGATTGAAGCGGCAAAATTGGGATTCAAGGAAATTCAATTCGATTATGTGCGTTTTCCTGAAGGGTTTGAGCGGCTTGGCGAGCAGTTGGACTACTCGATGGGCGATTACTCAGAATCCAATTTAGACCCTGTTCAGCGCCGTGTAGAAGCTGTGACTGATTTTGTCGCCTATGCGAAAGAAAAACTCGAGCCCTATGGCGTAGAAGTGTCGGTTGATATCTTTGGCTACGCAGCAACATTGCCGGAAGCACCTGGCATTGGGCAGAACTTTTCGAAAATCTCAGAGAATGTCGACGTCATCTCTTCGATGATATACCCTAGCCACTGGACATCGTATTTCGGAATTGCAAAGCCTGATTTGGAACCATATAAGTTGGTAGCTGAATATGCAAAAGTGGAAAACGAAGTGCTTTCCAAATTAGAAGATGCGCCTGTTTCACGGCCTTGGCTGCAGGATTTCACTGCCAGCTACTTAGGCGCTGGAAATTACAAGCGTTATGGCAAAGCAGAAGTGGAAGCCCAGATCCGTGCGTTGAATGACCAGGGAATCGAAGAATTCCTTCTCTGGAATGCAGGAAACAGCTATTCGCCTGGCGTTGACTATACACCTGAATAAACAAAATGCCCCTGTTGTCGCAAAGACGATTAGCAGGGGTATTTTTGAGCTTATGGAAATCAATTAAATTGGGCAATAAAATGAAACCTTTTAAGCAACGAGACGTACTATATAATAGAAGAATTATTTTCAAAAGAAATTCGTAAATGAGAATAAATTTTTCTTATTGAAGTTTAATTGATAATAGAAGCGGGTAAATTTCTAATGTATAAGTTTTACAAACTCTCAGAAAATGTAGCGAGACTGTGACAGAATCAATGTTTTTTTAAAATTCTCGCTGTCAGCTATATATTACTGAAGCCCAATGTTGTATAATGATTGTAGAGCTTCTAAACGATAGTGATTCTAATTTAAGAATGAAATCTCTCAACATCTATGAATCCGAAAGGAAGTGCTCCATTATGATGGTTACATTATTCACTTCTCCAAGCTGTACGTCTTGCCGTAAGGCGAAAGCGTGGCTGGAAGAACATGATATTCCATATACAGAACGCAATATCTTCTCTGAACCTTTGACTATAAGTGAAATCAAAGAAATACTACGTATGACAGAGGACGGAACGGATGAAATCATTTCGACTCGTTCGAAGATCTTCCAAAAACTGAATGTAGACGTAGAAAGCTTGCCATTGCAACGCCTCTATGAACTGATCCAAGAACATCCGGGCTTATTGAGACGCCCGATTATCATGGATGAAAAACGCCTGCAAGTCGGTTACAACGAAGATGAGATCCGCCGATTCCTGCCACGTAAAGTGCGCGCATATCAATTGCTGGAAGCTCAGCGCATGGTCAACTGAGAATAAGGAGAAAAAGCTGTCCGGTCTTTATGGCATTTCATAAGGGATCATGGGACGGCTTTTCTTTATCTATTCAACGAATCGTTCAGCAAAGTCTTTCAGCTGGAAGTGTGTTGGTCATCTTAATTAGTTGCAAAAGTCTGTCGATTCGATTAGACTCTAAGATAATTATCTTCTGGTGCCGCCTATAGGCAGAAAAATGTTTTTAAGCCTTCAGGAAAGGTATAATGAAGGTAGTAATAAATCACGGCTTTTGAGGAACTTCCTCTTAATCCGATCCGAAAAGGAGAGGTGTAAAATGGAAATAGAACGCATTAACGACAACACAGTGAAATTTTACATTTCCTATCTTGATGTTGAAGAGCGAGGGTTCAGCCGTGACGAAATTTGGTTTAACAGAGACAAAAGCGAAGAGCTTTTCTGGGAAATGATGGATGAAGTCAATGAAGAAGCCGATTTCGTTATGGAAGGGCCGCTGTGGATCCAAGTGCAAGCCATGGACAAAGGACTTGAAGTCACTGTCACTCGTGCGCAATTGACGAAAGACGGGCAAAAACTTGATTTGCCGGATGATATAGAAGAACGCCGCAAGATGTTTTCAGGAGAAGAAGCTGGTTCACAGGAATTTGATGAATTCGAACCGGTTTACGACGAGGGCGATACGAAGAAACTTGAATACTCGTTTGTTCTATCTGAAGTGGAAGAATTGCTTCCGATTGCGAAGCGCCTCATGTATATGCCGGTCGACACGGCATTGTACCACTTTGACGGAAAGTACTATATGCACGTGAAGTTCGATGAAATCCTTCATTCCGAAAAAGATGTCAAAGATCAATTAAGCGTCATCACCGAATACTTGCAGCAAACTCCAATGACGATTCATCGTCTTGAAGAGTATGGCAAGCCGATCTTTAAAGAAGAAGCGCTTCCGAACGTGCTGCATTATTTTGGATAAAAACCTCCTTTATAGGAGGTTTTTTTTTGCGCTTATGGAGTGAAAGCAAAGGTGGTTTTCTTGAAGCCGGCAGTATTTTTCGTATTGCGCGCAATGGACCTTCCGAGTAAACTGAAAAAAAGGAGGGTGATTCATATACTGACAGCACTCGATCAAGGCCGTTTATTTACGCTGCAGGCTTATCATACAAGGCAACAACTGGTTCAACTAAGAAAGGACCGAAGCTTTCAATGCCCCGCCTGTAAATCCCCAGTCCTCTTGAAAGTCGGCACGACTAAAATCCCCCATTTCGCCCATCTCCAGCAATTTTCCTGTACGCCAGGCGGTGAACCGGAAACGGCGCTTCATCTGCTTGGCAAATCCAGTCTAGCCTCTTTTTTTAACGACAACACCATCCCGGTTCATGTTGAACAATACTTGTCGCCGATCAAACAGCGACCGGACCTGTTGGTTAAAAAAACGGCAATTGAAATCCAATGCAGCCCCCTGCCCGCCGAACAGGTTGTAAAGCGCAGCCAAGGGTATACCAAGATGGGCCTTCACGCCATCTGGATCCGCGGAATAGAGACAGTACCGGATAAAGGATTAGGCATTGTCCAGATCCGCCCGTTCGAAAAAGCGATGTTCCGCAGCGCGCCGCTTTATCCCCACCTCCTGCAATTCAACCCCAAACAATCTCTCTTCGTTTACTACTCCAACCTTTTTTATATACACGCCAACCGTTGGATCGGAAAAGTATCGCTTTTGCCATTGGCGGAACAAGTTTTTCCTTTTGCGGTGCCGAAAATAATAACAATGGAAGAGTACAGGCAGGCAATATCGCTCATGCGAATAGAAAAAAATAAATACATCCGTTCCCAGTTATTAGCGAAAAACCGGATGAGAAACCCGTTCTGGCGATTGAGCTACGAACTCCGACTGGATAAGGAAGCCATTCCGCCGATTTTTGGATTGCCCTTCGCTGGCGGGCACTTATTTCTGGAACATCCTCTTATTTGGCAGTTAAAAACGGCCCTCATGATCGAATCAGGAAAGCCTGTGGAAACTTTGCTGGCTGACCAGCTGGTCAAGACTGCGCCTTGTGGCATAGATATGGCCTTGCCTTTGCAGGTGCTTTCGGCGTATGAAACCCTTTATCGAAATAGCCGTTCCGCGTGTTTTTCGGAAGTGGTGGATATTTCCTATCATCTGCTTGCAAAAGCGTGGGAAAATTGAGAAAATAAGGTGTAATTCGTTTCCCGAAACAAGGGAAAGAGGAGGCAGCCAAATGACGGAAAAATTATTGACCAGAGATCAAGTGCCTGCAGAACTAACGTGGCGCTTGGAAGATATTTTTGCTACAGATTCACAATGGGAAGAGGAATTCAAAGCCGTCTCAGCGCTGGCTGAGAAAGCTGGACAATATGAAGGTACTCTATCAGGAGGCGCGGACGCTTTGTACGACGCGCTAAGCTATAAAGATGAATTGTCGGAGCGCCTGCGCAAGCTCTACGCATATGCCCATATGCGCTATGACCAAGATACGACGAATTCAATATACCAGGCGATGGACAGCCGCATCAAATCGCTTTTCGCCAAAACAGCAGCAGGATTGTCTTTCATGACACCTGAAATCCTGTCTTTGGATGAAGCAGAATTGAACCGCTATGTAGATGAACAAGAAAGATTGAAACTATACAAGCATGCTCTTGAAGAACTTAATAAGATGCGTCCGCACGTACTGAAAGCAGAGCAAGAAGCCCTTCTTGCGCAATTATCGGAAGTGGTCGGGGCATCTTCTGAAACCTTTGGCATGCTTAATAATGCCGATTTGGAGTTTCCGGAAATCGAAAATGAAAACGGCGAAAAAGTGCAGATTACACATGGCAATTACATCCGTTTCATGGAAAGCAAAGACCGCCGCGTGCGTGAAGACGCATTCAAGGCCGTTTATGCGACATATGGAAAATTCCGTAACACCTTTGCATCCACTTTGTCTGGAAATGTTAAACGGGATAATGTCCACGCGAGAATCCGTAACTATTCATCGGCTCGCGAAGCAGCGCTGTCGGATGACCATATTCCGGAAGCTGTCTACGATCAATTGGTCGAAACCGTCAACAACAATCTTCATCTTCTGCAGCGCTACGTAGCGCTTCGCAAGGAAGTATTGGGCCTTGATCAGGTCCATATGTATGACATGTATACGCCGCTCGTAAAGGAAGTCAAAATGGAGATCCCTTACGACAAGGCGACAGGCATGATGCTCGAAGGCTTGCATGCGCTCGGTGAAGAATACGTTGGCATCGTCAAATCCGGGATCGATAACCGCTGGGTCGACGTAAAAGAGAACAAGGGCAAACGCAGCGGTGCCTATTCTTCCGGCGCTTATGGCACGAACCCTTACATCCTGATGAACTGGCAGGACAATGTAGACAACTTATTCACCTTGGCGCACGAATTCGGGCATAGTGTCCATAGCCATTACACAAGAGAAAGCCAACCGTTCGTCTACGGCGATTATTCCATCTTCGTGGCGGAAGTTGCATCGACGACGAATGAAGCCTTGTTGAACGAACATTTGGTCAATACGACAGAAGATGAGCAAGAACGCATTTACTTGCTTAACCACTGGCTGGATGGTTTCCGCGGGACAGTTTTCCGCCAGACAATGTTTGCTGAATTCGAGCACACGATCCATCAGATGGACCAGAACGGTGAAGCATTGACGGCTGACCGTTTGACGGAAGTGTATTATGAATTGAACAAAAAATATTTCGGCGAAGAGATGGCGGTAGATGAGGAAATCGGCCTCGAATGGGCGCGCATCCCACATTTCTATTATAATTATTATGTATTCCAGTATGCGACAGGCTTCAGTGCCGCTACGGCATTGAGCAAAAAGATCCTTGAAGAAGGGCAGCCCGCTGTAGATCGTTATATTAACGAATTCCTGAAAGCGGGCAGCTCCGATTACCCGATTGAAGTATTGAAAAAAGCCGGTGTGGACATGACCTCGTCCGAGCCGGTCGAAGAGGCGTGCAAAGTCTTTGGGCAGAAGCTTGAAGAACTTGAAGCCTTGTTGTTGAAGAAATAGAGAGAGAGCATCACGCCAAGCCTCTGCAGCTCAAACGCTGCAGAGGTTTTTTATGGTTCTTTTTAAATTGCACATGTCGAACTTTCGGTTCAGTGGAGTAAGGGAAACTATATCGAGTTTTTATGATTATTATTCCACAATGAAAAAAGGAATTTCGTACATCAAGTAGGATAAGATACAGAAAGTGAATTAGTTATCTTGAAATAATTAAATCAGAGGAGGTATAGATGTAAGCGTTTGATATTATGACAGATTTGTGAAAATGTTTGTGATTTATTGCATTAACTATTATGGCGTGATATTATTAGGTTGTGAAATTAATCACATACAAACATACACCCCTTTGTTTGAGCGTGAACATTTCTCCCATCCCCTTTGTGTAAGATAAGAAAGGCGCCTTCCGGACGTGGAAGGCGCCTTTCGCTATTATATAGAAGAAAAAAATAAGCTAAGCTCCTGTTAGGAGCTTAGCTTATTTTACTTTCCACAAGGTCTCGTCTTGCATTGGAATGCGTTCTAGTTTTTGTTGCAGGACTTGCTTTTTCAGTTCACGTTCTGCGGTTTGTTCGCTGATATTATAGATGCTCGCCACTTCGTGGGTCGCCATCGTCGGGTATTTTATGAACAAGTCATCGAGAGAAGGCGGGGATTGCCGATTGAGCCGGTCTTTTCCCAGCATTTCCTGTAGGATGGTCAAATAGACGTCGTATGAATAAAGGCCTGAAACTTTGACGCCTTCGTCTTCGATGCATTCATTGAAAAAGACAATGCTTGGCACTTCGGAAATTTCCATTTCCCGTGTGATGCGAAGATCGCATTGGAAAGCTTTTGCGCTGTGGACCGAGTGAAAATCGTCCTTGAATTCGTCTTGGTCCAATTCCGCTTCTGCCGCGATTTCAAGCAGTACACCGTAAGATGTGACGTTTCTTGATTGAAGAAAAAGATGTTCTTGCAGTTTATACAGGAATCGATTGCCTGCACGTTTGCCCTGGAGCTCTGCCGCTTTGATGGCGACAGATGGAAGTGCGGGATGTTCAAGCTCGTCGCCGGTCATATCAGCATTTTTCACGCTCATGTTCAGGGCGGATAATTGTGTGCTCAAGATCATCCGCATTGAAAAGTAATGGCCATACTCGATTTGCAATTTGCGGATGATGGATTGAAGTTCCCAGCATGCGGGATTCATCGGATCCATGAACACGTATAATTCCATTGGTTTACAGGAAACTTGGTGTTCGAGGATTTCCTCTGCCAGATCCAGGTTGCTCACTCCAACTCCTCCTCACTGTCGTAATCATTCACCATATGGTGGGCGGTCAATACGAGACGGTTAAAAAATGTCTCGCGGAATTGGCCGCTGAGCCCCACTTCATCCATCGCTTCACTCATGCACTCAAGCCAGGCTTGCGCTCGGTCAGGAGTGATGGGGAAAGGATGATGGCGTGCTTTCAGGCGTGGATGCCCGTGTTCTGCTGAATAAATATTTGGGCCGCCTAAGTATTGTGTTAAGAACTGTTTTTGTTTTCTCGCTGTTTCGGTCAGGTCATCAGGGAAAATGGGTGCAAGTTGCGGATGTGCTGAGACGCGTGCATAAAAGGCGTCCACCAGGTTTGATAAAGTTTCCGCACCGATTTCATCGTACGGAATAAGCGGTTTTCCAGTCATCAGTCTTGTCCCCTTTGTGTTTGCTGTAAATCCATTCTATCAACGCCTGGTAAATATCTCAAACAAATCGCATGCCACCGAACGGCTGTGCTGCCTTTAGTGCTTGGAAGCCGCCTTCATAAAACGCGCGATTTTCTTGTCTGCAGGGCGCACAGGTATACACTTCTCTTCGAGCAAAGAGAGGAAACTCCGCTTGCCGGCAGCCTCGTCTGTAACTTCGTATTCCAGTTCGTAATCTTCCACCCCTAAGTATTCTGAATGGTCCAGAACGAGAAGCCCGCCTTCGTAAGCAGATTCAACACGATGGGTCGTTAGGGAACCGATAAGCACCAAATCGGACGGAGAGACACCAAGCCGTTCGAGCTCAGCGGAAACTTCCGGCGCATCGAACTGCCCGAAGTCCAGGATAGCTGACGCCTGTTGTTCGTCCAAGCTGTCGGTTGTTTCGTAATTTCCGGAAGCGGCCGGTGTTTTAAGTGTGCATTCAAAATGGCTGCCGATGCTGCGCAGACGCAGGGCTGCCTTTTGATCGCGCAGCTGGAAATCGGACGTGTCGAAATAATGATTGGTCTGGCTGATCGGGGAGGTGTTTTGCTCCGCCAATAATTTGCTATACTCTTCTTTTGTCAGCATGTTCTTGAATTCGATTTCGAGTTCTTTTGTCATCTGTTCACCTCATTACTCCTGCTTTTGCGATGCTGTTCGCTTTGCTCTTGGAAACAAGCAGCATGGCCAAAATAGGGTTGGTCAACCGGTGAGGAGCGGGAATCTCATGCTCGTGCCGATTGCTCTTGGGATAGCCGTTAATTTCATTATCGGATAGTTGGGTGCAATCTGCAACGCAGAGCATTGCTGTGGTAAAATAGCGTTATGAAGAATCAGCCCTGTGCTGGGCTTAATGAATAGTGAAATGGGCAAAGCAGTGAGGAGGGCCAGACATGGGGCAATGGAATCGTTTTTTGGCGCCGTACAAACAGGCGGTCGACGAGATGAAAGTGAAATTCAAAGGCATGCGCAAGCAATTTGAAACAAATAACACGAATTCACCGATTGAGTTCGTTACCGGGCGTGTGAAGCCGCTAGCGAGCATTTATGATAAGACCTTGGAAAAAGGGTTGTTGTTTGAACCATCGGAAGAATTGGCCCGTAATTTGCAGGACATCGCCGGGTTGCGGATGATGTGCCAATTCGTTGGAGATATCGAAACCGTCGTGGAGCTGTTGCGTCAACGCAACGATTTACGCATTGTCGAAGAAAAGGATTATATTTCGCATGAAAAGCAAAGTGGCTATCGTTCGTATCATGTCATTGTCGAGTATCCGGTACAAACCATAGACGGCGAGCAGTTGATCCTCGCAGAAATCCAAATCCGTACTTTGGCGATGAATTTCTGGGCGTCGATTGAGCATTCCTTGAACTACAAATACAAAGGCGTATTCCCCGAGGAGATTAAGCTCCGGCTGCAGCGTGCGGCGGAAGCGGCATTCCAGCTCGACGAGGAAATGACGCAGATCAGGGATGAAATCCAGGAAGCGCAAGCATATTTCAGCGAATACAAAGAATCTCCGGGAACACGATTTCCGGCGGATGCGGAAGGAGGTCGAAAGGATACATGAAATTTTATATCATATCGAGAAGTGATGATCTGTCCAACCGATTGATGGAAGAGGCCCGTGAATATCTAGAGGATTTCGGCATGGAATGGAACGAGGAATCCCCGCAGATCGTCTTATCGATTGGCGGGGACGGCACTTTGCTCCATGCATTCCATAAGTACAGCGACCGTTTGGATGCTGTCGCATTCGTCGGAATCCATACGGGCCACTTAGGATTTTATGCGGACTGGAAGCCGATCGAGATCGAGAAGCTCGTCTTGGCGATCGCGAAAAAGGAATTTGAAGTCATTGAATATCCTTTGCTGGAAGTGACGGTGCATTACCGGAGCGACCAGGAATCGTCCACCTATTTGGCGTTAAACGAATCGACCGTGAAATCCCCTGATGTTACGCTCGTGATGGATGTCTTTTTGAACGACAGCCATTTTGAACGGTTCCGCGGGGACGGGTTGTGCATGTCGACGCCTTCAGGAAGCACGGCGTATAATAAAGCGCTCGGCGGGGCGATTATCCATCCATCCTTGCCGGCGATGCAATTGACCGAGATGGCTTCGATTAACAACCGGGTGTTCCGGACTGTCGGATCGCCGCTTGTGTTGCCGTCCCATCACCGCTGCACTTTGCTGCCGGTGAAGGCACCCGATTTCATGGTGACGATCGACCATTTTCAATTGCTGCACAAAGACGTCGAATCGATCGAATATCGGGTGGCGAAAGAAAAAGTACGCTTCGCCCGTTTCCGTGCATTCCCGTTTTGGCGTCGCGTCCATGACTCATTCATCGACAGCGAACTGTCGGAGGATTGAAGATATGAAAGCATTTCAAGTTGAATTCACTGCAAAAAAGCGCGGCCTGTTACGGGAAGCGCTGCAAAACTATGGCATTTCCAAAAGGACCTTGGCTTCTGTGAAGTATAGCGGGGGCTATTTGCTGGTCAACGGTTCGGAAGTGACGGTCAGGCATCCGCTCGAAATTGGGGATGCTGTGACCGTTATTTTTCCGAAAGAAACACAAGGCAAAGGCTTAACGGCAGAAAATGGGCCGCTTGCCATCGTCTATGAAGACGACGCGTTGTTGATTGTCGAAAAGCCGCCAGGGCAAAATACCATCCCATCGCGTGAACAGCCGTTCGGCAGTTTGGCGAATATTGTCGCAGGGCATTTCGAACGTCATGCTATCCCGTCCACATTGCATATTGCGACTCGCCTTGATAAAGATACATCGGGGCTAGTATGCATCGCCAAAAACCGCCATATCCATCATCTGCTATCCGTCCAGCAACAGGAAAAGCGCATGAACCGGCGCTATGAAGCGTTTGTGCACGGTGAAGTGACTGCTGGAAAAATGGTAATCACCGCCCCAATCGCCAGAAAAGGCACCAGCATCATCGAACGCGAAGTGAGGGAAGAGGGCAAGTTTGCCGAGACGGAGCTGGAATTAATCCAGTCGGGCGGCGGGATGAGCCATGTCCGGCTGAAGTTAAATACAGGCAGGACCCACCAAATACGCGTTCATCTAGCCCATATCGGGCATCCGCTGCTTGGGGACGATTTATACGGCGGTGGACTCAAGTTAATCGAAAGGCAAGCGCTGCATTGCACGGAATTGCAGCTCGATCATCCCGTCTCCGGGAAACGGCTGGCATTTACATCCGCGCTTGCCGATGATATGCAGGCATTGAGTTAATCATACTGATGAAAGCGGTCTGGCTGAAAGGCTTGCATTGAGGGAACCTGGTAAATTTCCATTTCAGGAAAACGCAATGCGGTCAAAGCCCCGCCAAATACACAGCCGGTGTCAATATTGACGGTATTGTTTTTGAAGTAAGGGGTTGCGACTGGCGTATGGCCGTAAACGATCCATGGTTTGCCTTGATAGGTTTTCGCCCAATTCCCGCGCACCGGCCGGCCATCGGAATGGTATTTGCCGGTGATTTCGCCGTATAATGCAAACGTGATGATGCGGCGGCTCAGTGCCTGTCCGATCATATCCTCGCGCAATCCGGCATGGACGACAATCAATTCATTGTGCAATCGATGATAAAGCGGGAGCTCTTCATAAAACCGGATAAACCGGTTCTTGAACCGTTTCTGCGCGTGTTTTTCAAGCTGGTGCCATTCCGTTACGGTCATTTCCAAGCCGTGCAGGAGCTCAACTGGATTTCCTTTGAAAAAACGGTAGAGTTTATTGCAATGATTGCCAGGGGCATAATAGAGAATGCCCGCATCCTGCATGGCGAATAACAGCTGCAAGACGTCGAGGGATTTTGGGCCGCGGTCCATGGCATCGCCGACAAAAGCTAGCTTACGGCCTTCGGGATGCACGGGAAGGCCATTTTTGAAGTGGTATCCAAGCTGTTTGATCAATTCGACCAGCTCATCAAAACAGCCGTGGATATCGCCAATGACATCATAATTCATATTCTTCAGCTCCTAAAGGCTATATACTGATTTCAGTGTAACGCATATCGGGAAAAAAGCTGAAATGATTGAAAGGAGGGAGTATACATGATGGACGAAACGAAGATCCGTGACGAGGAACTGAACGAAGAGTTATTGCACGAACTGCTGAAAAAAGGGGATGTCGAAGCATTCCGAGAAGAATTTTTGTCCCACCATCCATACGACCAGGCAAGCTTTTACGAGAAAGCGGACGGGGAAACGAGGCAATTGCTCTATCAGTATCTCTCTCCGAAAGAAATGGCGGATATTTTTGAAGCCATCGAAGTGGATGATGACGAATACGAAGACCTGTTCAAGGAAATGGATACACGCTATGCTGCGGATATCCTGTCCTATATGTACACCGATGACGCAGTCGATGTGCTGAATGAACTGAATAAAGACCAGGTCGCCAGTTATTTGACGATCATGGACAAAGACTCCGCCCAGCAAATTAAAGACTTGCTGCATTACGAAGAGTATACGGCAGGTTCGATCATGACAACGGAGTTTGTTGCAATCCCGAAAAATTCGACGGTGCGTTCGGCGATGAACATCCTGCGCAATGCTGCACCGAACGCCGAAACGATCTATTATGTTTTCGTCATCGATGAAGACCGTAAGTTGTCTGGCATCGTAACATTGCGAGATTTGATCGTTGCGGATGAAGACACTTTGATCGAAGCGATCATGAACGATCGCGTCGTCAGTGTCCAGGTAAGCGAAGACCAGGAAGAAGTCGCGCGCATGATCAAAGACTATGACTTTCTCGCACTCCCGGTCGTGGATTTCCAGGATCATCTGCTCGGCATCATCACGGTTGATGACATCATCGATGTGTTGGATGAAGAGGCATCTGATGACTACTCCAAATTGGCTGCCGTATCCGATATGGATACCTTTGACCGCGGCCCGCTCACAGCAGCGAAAAAACGCTTGCCATGGCTCATCTTGCTGACATTCCTCGGCATGCTGACAGCGAACTTGATGGGCATGTTTGAAGCGACGCTCGACCAGGTCGCGCTGCTCGCCGTGTTTATTCCACTGATTGCTGGAATGGCAGGGAATAGCGGCACGCAGGCGCTGGCGGTTGCCGTTCGTGGTATTGCGACGGGAGACATCGAAGAAGAAAGCAAACTCAAGCTGTTGTTCCGAGAAGCAGGCACAGGCTTGATTACAGGGGTCATTTGCGGCATCGTGGTCGTGGGGCTCGTTTATTTTTGGAAGTCTGAGTTGCTGATCGGGATGTTGGTCGGCACTGCGGTCGCCAGTTCGATTTTTGTCGCAACCTTGGCCGGCTCGTTTATCCCGTTATTGATCCACCGGATGAAGATTGACCCTGCCGTCGCGTCTGGGCCGTTCATAACGACTTTGAACGATATCATTTCCATCCTCATTTATTTAGGCTTGGCGACGACCTTCCTGACGAATTTGTAAGCCGGCAACTGGCTAATTAAAGCAAGATCCCAGAAAGTGCAATTGCACTTTCTTTTTTTATGGGGTAATATTAGTACCAGGTAATAATATTAGGAGGTATATATATGTCAATTTCATTAAAAGATAAAACATACGTCATCATGGGTGTTGCCAATAAGCGCAGCATTGCATGGGGAATTGCGCGTTCGTTGGACGCAGCTGGAGCAAACTTGATCTTTACATATGCAGGGGAGCGCTTTGAAAAGTCGGTGCGTGATTTGGTCGCGACACTCGATGGCAACCACGAGCAGATTTTGCCATGCGATGTCACAAGTGACGAAGATGTGGAGAAATGCTTCAACACAATCAAAGAAAGCGCTGGTAAAATTGACGGCCTTGCGCATTGCATCGCGTTCGCGAAAACCGAAGAATTGTCAGGCGACTTTTCGGATACATCCCGCGACGGCTTTTTGCTCGCGCATAACATCAGCTCGTACTCATTGACAATCGTTTCGAAATACGCAAAACCGTTGATGACAGAAGGCGGCAGCATCGTGGCCTTGACATACATCGGCGGAGAGCGCGTCATGCCGAACTATAATGTCATGGGTGTTGCCAAAGCATCACTTGAAATGTCTGTCCGTTATTTGGCAGCGGATCTTGGCAAGCACGATATCCGCGTCAATGCGATTTCATCCGGCCCAATCCGTACATTGTCTTCTAAAGGCGTCAGCGACTTCAACTCGATCTTGCGCGAAATCGAAGAGAAAGCACCGCTTCGCCGCAACACCACGCCGGAAGAAGTAGGCGACACGGCCGTCTTCTTGTTCAGCAATATGTCCCGCGGCATCACGGGCGAAGTTTTGCATGTCGACAGCGGCTATCACGTATTATAATATTCATGAAAAAAACCCTTCCGGAATTCCGGAAGGGTTTTTTATTATAAGGTTTTTTCCATTTGGCGATGTGGAATGCCAGCGTCCATGAATTCTGGAGAGACGACGTCATAGCCAAGCCGTTCGTAAAACGGGATGGCATGGCTTTGGGAGTTGAGCTGCAAGCGGAAATAGCCGATCGAGCGGGCATATTCCTCGAGCTGTTCCATCATCTCCGCGCCAAAATGATGCCCACGGTATTCAGGCAATACGCAAACGCGTTCGACTTTGCCGACGCCTTGTTCGTACTCGCGGATTCGGGCAGCGGCAATCGGCTGTTCGAGTTCATATCCGATAAAATGAGTGGCGCTGTCGTCATGTTCATCCATTTCCACATGAAGTGCGACGCCTTGCTCATCGACGAAAACTTTCCGGCGGATTTCAAAAGCCTGTTCTTTTTCGAGTTCGGTTTCAACGATTTTCACTTTCTGCAATTAAGCTTCATCTCCTGACAACCGGAATGTGTCGTATACAGTCCACGATCCATCTTCCAATTGGTAGAGCAGGTGAACGCGGTCGATCGTCTCTTCGTGGTCGATGCCAGCCATTTTCAATTGGCCGTACACATCAGCATGCTCCGAATCTGAAAGTTTCTGTGCAATGGTGATGTGGGGCACAAAAGGATGATCGGGCATGCCGCCTAGAAAATCGGAGTGGAGGTCTTCGTGAAGATCCATCAGCTCTTTTGAAGGCTCAATCTTGAAGTACAAAGCGTTCGTCACCGGAGTGAACGTGCTGACGCGCGTTGCATGGATGCGGAAAGGCTTTTGGCGCTTAGCGATATTGCCGAGCTCCTCCGCCATCGCTTTGACTTCTGAGTCATCCGCTTCAAAAGGCCCTTTCAATGTAATATGGGGCGTGATCAATTCGTAATGCGGGTCATAGCGTTTCCGGTAGGAATTCGCCAGGTCTTGTAGTTTTTTGGATGGAAATGCTGCAATGCCATATTTCATAATCAATAGACCTCCTCATCTAATAAATGCTTACTCTTCAATTGTATCAAATTGTTCAGTTTGTTTCCTTAAGGCCTACATGCCGAAATTCATCAACAGCGCCCTTTTCAAGTCCGGCTGCCAGTATTTCCATGTATGGTCTCCTTTGAATTCTTCGTAAAAGAGCGAAAACCCTTTATTTTTCATCAACTCATTCAACTCGCGGTTCGGCGCGAGAAAGTCGGCGGTTTCCCCGTTAGTCAGCTTGACTTCGGTTTCTTCCGAGCCGATGACATGATAGACCGTAAACGAATTGTTCATCGAAAACTTCTCGACAGCTTCCATCATTTCCGGCCCGACTTTCGGCGACTGGAGAATGACGCGCCCGAAAATATTCGGGTATTTCAGTGCAGCCATCAGTGAAACCGTGGCTGCGAGCGAATCGCCGATCAATGTCCGGCCCATGCCGACTTGGTAGGTCGGGTATTTTTCGTCTAGGTATGGTGCCAGCTCATGGGCCAAAAAACGCAAGTAAGCGCCATGCTGTTCACCGGTCGGTTCGTATTTCCGGTTGCGGTCTTCTACGCTTTTATAAGGGATGCCAACGAAGATGATGTTTTCAATCTCCTGATTTTCAAGTAATTCGTCGACGACCCGCGGAACACGGCCGAGCTGGAAATAATCCTTGCCATCCGATGCGATGACAAGGCTGTATTTATAGAGGGGAGAATAATTTGCGGGCAAGTGGACGAGCACTTGCATATCTTCTCCCAAGGCATCGCTGTAAAGCGTGAAATCTTCTACGCTTCCTTTGTTCATGATGTTGCCTCCTTCTAATTCTATTGTACAAAAATTGTAACATATTCCACTATGCAAGGTATAATGGACAGGAAGACAAATCCAAATAGAGAGAGGGGATGGCACCATGGATGGAGGACATTTCCGTGTACATTCAGAAGAAGTGAACAAAGCGACGCATGAAGCTTTGGAAAGAAGGGGCGTCACGAAAGAAGATATCGCGAAAATCGTGTTGGAAATGCAATTGCCATTTAATGAAGGATTGACGTTGGCCCATTGCGTTGAGTCGGTCGAGAGCGTCTTGCGCAAACGGGAAATGCAGCATGCCCTGTTGGTTGGCATTGAACTCGATGAGCTGGCTGAACAAGGGAAGTTGTCCCAACCGCTTCAGCAGATTGTCGGTTCGGATGAAGGCTTGTTCGGAGTCGATGAAATGATCGGCCTCGGCGCGGTGCTCACGTATGGCAGCATCGCTGTGACGACGTTTGGCCATTTGGATAAAAACAAGACCGGCATCATCCATAAACTCGATACGAAATACGGCGCGCATGTCCACACATTCCTCGATGATCTTGTAGCGAGCATCGCGGCGTGTGCCTCGGCCCGCATTGCACACCGCACACGCGATCTGGAAGAGGAAGGCAGAAGCTTCGAAGACCTCACTCCTGAAGAGACGACACCGGAAACTCATGTGCCTGGAGCAGAAATATAAAAAAAGGGTTTTATTGCCAGAAATTTGGTTTGAAACCGATTCCATTTGAAAAAATTAAATTGACAGATGGACAGAAAGTCATGGTATTATGAAGGATGAAAGAAACTATAGATAAAGGGAGGCCGATTTATGTTAAACAAAAAGTTTGGATTCTACGCGACTGTCGCTTTGGCCGGATCCGTATTCCTAGCAGGCTGTGGAGACGATGCAGCAAATGAAGGAGAAGGCGGCGGAGCAGCTGAGCCGGAATTCATCAGTGTGTTGACTGGTGGAACAACAGGCACTTATTATCCGCTGGGTGGAGCGATGGCGACGATCATCGAGAATGAGACAGGCATCGATACGACTGCCGAAGTGTCCCAAGCATCTGCAGCCAACATGACATCACTCGCTGATGGCACGGGCGAAATCGCTTTTGTGCAGACAGACACGGCTTTCTACGCATCTGAAGGTTCGAACATGTTCGAAGGGGAAGTTATCGACAGCGTATCCGCAATCGGTGCTCTTTACCCAGAAACAATCCAGATCGTAACGACTGAAGGATCTGGCATCACTGCGTTTGAAGACTTGGCCGGCAAATCGGTATCAGTCGGCGCACCTGGTTCAGGTACGTATATCAACGCTGAACAATTGCTTGAAATCCACGGCATGACGATGGACGATATCGATGCACAGAACTTGGACTTTGGCGAGTCGCAGGAAAGCTTGCAATCCGGACAAATCGATGCAGCATTCATCACAGCTGGAACGCCGACTGGCGCAGTTGAAAGCTTGAGCGCAACTTCTGATGTCAATATTGTGCCTGTAGCAGCAGATAAAGCAGCTGAACTGATCGAGAAATACCCGTACTATGCAGAGGATGTAGTTCCATCCGGCACATACGGATTGACTGAAGAAGTCCCGACAGTTTCTGTTCTTGCCATGCTTGTTGTACAGAATGACATTTCTGAAGACACGGTCTATGACATCACAAAAGCAATCTATGAAAACACAGATCAAATCCAGCACGCGAAAGCTGAATTCATCAAAGCAGAAACAGCTCTTGATGGCATCGGGATCGACATTCATCCTGGCGCTCAGCGTTACTTCGATGAAGTAAATCAATAAGAATGGATCAGAATAACAGGCGATAAAGCGCAAGCTTTATCGTCGTTATTTATTTTTTGTCGCTAGGGGGATCATCTTGCGGAATAACAGAATTCTCAAAGTCCTTCTTATACTAACCATCCTCATACTTATTTGCTCCGCAATTTTCTTTATCCCATATCAGAAACACTTCGTCTTCATCGATTCGGAAACAAACGAGATTGCAGCGCGTGTTCCAGTGATAGAAGACCGCTTCAAGATCCGCTATACCCATTCGATCCATCTGTCGGATGTGATCGAAAGTTACCGCCTTGATGATGAGGGGCAACTGGTGATGACGGAACTTGAGTACGAAGATTTCAATATCGGCATGCCGTCGAATGCAGGAGAAGGGGAGCGCTTTGTCGAAAAAGACGGGAAATACTTTATTGAGGATATGAAGCGGAAGCTGCCCGAATTCCGGTTGCTAATCGGGGACGTGGACGCGGAGCTCGCTTTCCTATTCGCAGGAAAAGAACTCGATTTGAAGAAGAGTTTGGAAAGAGGCAAGATCTATACATTCCGTGCCCAGCGCCTATCCATTTATCAGCAATTAGAAGGAGTGAACATCTATGAGTGATAAATTATCGCCAGAAGAAAGAGAAGAGAAAAAACTTCCGCCGGAAGACGAAAGCCATATCTCAGAAGAAAAGCAAAAAGAGATTCTCCAGAAGTACGATCCGGAGTCGAACACCCGTGATTTGTCGGGCATAATCAAACATGTCGTGTTTTTCGGGCTTTTGGCCTTTTCATTGTTTCAATTATATACGGCTATTTTTGGTCAATACACAGCGTACATCCAGCGCTCCGTCCACTTAGGGTTCGCGCTATCACTTATTTTTCTATTATTCCCTTTGCGACGCCGTAAAGGAGCACGCCATAAGGTAGCCTGGTACGACTATATTTTAGCGCTATTGGCAGTGGGAGTGGGGGCATATTGGCCGATTATGTACGACGATTTGGTCTTTCGTATTGGGCGTGTAACAGAGCTTGATTTGATTGTCGGGATATTGGCAGTCCTGCTTACCTTAGAAGCAACGCGTCGAGCAGTAGGGATGCCAATTACCGTAATTGCAGGTCTATTTCTGGCTTATGGCTTCTTCGGTCCATACTTTCCAGGATTCTTGCGCCACCGCGGTCAAGATTTAGATTCAATGATTCAATTGATGTTCTTTACCACTGATGGCATTTTAGGAACACCGTTGAGTGTATCTGCTACATTCATTTTTACATTCTTGCTCTTCGGTGCATTTTTGGTCAAAACCGGGGTCGGCCAATATTTCAACGATCTTGCAGTTTCCTTAGCGGGTGGATTGACAGGCGGCCCTGCAAAAGTGGCGATTTTCTCCAGTGCCCTGCAAGGAACGATTTCAGGAAGCTCGGTCGCAAACGTTGTTACATCAGGGTCTTACACGATCCCGATGATGAAAAAGCTAGGATACAAGAAAGAGTTTGCAGGCGGCGTGGAAGCAGCTGCTTCTACAGGCGGGCAGCTCATGCCTCCGATCATGGGTGCTGCGGCATTCTTGATGGTAGAGTTTATCGGAGGAATCACTTATTGGGAAATTGCTAAAGCAGCGGCCATTCCAGCTTTGCTGTACTTTACAGGTATTTGGATCATGACTCACTTTGAAGCAAAACGGATTGGGCTAAAAGGCTTGCCTAAAGATGAGCTGCCGAATCGGAAAGAAGTATTGAAAAAGATTTATTTACTGACGCCGATTATTGCCATCATCTTGTTCTTATTGTCAGGAATACCGACCATGCAGGCAGCGTTATATGGTATTTTGCTGACCATTTTCGTAAGTGCATTCAATAAAGAAACAAGACTTGGCTTTATGGATATCATTCATGCACTAGTGGACGGAGCTCGAACGGCTCTCGCAGTCGCGGCAGCTACAGCCGCGGCAGGAATTATAGTCGGAGTAGTTGTCAAAACGGGATTGGGTCTGTCATTGGCGAACGGATTGGTTTCTGCCTCAGGCGGTAACGTCCTATTGACACTATTCTTTACCATGTTGGCAGCTATCGTATTGGGGATGGGATCACCAACTACAGCAAACTATGTAATTACCTCTACAATTGCAGCCCCTGCAATCATTACCTTATTGATGATTGATGAACCGGCTGGAGCAGCCGTACCGGTAGTCGTGGCATTGTCTGCCCATCTATTCGTTTTCTATTTCGGGATCATTGCAGATATCACGCCTCCTGTGGCGCTGGCTGCGTTTGCTGCATCTGGTATCTCGGGCGGTGAACCGATACGGACAGGTATTAATGCTGCCAAACTTGCAATTGCAGCATTTATCATCCCGTATATGTTTGTTCTGTCACCAGAATTATTGATGATTGATACCACATGGACACAAGTCATTTGGGTGTTGATCACCGCTATTACAGGTATGATTGCCATCGGTGCCGGTGCAATAGGATATTGGTACCGAAAGCTCAGATGGTGGGAAAGAATCGTTGCTGTAGCTACAGGGCTTGCACTGATATATCCGGAAGGCTTTAGTGATTTGATTGGTGCTGCGGTATTTATCGTGCTACTTGCACTGCAATGGATGTCGAGAGACAAAGAAAACACCAAGCCTCAAACTGCATAAAAAAAGATGGGAGCCCTTGGGCTTCCATCTTTTTTTGTTGCATCAGTAATAATAAAAAAACACCAGCCGGAAAACCGGCTGGTGTTTTGTGCAGCGCGTAGCATGCATATGATGATTCCTACTGGGCTCGAACCAGCGACCTCTACCCTGTCAAGGTAGCGCTCTCCCAGCTGAGCTAAGGAATCGCAATCTCAAGGACATTTATTATTATATATGCCAGTTTGAAAAAAGACAATAGCTTTTGTGAAAAAACTTTCAGCTTTTTTAAACCGGCAGTATTTCTCAGCTTTCCAAGAATAAGCTCCATTCAATTGTTGTGCGGTTGCTGATCACAGACCAGCATTCCAACGCAGCGCCCGTTCCGCTGAGTGGATTGAATTCCAGCGCTAGTCTTGCAAATAAAGGGCCCCAAAATGGAGCGGGAATATTGCCGATGAGCGGAATTTGAGGCTGCCACTGTACATCGGCACCCACAGAAAATCCCTGTCCCGCTATTTTCAGCGAATTGTAGAATTCAGCGAGTGCTTCAGTCGGATGGACTTGCAGATAAAATCGTTCGCCGTCTTTGGAGAATCCGATATCGCTTGACTGTAAAGAAAGAGCAGCAGTTCTCTGCGCAATCGGTTCTAACGTTGTCTTCAGTTGAAGCGGGGCCGTATTTTCATATGCCAGCAAAGGGATATGCGGCAATTGCAAGGCCAGTTTGGAATTCGGCTGGCGAAGCTGTCTTTGAAGGTTTTCGATCATTATGGAGCTGCGGTAATCAAGGCGCAAGACAAGCAATTGCATCGTATTCCTCCTCTGTTTTACTGGCCGGAACTGCGGAAACCAGCGTTTCTGGCTTGCTGTTCGGTGCAGAACCATTGCTCAGGATTGGTCTCATCATAGGAAGGGGAGCCGGGTAAATGATAAATTTTATTGCCGCTCCGGTTGATATTGCCCTTGATGCGGCAGTCATCATCGGTACCGGTACTTTCTGTTGCAGTTTGACCGTAAGCCTCAGCATTAAATCCGCGGTCCGTCGAATAATTTTCATATTCCCATATACCGATTTCGGCATTTTTCGCGTCAGATTCGGCGTCGCGAAATTCATCGACATAGCGGGTATTCGGCGGGAAGATATAGGCAACGCGTGCAAAGCCTTCTTCAAGTAATTGTTCCTGTATGCTCTCCCCGTCAGCGTAGAAATACGCGAGCAGCCGGTCGTAGTCGTCGAAACGGTCGCCGACATCGAATTCGATTTCGATTTGCTGCGCCTGTTCAATCAGTTCGCGGTTGCGCTGTGTCGCTTCAGGACCGAATGGCTGCTCGCCGAATCTTGGATGGTTCGTTTCCGGGGTATCGACCAATAAATAACGGACGGTGGTTTCTTTACCTTCATAGATGATTTTTACCGTGTCTCCATCGATGACCTCGGTGACTTCTACAGCCGTCTTGCCGGCAGTACCGCCGGTATCCGTGGGGTCAGGCCAAGTACACCCCGACAACAACAGCAGGCTGAGTAATAAGATGAATGGTTTCATGGCATTCCCTGCTTTCTATATCGAATTATAGCGAAAACAAATGAAGTCGACAATTAAAGGCCCGGATCCCATAAAAAAACGCTTGCTCCGCATCAGTCCGGATCAAGCGCTGCTATGTACTTGCAAGGTTATAGGTCTCTTTCATTGCTCCAGTGTACTCGTGGTTTCCCCGAAGTATAATAGGCTATCTTCATTGATCGTTTCCAGCTTTTCTTTATCGACACCCATTTCCAATGTTCCCGTAAAAATTGGCTCCCACCAGTTTTTCTGTTCATTCATGTTGTTTCCTCCTATTCTGCCGAATGTAATTGTTTGACTATTCTATACCCCGGAAGGTTACACTTATAAACAATGAAACAAAAAAAGGGGCGATGGTTTTGATAGCGATTGGAATTATTGGGGCGGGAATTGTCGGCGAACGCATCATCAAGCAAATTCAACAAGACGATTCTGCACAAGTCGAAGCGGTTTATGACACGGACAAGAATCGGCTGAATTATATCGAAGAGCATTACGGCGTAGCCGTCACTGATTCCTTGGATGAGTTGTTCCAAGCCGACATCGATTGGGTATACATCGGCACGCCGCCAAACAGCCATGCGGAGCTTGCAGAAACGGCGGCAAGAAGGGGCTTGCATGTATTGTGCGAAAAGCCGCTCGCCCATGACGCTCAGGCAGCACAGGCAATGGCAGAGTCGGCGACGAACAACCGCATCCACACCGCCATGCATTTCCCGTTGATGTATTCGCCGATCGTCCGCGATATGGCAATTCGCATCAAAAGCGGGGATATCGGAAAAGTCTGCCGCATCGAGTTGCACACAGTATTTCCAGAGTGGCCGCGGGCATGGCAGCAAAATCCATGGATTGCCTCGAGAGACCAAGGAGGATTTGTGCGGGAAGTCTTTCCTCATTATTTGCAATTAATGCACCGCTTGTTTGGCACCTTGGAGATTTCCGCACACCAAGTGGATTTTCCGGAAGACGTTGAAAAATGTGAAACCGGGATCATTGCCCACGGCAAGACGCAGCAAGGTTCGCCTTTTTTATTGTCCGGTATGAGCGGGGCAGGGCAGAACGAACTGTTGCAATTTAAAGTGTATGGTGATGAGGGAGTGCTAACGCTTGAAAACTGGTCGCGTTTGTACCGCGAAGAACGAGGGAAAACACGTGTAGAAGTGCAAACGGAAAAAACCGTGCCTTCCTTATTCGATGAAATGAAAGAACAATCGACCTTCCTCGTCGGATTTGACGAAGGACTGGTTGTCCAGCGCTATATTGACCAATTATTGCAATGACCCACAGGAGGTTTTAATAGTGAATTTTACAGCCAATGATGTAGAAGATATGATAGCCGATCAGCGAGGCTATTATTTTACAGGCGTGACGAAATCGACGGATTTCCGCATTGCACAGCTGCAGCGCCTAAAGTCTGCGATTCAAGCCCATGAAGACGATATTATCGAAGCGTTGCAATTGGACCTTGGAAAAAGCGAGTTTGAAGGATATGCCACAGAAGTGGGCTTTGTGCTCGATAGCATCGGTCATATGACAAAGCATCTTGAAGATTGGATGAAGCCTGAACAAGTTAAAACGCCGATCCATTTGCAGCCGGCAAAAAGCTTCATCATCCGTGAACCCTACGGCTCAGTGCTGGTCATTGGACCGTTCAATTACCCGTTCCAATTGGTCATGGAACCGCTTGTCGGCGCCTTGGCATCAGGCAATTGCGCCATCGTCAAACCATCTGAAGCGACGCCAAACGTGGCACGCGTTATCCGCACTGTTTTAGAGGATAGCTTTCAGCCCCATTACGTCAAAGTGGTTGAAGGGGAGCGCGAGGAAGTGACGGCACTGATCCATGCTTCGTTTGATTATATTTTCTTCACCGGCAGCGTGCCGGTCGGGAAAGTGGTCATGAAAGCGGCATCCGAGCGGCTTACCCCGATTACTTTGGAGCTCGGCGGCAAGAGCCCGGCAATCGTCGATCAGACCGCTAACTTGGAGCTTGCAGCAAAGCGTATTGCCTGGGGCAAATTCATGAATACCGGACAAACTTGCGTGGCGCCGGATTATCTTTGCGTTCACGAGTCGGTGAAGGAAGACTTTATGAAAATCTTTATCCAGACGATCCGCAAGTTTTACGGAGACAATGCACAGGACAGCCCTGACTATGGCCGCATCGTGAACGAAAAACATCATGATAGGCTGACGGAAATCATCGGAAAAGAAAAAAACCATATCGTTTATGGCGGCGACTCCGACCGGGCCGACCGATACATCGAGCCGACCTTACTGGATGGCATACAATGGGATAGCCCATCGATGGAAGACGAATTGTTCGGACCGGTTTTGCCGGTCATCACCTATAACGATTTGCCGCAATTGCTCCGAGACATCCGGCGTTTACCTAAGCCGCTTTCTGCCTACCTGTTCTCAGAAAATGACCGGGCCGTCCGGTTCTTCCTGGACCAATTGCCATTCGGCGGAGGGTGCATCAACGATACCGTCTCGCACGTCGGCAGCCATTACTTGCCGTTCGGTGGCGTCGGGCCATCTGGCATGAACTCCTATCACGGCAAAGCAAGTTTTGAAACCTTTACGCATGCCAAATCGATCGTCAAGAAGTCCACAAAACTATCGACCAATTTGACATATCCCCCTTATAAAAACCGGGCGAAATGGATCCGGACAGTATTGAAGTAGAAAGCGGCCTTGAGGTCGCTTTTTTCTTTTTGAACCTGCTATGATTAAGAAAAGGGGGTGCGCAGATGACGGAGCGCATATTGATTGTGGAAGATGAAAAAAGCATCGCCCGCGTCCTGGAGCTGGAATTGAAATTCGAAGGTTATGAGACCGCGGTCGCTTTGACAGGCTCTGAGGCGCTGATTCATTTCAGGGAACAGGACTGGGATTTGGTGCTGCTCGATTTGATGCTGCCGGAAATCCATGGGCTTGATGTCCTGAAACGGATCCGTGCATCTGATGCCAAGTTGCCGGTCATTCTGTTGACCGCCAAAAATGATGTCAAAGACAAAGTGGCTGGGCTTGACCTTGGCGCCAATGACTACGTGACGAAACCGTTTGAAATCGAGGAGCTGCTTGCCAGAATCCGCGCCAACTTAAGGGTGAAAAATCCAGTGGATGATAATTTACACCGTTTTGAAGAGCTCACCCTCAATGAAAGCACGAGGGAAGTCGTAAGAGCGGGGCGGCAGATCGAATTGACACCTCGTGAATTCGATCTGCTATTGTATCTGATGCGCCATCCGAAACAAGTGCTGGGCCGCGAACAATTGCTGAATGCGGTGTGGGGCTATGATTATTATGGCGACACGAATGTCATCGATGTCTATATCCGTTATTTGCGCAAAAAGATCGACTTCGGGGAAGATGCCACATACCTGCAGACCGTGCGGGGCGTCGGATATGTCTTGAAGGAGCAGCCACATGAAGCTCAAGCATAAGATTCACCTGTCCTCGACTTTATTGATGTTCTTTGTGCTGCTGATTCTGGCGGTTGTCATTTATTACTCCTTCAGCAGCCTGGCTTATGAAACGGAAGTCGAACGGCTAGAAGCTGAAGTGGAAGTGATGGTCGCGACATTTAATGCCAACAGTAGCGAAGAATCGCCAGACAATATTTTGCGTGCCTATGTGCCCGTCGACGGCTTAATCAAAGAGAAAAACCAAAGCAGCAATTTGTTGAGCACGATCCAGCGGCCCTCAGTCGATGTAGAATTTCCGAACGATGTGGCAGGCACATCCGGACATATGGCCGTTGAAGGAGAGCAATTTGCCTATGTTACGGCGCCTGTGATCTGGCCGGGTGGTGAAGTGGTGGAATTGATCGTTGCCCAATCGCTCAGGGAAGTGACCGCAAACCTCGCGACTTTGCGCTTAGTGCTCATTTCCGTAACGATGCTGTCGATGATCCCGATTTTCTTATCGAGTGCCTTGCTAGGGCGCGTGTTGACCCGCCCGATTGAAGGGCTTACCGGGACGATGCGGCGCATCCAGCGCGACGGCTCTTTCGAGAAGCTGCCCGTCGCCAGAGAATCGCGGGATGAACTAAGCCAAATGGGCGTTACTTTTAATGAGATGATTGGGTTATTGGAAGAAAACTACCGCAAACAGGAAGAATTCGTTTCAAATGCCTCTCATGAATTGAAAACGCCGCTGACGGTCATTTCGAGCTATGCCGATTTATTGCAGCGCAGGGGTGCACAGGACCCGGCGTTGCAGGAAGAAGCCTTGACGGCGATACGCACCGAAACAGAGCGAATGCGCCAATTGATTGAACAATTATTGCACATCGCAAGGCGCAGCCAAGCCCAAATGGATTGGCAAAAAACCGACTTGGAGCCGGTGCTCAAGCAAGTCATGACGGCAATGAACGCATCCTATGACAGGGATTTCCGCCTGCAGTTACAGCAGCCGCTGATTGTCGAAACGGATGTCCAGCAACTCAAGCAATTACTTTATATCTTGCTCGACAATGCCCGCAAGTATAGCGAAGATAGCATTGATATGGAAGCCGGGAATAACGGTGCAGTATACATCAAAATCCGCGATTACGGAGTCGGCATCCCGAAGGAATCACTGCCTCATGTGTTTGAACGCTTTTACCGCGTCGACAAGGCGAGAAGCCGCGAGACTGGCGGATTTGGGCTGGGCCTTTCGCTCGCCAAGGAATTGGCTGATTCACTTCATCTTCGCCTCGAGATCGACAGCATTGAACAATTGGGAACGACGGTAACAATCGTTTTCTCAGGGAATTTTAATGTTGAAGAGTTACAATCAGGGCAGGAGGGATGATCATGCGAAAATGGTGGGCCATCGGTATAATCGTCATCGTATTCTCCATCGCTGCACTGGCCTTTTTCCTGTTTCCGAGAACGGCTGCTGATTCCGTGACGCTGGATGAGGCGGCACAATCGATTGAACAGCTTTATGGCGGCGCGATTGAAAATGCTACTGAAACGGAAGAGTTTTACCAGATCGAATTCAAGCGGGACGATGGAACGTATTTAGCGGCCATCAACCGTGCTGATGGTCAGGTTGAATCACTCGAATTGCTGGAGAAAATCGGCCCTGCTAAAGCTCTTTCTGAGGAACAAGCAAGAGAAGCAGCCGCAGCAGCAGAGCCAGGTGAAATAAAAGAAATCCAATATATAGAATCGGATAATCGCTACAAAGTGGAAATCCACAGCGAGACGGAACGGAAATTTTTGGCCATTTCCGCAGAAACCGGGGATGTGCTGGATGTCCAGACAGAAGCGCTGGAAACCCCTGCTGAGCCTGAACCGGATTCAGCGCCTACGCAATCAGAACCGGAACGGATCATCAGCCAGGATGGGGCAATCGCTATTGCAAAAGAGACCTTAAATGGAACCGTTGATGAAGTCGAATTTGTCCAGACCACAGACGGCGGCTATTATTTGGTTGAAATGGATGATGACGTATCCGACCGGGAAGCGACGATCCAAATCCATGCGATTCGTGGAGAGACGATGACAGTGGAATGGGATGATTAGAAAGAGTTGAATGAAAACCGTTTTCATGCAATTGGGGCTGACGACAAACCAGCTGCAATTCGAGCTGAAAACGGTTTTTTTTATGGATGTTGCTGAATCTGCCTGTTCTCATGAATTTCTCATCTTAGTTTAAGCACAGTTTAAGCTTTGCTGGTTATATTCAAAGTAACAACAGAACAGGAGGAGATTAAGATGAAAAAATTGATCTATGTTTCAGCAGCGGCAGGCCTTTTAGCGTTCGGCGGGATTGTTCTCGCGGATTCGGATGATGTTGGAGTGAAATTGGAGACGCAAAATGTGCAAGGTCAACAGCTATCGAATGATGCTCCAACTGATAGCTCGAACAATCTATCGGCAACTGGTGGTGCAACAGCAGAATCTAGTGCGAAAGAGCAATCAGTGAAACAGTTTATCGGGGAGCAGCAAGCGATCGAAGCAGCACAAAGCGCAGCTCCAGGACAAGTAGAGGACATCGAGCGTGAAAACGAAGACGGTTGGGTATTTTATGAAGTGGAGCTAGAAGACGGCAAAACCGATTATGATGTCATTGTGGATGCAGCGGATGGGACTGTAGTGTCAGTAGAGTCCGATGACGACGACAAAGATGATGATGATGACCGCTACGATAAAGATGATGACGAAGATGACGACGACAATGACAATGACGATGATGATTGATGTAAGACCTAAAAAAACCTCTCGCCTAATTTTTAGGGCGGGAGGTTTTTAGGTTTTCATTGTTCCGGCAATAGCGGCAAAGTGACGATGACGCAGGCTCCTTGTTCTGCCGTGCTGTCGATCGCTAAATTGCCACCATGCTCTTGGGTGATCTTTTGGGAAATCAATAAGCCAAGGCCAGTTCCTGTAGCTTTTGTCGTGTAGAACGGTTCGAATACGCGTTCCGCCAGTTGCGGTGGAATGCCGGGGCCGTCGTCTTTGAAATGGATCTTCAGCTTGTCCGCATCGCGAACGGCGATGATTCTCAAAGTGCCGCCCTCTTCCATCGCTTCAATTGCATTCTTCAATAAGTTAATGAACACTTGTTTTAAGTGATGTTCTTCACCTTCCGCCACAAACGGCCCTGAGACTTCCGCTTTGACCGAAATGTCATGGAGCACGAATTCCGGCCCGAACAGGAAAATACATTCGTCGAGAATTTTCCCGATATCGAGTTGTTTCTTTTGAGGCGCTTGAGGTTTTGCAAGGATTAGAAATTCGCTGATGATCAGATTGATGCGGTCGAGTTCCGATTGCATCAATGAAGTATAACTTGGATAGCGGTGGTTCGGGTCATTATGCATCATTTGGACAAAGCCTGAAATGACCGTCATCGGGTTGCGGATTTCATGTGCGACCCCGGCAGCAATTTCACCTGCCATCTTCAGTTTTTCCGTTTGCAAAAGCATCCGTTCGGTTTCCTTCCGATAACTGATATCGCGTGAAATGACTGAAGTCGCGATGACTTGCCCACGTGAATCGAAAATTGGGGAGAGCGTAATTTGTGCTGGAAAACGGGTGCCGTCTTTTTTGACATCGTCCGTTTCAAGCGTGAAACTTTCGCCTTGCCGGACTTGTTCAGCACGCAATTCCGCCGCTTCAGCATGTTCCGGCGGATAAAGCGCAAGCACTTTTCCGAGGCATTCTTCTGCTGTCCAGCCGTATAACTGAACAAAGGCAGGATTGATTGCAATGATGCGCCCTTCGAAATCGAATACGGCGATTGCATCTTTAGCAGCTTGGAAGAACAAGTCCAGATAGCCTTCTTTTGAAGTGAGCGCTTTTTCCATCGACGCATTGCGCAGTTCCAGCTGCCGCCAATAATTGCTGAAATAAAAGCTATGCAGAATCGTCAATAGCATGAGCAGGCCGAAAAACATCACCATCGAAACATGGATATACTCCAAGGAGCCGCTCGTTTGAAAGCGGTCGAAGACAAATGTTAAAAGAACCACTTCGATGATGGTTAAGAGCGACAGGGCAATAATGGAGCGGGTATCATTATAAAGCGAGGCCGCTACGATTGGGATAATGAAGTAAATGGCCGTGACAAACGACAGCGATTCGAATTGAAGAATTAAAATATAGGCATTTAACGCAAACAATATGGCAAAACGCAACCGAGAAGGGGGTAATTTCGTATATAGTAGAGTGAATAGCACCGAGTAAGCGAGCATGCCGAAGATCGGCGCTATAATGGAAGCGTTGAAGTCGACGAAATAATTCAGAATCAAATGGGACAGGCTGCCGAAGCCGAACAGGTGGATAAATAATTGATTGCGCTTGCGGGTTGTCAGTGAGCGTTCCATAATTGCACCTCATCATGCTAAGAGTCTTATTCATCTTACTATAGTCGGGACTGTGCGAAAATGGCAGTTTTTGATATGATTAAAAAATCAGGGAGTGATTAAATTGGCTTTTAATTGGAAAGAACAAGAAACGATCAGCACCTTGGAGAAACTTGTGAACATTCCAAGCCCCTCCGGCTACACGATGGAAGTAATGGACTTCGTCACGGATTTTTTCGACCAGGCAACTATTCCATACATAATCAGCAATAAAGGCGGCGTCATCGCCACGATTAAAGGGCAAGACGATCAGCGCCATCGCTTGCTCACGGCACATGTCGATACGCTCGGTGCGATGGTGAAGGAAATCAAACCTTCGGGGCGCTTGAAGTTATCGCTTGTCGGCGGATTTAAATTCAATGCCATCGAAGGCGAGAATTGCCTGATCCATACAGCTGGCGGCGAAACGATCACCGGCACGATTCTGCTTCATCAGACAACTGTCCATGTGTACCGAGATTCCGGGACAGCAGAGCGTTCGGCAGACAATATGGAAGTGCGCTTGGATATCAAATGCAATTCCGCAGAGGATGTCCGTAAGCAGGGCATCGAAGTGGGCGACTTCGTCTCATTTGACCCGCGCTTCACGAAAACGGAAAGTGGATTTATCAAATCACGCCATCTGGATGATAAGGCGAGTACGGCACTATTGCTGGAATTGGCAAAGCAAGCGGCAACCGGTGATCTTTTGCCCCAAACCACCCATTTCTACATCTCCAATAATGAAGAAATCGGCTACGGCGGCAATTCCAATATTCCGTTGGAGACAGAAGAATACATTGCTGTCGATATGGGAGCGATTGGCGATGGGCAGGCTTCGGATGAATTTACGGTCTCCATTTGCGCAAAAGATTCAAGCGGTCCTTATCATTACGGGCTGACACGCCAATTGATCGCATTAGCAAAAGAGCAGAAGATCGATTACAAAGTGGATATTTATCCGTATTATGGATCCGATGCTTCGGCAGCAATCGGGGCAGGTGCTGATGTCAAACACGCCTTGTTCGGTCCTGGAATCGAAGCGTCCCATGCGTATGAAAGAACGCATACCGATTCATTGAAAGCGACAGCAGCGCTTCTTCATGCGTATATCAACTCACCGCTCGGGTCATAATATTAGGAGGATTTCAGATGGACAGCAAGCAACTATTTTTAAATATTCCAATTTCATCCATAAAAGGAGAATTGCCGCAATCCATTTCTCATATGACAATGGATTCGCGGGACATTGTCCAAGGCTCTCTTTTTGTCTGCATTAAAGGCTATACCGTTGACGGGCACGACTTCGCTGAACAAGCGGTAATGCAGGGTGCATCGGTCATATTGGCGGAAAAACCGCTGGCAATAAATGGGGCTGCGGTCGTTACGGTAGCCGATACGAGCCGTGCGCTCGGAATGTTGGCGGCACGTTTTTACGGGCATCCTTCCAAAAAATTGAATATGATCGGCGTGACGGGGACGAATGGAAAGACCAGCGTCGCCGGCATGCTGCACGCGATGCTCATGGAGCTTGGTAAAACCTCGGCTTTAACCGGTACGATCGGCTTTAATTTAAACGGGGAATTGCACCCGTCGGCGAATACGACAAGCGATGCACTGACCACTCAGCAAATGATCAGGCGTGCTTTAGAAGCGGGAAGTTCCCATATGACGATGGAAGTTTCTTCTCATGGCCTCGTATTGGGGCGCTTGGCTGGTGTCGAATTCGATACGGCGATTTTCACGAACTTAACCCATGACCATCTGGATTTCCATGGAACGATGGAAGAATATGGCCACGCCAAAGGGCTGCTGTTCTCACAGCTTGGCCAAGATTTGACACAGAACAAACGGGCGGTGCTAAATGCAGACGATGAGTGGTCCGAGAAGTTTGCAGCCATGACGCCTTTTCCCGTCTATACCTATGGCTTGGAAAATGAAGCGATGTTCCGCGCAGCCGACATCCGCCTGGAAGCAAGAGGGACGTCCTTTACATTACTTTGCCCCGAGGGTGAATTTCCAGTTGAGATGAAATTACTTGGCCATTTCAATGTCTATAACGCACTGGCGGCCATTGCCGCGTTGTCTGCAGAAGGCTATCCGATTGCGCAGGTCATTGCCGCACTCGAAGCCATTTCGCCTGTCGAAGGCCGCATGCAAAAAGCGGAAATCGATGCCCCAGTGTCGGTCTTCATCGATTATGCACACACGCCGGATGCCATAGAAAAAGCAATTGCCGCTGTTGAAGATTTCAAGACCGGCCGCCTTATTTTTCTGGTCGGTACAGGTGGCAACCGCGACAAGACGAAGCGGCCGATCATGGCAGAAAAAGCTTCGGTTGCAGACTACGTCGTGTTGACGACAGACGATCCGCGCTATGAACCATATGACAGCATTCTAAATGACTTGGCAGCTGGCATGCAGCACGACCAATACGCGTGCATCGGCGACCGTGAACAAGCGGTGCGCCACGCAGTGCAGCAAGCGCAAGCAGGCGATATCATCATTTTGGCCGGCAAAGGGCATGAAGATTACCAGATTATCGAAAATACGAAATATCCGCATAGCGACAAGGAAATTGCAGAAAACGAAGCCCAGCGTAAATTCGGGTCATAAAATGGAACGGAGAAAAATCGAAGCATTTTTCTCCGTTCATTTTTGCGTTTTTACCGGTGCCGCTTTCTGCGACTTCAGGCGATAGTTCTTGTTTTTTGCACGTCCCTTCTCTAAGATAGAGAGAGGAAATTAAAGGAGCGTATACAATGTCAGACCAATTACAACAAGCAATTGAAAGCAGAAGAACCTTCGCCATCATCTCCCACCCGGATGCCGGGAAAACGACCTTAACCGAGAAGCTCTTGCTGTTCGGCGGCGCGATCCGCGATGCCGGAACGGTCAAAGGGAAAAAGACTGGCAAGTTTGCTACATCCGACTGGATGGAAATTGAAAAGCAGCGCGGCATTTCCGTGACATCGTCCGTTATGCAATTCGATTATTCCGGACATCGCGTCAACATCCTCGATACCCCTGGTCACCAAGATTTCAGTGAAGACACGTACCGGACGCTGATGGCGGTCGACAGTGCCGTCATGATCATCGATGTTGCCAAAGGGATCGAAGCACAAACCGTAAAATTATTTAAAGTCTGTAAGATGCGCGGCATTCCGATTTTCACGTTCATCAACAAAATGGACCGTCAAGGAAAAGAGCCGCTTGAGTTGATGGAAGAGTTAGAAGAAGTGCTCGGCATCCAGTCTTACGCGATGAACTGGCCAATCGGCATGGGCAAAGAGTTCATGGGGATTTACGATCGCTATAATAAGCGCATCGAACCATTCCGTTCTGAAGGCGGCCGTTTCATGGAACTCGATGAAAACGGGCACCTCGCCGGCGAGCATGAAATGACAAAAACGTCATATTATACACAAGCGCTTGAAGATATCGAGTTATTGGAAGAAGCAGGAAACGATTTTTCCATCGACCGTGTGAAAAGAGGGGAATTGACGCCCGTCTTCTTCGGCTCTGCACTGGCCAATTTCGGTGTGGAAACTTTCCTGGAGACGTATTTGCAATTTGCGCCTCAGCCTCAGCCGCGTTTGACGAAACAAGAAGACATCGTAGACCCAGTGGAAACGCCGTTTTCCGGATTTGTCTTCAAGATCCAAGCCAATATGAACCCGGCACACCGCGACCGCATAGCTTTCGTCCGGATCGTCTCGGGTAAATTTAACCGCGGCATGAACGTCACCTTGTCCAGAACCGGTAAATCGTTCAAGCTGTCCCAAACGACACAATTTTTGGCGGATGATCGGGAAATGGTATCCGAAGCCGTCGCTGGCGATATTATTGGCCTGCACGACGTCGGGAATTACCAGATCGGTGATACCATTACAAGCGGAAAGAAATTCGAATTCGAAGCCTTGCCTCAGTTTACCCCGGAATTGTTCATGAAAGTCACGGCGAAAAACGTCATGAAGCAAAAGCATTTCCACAAAGGGATCCTGCAGCTCGTACAAGAAGGCGCAATCCAGTATTACAAAACGCTGCACCTCGAAGAAGTGATTCTTGGTGCGGTTGGCCAGCTTCAGTTTGAAGTGTTCGAGCATCGCATGAAAAACGAATACAATGTCGATGTCAGAATGGAGCCAGTCGGCAATAAAATCGCGCGCTGGATCGAGAACGAAGAAGACGTCAAAGAATCGATGTCGAGCGGCCGCTCAATGCTGGTCAAAGACCGTTACGACAATTTGGTGTTCTTGTTCGAAAATGATTTTGCAACACGCTGGTTCCAGGATAAGAATCCGGAAATCCGCCTGTACAGCTTGCTTTAATTAAGTGGAATCTTCAACAGCCTGCCTTTTCCGGCAGGCTGTTTTCTTCATTTGGCGACGAAAATTCGTAAGTACGGCGCTTTTTAGCTGGAACAGGAAAAACATGGCGTTCTTGTGAACACACGGCCTCAAGTTTGCGGTATAAGGTATTTTTTCTTATGATAAAGGGACCAGGCATAGAGAGGGATTGAACAGATGAAATTAAGCGATTTTTCCATCAAACGACCAGTATTGACCATCGTCACGATGCTGTTGGTCATCATTTTAGGGGCAGTGTCATTTCTACGCATACCTGTCACCTTGATTCCGGAATTGAATCCGCCGATCGGCGTTGTAGTCACAAACTATCCGGGGGCAAGCCCGACGGAAGTGAACGAAAAAGTGACAAAACCGCTGGAAGAGAGCTTGGCGACATTGCCGGGAATCGAATCAATTCAGTCGAACAGCCAGGAAGGATCCAATTTCATCCTGTTGGAGTTCGGATGGGATACGGATATTGATGATGTTCAGGCGGAAGTCACGCAGCGAATCGACCAGACGCCGATTCCTGACGACTCGAATGATCCTCGTTTTTTGAAGTTTGACCCTTCGCAATTCCCGATTATCCAATTATCTTTGCGCGCGACTGATGCAGAGCAGGATGTCCGGGTCATTGCAGAGGAATTGGAAACACAGCTGCGCCAGACGGACGGCGTGGCGAGTGTAAATGTTTCGGGCTCGTTGATTGAAGATATTTCCATCCAGCTGGACCCGGCAGAACTGGAAGAGCGTGGTTTGCAGCAGGCGGATATTGTCCAGCTGATCCAAGCGAACAATATATCCTTGCCAGGCGACCCGATTGAAACGGAAGATGGGCGCAATTTAACGACGCGCATCGTCAGTACGTTGGAAAGTGTGGAAGACATTGAAGACCTGATCGTCACGGTCGACCCGATGTCTGGCGACAATGTGACCGTGGCCGACGTCGCCGAAGTAGCGGTGACAGAACGGGAGACCAATAGCGAAACCCGTGCCAATGAAGAACCTGCCGTTTTGCTGTCGGTGCTTCAGGAGTCTGGAGGCAATACAGCAGACGTCTCAACTGCCTTCCAGGAGCGCCTCGATGAATTGCTTGCCGAAGAGCGCTTTTCGGCAGTAGAAGCCGATATCCTATTCGACCAGGGAGATTATGTGAAACTGGCGATTAATAATATCGGGCAGACCTTAATTCTTGGTGGTATTTTTGCAATGCTGGTGTTGTTCTTCTTCCTTCGCGGGATCAAGAGCCCGATCATCATCGGCGTCGCGATCCCTTATTCGGTGATCGTGACCTTCGTCTTGATGTTCTTTGCCGATTTCGCTTTGAATATCTTGACGCTCGGTGCTTTGGCACTTGGCATCGGGATGCTCGTCGATAATGCCATTGTCGTTATCGAAAACATTGAACGGCATTTGGCGATGGGCAAAAAGCCGAAAAAAGCGGCATCCGATGGTTCTCGTGAAGTAGCTGGGGCGATTACCGCTTCGACATTGACAACCATTGCCGTATTCGTGCCTGTCATTTTCATCTCCGGATTGATTGGGGAAATTTTCTTCGAATTCGCGTTGACGATTTCGTTCAGCTTGATCGCTTCGCTCGCTGTCGCTCTGACCGTTATCCCGATGATGGCTTCAAGGATGCTCGGCCAAAAAGACGGCAAACCAAAACCGGTGAGGGCGGATTCAAAAGGCGTGCAGCGCTTTGAGAAGAGTGTGTTGTGGGCACTGCGCCACCGAATTTTAGTGCTTGTAACAGCACTCGTATTCCTCGGAATCGGCGCATTCGGCGTTTCCCAAGTGGGCACTGAGTTCCTGCCGGCGACGGATGAGGGCTTTGTCAGTGTGACTGTCGAACTTGAAAATGGTTCTTCTACGGCCGCGACCAATGAAGTGGTCCAGAGCATCGAAGAAGAGCTGAAGGCTGAAGAAGATGTTGATGTGTATGTCAGCTTAATCGGCACGACTCAACAAGGACAGGCACAAGGCAGTGCGGAATCCAATACGGCAGAAATTTACGTGAAATTATTGCCGCTGGATGAACGTGAACGTTCGGTTTTCGAATTTGTGGATGATGTACAGCCGCAAGTATTGGAGAAAATCGGCGATGATGCACTCGTCAGCTTTAATCTCCAGACAGCCGCCGGTTCTACACCGAACACGTTAAGTTTTACCGTCACCGATACGGACAAGCAGCGATTGGATGAAGCTGTGGCCGCAATCGATGAAGAATTGTCGAGTCTGCAGAATGTGGTTGAATTGACGAATGACCGTCAGGAGACCATCGATGAAATCCAGATGACGATCGACCGGGAAGCGGCGACTGAAAATAATCTGGCGCCCGCACAAATTGCCCAGACGGTCAATAACATTACGCGCGGCGTGCTTGCTACACAAGTCATCGATGAACAGGATGAAGTGCTTAGCGTGTTCGTCTCCTATGATGAACAACAGCGCAACAGCGTAGACAGCTTGCGTGAATTGACGCTGCGCACGCCATCCGGTGCATTCGTCGAGCTTCAGGAACTGGCGGACATCGAAGTCGCCCAAGGCCCTGTTTCGATCAGCCGGGTTGACCAGGCGGAAAGTGTATCCTTTACACTGCAGTATCCATCCGACCAGACTTTGGGCGATATGTCGACTGCCGTTGACACAGCTATAGCGGATCTTGATTTGTCGGAACAGACGGAGGTCTCGTTTGGAGGAGACCGTGAGCTGTTCGATGATGCGATCGACGATATGCTGCTCGCAGTCGTATTGGCGATTGTCCTTGTCTACATCGTCATGGCAGCACAGTTTGAATCGTTCAAATATCCATTGGTCATCATGTTCACGGTGCCATTGATGGTCATCGGTGTTTCCGTCGCGCTATTTGTGACACAGACACCGATCAGCATCACCGCTGTTATAGGTGTGCTGGTGCTTGTCGGGATTGTCGTCAACAACGGGATTGTGCTCGTCGATTACATCAATCAGCGCAAAGCGGATGGACTAGGCTCCTTTGATGCGATTGTAACGGCAGTCCATGACCGGAGAAGGCCGATCTTGATGACAGCCCTGACGACGATTCTAGGCCTCTTGCCATTGGCCATTGGCATCGGGGAAGGAACGGAAATCAACCAGCCGATGGGGATTGCGGTCATCGGCGGGCTGATCAGTTCGACTTTCTTGTCTTTATATGTCGTGCCAGTCGTCTACAGTTTATTTGACCGGGAAACACGGTTCATGAACAGCAAGAAGAGAAAACAAGAAAAAATCGAGGAATAACCAATCCTGTGCAGATGATTCTGCACAGGATTTTTTTCATAAGTTTTATGGGCGCAACTATCCATTATTTAGTAGAATACAGAAAAGGGGTGTGAGTGGATGAAGATGATGGTGTTTACTGGGTTTCCGGGATTTATCGCAACACGTTTGATGGAATCATGTGCCCGAAAAGGCTGGGGTTTGGCGGCGATCGTTTTGCCGAGTGAAATGGAGAAAGCGCAAAAGCAGGCATTCATCATTGAAGAAAAGACAGGCTGTGGCGCAATCCGGCTGTTGCCGGGAGATATCACGGTGGAAGGGTTGGCACTTTCGAGTGAAGACCGGTGCTGGCTAGAAAGCCAACAGCTGATCTTTTGGCATTTAGCAGCAATCTATGATTTGGCGGTGCCGGAAAATATAGCGAAAAAAGTCAATGTTCTAGGCACGCAAAACGTCAACAGTTTGGTCAAAACGCTCGACGGGCTGGAGCGCTATATGTATTTCAGCACGGCTTATGTAGCAGGCACAAGAGAGGGCTTGTTGCTCGAAGACGAACTTATCCGTCCAAAGGCATTCAAGAACCATTACGAAGAAACGAAGTTCGAAGCAGAACGGCTCGTCCAACAATTGAAACCGCAAGTGCCGACGACCATCATCCGTCCAGGAATAGTGCGTGGCCATTCCACGAGCGGCGAGACTTCGAAGTTCGACGGTCCTTATTTCTTTTTGAATATGATAGACAGGATGAAACATTTCCCCGTAATTCCATACATTGGGCGCACACAATCAACCATCAACGTTGTGCCCGTCGATTATATCTTGGAAGCTTCAGTTTATTTGAGTGTTCTTGAGAAAGCCGAGTCGGCAACCGTCCATTTGACCGATCCCAATCCCCACCCTGTAGAAGAAGTATACCGGGCAATGGTCCATGAAATGACTGGAAAGTATCCGAAAGGCAGAATCCCCAAAAAACTTGCAGCCTTCTCAATGCGGGCGCCGGTCATCCGCAAATATCTCGGTGTTGAAGCCGAAACTTTGGATTATATGGATTGGCCAGCCCAATTCGATACGCAAAGCGCCCAATCCCTATTGGAAGGGAGCGGCATCCGGCCGGCGGATTTTCTGGAAACGATTCCGGCAATGGTGGCATTCTATAACGAACATAAAGAAGACCAAAAATACCACGTCACGATTGCCTAAATGTTTACAGTTCCGGCACAAGTGCTATAATACATCTACAGACCAATAATACAAACTCTCGACAAAGGGGAGTAGCTATAGGGAAACCTATTTCACAGTCGTCAAGACGTGGCTTTTGGCCATCGGTTGTGATAGCGGCATATTACGACGCTTAGCAAGACCTTTGCCTTTTATTAGGCATGGGTCTTTTTTGTCGGGTAAAATTAGGAGGAAAATTATGGATACTATCTTATTGGAATATGCCTGGGTACTGCTTGTGCTGATCGGGCTGGAAGGTTTACTCGCTGCAGATAATGCGGTAGTCATGGCTGTCATGGTCAAGCATTTGCCAAAACCACAGCAGAAAAAAGCATTGTTCTACGGTTTGGCAGGTGCTTTCATTTTCCGTTTTGCAGCTTTGTTCATGATTACGTTCCTGGTGAACATTTGGCAGATTCAGGCACTTGGCGCTGCCTATCTATTGTTTATCGCAGTCAAGCATATCTATGACCAGCGCAAAGGCAAGGATCATACGATAGAACCCGAAACGACAAAAGGATCGGGTTTCTGGATGACCGTCTTGAAAGTGGAACTCGCCGATATCGCCTTTGCCATTGACTCGATGCTCGCAGCCGTTGCACTCGCAGTGACATTGCCGCATCTTGGCGATTTTGACATCGGCGGCATCAATGGCGGGCAGTTCGGTGTCATGCTGGCTGGCGGTTTAATTGGTGTAATCATCATGCGTTTCGCTGCACATAAATTCGTCCGGCTGCTGGAAAAATACCCGCAGCTCGAAACAGCGGCATTTGTCGTGGTTGGATGGGTAGGGGTCAAATTGGTCGTTTTGACTTTATCCCATGAAAAACTTGGCGTTTTGCCGCATGATTTTCCGCATTCGACGCCATGGACGATCACGTTTTGGCTTGTGCTGTTAGGCATCGTCTTGACGGGGGTATTCACGGGTCTTAAAAAGAATAAACAACAAAATGCTTAATAGCATATAGTATGATGAAATAGCCGTGCGGAATATTTTCTCCGCACGGCTATTTTTATGCATTCCTTAAAATAGACGGACACAAATACTCTCTGTCACACGAATGTAATACTTAGCAGGACCGCCTCAATCTTCCAAATTCCTGGACTGAAAGCTACAATAGAGAAAAAGGAATTGAAATGGGGTGAGTTGCATGCTATTGACTGCTTTGGGCGGTTTGTTTGGATATGGAGCGGAAATGCCCGCTGAAACCTTGGTGAAACTCGCACAACAAGGCGATGAAGAGGCCGAAGAGCAATTGATTTCTTCACATATCCCATTTGTGAAAAAAACCGCCGCACAAGTATGCAAGCGATTCATCGATGACAATCAAGATGAATTCAGCATTGCGCTCTTGGCATTTCATGAAGCGATACGCCAATATCGTTCTGGACATGATGCGTCGTTTTTGACTTTTGCGCATATGGTCATCAGGCGCAGAGTAATCGACCATATTCGTAAAGAAAGCAAACGGCTGGAATTCAGCCACGATTTCACAGCTTCGCCGAATGAAGACCATCATAACCATATCGGCGACCGAGCATCATCGGCTTTTTTTTCAGAACAGGAGCAGATTGCCAAACGGCGTGAAGAGATTGTCCAATTCGAGGAAATGCTTTCAGAGTTCGGATTATCTTTCCAAATGATCGCCAAAGTTTCCCCTGCACATGAAGATGCAAGGAGAAATGCAATCCAAATTGCCCAATTGGTGGCGGAAACAGACGAATACAAGGATTTTTTGCTCGATAAGAAAAAACTTCCGGTCAAACATATCGAGGAACTTGTCCAGGTCTCGAGAAAAACCATTGAGAGAAACCGGAAATACATAATTGCAATGTCGCTATTAATGATGAGCGACTTGCATTATTTAAAAGATTATTTAAAGGAGCGGTTGAACTGATGCAAATGCAAAAAGGCATATGTATGGAACTTGACGGGGACCGTTCTGTCTACATGCTTGCAGATGGCAGCTTTGTAACCGGCAGGCCGACTGGCAGCACGGTAGTGGGCGAAGAGGCATATTTCGAATCCGTTAAGGCTTCGAACCGCCGCTTTAAGCCATTTACCATGCCGCTCATTGCGTCGGTCGCGGCGCTCGTTTTGCTGATTTCCACGTGGATGCTCCCCGCTGAAGAAGCTTACGGATATGTGCAAGTCGAATCAAACCCGGGAATCGAACTCGGTGTAGACGAAGCTTGGCATGTCATTTCGCTGAGGGAACTGAATGAGGACGGCAAAAAGTTGATTGCTGAATTAACCGATTGGGAAAATCGGGAACTTGAAGTGGTTTTAGAAAACGTGCTGGCTTTGTCCGTAGATGAAGATACAGAACATGTGACGATTACTACAATTCAAGGAGAAGGAGAAACGGATGCCGCAATCAATGTGGAGCAGATCGCATTAGCGGCGCTGTTTGCCGGCAGCAATAAAAACTTGCGCGTCCATTTGAAAGAAGCGAATAAAAAGCAATGGCGCGAAGCGAAAGAACAGCAAGTGCCAGTCGCAAAGCTGATCGAAAAAGATCGAACCTTCACATCCCCGCAGGAACAAGAGAAAGATGTGCAGCCTGCAGAAAATAAAGAAACACAGGAAAAACAAGCCCCGGATAGCCCAAAAGCGCCTTCCAAAGCTGAGGACCCTGCTACTCCAAAGGCTCAGCCGAAAAATGAGCCTTCATCTTCGGGCAATAGCCAATCGGAAAAAACACAAAAGCCGAATACTCAGGCAAAACCTGTCCCGGAAAAGAAACCTGTTCCAGAAAAGAAACCTGTTCCAGAAAAGAAACCTGTCCCAGAAAAGAAACCTGTCCCAGAAAAGAAACCTGACAGCAAGCCAAAAGAACCTGCTCCAAAAGCTCCAGCAGCAAAAAAAGCGCCAAACAAATCAGAAAAATTTGACACTGCTAAACCGAAAAACCCGAATGCTGGAAAAGCCAACAACGCTGGGAATTCAAAAGCTGAAACAAAACCGAAACAAGAAAATCCTTCTTCAGGAAAGAACAAAGCTGAACAACCGCCAAAAGGCAACAACGGTAAAGACAAACCAAAAGAAAAGAATAGCAAAAACAGCAATTCTAACAGCAACAGCAACAGCAACAGCAACAATAGCGGCAATTCATCCAAAGCGGATGGGGTGAAAACAGCAGAACCGAAGGATTTAAAAGCTGAACAAGCCAAACCTCCTTTAGAGAATAAGAAAGCACCGGATTCACCTGCAGCCGAGGGAAAGAAAAACCCGAAAGCTGATAAGCAAGATGAGAAGAATCAATAAGGCTTTTTTCCATGATTAGCGCTTATTCCTTCAGGACCGCATTCAGCGGAACAGCCTAAAGGAAGAAGCGCTTATTCTGTGATAGCGGAAAATAAGACAGGAAATGCAGCTCTTTTCCAATGGAATGGCTGCAGTGGACTGTGCTTTACAAAAAAGCCCTTTTCTTTTCACTGTACTTTACATAGAATGGGAAGAGAGTCAGTTGCGGAAGGGAATTTTACGCCTATGAACAAATCATTTCAACGTGTCCGAAATCTTACACCAGCACAGGCAATCGTGGCGTATTATTTCGTAGCGATTGCTTTTTCCTTTTTGCTCCTGAGGCTTCCAGGAGTCTTGCAGCCTGGGGTAAGCATGACCTATATCGACACTTTATTTACTGCAGTCAGCGCTGTCAGCGTCACCGGCCTATCCGTCATAGATGTATCGCAGACATTATCCGTGTTCGGCATCATCGTGTTGATGGTCATCCTGCAATTCGGCGGCATCGGCATCATGTCGATCGGGACATTTTTCTGGATCCTGCTCGGCAAAAGGATCGGGCTGAGAGAACGCCAATTGATCATGGTCGACCATAACCAATCGAGCATGGCCGGTGTCGTTAAGTTGATCACTGAAATCGTCAAGATCCTGTTGTTGATTGAAGCGATCGGCGCGCTCATCTTGACGGTCTACTTCACGCAGTATTTCTATAGTTTTAGCGAAGCTTTGCTGCACGGCGTCTTCGGGTCGGTTACTGCCACGACCAACGGTGGATTCGATATCACGGGCGCGTCGTTGCAGCCTTACGTCGACGATTATTTCATCCAAATCGTCAATATGCTGCTGATCATCCTCGGAGCAATCGGTTTTCCAGTATTGATCGAGTTAAAGGAATTCTTGTCGAACGAGACAAAGAATTTCCGCTTCTCGCTGTTTACCAAAATTACAACAAGCATCTTTGGCATTCTCTTAGTTGTCGGGACTGTCGGTATTTTAATTTTGGAATCGGTCAATGCGTTCAAGGGGATGTCGTGGCACCAGACCTTGTTCGGGGCATTGTTCCACTCCGTCTCTTCTCGGTCTGGTGGCTTGGTCACCATCGATATCACCCAGTTCAGCGACGCGACCAATGTATTTATGAGTGCGCTCATGTTTATCGGAGCCTCGCCAAGTTCTGCAGGCGGCGGTATCCGGACGACTACTTTTGCGATCGCTATCTTGTTTTTGATCAATTTCGCGAGAGGCAAAAACACGATCCAGATTTTCAACCGTGAAATCCAGTTGATTGATGTGTTCCGGTCGTTTGCGGTCCTGTTCCTTGCAGGCACAATGGTCATCGTTGCGACGATGCTGTTGATCATCACGGAACCGAATGCATCGATCGTGGAAATCCTCTTTGAGATTACGTCAGCGTTCGGAACGTGCGGGATGTCGCTCGGTTTAACAAGTGAATTATCCTCCATCGGCAAACTGATCATTATGGTCTTGATGTTTATCGGACGGGTCGGCTTGATTTCCTTCCTGTTTACCATCGGCGGCAAGACAGACCCGACAAAATTCCATTACCCGAAAGAACGCGTCATTATCGGATAAGTCAACTGCACGTGCTATTCGGCCGTTAAAGGGATATAATTGAAATAATCGAGTAATCATAGCGGAAATGAGTGAACGAAAATGAATGAAGACATCAAACAGTCGTTGAAACTGTTTATCGTTTTGTCCCGTGCGCATAAAGCGATTTCGGAACAAACCAATCAATTTTTCCAGGAGAATGGCGTCAATCCGACAGAATTTGCGGTATTGGAGCTGCTCTACCATAAAGGGCGCCAGCCGCTGCAGAAAATTGGCGGAAAAATCCTGTTGGCCAGCGGGTCGATTACTTATGTCATCGACAAGTTGGAAAAGCGCGGATTTATCACGCGTGTCAATTGCCCGACGGACCGCCGCATTACTTATGCGGAAATTACGGAAGAAGGGGAAGCTTTCATGGCTGACATCTTCCCGGCGCACGAGCAAAAAATTCACGAACTGACGGCTGCTTTATCTCCCGAAGAAAAGGAGCAAGCCATCGAATTGATGAAGAAAATTGGCTTGTCGATCAAAGATTTGTCCTATTAAAAAAGATCCTCCATTTGGGAGGATCTTTTTTGTTTCTTTATACGGTCGACTTGTCGGTTCATTTGAATGGAACAGCAATTCACATTAGACTGGCAGCGGCATGACGATGAACAAGAGCACCAGCACAATTAGATGAGTGATGATCAACAGCGGCATGCTGCGCTTCCATTCATAAAGGATGCCGAGCAATGCCCCTGCTACGATGCCTGCCACACTGGCGGGCCAGAAGCCGCTGAAGGCAAGCGCGATGCCAAACAAAAGGGATGCGCCAAGAATGGCGAGTGGCAGCTTCATATATTTCTTCAATTGCTGCTGGATATAGCCGCGCCAGAAAAGCTCCTCGCCTGGAACGATGACAAACATCAACAACAGGTAATGCCAGATGCTGGTTGGGGCAAATAAGGTTTGAATGGCCGAGACGGGTCCTTCCGCGTTAAGCGGAAGAATATCGAAGAACAGGTAGCCAAGTGCCAGGACGGCGTAGATAAGACTCCCGAACAAAATGCCATATGTTAACGATTTCCAGGTTTTCAATTCGTCGAAGACAGAATAATTCACGAGTGCAATCGACATCAGCACCAAAATGGCGAATGTGTACATATACCAGAAGATGGCTGTATTCTCGAAAGCTAGATGATACAAATAAAGCGAAAGCGGCAATAGCCAGATGAGCGTATGGCGCTTTAACAGAGTAAGCATAGAAAAAATCCTCCTAAAATCAACAAAGGCTTCCCGTATGGAGGCAAAGCGCAATGGGGCTGGACGGGTATGGTTTCATCCGTATAGTATTATAACAGAAGGATTTTAACAAAACGAAAGGAAAGGAGAACATTTCATGACTGATTACGCAAACGAACTGGAGCGATTGAAAAATGGTGAGATCGACATACTGGATATTCCAAAAGAAGAATTTCTGGAGTTCCGCAAGATATTGACTGAACGGGAAGATTTCAAACATTTTAGGGGAACGGCTTTCCATCATGGCAAAACGCAATATGAATATACGGTAGAACCGTCTAAATAATACATGGAGTTGCGGCAGAGGCTCAGGAAAAACATGCAATGAAATTTTTTTTGCAAAAAAGGTTTAGCCTATGTTTGCAGGGGGCATAGTATACTTGAACACAGCAACATTCTCATTTCCCCCTTTTGTGGTCGGCCCATTATGGACCGGCCTTTTTTTTATGCAAAAAAAAGAAGAGTGAATAGACTGATCATTTTTGCTATTATGGAAATATAAAGGAGGCAATAAAATGAAAATTGGATTTATCGGTACCGGGGTCATGGGCAATAGCATTGGACGCCATTTACTAGAGGGTGGACATGAACTTTCCGTCTTTACGAGAACGGCCAAGAAAGCTGAGGATTTACTCGAACAAGGCGCGTCCTGGAAAAACAATCCGAAGGAACTGGCTGAGTCTGCAGAAGTGATCTTTACGATGGTCGGGTACCCGAAGGATGTGCAGGAAATCTATTTCGGGGAAAACGGCTTGCTGGCAAATGCTGCCGAAGGAACGGTACTCATCGATTTGACTACTTCCCAGCCGAAACTGGCACAGGAAATTGCAGAAGCTGCACGGGCTAAAGGCTTGCATGCTTTGGATGCACCGGTCTCTGGCGGGGATATCGGCGCCAAAAATGCAGTACTGTCCGTCATGGTCGGCGGAGAAGAAGATGTTTTCACTCGACTGCTTCCGCTGTTTCGTTTGTTTGCGGGCAATATCATTTTGCAAGGGCCAGCGGGTTCTGGGCAGCACACAAAGATGTGCAACCAGATCAATATCGCCAATAATATGCTGGGCGTCTGCGAATCGCTCATATACGCGAAAAAGGCAGGGCTCGATCCTGAGAACGTATTGCGCTCCATTTCAGCTGGCGCAGCCGGGTCATGGTCCTTGTCGAATTTAGCGCCGAAGATGATCGAAGGCGATTTCCGGCCAGGATTTTACATCAAGCATTTCATCAAGGATATGAAAATAGCGGTAGAAGAATCCGAACGGTGGGGCCTGGATCTTCCAGGGCTGAAATTATCGCTTGGAATCTATGAGGAATTGGAACGTGCAGGGGATGGGGACCTTGGCACCCAAGCATTGATCCGCCATTTCGATTTTGCAGAAAAATAAGCACAAAAAAACCGGCAGTGCAGGACCGCCGGGCTGATCAATCAAAATAGGATTTTTTCGGTGAATAGAATCGATTCATTTCTTTCGGTTCGTAGCGTTTGGAAAAAGCCGAGATGGCAGGCTTTTTTTCCGGCGCCTCAAGCCCGGTGTAATTTTGAAGCAATTCTTTCGCGTGCTTCAAGTTCATGCGGCTCGGCGGATTACGATAGGATTCATCCAAGTCTCCAAGATGCTCAAGTGAATGAAAATCTTCCTTCTTGGGAAGCATGTGGAAATAATAATTGCCGCATTTCACGAGGACAGATGATTGTTGTTGGCTTTTTCGGGGGTTTTTACTGAAGTGCAGGCCAAGTTTTTGCGCCCGTTTTTGTTGGATCATCAGATTCAATGCTTGTTTTTTTAATGCATACAGAAATTGATTGTCAGGAGCAGTCTTAGCGTGGCGGTTGACAGTGAAAATGGCTTGTGCGATTTCCGAATCTTTCATCGTCGGGGACATGGGCTCATTCCTTTCGCAATAGTGGATTGATCAGTCTTTGTCCATCATATCAAAATTTTCAGTCACTGTACATAAACCGGATAGTGTCATGATGCAGGAAATGATCCAAAAAAAGGGGATGTTGAGATGTTGAGTGAACAAACAATAATCGTGACCGGAGGCTCCAGTGGGATGGGCTTTCATATGGCAGAAAAATTTGCTGCTGAAGGGGCGAACGTCATCATTACAGGGCGGGATATGGAAAAACTGAATGAGTCACTGACGAAATTATCCGGGTTGCGGGGACAGGCAGAAGCGTTCCAGATGGATGTCCGCGAACCTGAACATGCCAAGGCGATGGTTAATTTTGCGCATGAGAAATTCGGGCGGATCGATGGCCTTGTCAATAACGCGGCAGGGAATTTCATCGTCCACGCAGAAAAATTATCGCCGAATGGATGGCGCTCTGTTATTGACATCGTCTTGAATGGGACATTTTTCTGTTCCCACGCCGTCGGCAATTATTGGATTGAAAATGGCACAAAGGGGAATATACTTAATATGCTGGCAACGTACGCTTGGAATGCCGGAGCCGGTGTCGCTCATTCCGCTGCCGCTAAAGCCGGTGTCATGTCGCTGACCCGGACGCTGGCAGTGGAATGGGGCACGCAATACGGCATTCGTGTCAACGGGATCGCTCCTGGCCCGATCGAACGCACTGGGGGTGCAGATAAACTTTTTGAGTCTCAAGAAGCGATGCAGCGGACCTTGAAATCTGTTCCTTTAGGCCGGCTTGGAAAACCGGAAGAAGTGGCAGATCTGGCAGCGTTTATCATGTCAGAGAAAGCGGCTTATATGAATGGGGAAATCGTGACCTTAGACGGTGGCCAGTGGTTGAATAAATTCCCTTTTTAAGCCAAAACACCCAATTAAATAGTTTCGGGAAACGTGTTATGTTATGATGTAATCGAAGTGTTTCGGCATCAGACCATGCGATGCAAAAGGAGTAGAGCACATGATTTCATTACCGAGCAAAGATTTTCTTGAAACCCCGATCGAAGAATTTGTCATCTCGTCCGAAAAAGTAGCACATGTCCAAATCGGCAATAGTGCCGAGCATGCTTTATTGGTTTTGACGAAGACCGGCTATTCAGCCATCCCGGTTTTGGATGCGAAGTACCGGTTTCACGGCTTGATTAATGCCCAGCGCATCACAGACGCCATTCTTGGAATGGACCATATAGAGTATGAGAAACTTGGCGATATTCGAGTCGAGGAGATTATGCAGACCGACCTGCCACTGATTCATTTGAATGACCGCTTCCAAAGAGCTTTAGATCTGGTGATTGACCAGAACTTCCTTTGTGTAGTGGATGACGATGGAATGTTCATGGGGATTCTGACAAGACGGATTGTCTTGAAGCAATTGAAAAAACAACTTTACCAGTTCAAACGATAATTGCCCTAAAAAGGTCTCATCCATTGAGGCCTTTTTTTCTGCTGGTTGAAAGAAGGGATCGATATGGAACAAACGAAACGCCCGCTCATCTTGATTGCGGTCATGCTGGCGATGTTCGTTTCCGCGGTTGAGGCGACCATTGTCTCGACAGCGATGCCGAGCATTGCAGCAGACCTCGGTGGGTTTTCGAAATACAGTTGGGTATTTTCCGCGTATTTGCTGATGAGTACTGTTACTGTACTGTTATATGGGAAGCTGGCCGATCTTGTCGGGAGAAAAGCGATTTTCGCTTTTGGCATGCTGTTGTTTTTAATTGGCTCTTGGCTCTGCGGGTTAGCGGATTCGATGGAGCAATTAATCGCTTTCCGTTTTATCCAAGGAGCGGGCGCTGGGGCTATCATGCCGATTGCGTCGACGATTGTTGGGGATATTTATTCTCCTGAAGAACGGGCGAAGATTCAAGGATACCTGTCCAGCGTATGGGGCATCTCGGCCATCGCCGGCCCAGCTATCGGCGGTGTTTTGGTGGCGACCATCGGCTGGCAATACGTATTCTGGGTCAACTTGCCGCTTGGGATCTTGTCGCTGCACGGCATCTTGATTTATTTGAAAGAACCGGTGCGCATCGAGCGGGCGAAAGTCGATTACAGGGGTGCCTTGTTCTTGACGATTGCACTGAGCAGCGTGTTGTATCTGCTTATCGAAGGAGGCGTGTCTTTTGGCTGGCTCTCGGCTCCTTCTTATTTGCTTGCTATTGTCGGCGCTTTGTTTCTGTTTTGGTTTGTCAAAGCAGAACGCGCGTCGAGCGATCCGATGATGCCGTTTGAAATTTGGCGAAATCGGGCGATTCTCTATGCGAATCTGGTTTCGCTCGCGACAGGGATTATATTGATCGGCATTTCCAGCTATTTGCCGGCTTATGTGACCGGTGTCATGGAACAGCCCGCGGCAATCGCCGGCTTCACATTGACGACAATGTCTATCGGATGGCCGATCGCTTCCGTCTTGTCAGGAAGGCTCTTGATCAGCATCGGGTATTTCCGCACATCGCTTCTTGGGGGATCGTTCCTTCTGCTCGGAACGGTATTGTTTGTAACGATGCAGCCGGGGTTCGGTCCGCTATGGGCAGGGATGTCGAGTTTCTTCGTCGGTGTCGGGATGGGATTGACCAGCACCGCCTTTATCGTCTCGATCCAATCCGCCGTGTCATATGACAAGCGGGGAGCGGCAACAGCTTCTAATATGTTCATGCGCAACCTGGGCAGCACGATCGGCGTAGCGCTTCTTGGCAGCATATTGAACAGCTCGCTATTGAACCGGCTGGACGATTCCAGCAATTTATCGCTGGAATCCGTCAACTCGATTTTAAGCATCGATAGGCGCGTGCAGCTGCCGGAAGCGGATAAGCTGGTGTTGCAGGAGGCCTTGGCTTTTGGGCTGCGCAATGTATACAGCATTGCGTTTCTCTGCGCTTTGGTCAGTTTCCTGCTGATTTTCGGCTTGCGTGGGTTAAAAGGAGTGAAACCGGATGTCAAATGAAGAAATGATTATTAAAGTACTCGCTGAAGAAGGCAATATGCGAAAAGCGGCGGAACGGCTTTTCTTATCGCAGCCTGCCTTGTCACAGCGGCTGCAATCGATTGAAAAGGAATGGGGCCAGCAATTGTTCGTGCGTTCCCAAAAAGGGCTAACGCCGACGCCAGCCGGTGAACTGGTCATTCAGTACGCAAAGGAAGCGGTAATGCGCCGGGAAGAGATTTTCGAACAACTGCACACCTTAAGCGAAAAAGTGCATGGTACCTTGAAGATTGCTTGTGCGTCGATCATCGGCCAGAACTGGCTTCCAAAGGTCTTAAAAGATTTCATTACCCTGTATCCGGAAGCGAAAGTGCAATTGATCACCGGTTGGAGCTCTGAAATCGTCCGTGCCCTGTACGACGGTGAAGCCCATATCGGCATCGTCCGGGGACAGACCGACTGGAAAGGCCCGAAAATCCATTTATTCAAAGACACTTTGTATTTGGTCGATAAGGAAATCAGTTCGCTGGAAGAAGTGATGAAGACCGAACGGCCGTTTATCCAGTTCAAAAGCGATTCGACTTATTATGAGGAAATTCAGCAATGGTGGCAAAAGCATTTTGCCTCTAACCCGAAGCGCCAAATCACGGTAGACCAAATCGAGACGTGCAAGCAAATGGCCGTTAACGGAATCGGCTATGCAATTTTGCCATCCATTACCTTGACGGGGGCAGAAGATGTTCATACGGTGCCGCTGACAAATAGCGAACAGGAACTTGAGTTGACCCGGGATACATGGCTGATCGGCTATGAATCGTCTTTCCAGCTCCGGCAAGTTGAGGCATTTGTCGATATTGTCAAAAAACATGCCACTCTGTTAAGCTAAAGGATGTATTATTATACTGAATCAGATATAATAACACCATTACACGAGAGAAAGAGGTTTTGATCAATGGAACAAATGGATGCAAATCAAATTATTTCGTACATACAGAATGCGAAGAAATCGACGCCTGTAAAAGTATATGTCAAAGGCGAAGGCGTGGCTGCGCTTAACTTTGGCGAAGGCTCGAAAGTATTCGGAGAAGGCAATCACGCAACCGTATTCGGCGAATGGGCTGAAGTGGAAAAAGCACTTGAACAGCACGCTTCAGTCATCGAAGATTCCGTAGTGGAAAACGATCGCAGAAACTCAGCGATTCCGATGCTTGACTTGAAGAACATCAATTCACGCATCGAACCAGGTGCGTTTATCCGCGAGAACGTGGAAATCGGCAGCAATTGCATTATCATGATGGGCGCTGTCATCAATATCGGTTCTGTCATCGGCGATGGCACGATGATCGACATGGGCGTCATCATGGGCGGCCGTGCAACAGTCGGCAAAAACTGCCATATCGGAGCTGGTGCAGTACTTGCTGGCGTAATCGAGCCTGCATCTGCTACACCAGTAATCGTTGAGGACGATGTCATGATTGGCGCGAACGCAGTCGTCTTGGAAGGCGTCCGCATTGGCAAAGGCTCTGTCGTCGCTGCTGGTGCTGTCGTGATCGAAGATGTGCCTGAAAATGCAGTTGTCGGCGGCACGCCAGCACGCGTGTTGAAGTTGATGGACGAAAAAACCCGTTCGAAAACGGAAATCAAGCAAGAACTCCGCCAGCTGTAAGAGGCCTTTTTATGGATCTTATTCAAATCAGGAGAGAGCTGCATGAGATTCCGGAAATCGGGTTTCAGGAATTTAAAACACAACGGTACTTAAAAGACATCATTTCCAAAATGGCCCCAGACCGCATCGAGCTGGTTGAATGGCGCACAGGACTTGTGGTCAAAGTAAAGGGCCGTTCGCCAGTAAAAACAATCGGTTGGCGCACAGATATCGATGGGTTGCCGATTCTTGAGGAAACACAATTGCCGTTTTGTTCTCGCCATGAAGGATTCATGCATGCCTGTGGGCACGATATCCATATGGCGCTCGCGCTCGGCTTGCTCGAACAGGTGCTTGAACATCCGCTTGATAACGATGTCGTGATCTTGTTCCAACCTGCAGAAGAGGGGCCAGGCGGTGCACAGCCGCTCTTGGCATGGCTTGAGAAAGAGCGTCCGGATCTCTTGCCGGATGAACTTTTCGCCCTGCACATTGCACCTGAACTGCCGGTCGGTACTGTCGCGACAAAGCCTGGGCTTCTGTTTGCCAACACATCGGAATTATTCATCGATCTGCATGGCAAAGGCGGCCATGCCGCTTACCCACATCAGACGCGCGATATGGCAGTTGCCGCAGCGGCTTTATTGATGCAATTGCAGACAGTCGTCAGCCGCAATGTCGACCCGATGGATTCGGCCGTTTTAACGGTTGGGAAGATGTCTGCCGGGACTGTGCAGAACATTATCGCTGAACGGGCACGCCTGGAAGGGACAATTCGCACCTTGACACCTGAATCGATGACAAGCGTGAAAAAGCGCGTTGAATCGTTGTGTCGGTCGATCGAAGAAGGTTATGAATGCCAGGTGTCGATCGATTACGGGGCGAATTATCGCCAAGTGGATAATGACGAACAATTGGCTGAGTCATTTTTGCGCTATGCTCAAGATGCACCGGACATACAAGCTGTTCGCAGTAAAGCCGCGATGACAGGTGAAGATTTCGGTTATTTCACCGAACGGCTGCCGGCTTTGATGTTTTGGGCAGGGGCCGGCTCCGATTACGGCTTGCACCATGCCAAGCTTGCGCCTGATGAGCGGCTTCTGTCGTTCATGCCCAAATTCCTTTATGATTATTTCAAGCAACGATGAAAAAAAGCGAGACGCCGCTATGGCGTCTCGCTTTTTATGTTGAGTAACTGTTGATTCAGCTGCTGCGGCTTTCCTGCAGCAGCTCTTTTTTTCGTGTCGACCAGTTAAAGGCGATGAAAAAGCAGACGAGCAAGATGAAGGTTCCGGTAATATACGGGAAGCTCATATCGATGTCGAACAGAATCCCCGCAAGCGCAGGTCCGATCATATTGCCGAGACTCATGTAAGCATTGTTCATCCCAGCCGCATATCCTTGCGAGTCGCCAGCGAGTTTAGAAATGAGCGTGTTGATTGCCGGGCGCAGGAGAGAGGCGGCTGTGAAAAAGACAGCTGCCACGAAAAGAATCGTCCAGAAGGTGTTGACGAAGAGAATGCCGATCATTGCCGCAGCTGAAATGAGCAGATTGACGAGGATGACGCGCATCTCGCCGAAACGCTTAAACAAACTGTCGATGACGAAAGTTTGCACGATGACGCCGACAAAGCCGCCGACTGTGATGACGACTGAAATTTCCTTTGGCGTGAATTGGAATTGCTTATCGACATACAAGGCAATCGTCGATTGGAAATTCGACAGCCCGAATGCAAAGATGAACATCACCAATAGCATGACGAAATACGGTGTGTAGACAGAGCGTTTCATCTGCTGGTATAAATTCTCTCGTTTATAATCCACAGCCTGCACGGCCGGTTTAACATTCGGCAAGGCGAAGAAGGATAGCAAGGCGGACAGCAAAGCGACAGAAGTCGCGACATAGAACGGGAATTGCAGGCTGACTTCAGACAAGAAGCCGCCAATGCCCGGCCCGATCATGAAACCGAGAGACATCGAAGCGCCGAGCAATCCCATACCCTTGCCCCGTTCCTCGTAGGTCGTGATATCGGCCACAAATGCCATCATCGGAGGGATCAGGAATGCGCCACCCACGCCGCTGAAGAAACGCGCGAGGTAGAGAACCCATAATTCGGTTGCCATGCCGAAGAGCAGCTGCGACAAGCCGAATATGACCAGCCCGAAAATGATCAAGTTCTTGCGCCCGTATTTATCGGAGAGTTCTCCGGAAATCGGCGAAAATAGAAATTGCGCAAAAGCAAAAGTGGCGATCAAGGTACCGAGCGCTTGGCCTGCAACGCCGAATGTTTCCAGATAAGCGGGCATAATCGGGATGATGAGGCCGATTCCGCTCATGGCGATGAACATATTGAACATGAGTATATATAAGGCGAACTTAGTTGATTTGACGGCCATGAGCCTAACCTTCCCTCGTTTTTATTTCGTGTGGCTAAATTTTGGTGTTATGAACTTATTTACTATACCTTATTTAAACGGAAAAAAACAGGCAGAAGTTCTGCCTGTCATTTTTCCATATCCATCTTGAATTCCAAAAACAGTTCGTTGTAGATGCCGAGCATTTCCAGCCCAAGGTTTTCGTAGACTTCAAGGCGATCGCGCATGTCTTCTGTCGGATAGAAACGCTCATCTCCTGTCACTTCAGGATCCATTAACTCGAGTGCAGCTGCATTCGGGGAAGAATAGCCGACATAATCCGCATTTTGCGCCGCCACTTCCGCATCAAGCATGAAATTGATGAATTGATGCGCACCGTCGACATTGCCGGCTGTCGACGGGATGATCATGTTATCGAACCAAAGATTGGAGCCTTCTTCCGGCACTGCATAATCGATGTCTTCGTTGATCCACATCATATCTGCAGCTTGCCCGGACCAGGTGACGGCAACTGCCGCTTCCTCACGGCGCATCATTTCAACGATTTCATCGCCGATGATCGCTTTCACGTTGGGCCCGAGTGTTTTCAATTTATCGGTCGCTTCGCGTAATTCCCCGAGATCGGTGGAGTTCAGCGAATAGCCGAGGCTGTTCAAGCCCATGCCGATGACTTCGCGTGCACTGTCGACCAAGATGACTTCCTGTTCGAGCGTCGGGTTCCACAAGTCATCCCAGCTTTCGAAGGTCTGTCCTTCAAGAAGTGTCGGGTTATAGGCGATGCCAACGGTGCCCCAGAAATAGGGAATCGAATATTCGTTGCCGGGGTCGAATGGCAAATCCAAGAAATACGGATCAATGTTTTCGAGGTTCGGGATCTTGCTGTGGTCAATGGGCAACAGCAAATCGTTTTCCTTCATTTTTTCGATGGCGTATTCCGAAGGCATGGCAACGTCATAAGACGTTCCGCCCTGCTCGACTTTCGTCATCATCGACTCATTCGAATCAAATGTCTCGTAGATGACCTGGATGCCGGTTTCTTCTTCGAATTGGCTGATCAGTTCGGGATCGATGTATTCGCCCCAGTTATAGACCGAGATCGAGCCGCTGCCGCTCGTGGCAGAACTGCTTTCCAACAGATGGACGGCGTAGAAAAGGACGGCGGAAATGATTACGATCGCTGCACTTGCTCTAATGATGCCTTTCATGGTCGAGTTCCTCCTGTTCCAGCATTCGCCCCGGAGCGCTGATTAAAGAAATAATATCCGAGGACAAGGCCAAGCGTTACCACGAAAATCAAAGCGGATAAGGCATTGATCGTTAGCGTGATACCTGCTCGCGCCATCGAGTAGATCTCAACGGACAATGTTGCGAAACCATTGCCGGTGACGAAGAACGTGACGGCGAAATCATCGAGCGAATACGTCAGCGCCAGGAAAAAGCCGGCGAATATCCCCGGTTTGATGTAAGGGATGATGACGCGCGTCAAAATATCGCGCTGCGATGCCCCGAGGTCCGTTGCCGCGTCTATTAAGCTTGAGCTCATTTCCTGCAGTTTCGGCAAGACCATGATGACGACAATCGGGATGCTGAAGGCGATGTGCGACACCAGGACGGACGCGAAGCCGAGCTTGACGCCGACCATCGTGAAGAGAATCAGAAACGATGCCCCGATGATGACATCCGGGCTGACGATCAACACGGTGTTCAACGATAAGACAGCGTTGCGCATTTTCCGATTGCGCAGGAAAATGATGCCGATGGCGCCAAGTACGCCAATCGCTGTCGAGATGAGCGCAGACAGCAAAGCGACGATGACGGTGTTCAAGACGATGATGAGCAGGCGCGTGTCATTGAATACGGCCGCGTAATGCTCCCATGTGAAATCTTCAAAGCCGGACATAGTGCCGCCGCTATTGAAGGAATAAAAAATCAAATAGAAGATCGGGGCATAGAGAATAAAAAAGACGAACGCCAAGTAGATTTTGGCTGGTTTACTTAGCTTTGCCATTCAATGCCCCTCCTTTCTCTTTCGGGCCTGTGAGCAGCATGATGATGATCATGAACAAGATCAAGAACACGGCAATCGTCGAACCCATGCCCCAGTTTTGCGTAACCAGGAATTGCTGTTCGATAGCCGTACCGAGCGTGATCACTTTATTGCCGGCGATAAGCCGTGTTATGACGAATAAGGATAAGGCCGGGATGAAGACGGCCTGCACGCCGGATTTGACGCCGTTGATCGCCAGCGGAAAAATGACCCGGCGGAACGTCGTCCACTGGGAAGCACCGAGATCGCGTGATGCGTCAATCAAAGCCGGATTGATTTTATCGAGCGAGTTGAAGATCGGCAGCACCATGAACGGGATGAAAATATAGACGGCAACAAATACAAAACTGAAATCGGTGAACAGGATCTGAAGCGGTCCCGCACCGAAAAACTGGATCAATTGGTTGGCAGGCCCGTACAGACCGAAAATGCCGATGAACGCATAGGCTTTCAGCAATAGGTTGATCCACGAGGGGATGATGATCAACAGCAGCCATAATTGCTTATGCTTTGTTTTCGTCAGCCAATAAGCTGTCGGATAAGCAATCAGCACCGAAATGAAAGTGATGAGGAAGGCATACCAGAACGAGCTGAGCGTCATACGGAAATAGGTCGATGAAAAGAAATTCGCGTAGTTTTCCAAAGTGAAATCACCGGCCAGGTCGAGAAATGAAAAATAGACGACGAGTGCAATCGGCGCAATGACGAATAACAAAATCCATATATAATAAGGCGCAAGGTACCATGGGCGTGATGAACGATTAGTCATTGGAAACGGCTCCGTATGACTCAAGCCTTGCATCGAAGGCTTCTTCGGATTCGTTCAAGCGCATGACGTGAATCGCTTCCGGGTCGAAATCGAGGCCGATTTGTGCGCCGACTTCTACGCGTTTCGTCGAATGCACCAGCCACTCATTGCCTGTTTCATCGTATGTGGAAATTTCGTAATGGACGCCTCTGAACAATTGGCTGTCGACATGAACGGCCATCTTGCCCGTTTCCGGCTTGGTGATCTCCAAATCTTCCGGGCGGATGACGATTTCCACTTGTTCGTTCGAGCTTAGTCCTCTATCGACGCACTCAAACTCTTTATTGGCAAAACGGACGCGGTAATCAGCGACCATGACGCCCTCGGCAATATTCGACTCCCCGATGAAATCGGCGACAAAACGGTTGATCGGCTCATCGTAAATATCCATCGGCGTGCCGCTCTGCTGGATTTCTCCAGCATTCATGACAAAAATTTCATCAGACATCGCGAGTGCTTCTTCCTGGTCATGCGTAACGAAGACGAAAGTCTTGCCGAGGCGCTGCTGCAGCTCACGCAGTTCATATTGCATTTCCGTACGCAGCTTCAAGTCGAGTGCGGACAGCGGTTCATCAAGCAAAATCACTTCCGGGTCATTGATGATGGCCCGTGCGATGGCGACGCGTTGGCGCTGGCCGCCGGACATTTCGTGGATTTCACGGTTTTCATAGCCGCTCAAATTGACGAATGCCAAAGCTTCTTTGACGCGGCGCTCGACTTCCGCTTTTTTGATTTTCTTGATGCGCAAGCCGAATGCGACATTTTCGAATACATTTAAATGAGGGAACAGTGCATAATCCTGGAATACGGTATTCACTTGCCGCTCGTTTGCCGGAATCTTGTTGACTTTTTTTCCTTTGATGTAAATATCGCCGCTAGTCGGCTGGTTGAATCCAGCAATCAATCGCAAGATCGTCGTTTTGCCGCAGCCGGAAGGACCGAGCAAGGTGTAGAATTTCCCTTTTTCCATTTCAAAACTGATGTTGTTCAATACATTGCCCGCGCCTTCAAAAGTTTGGACAACATTATCAAAGCGGATGATTGCTTGGTCCGTCATAATATACCTCCTGGATTATAAATAAGATTTCGTTGCGACGATGATCATTTCTGCACGGCCTGTCGAATGGTTCGCTAATTGGTGTTCATGATCGGCACTATAATAGATGGAATCGCCGGCTTTTGCAGTGTAGGACCGGCTGCCGATATCCAGGCGCACTTCACCTTTTAGGACGTAGACGAAGGTCTCGGATGCCGAGGGTTCAAAAGTTTTAAAATTCCCTGATGCTTCTAAGGTTAGGTAAACCGGTTCCATTTCTTTCTTATTGGACGTCGGGACGAGCCAATCGATTTCATAGCCAGCTTCACGGTCGATGTGGACCGTATGATCTTCTTCCTTGAAGACGAGCTTTGCTTCTTCGGCATCTGTGAAAAATTCTTTTGGAGTCGTTCCGAGAACTTCAAGAAGCGAAAATAGCGTTTCGATGGAAGGGGAGTTCATGTCGCGTTCAAGCTGTGAAATGAACCCTTTGCTCAAATCTGTCCTCGAGCCAAGCTCTTCCTGGGTTAAACCGTTTTTCAGCCGCAGATTCTTGATCTTTTTGCCGATTTGCATACATTCTCCTCGATTCTTCAGTAGTGGTACAATATAGAAAGAACTGGCGATAGATGGTATATGCGCCCTGTCATTCAGATGGAATAAATACGAATTGTTCGAGTCGATGAATGAAGAGCCAATAGTTTAGTGAAAATATACTTTTAGTTTAGTTAAAGTATTTATTCATTATACAAAACCTGCGTTGAAATTCAAGGGGAAAAAACTTTGAAAAATGAATCCGAATCTATTGCAATCAGTTAAGGCAATTACTATTATAGAGAAAGTGCAAAAGCCAAAAAGTCCACAAAGACTGACATAGAAGTTTTCGGTTGTGCAAAATCGACAGACGACAGGGATATAAAAGCCCAACCAACTACGGGAGTGATCAACTTGAACGGAAAGATGAATTTTTTCCTCGACCCGAAAAACCGGGTAGCGCAAAAACCATCCATCATGAATTATAAACAAGACGAAAAAGGGCTATATCTGTTAGCCGACAAGAAGTTCATCAATTGGATGGACGTCCACACGTTCTGCCATACGTGCATGGACCCACTGACTTTCGATAATGAATTCGACGCAAGCTATTGCGCAAGCTGCAACGAGTGGCGCGAAGAGCGCTGCAGCGACATCAGCTGCGAATACTGCGAGAATCGACCTGAACGGCCACTAGATCCCCGCAAATAAGCGGGGGTTTTTTTATGGGCGAAAGAAGGATATGATGAAGAAGAGCAAACAAGAAGATGGGGGATGGACATGAAAAAGGAATTCGTGGTAATAGGCCTAGGGCGTTTCGGCGGAAGCATTGTCCGGGAACTGATCGAACAAGGCGCTGACGTGATGGCCATCGATAAAGATCATGAGCGGGTGGATGAATTCGCTTCGATCGCGACGCAAGCTGTTGTTGCCGATACAACTGACGAATCGGTATTAAAATCCCTCGGGGTCCGCAATTTTGAGCAGGTCATCGTCGCAATCGGCGAAAATATCCAAGCGAGCATCCTGACAACGCTCATGCTGAAAGAAATCGGGGTCAAGAAAATCACTGTCAAAGCTCAAAACGATTACCATGCAAAAGTACTGCATAAAATCGGGGCAGACAAAGTCGTACATCCAGAGCGCGATATGGGGATACGGATCGCCCATAACATCCTATCGAATAATGTACTCGATTATCTGGAACTATCCGACGAGCATTCGATTATGGAGATCAAGGCGAACGATAAACTGGCGGGCTATACCTTGATCGAATTGGATATCCGCGCTAAATACGGCATCAATATCGTCGCAATCAAAAGAGGGGACGATATCATCGTGTCCCCGCAAGCCGATATGGAAATCGAGCGGGATGATATCCTGATCATCATCGGATCCGATGCCGACATCAACCGTTTTGAAAAGAAAGTCATGAACTAAATAAGGCAAAAAAAAAGAAGCCGCTGAGGGCTTCTTTTTTTATACTTCCATGATGACTGGGAGAATCATCGGGCGGCGTTTCGTTTTTTCGTAAAGATATGGCCCGAGGACATCTGAAATTTCGGTCTTCAGCTCAGCCCAGTCGGTATTTTTGCTGTGAATTTTTTTGTTCAAGTGGCGGTTCAGCATCTGCTGGGCCTCGTAGATCATCGTGCCGGATTCGCGCATATAGACGAACCCGCGTGAAATGAGGTCAGGTCCTGATACCATACGGCTTTTCTTCTTGTCGACACTGACAACAACGATGACTAGGCCTTCTTCAGACAGCACACGGCGGTCGCGAAGGACGATGTTGCCGATATCGCCGATGCCGCTGCCGTCGATGTAAACATCGCCGGAAGGGATGCGGCCTGCAACAGAAGCCTCGTCTTGGCCAAGCGCCAGGACATCACCGTTTTCCATGATGAAAGTGTTCTCGCGCGGAACGTCACAGTCAACTGCGAGTTCTGCATGTTGAGCCTGCATCCGGTATTCGCCGTGAATCGGCATGAAGAATTTTGGTTTGATCAAGCGCAGCATCAATTTGTTTTCTTCTTGTGAACCATGTCCGGATGTGTGGATATCGTTCAATGAACCGTGGATGACATCAGCCCCTGCACGGAACAATAGGTTGATCGTACGGTTGACGCTGCTCGTATTGCCTGGAATTGGGGAAGACGAGAAGACGACCGTATCGTTCGGCTGGATCTGGATTTGACGATGTGTACCGTTGGCGATGCGCGACAGTGCAGCCATCGGTTCGCCTTGTGAACCTGTACATAGGATGACGACTTTATCGGCAGGCATCCGGTTCAAGGTTTGCGTATCGATAAACGCATCTTCAGGAGCCGTAATATAGCCAAGCTCGCGGCCGATCGTCATGGCATTATCCATGCTGCGGCCAAAAACGGCGATTTTACGGCCTTGGCGCACAGCTTCATCAGTCACTTGTTGCAAACGGTAAATATTGGAAGCGAACGTGGCGAAAATTAAACGCCCTTCGACTTTCCGCATGATTTCCTTGATCGTTTCACCGACTTTGCGTTCGGACATGGTGAAATTCGGGATTTCAGCATTCGTCGAATCGGACAACAGGCACAATACCCCTTCGCTGCCGATTTGAGCCATCTTCAATAGGTTGGCAGGCTCGCCGACTGGCGTGAAGTCGAATTTGAAGTCTCCGGTGTGGACGATGCTGCCGGGCGGTGTTTTGACAACTACGCCGAATGAATCGGGAATACTGTGGGTCGTGCGGAAGAAACTGACCGAAGTTTTGCGGAATTTGATAACATCTTCCTCTTCGATTTCGATCATTTTCGTTTGGCGCAACAAGCCGTGTTCTTCCAGTTTTTTACGCAATAAGCCAAGTGCTAGCTTACCGCCGTAAACCGGCATGTTCACTTGCTTGAGCAGGTATGGAATGCCGCCGATATGGTCTTCGTGGCCGTGTGTAACGAATAGGCCTTTGATTTTATCGGCATTTTTAACTAGATAAGTGTAATCCGGAATGACGTAATCGATTCCGAGCAAATCGTCTTCCGGGAATTTGATGCCGGCATCAATAAGGATGATTTCATCCTGGAATTGGACACCGTATGTGTTTTTGCCGATTTCGCCCAGTCCGCCGAGCGCGAAAACAGCTGTTTGATCATTTTTCACGAATTTCATTATGCGTCGATAGACTCCACTTTATAATCTTGGGAGGCTTGTTCATATTCGAGGTGCTGGCCTTCTAGAAGCTGCACGAGCTCGATGTTGAAGTTGCGGTCCTTCAGGTGGTGACGGACTTCCCGCTCGGTGGAAGCTTCTACATATAAACTTTGTGTGTTTTCGCGAACTGGTACTTCAAAACGGTTTTCTTGGTAATATACTTTAAAAATCATATTTTGCTCTCCTTTTTCCACGTTCAATATAAATGCACTTTCTTTATATTATCATGCCATTGTTCTAAAATAAAGAATAGCCCTCCTATTTATTAAGAAGGGCCGAAACAAACCTTATGCTATCTTCTTTTTGTTCATAATGCCGTTGAGCTGTCTGAGTAGTCTGCGTTTCAACCGTTTCAGCATGGCTCACCACTCCTTATGTATAGTATACTGTTTTTTCTGACAAAAGAAAAGAGGGCGTGTCAAGAAATGCCTCAAAAGATTGGAGATAGGAATATGTCGAAATTATTATTATTGGATATCGATGGCACCTTGCTCGATACGAACAAACAATTGCCGGAAGCTACAAAACAAGCATTAGTTGCAGCCCGCGCGAACGGCCACCAGCTGGCTATCGCCACAGGCCGTGCACCGTTTATGATCGGCTCGCTTCTCGAAGAATTATCGATCGATACGTATATTACGTTCAACGGTCAGTACATTGCGTTTGAAAATGAAGCGGTGCACAAACAGGCTATCGAATCAGAGACCTTGGAAAAAGTGATGGCATTTGCAGAGCAGCGCGACCATCCGTTGGTTTTCTTGAACGAGCATAAGATGGTCTCTTCGATCGATTTTCATCCGGACATCGACGAAAGCATCAAAAGCTTGAAATTCCCTCATCCGGAAATGGACAAAGATTTCTACCGTACAAATGATGTGTACCAGGCGCTCGTATTCTGTGAAGAGCACGAAGAAAGCCAATATCATGAAGAATTCCAGAACGTGGATTTTGTGCGTTGGCACCGCGTATCGTGTGACATCCTGCCAAAAGGAGGCAGCAAAGCGGAAGGCATCAAGCAATTGATTCGCGCGACTGGCCATCGCTTAGAAGATACGATAGCGTTCGGCGACGGATTGAACGATCTTCAAATGATGGAAATCGCCGGATTCAGCGTCGCGATGGCGAATGGACACGAAGAAACGAAGAAACGCGCCAACCACATTACAGGGCACGTAGACGAAGGCGGGCTCGCCAGCGCATTCGAGTTCCTCGGCCTAAGCCGGTAATTTTTAGCTAGTTTAGGAGTTTTCAGCTTCCATAGAAAACCCCGCCTCCAAAAAATGGAGGCGGGGTTTTGTCATTCTACAGTTTCAGCTTGAAGGTCGATGGGTGAAGCATTTTCGACTTCCTGGAATGGGTCGTTCGGGTTAATGTGATCGTAGAACATGATGCCGTTCAAATGATCAAGTTCGTGTTGGAAAGCGATGGCTGGAAGGCCTTTCAAGCGCGTCTTGAACTCTTCACCGGTCAAGGTATAGCCTTTGACGGTGATACGGGCATAGCGCGGAACATATCCAGGAACCGAACGGTCGACGGACAAGCAGCCTTCGCCGCCGGATAAATAGGCTTTCTCGACTGAATGGCTGACGATTTTCGGATTCACTGCCACCAGGCTCAAGTTCTCGCCGGAATGTTCGTCAAAATGCAAAGCGAAGATCCGCTTGGAGATGTTGATCTGGGGAGCGGCGATGCCGACGCCCGGGCGCAAATCGTATTTCTCCGCCAGCTCGTCGTCTTGGCTGTTCTTTACATATTCCAAAAGCTCTTCGCCGAGCTTTTGGTCCTCTGCGGAAAGCGGAAGTTTAACCTCTTCTGCTTTCTGGCGAAGAGTGGGGTGCCCTTCACGGATAATATCCTTCATTACAATCACGTATGTTCATCCTTTCATGGTGCTCGCTAGTATTCTTATTGTAGCGTATGATCGTCTTTTTGAAAAAAGAAAAAGCTCTTGCCGTTATTGTATTTTGCCGATATTCACTCTATAGTTAATTCATGGAAATCAAGGGGGACTTTATTGTGAAGAAAATAGCCATCGCCACGGTTCTGACCGGCACTCTCTTTCTTTCGGCATGTTCAGGGGCATCGACAGAAGAGCAACTGAATGAAATTTTGGAGACGACTTTCGAAGAGGAAGCCGAGTATCGTGATGTGCAGAGCGAATTGCAGAGCCGTGAACAGAACGAGCAAGAAATCTTCGAATCGATCATGGCCTTAACCAAGGAACAGCAGGCAGAAGTGGAAGAGAAGTCACAGGAAGCGATCGCTTCTGCCGATGAGCGGCTTGACTTGTTGGAGACGGAACGCGAGTCGATGCAAAGCGCTGCCGAAGAATTCGACGGAATCGACGAATTAATTGAGGAAACGGAAGAAGAAGCCGTTAAGTCGGATCTCCAAGCGCTGAAAGAGCGAATGGACGAGCGCTTTGCAAAACATGGTGAATTCACGGATGCCTATCAGACATTGATCGAACACCAGAAAGAATTGTATGCAATGGTAGCGGAAGAGGATATGGATCTTGCCACTCTTCAAGACAAGACCAATGAAGTAAATGAACAGAATGAGCTGGTGCAAGAAGCCGTAACAGCTTTCAACGAACAGACGGAACAGTTTAATGAACTGAAAAACGAAACCATTGAAAAAATGAATGCAGAAAACGACTGAGCAGCCGCTGTGGCTGCTTTTTTCTGTGCTATAAAAGTGCGAAGGTATTATTCTGTATTATAATACAGATGTGATTTTCTTTATAGTACAGTTACAGGTATTTTTAAGATTTGGCAAAACGGGTATACACGTATAATGTATTGTTCTTCTATGATTGACCGTAATATTGTGGTGGCGTATACTAAAAAAGAATGTGGCGATTGTATCACTAAGCTAGTGTTAAAATTTTAATACAGATAAAGGAGAGTTGCTTTTATGGCTGCGAAAAAGAATCAGCAATTCGATCCGGTGGAAACTTTGCATGCGATCGAAGAAAAGTTTGAAATGGTTCAAGTGTTGAACGAAGAAGGCGAAATTGTTAATAAGGATTACGATCCGAATCTATCCGATGAGCAATTGGAAGAATTGATGAAGCGCATGGTTTACACGCGTATCCTGGATCAGCGTTCAATTTCATTGAATCGTCAGGGACGTCTCGGATTCTACGCACCGACTGCTGGACAGGAAGCGTCTCAATTGGCATCCCATTTTGCGTTGGAAAAAGACGACTTTATCTTGCCGGGTTATCGTGACGTTCCACAATTGATCTGGCACGGATGGCCGTTGCACCAAGCATTCTTGTTCTCCCGTGGACATTTCAAAGGAAATCAGATGGCTGAAGGCTTGAACATCTTGCCTCCACAAATCATCATCGGCGCACAGTTCATCCAGGCTGCTGGTGTTGCACTCGGCATGCAAAAACGTAAAAAAGAAGCGGTCGCTGTAACCTATACAGGCGATGGCGGATCTTCACAGGGCGATTTCTACGAAGGCATCAACTTTGCCGGAGCATTCCGCGCACCAGCGATCTTTATCGTACAAAACAACCAATTCGCGATTTCGACACCGCGTGAATTGCAGACTTCAGCAAAAACGATTGCGCAAAAAGCGGTTTCTGCTGGAATCCCAGGAGTGCTTGTAGATGGCATGGATCCACTTGCAGTTTATGCTGTGACGCGTGATGCACGCGAACGCGCAGTAAAAGGCGAAGGGCCGACATTGATCGAAACGATGTGCTACCGCTACGGGCCGCATACGATGGCAGGGGATGACCCAACACGCTACCGTACTTCAGATATCGACAGCGAATGGGAAAAGAAAGATCCGCTCGTTCGTTTCCGCAAATATCTTGAAGCAAAAGGCTTGTGGAATGAAGAAAAAGAAAACGAAGTAATCGAGAAAGCAAAAGAAGAAATCAAAGCGGCGATTAAAGAAGCAGACAGCACGCCGAAACAAAAAGTTTCTGATCTTCTCGGAATCATGTACGAGGAAGTTCCATTCAATGTACAGGAACAGCTCGATATCTATAAAGCAAAGGAGTCGAAGTAAGCCATGGCACAAATGACGATGATCCAAGCGATTACGGACGCTCTGAAAACAGAAATGAAAAACGATGAAAATGTTCTTGTTTTCGGTGAAGACGTAGGTAATAACGGCGGTGTATTCCGCGCAACTGAAGGTTTGCAAAAAGAATTCGGCGAAGATCGTGTATTCGATACGCCACTCGCTGAATCAGGCATCGGCGGCCTAGCGATCGGTCTTGGATTGCAAGGCTATCGCCCGGTACCGGAAATCCAGTTCTTCGGCTTTGTTTTCGAAGTCATGGATTCCATCAGCGGCCAAATGGCGCGTATGCGCTACCGCAGCGGCGGCACGTTGACATCGCCGGTGACCATCCGTTCACCATTCGGCGGCGGCGTACACACGCCGGAAATGCACGCTGACTCACTCGAAGGACTCATGACTTCACAACCCGGTTTGAAAGTAGTCATCCCATCGACACCATACGATGCAAAAGGATTGTTGATCTCGGCCATCCGCGACAACGACCCGGTTATTTTCCTTGAGCATATGAAATTGTACCGTTCATTCCGCCAAGAAGTGCCGGAAGAAGAATACACGATTCCACTTGGCAAAGCCGACGTGAAACGTGAAGGTACAGACCTTTCTATCATCACTTACGGTGCTATGGTGCAAGAGAGCATGAAAGCAGCTGAAGAATTGGAAAAAGATGGCCACTCAGTGGAAGTCGTCGATTTGCGCACAGTTCAGCCGCTTGATATCGAAGCGATTATTGCATCCGTTGAAAAGACGAACCGTGCAATCGTCGTACAGGAAGCTCAAAAACAAGCTGGAATTGCGGCGAATGTCGTGGCTGAGATCAACGACCGCGCAATCTTGAGCCTTGAAGCTCCAGTACTCCGCGTAACAGCACCGGACTCTGTCTTCCCATTCTCGCAAGCTGAGCAAGTTTGGCTGCCGAATGCAAAGGATATAGTAGAAACAGCGAAAAAAGTACTGAATTTCTAATTTCCGGATAGCGGCAGCAACACGCCGCTCGGTCCAGTACGAAACTAGAAAAACAGCCTGAATTCAGTTGAACCGGCTTTCGCGTAACGAAAGCCGGTGCTGAATCATTGCTAACAGCAGCATTCCATATGGCGCGCCGCATGGAATGTACAATAGAAAGGGTGACTAGAATGGCTTTTGAATTTCGATTGCCGGATATCGGTGAAGGTATCCACGAAGGTGAAATAGTAAAATGGTTTATCAAGGCCGGAGACACGATCGAAGAAGACGATATTCTGTGTGAAGTGCAGAATGATAAAGCGGTCGTAGAAATCCCGTCTCCTGTTTCAGGAACTATCGAGGAAGTGCTTGTAGAAGAAGGAACAGTCGCAGTCGTCGGAGATGTACTCGTGAAAATCGATTCTCCGGATGCGGATGATGTCCACTTCAAAGGCGGAAAAGACGACGAAGAAAAACCTGCCCCAGAAGCAAAACAAGAGGAAACGCAGGAAGAAACAGAAGAGCAGGTCCAGTCAGGAACAGCTGAATCCGGTGAAAATGTCGATAAAGAACCGGCTCCGGAAAGCAAGCCAGAAGGCGAAACCGGCGCAGGCGACCAGCCGCAAGCAGATGAAGCAGACAGCGACCCGAATAAACGTGTCATTGCAATGCCATCTGTGCGTAAATTCGCGCGTGAAAAAGAAGTCGATATCAAGAAAGTCAAAGGGTCTGGAGACAACGGCCGCATTATGAAACAAGATATTGAAGCATTCTTGGACGGCGGGCAGGAGCAAGAAGCACCGGCAGCAGACCAGGAAACAGCGTCACAAGAAACACAGGAAACAAAAGAAGCCCCTGCAGCAGCCGCTCCAGAAGGCGAATTCCCGGAAACTCGCGAAAAAATGTCCGGCATGCGCAAAGCGATCGCCAAAGCGATGGTACATTCGAAGCACACGGCTCCTCACGTCGCGTTAATGGACGAAGTCGATGTAACCGAACTCGTTGCACACCGCAAAAAGTTCAAAGACATCGCTGCGGAAAAAGAAATCAAGCTGACGTATTTGCCGTATGTCGTCAAAGCTTTGGTCAGCACATTGCGTGAATTCCCGGCACTTAATACGTCATTCGACGATGAAACCGGCGAAGTAATTCACAAGCACTACTTCAATATCGGTATTGCTGCAGACACGGACAAAGGATTGCTCGTCCCAGTTATCAAGCATGCAGACCGTAAATCCGTCTTCGCCATTTCCGATGAAATCAACCAGCTTGCAACAAAAGCGCGTGATGGCAAATTGTCATCTGCTGAAATGAAAGGTGCTTCATGCTCGATCACGAATATTGGGTCTGCAGGCGGCCAATGGTTCACGCCAGTCATCAACCACCCGGAAGTTGCTATCTTAGGCATCGGGCGCATTGCTGAAAAACCGGTAGTGAAAAATGGTGAAATTGTAGCAGCTCCTGTGTTAGCATTATCATTGAGCTTCGATCACCGCATGATCGACGGAGCAACTGCACAACATGCATTAAATCACATCAAACGTTTGTTAAGTGAACCAGAATTACTATTAATGGAGGCGTAAAACTTATGGTAGTAGGAGATTTTCCAATCGAAACAGACACGCTCGTCATCGGCTCAGGCCCTGGCGGCTATGTCGCAGCTATCCGTGCAGCACAGACTGGCCAAAAAGTAACCATCGTTGAGAAAGAATACATCGGCGGCGTTTGTTTGAACGTCGGCTGTATCCCTTCAAAAGCGATGATTTCTGTCGGCCACCGTTTTGAAGAAGCCCAGCATTCCGATGACATGGGCATTGTGGCGAAAGAAGTTTCTTTGAACTTCGAAAAAGCACAAGCGTTCAAAGACAGTGTCGTCAAGAAATTGACTGGCGGCGTCGAATCCTTGCTAAAAGGCAATAAAGTGGAAATCGTCCGCGGCGAAGCATATTTCGTAGACGAAAACACTGTTCGCATCATGGACGCGGATTCTGCCCAAACGTATAAGTTCAAAAACGCTATTATCGCAACGGGTTCACGCCCAGTTGAAATCCCAACATTCAAATATTCAGAGCGCGTGATCGATTCAAGTGGTGCACTTGCTTTGAAAGAAGTCCCGAACAAGCTGCTCGTCATCGGCGGCGGCTATATCGGAACTGAGCTTGGGACTGCCTATGCAAACATGGGTTCTGAAGTGACTATTCTTGAAGGCGCACCAGATATTCTTGCTGGATTCGAAAAGCAAATGACGTCAATTGTCAAAAAAGGCTTGAAGAAAAAAGGTGTAGAAGTCATCACAAAAGCGTCTGCTAAAGGCGTAGAAGAATCAGATTCAGGCGTATCGGTTTCATACGAAGCAGGCGGCGAAGAGAAAACAATCGACGCAGACTACGTATTGGTAACTGTCGGCCGCCGTCCGAACACGGATGAAATGGGCCTTGAAGAGCTCAACATCAAAATGGGCGAGCGCGGGCTTATCGAAGTCGACAAGCAATGCCGTACAAGCATCCCGAACATCTATGCGATCGGTGATATTGTGGCAGGACTTCAATTGGCTCACAAAGCATCTTACGAAGGCAAAGTTGCTGCTGAAGCGATTGCCGGCGAAAAATCGGAAGTTGACTACATGGCAATTCCAGCGGTTTGCTTTACAGACCCTGAACTTGCAAGTGTCGGTTTGACTGAAGAACAGGCTAAAGAAGAAGGCTTTGAAGTGACAGCGGCTAAATTCCCATTCGGCGCTAACGGACGCGCTTTGTCGCTGAACTCTTCTGAAGGCTTCGTGAAATTGGTCTCCCGTAAAGAAGATGGCTTGCTATTAGGCGGACAAATCGTTGGAGCGGGAGCTTCTGACATGGTTGCAGAAATTGGTTTGGCCATCGAAGCGGGCATGACTGTGGAAGACATCGCGATGACAATCCACGCTCACCCGACTTTGGCTGAGATTACAATGGAAGCGGCGGAAGTGGCTCTAGGCACGCCGATTCACATCATCAAATAAATAATTATGAAAGGACCGCAAAATGCGGTCCTTTTTTCTATGCTTTATATGTCCTGCGTATGTTAAAATTTTACACAAGGAGGTTGATTATGAAAAAACGAAATTGGCTGCTGCCGACATGTGCGGTATTTCTGCTCGGGGCTTGTTCTGATGAGACTGCTTCAGAGCCGGAAGATACAGCACAAGAACAATCGGCGCAAACGGATGATGTCGAGGAAGATGTGGCATCAGAGCAATCCGCAAGCGATCAAGAAGAACAAGCAGAAATAGAAGAACAGGAAGTTGCGGAAGAGCAGGGGGTGGAAGAAGACAGCGAACAGGCTGCCGAACCGCGCTATCGCATTAATCCGCAAAACTCCCAAGTTGAACCGATTGGAGATGCGAACGAACAAGCAGTCTTGATCACGATCGATGATGCACCGGATACATATTCGCTTGAAATGGCCGAAACCTTGAAAGAACTTGATGTACCGGCTATCTTTTTCGTCAACGGGCATTTCCTCGATACAGAGGAAGAACAACAGACCTTGTCTGAAATTCACGACATGGGCTTTGCGATCGGAAACCATACGAATACCCATGTCAACTTGAAACAGTCCACAGAAAGCGTCCAGCAAGATGAGATCGTGTCACTGAATGAGCGTGTCGAAGCGATCATCGGGGAGGCGCCGAAGTTTTTCCGTGCCCCGTTTGGCGTAAACACCGAGTTCAGTAAAGCGCTTGCCGAAGAACAGGGCATGGTGCGCATGAACTGGACATACGGCTATGATTTCATGGAGGGTTATATGGAACCGGAAGCTTTGACGGAAATTATGATCAACGCCCCTGAACTCAATAGCGGCGGAAACTTGCTCATGCATGATAGGGAGTGGACAAATGAAGCGCTGCCGCAAATCATCGAAGGGCTGCGCGACAAAGGCTATGAGTTTGTAGATCCGGATGAAATAGAAGGAATCTGACGACAAAAAAGGATCCAGCGCTCATGGCGCTGGATCCTTTTTATTGTCTATCCTTAACGGAATGCATGATGTTCTTTGATGACATGAAGCGTTTGGAGCGAATCATCTTCAGGGCCCTGCACCGGCAGCCCGGCTTTGACGTTCGTATGGATGTAGGAAATGTTTTCCTCGGTAATGATTTCGCCCGGGATAAAAATCGGAATGCCCGGTGGATAAACCATGATGAACTCGGCCGAGATACGTCCCACCGCTTCATCGATCGGAATGATTTCCGTCTCTGCGTAGAAAGCATCGCGAGGCGTCATCGCAAGCCGCGGAATTTCAGGCAATAAGACAATCGGTTCCGCAACCGCATGTTCAGTCTCCAAGGCTTCACTCATACGCTGCAAGGCGTTGACGAGCAAGTTGATTTCTTTCCGGCTATCACCGAGTGTGACGAGGCAGAGGATGTTATACAAATCGGACAGTTCGATTTCGATGTTGGCGTTCTCGCGCAGCCATTCTTCTGCCTGGTGGCCGGTGATGCCGAGGTTTTTGACGCTGATCAATAATTTGGTCGGGTCCATATCGTAAGTCGCGGAAGAATTAAGCAGCTCTTTCCCAACGCATACCAAATGGGGAATCTTATTGATCCGCTTGCGAGCGTCCTGTGCCAGCCGAATGGTCTGGTCGATCAGGTCGAAGCCGTGGATCGCGAGCTGTCGCCGTGCGGTATCAAGCGATGCCAGTATTGGGTAGGATGTCGAGGTCGTCGTAAGCATCGACAAAGTCGCTTGGACGCGTTTCGGCGATACCAATCCTTCACGCACATTCAAAACAGAACTTTGGGTCATAGAGCCGCCTAGTTTGTGGACCGAAGTGGCAGCCATGTCCGCGCCTGCTGCCATCGCGGAAACTGGCAAGGATTTATGGAAATGGATATGGACGCCGTGCGCTTCATCGACCAGCACAGGAATGGATTTGTCATGGGCGATATCGACAATGCGTTTCAAATCAGCGGCTACGCCGAAATAAGTTGGATTGATGACAAGCACTGCTTTGGCATCGGGATATTCCATTAAGGCTTTCTCTACTGATTCAGGCGAAATGCCATGGGAGATGCCGAGTTCTGGATCGACTTCCGGATGGATAAAGACAGGGATGGCGCCGGCAAAAACGATGGCTGACATGATGGATTTATGGACGTTGCGCGGGACGAGGATTTTGTCGTTCGGCCCAACGACACTCAAAATCATCGTCATAATGGCGCCGCTCGTTCCTTGGACTGAGAAGAAAGTATGGTCTGCGCCAAACGCCTGCGCTGCCAATTCCTGCGCTTGTTTGATGGCGCCTTTTGGGGAATGCAGGTCATCAAGTGGCGCTATATTGATCAAGTCAATCGACAGGATATTATCGCCGACAAATTCCCGGAAAGCGGGATCGACCCCTTGGCCTTTTTTATGGCCGGGAATGTGAAATTGTATAGGATGCCGATTCCGATGCTTCAATAGAGCATCAAAGAGCGGAGTTTCGAGTTGTGACAATGGGACGTGCACCTCACTTTATCAAAATGAAAACAAGAGAAATTATAGCATGCAAGACGCTGCGTTACTACACTTATAGCATGGATGTCTGACTTATTTTCGTCCGCGCGGGACAAGCTGCATGCATCGAAAAGGGAATTTCGAAATTGAAGCGAATAGACAAATAGAGGACAAAAAAGGAGTGGGATTATGGCATTTAAGACAAGAATCACGGAACTGCTTGGAATCGACTATCCGATCATCCAAGGAGGCCTGGCATATTTAGCTTATGCGGATCTAGCGGCAGCGGTCTCGAATGCCGGAGGGCTTGGGCAGATTACGGCGATGAGCCTTCCGGGGGCAGATGAGTTGCGCGAAGAAATCCGCAAAGTCCGCGAATTGACAGATAAGCCATTCGGTGTAAATTTTGCGATCGGTGAGCACGGTCGTGCATTTTCACACATGCTCGACGTAGCGATCGAAGAAGGGGTGCCTGTTGTGTCGATGACTGGCGGCAACCCGACACCGATCTTCGAACAATTGGAAGGCACCGATATCAAGAAATTGGTGTTGGTGGCAGCAAGACGCCAAGCTGAAAAGGCGGAGATGCTTGGGGCGGATGCCGTTATGGTCGTCGGGCATGAAGGTGGGGGGCACCTCGGCCGTGATGATATCGGGACAATGGTTCTGATTCCGCAAGTGGTCGATGCCGTGTCGATTCCTGTGATCGCGTCTGGGGGCATTGGCGACGGCCGCGGATGGATGGCGGCGCATGCGCTAGGAGCTGAAGGAATAGAAATGGGAACACGTTTCATTGCAACAAAAGAATGCATTCACGCGTCACAGCTGTATAAGCAGCAGTTGATTGACAGCACAGAAAACGATACAGTTATTATCAAGCGCAGCATTGGTGCACCGGCCCGTACTTTGTCCAACGCATGGACGGATCGCATCTTGGAGATCGAAAAAGAGTCGCCGAGCTACGAAGCGCTAAAAGATTATATTAGCGGAACCGCCAATAAACGCTATATTTATGATGGAGAACAAGAAAAAGGGTTCGGCTGGGCAGGGCAAGTGACGGGCTTGATCCGGGACGTGCCGACTGTCCAGGAATTGTTCGACCGGATGATCCAGCAAACGGAAGAAATCCGTAAACGCTGGGGGATTATCGAAAGAGAGTAGGTGAAGGCCATGGAATATTCATATCCATTTTCCATCGATTGGACGACAGACGAGATCGTCGACGTCGTGGAATTTTTCGAAGCGATAGAAAAAGCTTATGAAAAAGGGGTCGAACGGCAGGAATTGATGGACAAATACCGCAAGTTTAAAAAAGTGGTGCCATCGATGGCAGAAGAAAAGACATACTTCCGTGAGTTTGAAGAAGAAAGCGGCTATGTCAGTTTTACGGTCGTCAAGAAGATGAAAGAAGCTTCAGGCGATGAATTGATCCGCATCAAAAGATAGGAAAAAACCGCCGTTCAGCGATGAACGGCGGTTTTTTCGTTTGCTTGAAGCAACTTCCGGTAAATCGGAAGCAGCTCGCGGAATGTTTCTTCTGCAAAAGCATAAAATCCATCTTTATCGAGCGCAGCAGCATCAGCGCGTGCCAACTGCCTGCCGATGACGAGCTCCCCTTTTTTGACATCGCGCAGCCGCGTGAGCAGCTTTTCGATGCCCTCTTCGCCAAGCGATGCAATGGCATCGGCTTCAGGCTTCATATGATCGCCTGAAACGACAAATTCTTCCGGCAAGTCAGCTAAAGCCCCAGTAGAAATCAGTTGGTTCGCCATTTGCGGTTTGCCGGGCGCTTCATAAATGACAGCAAGAATAACAAATACATGGCTTTCCCAAAGCCCAATTTGGAAATGCGGGACAGCTTTATAGCCGCGTTTATAAGGCGCAAATGCCACCCAGCTGTCATTCGGCGGATTGACAGTCCGGCGCATGTGCTTCGCGACATGCGGGAAAAATTCATCCCCGGTTTCCCCGGAGAAATAAGCGGAAAAGTCTTGGCCCAATGCTTCGAATTTTGGTCGTACATGGGTCGATAATGCTTCCATGCGCGCCTCGAGTCCTGGAGTTTCAAATACTTCAAAATCCTGTTCAGTCCAGTATGGATTCACGGACATCCCCTCCTTAAATAATCATCAGGTTTTATTTTAACGAAGTTTGTGAAGAATGAATATAAATAAGTTTCCAGGAGGAATAAACGGGGTAAAGATGTGTAACAAACATCGCAATCGGAATATTCCGATTATGAGGGAAGGGGGGCGCTCACTTATGAAGCAGATGATACAGATTATCCGGAAAGCGGATGTAGAAAAAGAGTATATCAATACCTTGAAGCTGGAACTTGATTACGAATTGGCCACCTTGTATGATGCAATGCAGCAAAATGACAGCAGCCAAAAGGATAAGAGCAAGAAACGGCTGGCAGAAATACAAGTAGAACTGGAGGCTCTTCATGCATTGTAAACAGACGACCATACCGTAGAAGCATCTGCTGGCTAAAGACAGTGGATGCTTTTTTCGTTATAATAGAAAGAAATAAGGGGGAGCTCATACATGGACCAGCATGCAATGGACCGTTACATAAAATCGATGATCAAAGAAGCAGGGCACCGAATCCGCAATTCATTTCTTAGCGACATCTCGGTGGATACGAAAGCCCATGCCAATGACTTGGTCACAAACGTGGACAAGGAAGTGGAAAAGTTCTTCATCCGCCATATCCGGGAAGATTTTCCGGGACACCGCGTTTTTGGCGAAGAAGGTTACGGGGATACAATCGAAGAATTAAGCGGCATCGTTTGGATGCTTGACCCGATCGATGGCACGATGAATTTTGTGCATCAACGACGCAATTTTGCCATTTCGCTCGGCATATACGAAGATGGCGTCGGCAAGATGGGGTACATTTATGATGTCGTCAATGATGATCTGTATTATGCAGTAGCAGGCGGCGGTGCGTATTATAACGACGAACGGCTGCAGCCGCTCATCGAGACCGACATCAGCGAATCGATCATCGGCATGAATGCCATGTGGGCGACACCGAACCGGCACGTGGAGCATGAAGCGACGATCCGCCTCGTCCATGAAGCGCGCGGCATGCGTTCATACGGCTCGGCGGCGCTTGAACTGGCGTATCTTGCGAGCGGGCGCATCGATGCCTATATCTCCATGCGGCTATCGCCATGGGATATTGCCGGCGGCTTGGTCATGGCAAACGAAGTGGGCGCTGTCGCAAGTAATTTTTCAGGGCAGCCAGCAAACCTGCTGAAGTCAGATACATTCGTAGCTGCCAATCCATCCATTCACGGCAAATTGCTTGAGGATTACATCAAACCGAAACACATATAAACCATAAAAAAAGTGGCCGGGATATCCCGGCCACTTTTTTTGTTTATAATACGCCTGCATCGCGCATTTCTTTTTTTCGTTTGAATCCAAAGCCCATGATGACCAATAATAATAGGATGGAGAGAAAAATACCGGTTACGCTGCGAAGTGCCACTGCGACGCCAATCAGCACCATTGCCCCAATTGCCGCCAATGAAAATAGTACAAAAATCCATTTTATATTATGCCATGATTCTATGATCGCTTCTTTCATACCATCTAACCTCCTGCGTACAAGAAAATAAAATCGTAGGGTTTTTCCCCTATATGTGCTATACTAGCACAGTTATAGGCTCGAAAAAAGAATATTGGAGTGAAAGTATGACTAACCTTAGAAACGATTTACGAAACATTGCAATTATCGCACACGTTGACCACGGCAAAACGACATTGGTGGATCAGTTGCTTCAGCAATCAGGAATCTTCCGATCAAACGAACATGTTGATGAGCGGGCGATGGACTCAAACGACATTGAAAGAGAACGCGGAATCACAATCCTAGCGAAAAATACCGCGATTCAATATAAAGACGCTAAAATCAACATTTTGGATACTCCTGGACACGCCGATTTCGGTGGCGAAGTTGAGCGTATCATGAAAATGGTTGATGGTGTCTTGCTCGTTGTCGATGCTTACGAAGGCTGTATGCCACAGACACGCTTTGTCTTGAAAAAAGCGCTTGAGCAAAACCTCAAACCGATTGTAGTCGTTAACAAAATCGACCGCGATTTCGCGCGTCCAGATGAAGTTGTCGACGAAGTCATCGAATTGTTCATCGAACTTGAAGCAAACGACGACCAATTGGAATTCCCGGTCATTTTCGCATCAGGCATGAACGGGACTGCAAGTCTTTCATCTGATCCAGCTGATCAGGAAGAAACAATGCAGGTCATTTACGACGCAATCATGGACCACGTTCCAGCACCAATCGACAACCGTGAAGAGCCGCTGCAATTCCAAGTAGCGCTTCTTGACTACAGCGATTACGTTGGACGTATCGGTATCGGCCGCGTTTTCCGCGGGACGATTGAAGTCGGGCAATCCGTTTCATTAATGAAATTGGACGGCTCAGTCAAAAACTTCCGTGTCACTAAAATTCACGGATTTATGGGGCTAAAACGCGTTGAGATCCAAAAAGCCGAAGCTGGCGATCTGATTGCCATCTCCGGCATGGAAGATATCAACGTTGGGGAAACTGTGACACCACAGGATCACCAGGAAGCACTGCCTATTCTTCGCATCGACGAACCGACGCTGCAAATGACATTCCTTGTCAACAACAGCCCGTTCGCTGGTAAAGAAGGAAAATGGATTACATCGCGTAAAATCCAAGAACGTTTGGATGCACAGTTGCAAACTGATGTCTCTTTACGTGTAGACCCTACTGATTCTCCGGATGCTTGGGTCGTTTCAGGCCGCGGCGAGTTGCACTTGTCGATCCTGATTGAAAACATGCGCCGCGAAGGATTCGAGATTCAGGTTTCAAAACCTGAAGTTATCGTCCGCATGGTTGATGGAGTCCGCTGCGAACCGGTTGAACGCGTTCAAGTGGATGTTCCTGAAGAATACACTGGCGCAATCATCGAATCACTTGGTGAGCGCAAAGGTGAAATGCTAGATATGGTCAATAACGGAAGCGGACAAGTACGCCTAGTATTTAATGTCCCTGCACGTGGATTGATCGGCTACACAACTGAATTCCTGACGCAAACACGCGGATACGGAATCATTAACCACACATTCGACAGCTATCAGCCAGTTGCATCAGGACGCGTAGGCGGCCGTCGCCAAGGTGTGCTCGTTTCTATGGAACGCGGCAAATCTTCAACTTACGGCTTGATGGGCATCGAAGACCGTGGAACTTCATTCGTTGAAGTCGGTACTGAAATTTACGAAGGCATGATCGTCGGTGAACATAACCGTGACAACGATTTGACGGTTAATATCGTTAAGATCAAAGCTGCGACGAACATCCGTTCTGCCAACAAAGACCAGACGACAACGATGAAAAAAGCGCGTCTTATGAGCCTTGAAGAAGCTTTGGAATACTTGAACGATGACGAGTACTGCGAAATCACTCCTCAGTCGATCCGCTTGCGCAAGAAAATTCTTGATAAGAATGAGCGCGAACGCATGGCGAAGAAAAAGAAAGTAGCCATCGAAGAATAAACAACTGGAAGGATGTATAATCCGTGGACGAGCAGGCTTTTGTCTATGAAAATATGTATCCGGTAGCCCGTGTGCTTTATCAAAACTTGCCGAGTTATGAGATGGCAGGATATGCGCTGTTTGCTGTCATTTTCCTGTTATCGGCACTTGTGTACAAACTGGGCTTTGCCAAAAAATTATCGATCGGAAAAAATGCAGTCATCATCTTGTTCTTGGCTGCGGGAGGGTTAGGCCTGACATTCTTGGCCTTTTTCCTGCCCGTCGTTGAGGGCTTGGTCATTGCCGCATTGATTCTCATCCTTTATAAAATCCGCCTATGGCGCGAAAAACGCGAAAACGCTGCTTCTCAATGAGAGGCAGCGTTTTTGCGTTCAAATGTTTTACAAAGGATCGGCAACAGCAGCGCATATGTCAGATGTGCCAAAATCCAATACAGGAACGCTCCCATATCGGTCGGTTCCGGAACATCTGCTTCCACCGCCAAGATGGCAAGCGGGAAAAACAGGATGTAAGTTGGCAAGGTCAGCACCAAGCTGATAATCGTCAACTGGCCGAAAGTATAGTTGCGGCGTTTGGCGATATACACATAGACGATGCCGATCACCAGAGAGATGATCAGATGGAAAACGAACTCGGTCAGCTCCGACCAGTTCACTTGATTGACCAGCGGGATAAAATCGACATTCAATAGCAATTCGTAATTCCGGACGCCGGTCACTGCCTGCATCCACTTCAGCAACAATCCGAGAATGAGGCCGCTCCAGAAGCCGATCCATAATCCTTTTAATATTTTCATCAGAAATCATCCTCGATGCTGCGGGAGCTTCGGAAGAAATGGAAATGGCCTGTCGCTAGGCGTTCTTCGGTCCGTTTAGTGATCCGGTCGTGGCATTCCTCGCACATATGTGTGTGGATTGGCCGGTTGCGCAAGCGCTTGGCTTGCAGCGTATCGTCTTCCAATTCTTCGATCTTATCGCAGATGACGCATTGGACGCGCATATTCATTCCTCCTATTCGACCCGGATGGCAGAGACATGAGTAATCGGCTGGTCGGCATTCGAGCCGTCCGCCAACAGGATGTGGACCGGCCCGTCTTCACGAAGGGGCTTTCCATCCTGGCTGAATTTAAAGATCAATTGCTTGGCATCTTCAATTGTGAAATCATGATCACCTGATGCAGTTTCGAACACCACTTTCGATGCACCATCAGCCGGTTCCGCATTGTCGAGGAATGGCTGGAAGCGCATGCCGAATGTGCCTGTGAGCATGTCTTGCTTTTCCTGGCGCTTGTATTTCTTTTCAGAGTTCAAGGTTGGCGGAACGGTGGCGCCTTCCATGATTTCACGCGACCAATGTTCGCCCATGCCGCGTTTGTATTCTTCCAGATCATCCTTATCGACATGTTCTTCAGTGAAAAACGTCTTAAGATCCAGTTTGCGGTCATCAAAAATCCACACGGTCGGATCCAAGGTCAGTTTGTATGTGACTTGCCCTTTAAACGGTATGATGAATTCCATAAATAAAACCCTCCATTATAGTATCTCTCTTCTTCAGTATAACTGTTCGCCTACAATTCCCAAAGGGTTTAATCCCTTTCATGAGAGACTTGCAATTTGGCACTGTAAAAGATACACTTTAAACAGGCTAATGGAGCAGAAATACAAGTGATGGGGGAGTCCTCATGGAACATACAGAAGAACAGACTTATCAGGAAAAAGCGCTGGAACTCCTTAAAGCTGATGCAGAGAAAATTGAGCAATTGATCAAGGTGCAGATGGATCATCTTACATTGCCTTCCTGCCCTTTATATGAAGAAGTTCTTGATACGCAGATGTTTGGCTTATCACGGGAAATCGATTTCGCCGTCAAACTCGGCTTGATCGAACGTGAGACCGGTAAAAATTTAATGGATACGCTGGAGAAGAAACTGTCCATCCTCCATGACGCGTATACAAATAAATGACCCAAAACTCAAACGATTCCAGTTTGAGTTTTTTTACTAATGAATCCAATTGAATGAGGTATAAAAAACAATGAAATCCTACATCAAGAAATACGGCAAGTACATAGACTACCCGCTTCTCTTTGCATACCTGGCACTAACCATTTTCGGCCTGATCATGATTTACTCCTCCAGCATGGCCTGGTCCGTGAACTATTATAACGATTCCCCGGACCGCTTCTACATACAGCAATTGGTCAACTTGGCGATCGCTTATCCTGTATTCCTGCTTGCCGCCATCTTCCCCTATAAGCATTTCAAGAAAAAATGGATGATGGCGACTGTTCTCGCCGTCATCTTTGCCGGGTTGATCCTGGTTCACTTTATCGGATTTGCGGCAGGTGGCGCGAAAAGTTGGATCAGCCTCGGATTCGCCAATATCCAACCGTCGGAAGTCGCCAAAGTCGGCTTGATCTTTTATTTAGCTGGGGTGTTTTCCAATAAATACCGCAACGGCTCCATCAACAAACTGAACGAATCGATCATCCCGCCGGTCATCATCCTGACGGCTGTGTTGCTGTTGGTTTTCCTGGAGCCGGATTTGGGCTCGATGGTCATCATCGGCGCAGTCGGCTTGTCAGTGATGGCAGCTTCAGGTGTCCGCCTGAAGCCATTCGTCAAATTGGCGGGCATCGTCATTGCAGCTGCCGCGGTATTCATTATCCCGGCGATGATTTTTGCCAAAGACCTGATTTTCACGGAAAAACGGGTAGGGCGTATCGATGCCTTCTTTAATCCATTTTCCGATGAACTCGGGTTTGGCTTTCAAATCGTCAACGGTTATTTGGCAATCGGCTCAGGCGGGCTTAGCGGCCTTGGCCTTGGCCAGTCCATCCAAAAGCTCGGTTATTTGCCAGAGCCCCATACCGATTTCATCATGTCGGTCATTGCGGAAGAACTCGGCGTTCTCGGCGTCTTTGTCGTCATCGGCGGATTGGGCTTCGTTGTCCTTCGGGGATTGTGGATTGCCATGACCACCAGCGACCCGCTTGCGCGCATGCTTGCAGCGGGCGTCGCAAGCATGATCGGCATCCAATCGTTCGTCAACCTGGGCGGCCTGTCGGGCATCATACCGCTGACTGGCGTTACACTTCCATTTATAAGCTATGGCGGAACTTCGGTAATTTTGTTATCGTTAGCTATGGGAGTATTAATGAATGTTTCCATGTTCAATAAATACGAAAAAACGAAAAAGTAAAGGGTGTGCGTCGGAGTGAAAGAGATTAACAAGATCTTAGTAGCCAACCGCGGAGAAATTGCAATTCGGATCTTCCGCGCCTGTACAGAACTGAATCTTCGGACAGTTGCGATTTATTCGCAGGAAGACAGCGGTTCGTTTCATCGTTACAAAGCTGACGAATCGTATTTAGTCGGCAAAGGCAAAAAGCCGATCGATGCTTATTTGGACATTGAAGACATCATTCGCATCGCCAAAGACTCAGGAGTGGATGCCATTCACCCAGGGTACGGATTCTTATCCGAAAACGTGCATTTTGCGCGGCGCTGTGAAGAAGAAGGCATCGTATTCATCGGGCCGACATCCCGCCATCTCGATATGTTCGGCGATAAAGTCAAAGCCCGTGACCAAGCGATCGCTGCAGGCATCCCAGTCATTCCGGGAACGGACGGCCCTGTCGAATCATTAGAGGAAGTAGAGGCGTTTGCCGAACAAGCCGGATTCCCGTTGATGATCAAAGCATCACTGGGCGGCGGTGGACGCGGTATGCGCATCGTCAAAGACGCCAGTGAACTGGCATCGTCTTACGAACGTGCGAAATCCGAAGCAAAAGCTGCTTTCGGTTCCGACGAGATGTATGTGGAAAAATTTGTAGACAAACCGAAGCACATCGAAGTGCAGATCCTTGGCGATGCAGAAGGCAATGTCGTCCATCTGTATGAACGTGACTGCTCCATTCAGCGGCGCCACCAGAAAGTCGTGGAAATCGCCCCATCCAACTCGATCAGCAATGAATTGCGCAACGAAATTTGCGACGCTGCCGTTAAGTTAATGAAAAACATCGATTACATAAATGCCGGGACAGTTGAATTCCTGGTGGCGGGAGATGAATTTTACTTTATCGAAGTAAACCCCCGCATCCAAGTTGAACACACGATCACTGAAATGGTTACAGGCATCGATATCGTCCATGCGCAGATCCATATTGCCCGCGGGCATATGCTGCATAGCGAAACGATCGCCATCCCGAAACAAGAAGACATTCCATTGTTCGGATTCGCCATTCAATCGCGTGTGACGACTGAAGATCCATTGAACGATTTCATGCCAGATGCCGGAAAACTGATGGTCTACCGTTCAGGCGGCGGATTTGGCGTACGCCTGGATGCTGGAAATGGTTTCCAGGGAGCGGTCATTTCCCCGTATTACGATTCATTGCTCGTTAAAGTGTCCACTTGGGCAACAACGTTCAAAGAAGCAGCAGCGAAAATGGACCGCAACTTGCAGGAATTCCGTATCCGCGGCATCAAAACGAATATCCCGTTTCTTGAAAATGTGGTAAAACATCAAAATTTCATCAATGGGGATTTTGATACGAGCTTTATCGACAGTACACCAGAATTGTTCAAATTCCCTGTGCGCCAAGACCGTGGAACAAAGCTGCTTAGCTATATCGGCAATGTGACGGTAAATGGCTTCCCGGGAATCGAGAAGAAAAAGAAACCGATCCATGCCGCTCCGCGTAAACCGGAAATCGACATCATCACGGAAGTTCCACAAGGCACAAAACAGATTCTCGATGAGCGTGGCCCGGAAGGATTGACGAAGTGGATACTTGAGCAAGAGGATGTGCTGCTCACGGATACGACTCTACGCGATGCCCATCAATCGCTGCTTGCCACGCGCATGCGTTCTCACGATATGTTTGCGGTGGCAAAAGAAACAGCCCGGCTCCAAAGCGATTTGTTCTCGATGGAGATGTGGGGTGGGGCGACATTTGATGTGTCATATCGCTTCCTGAAGGAAGACCCATGGCAGCGCCTCATCAAATTGCGTGAAGACATTCCGAACGTCTTGTTCCAGATGTTGTTCCGTGGAGCGAATGCGGTCGGCTATAAAAACTACCCGGATAATGTCATCCGCGAGTTTGCCCGGACATCGGCTGAAGCTGGAATCGACGTATTCCGTATTTTCGATAGCCTCAACTGGATTAAAGGGATGGAAGTTGCCATCGATGAAGTCCGCAATTCCGGCAAAGTTGCAGAAGCAGCGATTTGCTATACAGGAGACATTCTTGACCCGAGCCGTGATAAATACACGGTTCAATACTATAAGGATATGGCGAAAGAGCTGGAAGCGGCAGGCGCGCATATTCTCGCGATCAAAGACATGGCTGGCCTATTGAAGCCGGAAGCTGCATACCGGCTCGTTTCTGAACTGAAGGATACGGTCTCCTTGCCAATTCATTTGCACACGCATGATACGAGCGGAAACGGCATCTACCTTTATTCCAAAGCGATTGAAGCAGGTGTCGATATCGTTGATACTGCCCTTGGCACTATGGCCGGGCTCACGTCGCAGCCAAGCGCCAACTCGCTGTACTATGCGATGAGCGGCGGCAAGCGGAAAATCAGAGCAGATATCGAGTCTCTTGAGACCATGTCCCATTACTGGGAAGATGTGCGCAAGTATTACAGTGATTTCGAGAGCGGCATGAACAGCCCGCATTCCGAGATTTACGTCCACGAAATGCCAGGCGGGCAGTACAGCAACCTGCAGCAGCAGGCAAAAGCGGTCGGTCTCGGCATGCGCTGGGAAGAAGTGAAAGAAATGTATTCCCGCGTCAACATGTTGTTCGGCGATGTCGTGAAAGTTACACCGTCATCGAAAGTCGTAGGGGACATGGCTTTGTTCATGGTCCAGAACGAATTGGATGAAAAAACAGTGTTGACACGTGGAGAGAATATCGATTTCCCTGAATCGGTCATCGAGTTCTTCGAAGGTTATATCGGCCAACCGCACGGCGGCTTCCCGAAAGAATTGCAAAAAGTGATCTTGAAAGAACGCGAGCCGATTACGGTGCGTCCAGGTGAACTGCTCGAACCGGCTGACTTTGACGCAATCCGCGAGACGCTGTTCAAACGCCTAGAGCGCCCGGTCACAAGCCACGAAGTGCTGGCCTATGCGTTGTACCCGAAAGTATTCGAAGAGTATAGCCTGACGAACCAGACCTTTGGGGATGTATCAGTCCTTGATACCTTAACCTTCCTCTATGGCATGCGTCTCAGCGAAGAAATCGAAGTCGAGATCGAAAAAGGCAAGACCTTGATGATCAAACTGGTGTCCATCGGCGAACCGCAAAAAGACGGGACGCGCATCATCTATTTCGAATTGAACGGCCAACCGCGTGAGATCAGCATTCAGGATATGACGGTTGAAACCGATTCAGCAGCTAAACCGAAAGCCGACCCGACAAAAGAAAATCATATTGCAGCGACAATGCCTGGCACTGTCCTGAAAGTAGTCGGTGAAAAAGGGCTGAAAGTAAAACGTGGCGACCATCTTTTGGTCACGGAAGCAATGAAGATGGAGACAACTGTCCAAGCACCATTTGACGGCACGATCCAGGAAATCTATGTAACAGCCGGCGACGGCATTTCGACAGGCGATCTGCTTATTGAAATGGAATCAAAATAAATAAAAAAAATCCGGTGCGAATTCGCACCGGATTTTTTTATTTGGATTTGATGAACTTGCTTCTGGATACGAGAAGGACCATATAACATAACAATCCGAAAAGCATCGAGATGAGCAAGGAGTGGAGCAAGGCCACCGCCAGATTCAACTTCGTCAAGACGACGAGCATTCCGGACGTCGCTTGGAGAAGCACGATCGTAAAGGCGATGAGCCAGCCCCAATAGATGACTCGCTGGTCGCGGTAATGACGATACGCATGGAGTGCAATCACGCCAATCCAGATGACGATGAGCGCAGCTGCAAAGCGATGGCCCATCTGAACCCATTCATACATATTGCTTGGCAGCGCGAACTGGTCGTTGCGGCACAAAGGCCAGTCGGAACAGATCAAGCTCGATTCTGTATGGCGCACAAGAGCGCCGGTGTAGACGACAACGTAAGAGTACAGCGCAACGCCGAGCGTATGGAATTTCAGCGTGCGGCCGATTTGCACACGATCCGCATCGAACTTGCGATCCACTTCAAAGATCAGCAAGGTCAACAGCAGGACAGCGGCAAACGACAGGAGGGAGATCCCGAAGTGGAGCGCGAGGATGAAATCGCCTTGGCCCCATAGAACTTGCGCAGCCCCTATCAATGCTTGCAGCACGAGGAAGAAGACAGCCATAAAGGCGAGGAACTTCGTTTCCCGCACATGGCCGAACTTGCGCCAAGCCCATACAGCTAACACCACAATCAAAATTCCGACCACGCCCGTCACCAGGCGGTGGGAGAACTCGATCAGCACTTCAGGAGTGATTTCGCGCGGAATCAAATTGCCGTTGCAGTCCGGCCAGTTGCGGCCGCAGCCCATGCCACTGTCGGTCTTGGTCACTAGAGCTCCGCCGAGGAGGATGAGCAGCATGCCGACAGACGCAAGAACCCCGAATATTTTTATATAAATGTTGCTTTTCAAAATGCCACCTACTTTTTTTAGAAAAACTTTTAGCGTTAACGATAACCTGCATACTCGATGATAGCGAAACTGCGTTTAAAATACAACGAGAAATGGGCGTTCGCCCAAACTTTCAAGAATTGGACATAATAATTGCGACCTTCACAAACTGTTCAAAAACAGCGTTTTTTCTATCTTAAAATAACGAGGGGGCTACTGTATGATTAGAGATGAATATTTGTAAGACCAATTGCGTGAAATCATCACTTTATATCAGGAAATTTCAGTAATATGTAGAAAAGAAGCTGGAATTTAGATATAGTTATGGTTAGCGGAATATGCTTACAACTTTGAAAGGAGGGAGTTATATGTCAAACGGCCGGTCTTTGTCTGCAGAACCGACCGATGCTGTAGAATCGAGCACGTTCACTAAAGATTTTCTGGCACTTATTAAGATTGGGATTGTCAATTCCAATTTAATTACCGTCTTTACGGGACTGTGGCTCGCTTTCCAGTTTTCGGATAAGAATTTCCTTGATCACATGGACATTCTCGTCTACACGATCGTCGGTTCGGCATTGATCATTGCGGGGTCTGCGGCGATGAATAATTATATCGACACAGATATTGACCCATTGATGGCCAGCAAGAGAGCCCGCCCGACAGTTACGGGCAGGTTCAAGCCATCCGCTGTCTTGGCACTCGCCATTTCTTTCATCGTTATAGGCGAACTCTTTTTGTTTTCCGCTTCTGTTTCAGCAGGTCTGTTTGGAATCGCCGGCATCTTGGCTTATGTTGTTCTCTATTCGATGTGGTCGAAGAGACGGCATGTCGGCAACACGATCGTCGGCAGCATTTCCGGCGCAATCCCGCCGCTAATCGGCTGGGCTGCGGTGGAGCCGGCGCTCGGTATGGGCGCATGGGCGCTGTTTCTGATTATGTTCATCTGGCAGCCGCCGCATTTTTATGCGCTTGCCATGAAACGGACGGAAGAGTATCGGGCTGCAAATATTCCGATGCTACCGGTGGTCAAAGGATTCCATCGGACAAAAAAATCGATGCTTGCATGGGTTTTACTGCTTTTCCCGCTGCCGTTCCTGCTTATGGAACTAGGGATAGGCTTCATCATCTTAGCTACAGCGTTGAATATCGGATGGCTTGTTCTTGCAATCCAAGGCTTCAAAGCAGCTGATGATTTGAAATGGGCGAAGAAAATGTTCATCTATTCGTTGAACTATATGACGATTCTATTTGTATCGATGATCATTTTCGCCGTATTCGTCTAAATTTCTCTTTTACTTAATTGTAAAACATTTTATTCAGAGAGGGGTATGAAAAGCTATGATGAAAGGACCTAAGAAATGGCGCCTTTTCGCCTTGATGACCGCATTGCTTGTTTTTCTTTCAGGCTGCGGGCGCGAAGAGATCTCGACGCTGATACCGGCTGGTAAGGTTGCACAAGATCAGTTTAACTTGCTGATTTTGTCATCCATTGTCATGTTGTTCGTTATCGTCGTCGTCACTATCATCTATGTATTGGCAATTGTGAAATTCCGCCGTTCAAAAGTAGGGGAGGATATGATCCCTGAACAAGTCGAAGGGAGCGCGCGTCTTGAGTTTATCTGGACAGCAATTCCGATCGTCCTGCTTTTGATCCTCGCTGTTCCGACGGTCTACTCAACATTCGACCTGGCTGATGTCACGGCGATGGACGCACAGGATGAAGACGGCGTGGCTGAAAACTTGACAGTCAACGTAACCGGTAAACTTTACTGGTGGGAATTCGAGTACCCTGAACAGGAAATTCGCACTGCACAGGAACTGGTCGTCCCGACTGGCGAGCGCGTCTACTTCAATTTGATTGCTGCAGACGTTAAGCACTCGTTCTGGATTCCTTCTGTTGGCGGTAAGCTCGACGTCAACCCTGAAAACGTCAATACCTTCTATTTGGAATTCGATAAAGAATCTTCAGAACTTGAAGAAGGCGTTTACTTCGGTAAATGTGCCGAGCTTTGCGGACCTTCCCACGCTTTGATGGATTTCAAAGTCAAAACGCTTAACCGCGAAGACTTTGATGCTTGGGTAGCTGCAATGCAGGAAGAACAAGCTGCGCCTACAGAAACACTTGCTCAAGAGGGTGAAGAACTATTTGGCCAAGATGGTTTAGGTTGTATTGCATGCCACGCTGTCAACAGTGCTGGCGCTGCTACAGGTCAAGGTCCTAACTTAACGACTTTCGGCGACCGTACGACAATCGCCGGCTTCATGGAACATGATGAAGAAACATTGAAAAACTGGATTGCTGATCCTCAGCAATACAAGCCAGGCAATTTGATGCCTGAAGCAGCTTCACTAAATAATGGCGAAGAACTTTCCGATCAAGAGCTTAATGCACTTGCTGCATACTTGATGGGCTTGAAAGTTGAAGAGTAAAAGTTAAAAAAGGAGGTAAACTATTGTGAGTTCTAACTCTCAGAAAAAGGGTTTCGGCGCTACAATATGGGACTACTTAACAACAGTAGACCATAAGAAAATCGCGATCCTCTACTTGATCTCCGGCGGATTTTTCTTCCTAGTCGGCGGCGTAGAAGCGATGATGATCCGGATTCAGCTTATGAAAGCCGGAAACGATTTCCTCAGCGCCGGAACGTATAACGAAGTTTTAACGATGCACGGAACGACCATGATCTTCCTTGCGGCGATGCCGATTCTCTTGGCATTCATGAACGCCGTCTCACCTTTGCAAATCGGTGCGCGTGATGTGGCGTTTCCTTTCTTGAACTCACTTGGGTTCTGGCTATTCTTCTTCGGTGGTATCTTCCTAAACCTTTCTTGGTTCTTGGGTGGAGCACCGGATGCAGGATGGACAAACTATGCTTCTTTGGCACTTGAATCTGAAGGCCACGGAATCGATTTTTACTCACTCGGTTTGACGATATCCGGTTTCGGTACCTTGATCGCGGGGATTAACTTCCTTGTTACGATCATCAATATGCGTGCTCCGGGTATGACGTATATGAGAATGCCGCTTTTCACTTGGACGACTTTCGTAGCGTCTGCGTTGATTCTCTTGGCATTCCCTCCACTGACTGTCGGTATCTTCTTCATGGTATTCGACCGTTTGTTCGGGGCTAATTTCTTTGATGTACAAATGGGTGGTAACACGATCATTTGGGAGCATTTCTTCTGGATCTTCGGTCACCCGGAAGTTTACATCTTGATTTTGCCAGCATTTGGTATTTTCTCTGAAATCTTTGCAATTTTCTCCCGCAAACGCCTATTCGGTTACACGGCATTGGTCTTTGCAACAATCCTGATCGGTTTCTACGGATTCATGGTTTGGGCTCACCACATGTTTACAGTTGGTCTTGGACCGACAGCAAACGCGGTCTTCGCCCTTGCAACGATGATCATCGCAGTTCCGACAGGGATCAAAATCTTTAACTGGCTACTTACGATCTGGGGAGGAAACATTTCCTTCACAGTGCCGATGATCTACGCAGTTGCGTTTATCCCGTCATTCGTAGCTGGTGGGGTAACAGGCGTTATGCAGGCAATTGCGCCGCTTGATTACCAGCTGCACGATTCTTACTTTATCGTCGCCCACTTCCACTACGTAATCGTTGGTGGTGTTGTGCTCGCAATTTTGGCAGGTACGCATTTGTACTGGCCGAAAATGTTCGGTACAATGTTGAGCGAAAAACTTGGAAAATGGACATTCTGGTTCTTCTTCATCGGATTCCATTTGACATTCTTTATTCAGCATTTCCTTGGCCTCATGGGTATGCCACGCCGTGTTTACACGTTCGGAGCTGACCAAGGCTGGGATCTATTCAACGCAATCAGCTCGGCTGGTGCCTTGTTGATGGCGATCGGAGTTCTTATCCTCCTCGTCAACGTTGTTATGACAGTAATGAAAGGCGAACGCGTCGGCAACGACCCATGGGGCGACGGACGTACGCTTGAATGGGCAATCCCATCACCACCGCCATTCTATAACTTTGCACAAACACCGCTTGTCCGTGGACTTGATCCGTATTGGATCGAGAAAATGGAAGGCAATAAAGAAGGCATGGTCTATGCTGAGCCACTCGGCGATATCCACATGCCGAACGGATCATTCATTCCTTTCGTCATCTCACTTGGCATGTTCATTGCAGCGTTTGGCGCAATGTACCATATGGATGGGCATGCATGGGCGCTTCCTGTATTGATCGGCGGTCTTGCGATCACATTTGGTTCAATGCTCGTGCGTTCTTTGAAAGATGACCTTGGTTTCCATGTAACAAAAGAAGAATTGATTGCGGATAACGAACGCATTCAAAGAGAAGCAAGAGCGCTGGAAGGAGGCAAAAAAGGTGGACTTAAATAAACGATATACCCCACAAACTTGGCCCGATCATCCTGAAACGGCGACGCTAGAAGGGAAGAACAAGTTCGTTGGTTTCTGGTTGCTTCTTGCAGCTGAGACCGTCACCTTCGCCTCTCTCTTCGCAACTTATCTTGCGTTGAAAGATAAAGGCCCAAGCGGAATGGAATTTTCCGCTTCCGGCTTGTTCGAACTGCCGCTTGTTTTTGCCATGACAATGATTCTTTTGACATCTTCGTTGACTAGTGTTTACGCGATGTATCATATGAAGAATCATAATTTCAAGGCAATGCAGGCATGGCTAGGAATTACCGTGCTATTGGGGCTTGCGTTCCTAGGCTTGGAGATTTATGAGTTTAACCATTATGTCCACCTCGGTTTTGGCTATACCAATAGTGCCTTTAGTTCCGCATTCTATACTTTAGTCGGAACTCACGGGGCGCACGTTGTCTTCGGGCTTAGCTGGTTCATCGCGTTGATGCTCCGTAACGCTAAACGCGGCTTGAACATGTACAATGCACCGAAGTTCTATCTTGCCGCTCTTTATTGGCATTTCATTGACGTAGTATGGGTGTTCATCTTCACTGTAGTCTACTTGATGGGAGTGATCGGTTAATATGGCACACGATACTCACGATATTCACAGATCCAGAGCAGAATTTGAATTTATCAAGAGAAAACGTGCTACCGAGATGCGCAGCCAGTTGACATCATTCGCTATGATGATTTTCTTGACGCTAATCGCATTCACTGTAGTAGCAGCAGATTTTTCGAATTACTTGATCGTGCCGATTATCTTGCTATTGGCTGCAATTCAAGTCGTGCTCCAGCTTTATAATTTCATGCACATGAGCAATAAAGGCCACGGCATGATGGCATTCTTCATGTTCAGCGGCATCTTTGTCGCATTCACTATCGTTCTTACGATGGTCACCATCGTTTGGTGGTAAACTTAAAAAACTCCGGACTGTAAAAAGTCCGGAGTTTTTTTATGTGGATGCATTGTGTCGGCTCGCAAATGTCATGATTCGTTCATTGATATGGCAAGGCATCACCTATATAATGAGGGTACTTAAGGAAAAAAGGAGGTACGGTCTAATGCCAATCAGCATTTTCGGCTTCGAGGCGTTATGGAGCCCCTGGTATTTTGGATTTCTCGTACTGATTACGCTTTTATATTTTCTAGTCACCACAAAGTGGAGACATAAATTCACTGATAGTGAACCGCTTCAAACCAAGCAGGCCCTGCTCTTCGTGTCAGGGATGGCCTTGATCTACATCTTGAAAGGCTCGCCGGTCGATTTGCTTGGACACATCACGTTGACGATGCATATGGTTCAGATGGCGCTGCTCTTGCTATTGGCTGCCCCGCTTGTGATCATGGGGATTCCTTCTTATATTTGGCGGGCGTTCATCGAGTTGCCAATTATCAACCCTCTGTTCATGTTCTTCACTAAACCATTGATTGCCTTGCTGCTATTCAGTTTATTCTTCTCCGTTTACCATTTGCCGCTTGTCTTCGATTTCGTCAAGCAAGACATGCTGATTCATAGCATCGTCAGCACCTTGCTGTTCGTGTCGGCACTGCTTTACTGGTGGCCTGTGGTCAACAATCTTGAAGGCATGCACAAATTCCACGGACTGAAGAAATTGGGCTATTTATTCGGCTTGAGCGTTTTGATGACGCCAGCTTGTGCCTTGATCATTTTCAGCACGACACCGTTTTATGCAACGTATTCAGATGGTGAAGCATGGATGCAGGCGATGGCTCTATGCGTGCCTGCAGGGACACTGGCACAGCTTAACTTGTCAGGCCCTGAACTCTTCACGAATATGTCGCTGATCGAAGACCAACGCACCGGCGGCATCACAATGAAAATTATCCAGGAATTGGTATTTACTGTGTTCATTTGGTTAGTTTTCCATGAATGGCTCAAAAATGAAACAGCCAATGCCGATGAAATCACCGCTAAAGTTTTGCAGGACCGCAAAGATATGGCGTATTACAGACATAATGGGCAATGACCCAAAAGGAGTTTAATTAAATGAATTTGCCGCTATTGCCAACCATTAGTACATTCTTTATCGTCTTGAGCGCCGTATTGGTGGCGATCGGATGGAACTTGATCCTCAAACGCCGCATCGAAGCACATAAAAAAGTGATGCTTGGCGCCGGTGCTGCTGCGCTGACGTTTTTCATCATCTATGTCTCTCGCACACTATTCGTAGGAAATACGGCATTCGGGGGACCGGATGAATTAAAGATCTACTATACCGTCTTTCTGATTTTCCATATCACGCTCGCAACGATCGGGGCAGTGATGGGGCTGGTGACGATTTACTGGGGCTTAAAGAACCGTCTCGACAAACACCGCAAGATCGGCCCGTTCACGAGCGTAGTATGGTTCTTCACTGCAATTACAGGAGTAATGGTTTACTTATTGCTTTACGTATTCTATGAAGGCGGCCATACGACATCAGTTTTCAAAGCAATTTTGGGTGGATAATAAAAGCACTGAGCATAATTTGCTCAGTGCTTTTATTTTGCATTTTAAACTTTAAACTCCATTTTGATGATGCCGGCTTCGCGTGCCGAAGTAAATAGAATGACCAGTAGCGGCCCGATGAAGAAGCCAAGAAAACCGATCAATTGAAGGCCGATGAACATGGCGATCAATGTGGCAAGAGGGGATAGCCCGATTTGCGTGCCCATTACTTTCGGTTCGACTGTTCTGCGGATGACCAATAGCACCAATGCCAAAATCGCAAGCTGCGTGCCTTGGACAATATCCCCGACGATGAACATGTAAATGAACCAAGGAGTTAGCACGATGATCGAACCGAGTATCGGGATAAAGTCGATGACCCAGATGACGAGCGACATGACCAAGGCATATTCAGGGGCGATAAACAATAAGGCAATCAACGAAACCGCAAAGATGATCAAACTGACAAGGAATTGGGCTTTTAGGAAGCCAAACACGACATTGTTCAGCCGGGCGCTCATAAAGCGTACTTTCTCGGCCGTCGATTCCTTCAAGCGGTTGAACAGCATGCCTTTCAAATCCATCAAATCAAGCATGAACAGGAATAGGGCGATGAGGAAGACGATGAAGCTGACCAAAAAAGAAGGGATGCCCGTCAATAAATTGGTGACGGTATCGTAGTTGACGAATGTTAAGATCCAGTCGCGAATGCCTTCTGCAAAAGCGATCATTTCCGTTTCGAATGAATTGACGACTTCAACAGGCATTTCTGCTGTGGAGCGCAGGAAGAAAGCTTCTACTTCGCCCCACATATGTGAGAGGGAATTTGTATACTCTGGAACCATTTTTGAGAATTGTATAATTTGCCCAACCAACTGCGTAATAATCCAGTAAACCAAGCCAGAAGCGATGACGAGGAATAGGATGAACACCGTGATGACTGCGCCTTTGCGCTCCCATTTAAAGCGCTTCTGCACGAATTTAACAAAAGGCTCCAGGAAGATGGCGGTAAGCAATGCGATGATCAACGGAACGGCAATCGGTAATATGTATATAGAGATCAACACGACAATAGCGATGACCAGTAATAGGGTCGCCAGTTTTTTATTAAACCACTTGCCCACAATAAACCTCCTTCAATTGACTGCGTGAAATTCCACGGCAAAGCATATTTGTTTAAAAAAACCGCAGTTCGTGTTGAACTGCGGAAATTTTACGCTTTGATTTCGAACTCGGAAATTTCTTTTTTGATGGAAGCCAAAATTTCAGCGCCAGTTTTCAATAGGTGATCCGGGAAATGCTCGTCTTCACCGTATTCAATGCCGTGCGGGTAGTAATGCTTGCCGATGACCGGCTTCAAGACGCGCATAGTCGCATCGTTGGCATCAACATCTCCATCGATCGCGTAAGCGAAAACGCGCAAGTAATAAGTGCCTTCGCGGACGATGAATTTGCGGTCGTATGTGACACGCTCATAATCCCATTGGCCTTCTTTGGTCAAGCCATGCTTGTTCATGATGTCTTCAAGCAATGTAATATCCACTTCGATGTTCTCTAGTCCTGTATTTTCAAAATACATGGGATCTCCTCCTCTATAACAAAAAAAGACTGAATGCTCCTTTAATAATAGATCATATTTTAGGTACATGCAATGGCTAGATTGTGTCAGAATGCAGGCGGCTGTTATAATGAGGAAAATGGGTGTCAGGAGCTGATTCAGTGAAGGACTTGTTACGCATCATGATTTTCTTGGCGATTGTCCTGATTGGACTGTTCTACTTGGACCCGTCAATCAGTGAAAACGAATTGCTTGAAGCGCCGCGGCCGGCAGATCCGTTGCCGGCTGATAACTTGACGGAATCGGCGCTCGATGTTGAACGGCCGACGAGCGGGCTTTCCGTCCATATTGGAGAGCCGTCGGAAGAGTGGCTGGCAGAGCATGGCAAGCCCGACCGCATCGAGCCATCTGCTTTTGGTTACGAGTGGTGGGTATACGATGCCGCATATTCCAATTTCGTCATGGTGGGAGTAAAGGAAGGGCGCGTTGTCCAAGTTTATGCAGCTGGTGAGTCTACAGATGTCGAACCTTATACGATCGGGCAGACGCTCACTGACTTGTACAGGTTTACCATCATCGAGAATGAAGTGACCGTAAAATATGGCACCAATACGTATACTTTTAATTTAAGTGAGCAGGATATGGATAAGCGGATTTTGGTGAGTTTTGACGATCTCTATGCACAATTGTATATCGATGCGGAAGACCAGCAATTAGAGGCTGTCAGGTTCATGGATGCTGAAACGCTGATCCGCCATCAGCCTTACGACATGATGTATTCAGGAGATTTATTGGTGACCCCAAGGCCATCGTCAACCTTGCAGCGGTCGATTGATGATGCGAACGCTAGGCAATTGGTCGATTTGACCAATGTCTATCGGCTTCGCCATCAGCGCTCCTTGGTCAAGGAAAATATCGGCATCAGTTTATTGGCCGAGCAGACGAGCGAGGAAATGGCACGCACGGAGTTTACTTCCGCAGAGATGGAAGTGTCGGATTTGGAAGCCCGCTTGCAAGGGGCGGATATTCCATTTGATCTGGCGGCCATCAATACAGCTTCACGCTATTATGATGCGCCGGAGACCTTGCACGGCTGGTTCAACTCCCCGAGCCACAGGGGAACCTTATTGAGCACACAATACAACCAGGTCGGCGTCGGCGTATTCGGCAAGTATTACAGCCAGATCCTGTTGAAGCAGGATCCAGGCGTCTATGAAAGCCAATAGGGCGAGCCTTCGTTTTCAGCTATTTTCAAGAGTAATCAGTGTATGAATCTGGAAAACAATCTGATATGATGAAAGCGTAGAGGAGGAATGCAAAGTGATCATGACCTACGAATGGGTCGGTATAACTGACTCTGCGGACGAGCTGAGTGAAATGATACTGCAATCAGAGCAGGCTGCGAAATACCGCGATGCCTATGACTCTGTCTATAGCGATAAACTATTGGCGAGGGAGATCCATGATTTCGCCAGGCTGAAGGAGCTGTACGAGGAAGTGCAGCGCTTTGGCAAATACCACCCTGATTACAAACGGGTGATGAAGCAAATCCGCGTGGATAAACGCCGACTGGACCTTAACGAAAAGGTAGCAGAGCTGCGGCTCGCGGAAAATGAGCTGCAGGACTTGATGGACCAAGTGAGTTTCATCCTGGGCCGGTCGGTGTCAGAAGCCGTCAAGATCCCTTCGAGCAATCCGTTCTTTTCATCGGATTCCTCATGTGGCAGCGGTTGCGGCACAGGCGGCGGCTGTTCCTGCTCCGCATAATAAAAAAGTGCAACCTCTACGGGTTGCACTTTTTTTATTGGCGTTTTTCTTCTAATGCCGAAATCAATTCGATGGCGATATCAGGCCGATCGGTAATGATGCCTTGGGCTCCGGCGTTGATCAATTTCTCCATCGCTTCCTTGTTGTCGATCACCCAGTAATGAACCGGGACATTTAATCGGTCAAGGAAGGCAATAAACCGCGCAGAGTCGAGACGGAATACCGAATGCTTCACCGGAATCTGCACAACATCCGCTCGCGGTGCATACAGATGGCCGAACTGGCTGTTGAAGGAAGTGAAAGCTTTGCGCACTTCATTTTCCCCAGCGCCAAGAGCAACACGGTTTTGGGCGTATAAATTAAAGCGGTCGATTTGTTCGTCGTAGAAGCTGGTGACGACGACACGGTCTTCCGCGCCAAGTGATTCGATCAAGCGCCAAAGCTTCGAGGGCACCAGACTGCCTTCATACGTATCAGGTGCGTCTTTGATATCGATATTGATATACATTTGCGGGAATTTCTCCAGCAATTCACGTAGCAGGACGACTTTTTCGCCTTTTCCGCGGTAAGAATTTTCGCCTTTGCCATCGACGAAATGATAGCCAAGGTCAAGCTCACGCAATTCTTCGAGTGTCATTTCGGCTACGCGACCGGCTGAGCCGGATGTGCGGTCGACAAATTCATCGTGAAAAACCAGGATTTCCTCGTCGTTGGTCATGCGAATGTCGATTTCAAAGCCGTGGACGCCGAGTTCTGCGGCACGGTCAAAAGCTGCCATCGTATGTTCGGGCGCGAGCGAGCTGCCGCCGCGATGGGCGAGGACGATCGGGTGCTTGTAATCGAGCACGGCTTTTTGAGGTCGTGTCTGTGGTTCTGTAAATGCTTTAGAGCCGGCCCATGCGGCTGCGCCAACAGCGGCTGCGGCCAGTCCAATTTTCGTTTTCTTACCCATATATGTATTACCCCCTGTTTTGGTAGTATCCACATTATAGCGGAACGCTTCACTTGCTGTCAGTTTATTCGGTTGCGGCTTTTTTTAGACCTATGGTATTCTAGAGTTTAGAAAAGAGGGATAGATATGCATGATCGCCAAGGTCTGATTGTCTATGTGCATCAGCTGAAACAAGCAAAATCGCTGCGGAAGTATGGACACGTCCATTTTATTTCCCGCAAATTGAAATATGTCGTCGTCTACATGGACCAGGACAAAATTGAAGCCACAAAAGAAAAACTATCCAAGCTGCCGTATGTCAAGAAAGTGTTGGAGTCCCAGCGACCTTTCCTTAAGACGGAATATGAAAATGCCAAGCCCGATAAAGCGAAGGAATACGATTATAAAATCGGCTTGTGATCATTGCATCGGCGGAATATAATGGTTGAGCCTGAGAATGGCGATGAGGTGGCCGAAATAAAGTTTGGTGTCTGCGTATTGTGAAGAATGCTTGACGTCCATGCGAATCGGCTCATGGCCCAATTGCTTTACTGCGTCCTCAAACACGGCCAATCGTTTTGAACCGTCCGGTACGCCTTCGCGGCATAGATAAATCGGCATGAAATTGCCTTCTTGGGCTGGCTGGAATGCAGCGGCAACGGAAACGACTGGATGGCCGTCTTTCGTTTTTGAAACGAAAACGAATCCGTGCATAAACCGTTCTTGATTGCTTTCCATCAATTGGCGAAGTTCATATATATCGCCGTACCCTTCTCCAAGTTCGATAAAACGTTGTATCATCTAAAACACGTCCTTTCCAGAATCCATTCTACCATTATGGGCGGTATTTGCAGTACTAAAATGATAAAGTAAGAGGCGATAGTATGCGTGTAGTAGCAGGACAGGCGAAAGGCCTGCCTTTGAAAGCGGTTCCCGGGAATTCGACGAGGCCGACGACTGATAAAGTAAAAGAATCCATCTTTAATATGATCGGCCCGTTTTTTGATGGCGGAACGGCAGTGGACTTGTTTGCCGGCAGCGGGGGGCTCGGGATTGAAGCCTTGAGCCGTGGCGTCGACCATGCGATTTTTACCGATAAAGACAAAAAAGCGGTGGAAACCATCCAGGCCAATCTGGAAAAAACCAAGTTGACAGAATCGGCGGAAGTATACCGCGCCGATGCTGAACGCGGATTGAAAGCCATGAAGAAAAATGGCGTCAAGGCGCGTTTGCTGTTTCTCGATCCGCCTTACCATATGGAAAAAGCCTACGGACTGATGGGGAAGGCGGCTGAATTCGGCTTGCTTGAAGACGAGGCGATCATCGTCTGCGAACACGAACGCGATATCGAATTGCCGGATGAAACAGCTGGGTGCGTCCGGTTTAAAAAGGAATTATATGGAAATACGATCATTTCAATTTACCGCTACCAGGGGGAAGAGGGAGAACGCATTGACTAAAATTGCAGTAGTACCGGGGAGTTTCGACCCGATTACGATGGGCCATTTGGATATCGTCAAACGGGCATCATCGATTTTTGATGAAGTGAAGGTCGTGGTCATGAACAATTCATCGAAAAACCCATTATTCGATGTGGATGAACGGATGGCATTAATTGCAGAAGTGACCAAAACCATTCCGAACGTGACGGTCGATTCATTTGCCGGCCTGCTGATCGACTATGCAGTGGAAGCAAAAGCAAATGCAATCATCCGGGGCTTACGGGCCGTATCAGATTTCGAATACGAGATGCAAATCACGTCCATGAACCGTTTCTTGAATGAAAACATCGAAACTTTGTTCATGGTGTCAAACAACCAATATTCTTTCCTCAGTTCGAGCATTGTTAAAGAAGTGGCGAAATATCAAGGAAATATTTCCGGGCTGGTCCCAGATGCGGTGGAAAAAGCATTAATAGAAAAGTTCAAATAAGTCACGTGACACGTGGCTTTTTGTTGTGGTTCGATCAAAAAGGAGAGGATATGCGATGAAAAGTAAAAAACTATGGTTTTTTGTGCTGGTGATGGCGCTCGTCGTGTTTGTCAGCTCCTACCGGCTGGATGCCTATATTTCACGCCCGGGCGACGCATACGAGCTATCGCCGCTGGTGGAAGTGGAGGGACGGGATGAAGGCGACGCTGGCACGCTCAGCTTAATGACCGTGACGATGTTTAATGCGACTCCAGCTTTGTACGTCATGGCGCAATTTCAGGAAGGCTATAAAGTCCTCGACCCGGAACAAGTGAGAAGCCCCCATGAAAGCGATGAGGAATACAATGTCAGGCAACTAAAGCTGATGTCTGATTCACAGGTCAATGCGCTGCAAGTGGCCTTTGAAGAAGCAGGCAAACCCTATGAAGTATCGAGTAACGGCGTGTTCATCCTGAACGTGCTGGAAGACGGGGCGGCTGCCGGCCTATTGTCACCGGGTGACCGTTTGTTGGAAATCGATGGGCAAGCTTATGGTTCGATGGAAGATTTTCTTGATTATTTAGCAACCAAGAAGGTGGGAGATGAAGTGGAACTGGTGATTGAGCGCGATGAACGCACGATTAACCAGACGGTCACGCTAGCCCCACTGCCCACAGAGCCTGAACGCGCGGGCATTGGCATTTCGTTCGTGGAAGACAAAGAAATCGAAACGACTCCGGATGTTTCGATCGACTCCGATACCATCGGCGGGCCGTCCGCCGGGTTGATGTTCACCTTGGAAATTTTGAATCAATTGCTGGATGAAGACATTACCCACGGATATGACATTGCGGGAACCGGCACGATGGAAAGCGACGGGACGGTCGGGCCTATTGGCGGAATCGACCAAAAAGTTATTGCGGCAGACCGTGCTGGCATCGACGTTTTTTTCGCACCGGATAATGAGGGGGATTCCGGGACGCCGAGCAATTTTGATGTCGCGATGGAAACCGCAGAAGAAATCGGCACTGAGATGGATATTGTCCCTGTCACCGACATCGATGCGGCCCTTGATTATTTGTCAGAACTATCGCCCAGGTAAATAGGCGGTGTTGTGTATTCCTTTTTCAATGAGTCTGCGCCGATGGCTTGAAGGTAAAGTGTCGATGCGCGGATATCAAGCTGTCCCATGCTTCCTGTTAAATCCGCTGCGCGGCTGATGACAGGGAGCGGGATGGCTTTTTTTCGTTCATTCAAATAACGCCTGCCGTTATGCGTCATGCCAAGCAAGCGGATGTATTCCGGCTGTTTGACAGCTTGTGCTTCCTGCTGTGTATACCCCGTGAAGATGTGGGTCAACATGCGCTGTATCCGCGTCCGTGTGAAGCGTTTGCTCTTCACGCGGGCGATGAAGACATCAAAAGTCTCTGAACGCTTGGCTGACTCGTGGATCAAGTTCTCGATGCCTTCCGTTACTTCGGCAAACCGCGCGAGTGCTTTTGGCCCTTCGCGCAAAATCGTGAAGCGCAGCATGGGATAGAACCGTTGCCAGTCGACAAATCCTTGCTGTTCCGCGTGAACCCGCTCGAGCAAACGAATGCTGCTCGTCGGTAAATAAGGCGCTAGTTCTCCGAGCTCCTCACCTTCGAAAAAGGCATTGCGTATGCCGGTCGCACTGGCAATCGCGACACCGGGCTCTAGCGGATCGTGATAGCCGGCACCGATGCGCTGTATCGTCAGGGGTGCCATTGCGCGGTTGACTGCATGTGCGGCTTCGATATAATGATAGCCGAGAATGTTGTTCGGTTTGGTCAAGTCGGCATAGCGGCTGCTGCTGTTCTTTAAAGAGAGGTAAGCGTCGTTCAATGCTTTTGGGTAACTGATGCCGGTTTGCACCCTGTCATGGATGATTGTGTCGTATTGCTCTCTTTTGGTGTTCAATAATTCCAGGCTGTTCAAGAACGGTTCGATTTCGCCTTGTTCGCTGCCGAAGCAAAAAGAAGCGCATCCTGCTGCGTCAAGCAAATGGATGGCGCCGCGTGCGAATTCGGATGCCTGAGCGGTCGCGAAAGCATAGGGCAATTCGATGACCACATCGACGCCAGCCGACAGCGCCATTTCCGTGCGCGTCCACTTATCGGCAAACGCCGGTTCGCCGCGTTGGAGGAATTGGCCGCTCATGACAGCAACGACCACATCGGCTCCTGACAGTTCTTTTGCTTTCGCCGCGTGATGCAAATGGCCATTATGGAAAGGGTTATATTCAACAACGATTCCTGTCGCTTTCATTACAGCACCTTCTTTTGGTATGATTAGTTGTATATAAGTTAAACAAAAATTTTATAATCCGTAAAAGTTAGAGATGAAACGGCTCGTGACGGATGCTTTCCACTCTTTCATTTGAGGTATTTAGCAGATATGGAGCAAAATAGCGCAGACTCCTTGGGGATTAGCGAAGTGCTGAAATCCATTCGGGCGGCTAGCCCGAATTAGTTCAGCGCAAGCCCCCAGGAAAGCTAGCTGTTTTGCGGAATATCGTTTTATATTAAATTATTAAAGCATTTGTTCAACTTATATAGTATAACGATGAGCGAATTATGGTGACAAGATTTTTTCTTGACATCGTTTGTTCTACATTATATAATCAACTTTGTTGTCTTGAGGTGATTACTTATGAAAATAGCGATTCAACAGCTACAAAAGTATCGTAACGACGGGATGCCAATTGACCAGTATGTTCAATTGGATGAGGCGAAAAAGCGCAATAGTGATATTCGCGCCGTATCTCCTATACACGTCACAGGACACTGTACGATTGGTTCGCAACAAATGACGTGCATGCTCCATCTTGAAGGGACGCTTACGCTGCCCTGTGCACGAACTTGGGAAGATGTCGAATATCCGGTCAGCATCGACACCGTAGAAATCTTCGATTGGTCTGAAAAAGGCCGTGAAGAAGGCGAGGACGAATATGTCCACACGGTAACGACTGAAGTCATTAATCTTCAGCCGATTTTAGAAGAGCTGATCGCCCTTGAAGTGCCTATACAGGTCTTTAAGGAAGACTCAGAACAAACCGTTATCAAAGGCGGCAACGACTGGTCTTATTTGTCAGATGAAGAAGTTCTGGCCAAGAAGGAAGAAGCACAATCAAAACCGGATCCAAGACTGGCTGATTTAGCCAAGTATTTCGATCAGACAGATGAATAGAATCATTGTAAGGAGGTGTCACCAATGGCTGTACCGTTCAGAAGAACATCCAAAACCGCTAAAAGAAAACGCCGTACGCATTTCAAGCTATCCGTACCTGGTATGGTAGCGTGCCCAAGCTGTGGCGAAAGTAAATTGGCTCACCATGTCTGCAAAGCATGTGGATCATACAAAGGCAAAGAAGTAGTAGCTAGCAAATAAAACAGTATTTGCTTAGAAAAAGGTTATCTGGAGGCCATGGCTCCGGATAACCTTTTTCATTTGCCGAAAAACAGGTAAACTAAAGCCAGAGGTGAGTGAAACATGGCATACATAATCGAAACAAAAAATCAGGTAATGACGTTTTCGATCAACCGGCCCCATATCCGCAACGCCATCAACAACGAAGTGATGGAAGGGTTTGAAGAACTCGCTAACCGCGCCAGGGAAGAAGACATCCGCTATGTCGTCATCACGGCAACAGGCGAGCAGGCATTTTGTTCAGGCGGCGACTTGTCCGTTTTCCATGAACTGAAAACAGAACAGCAGGCTTGGCCGATGCTCAGCCGCATGGGAGAAGCTTTGTATCGCATCAAGACAATTCCTGTCCCGGTCATTGCGCTTGTCAACGGCACTGCGGTTGGCGGGGGCTGTGAGATTGCGACAGCGTGCGATTACCGGCTGGTGAAGAGCCATGCCAAATGCGGCTTTATTCAAGGGACGTTGGCCATCACGAGCGGGTGGGGAGGCGGCACCTATCTTTTTGAAACTTTGAAGCATGACGCGGCACTCAAAATGCTCAGCGATGCGCGCGCTTACACAGCGACCGAATTGTTTGAAAACGGATGGGCCAGCGCCATCATCGAAGAGGACGGGGATATCGAACAATTCCTGGCATCAATGAACCGAGTGCTGCCGTCCGTACACCGTGCTTATAAAGAGATAGCGATCCGTAAATGGCAGGAAACGAACTTGAAACAGCGGGTCGATCAGGAGATCCGTGAGTGCGCTAGATTGTGGGCCAAAGAAGCCCATCATCAAGCCGTCGATAGGTTTTTGAATAAAAGCAAAAAATAAGGCTCCTATGGGGTCTTTTTTTCATGGAAAAAACAATGCCCTTTTCTTATGAATGAAGCGAACAGACGGAACATTATGGAAAATATTTTTTTCAATAGTTGAAATCGCTTACAAAATTCGTATATGCTAGAGAAGGGAGAAAACTTAGGGGGTATTTCATACATGAAAAAAATCCTGATTGCCAACCGGGGCGAAATTGCACGGCGCATTATCCGCACGTGCGACCGCCTCGGCATCGAAACAGTCGCAATCTACTCCGAGGCGGATGGGGAACTGCCATATGTGAGTGAAGCGACAGAAACGGCAGCGATCGGCCCGAATCCGGTCGCGCAATCCTATCTACAAGCAGATAAAATCATTGAAGAAGCATTAAAGCGCAATGTTGAAGCGATCCATCCAGGCTATGGCCTGCTGTCGGAAAATGCGGATTTCGCGCGCAAAGTCACAGAAGCAGGGCTAATCTTTATCGGCCCAAAACCTGAAGTCATTGATACGATGGGCGATAAGCTCGGCTCTCGGCACACGATGAAACAAGCCGGGGTGCCAGTCGTGCCAGGGACAGCTGAAGGGGTGTCAGACATTGATGCGGCTGTCTTGGAAGCGAAAGCGATCGGTTATCCGCTGATGCTTAAGGCGAGTGCAGGAGGCGGCGGCATCGGCATGGTGCTGTGTGAAAATGAGCAAGCGCTCACTCAGCAGTTTGATTCAGTCAAAAACCGTGCCAAAGCCTACTTTGGGAACGATATCGTTTATTTGGAGAAATTCATTGCCAATGCACGCCATATCGAAGTGCAGATTTTCGGCGATGAGTCGGGCAATATTGTCCACTTGTACGAGCGCAACTGCTCTGTACAGCGCCGCAACCAAAAAGTCATCGAAGAATCGCCTTCTCCGGACTTGCCGGAATCTGCCAGAACCAAGCTATGCGATGCAGCCGTTAAAGCGGCTCGCGCGGTGGGTTACACCAATGCAGGAACGGTCGAATTCATTGTCGATGAGAATAATGACTTCTATTTTCTGGAAATGAATACCCGATTGCAAGTGGAACATCCAATTACTGAAGAAGTGACAGGCGTCGACCTCGTCGAATGGCAAATCAATGTGGCTAGGGGCGAAACTTTGCCCGGGCAAGATACGATCCATACAACCGGCCATTCGATTGAGTACCGCATCTATGCGGAAGACCCGAAAACATTCTTCCCGTCGCCCGGAACTTTATCCGTCTTGGAATGGGGCACTGGCGCACGCATCGAGACCGGATATGAAGGAGGCAATAAAGTGACGCCTTTCTATGATCCTATGATCGCCAAGGTCATTTTGACAGGAGCTTCGAGAGAAGAGGTCTTGGAGAAATCCAGGAAGTTCTTTGACGAAACGGCGATTGAAGGCGTGAAGACCAATTTGCCGCTCTTCGACCGATTTATTGAATCCAAACCATTTATAGAAGGAAATTACGCGACCGCCGTATTGGCTCAGTGGCTTACACAACAAAAGGAGGAAAAAACAGTATGAAACAATTAACAGCATCTATGGCCGGAACGGTCTTGAACATTGCAGTATCCGAAGGGGAATCCGTATCAGCGGGACAAACCGTCATGACTCTTGAATCGATGAAAATGGAAATTCCGGTAGAAGCGGAATTCGGCGGGAAAGTCGAAAAAGTCGATGTGGAAGTTGGCAGCTTTGTCAACGAAGGGGACACATTGGTGACGCTCGGCGAATAAGGCATTTGAATCCAAAGGGGTGGAAGAAATGACGAAAACGACTGAAACAACGGGATATAATACACGGCTCGAAGAAAAGCTTTCCAAGATTTTCGCGGGCGGGCAAGAGAAATACCATGAGAAATTGAAAGAAAGCAATAAACTATTTGTCAGAGACCGCTTGAATTTACTTTTTGATGACGGTGACTATATTGAAGACGGCCGTTTCGCGAATGTGGAAGCGGGCGATCTTCCGGCAGATGGCGTCGTCACGGCGATCGGCAAAGTGAACGGCGAAACCGTTTGCGTCATGGCGAACGATTCGACCGTTAAAGCCGGGTCGTGGGGATCACGGACTGTAGAAAAAATCATCCGCATCCAGGAAACGGCTGAAAAGATGCAAGTGCCGATGCTTTATTTGGTCGACTCTGCAGGCGCCCGCATCACCGATCAATTGGAGATGTTCCCGAACCGCCGCGGCGCAGGCCGTATTTTCCACAACCAAGTACGCATGTCCGGAATGGTGCCGCAAGTTTGCTTATTGTTCGGCCCGTCTGCGGCTGGTGGGGCGTATATCCCTGCGTTTTGCGATATCGTCATCATGGTCGAAGGAAATGCTTCGATGTACTTGGGGTCGCCTCGCATGGCTGAAAAAGTCATCGGCGAAAAAGTATCGCTCGAGGAAATGGGCGGCGCCCGCATGCACTGTACCGTGAGTGGGGTAGGCGATGTTTTGGTATCCACTGAAGAAGAGGCGATTTCGGAAGCGCGCCGTTATATGGCATTTTTCCCGGCGAATTTTGCGGGCAAGCCTGAAACGATCGAAGCGAAAGCGAAAAAAGCTGGCCGCAGCCTGGAAGAGATCATTCCGGAAAATCAGAATGCACCATTTGATATGTATGAATTGATCGACCAATTGATCGATGAAGACAGCTTCTTCGATATCAAGAAGCTGTTCGCGCCGGAGTTGATTACCGGCCTTGCGCGCATCGACGGGCAAGCAGTTGGCATCATCGCCAACCAGCCGAAAGTAAAAGGCGGCGTCTTGTTCGGTGATTCTGCCGACAAAGGCGCCAAGTTCATCAATCTCTGCGATGCCTTCTCGATTCCGCTCTTGTTCTTGGCCGATGTTCCAGGATTTATGATCGGCACGAAAGTGGAACGCGCAGGGATCATCCGCCACGGCGCCAAGTTCATCTCTGCGATGAGTGCGGCTACTGTACCGAAGATTTCAGTCGTCGTGCGCAAAGCTTACGGCGCTGGTTTGTACGCGATGGCGGGCCCTGCCTTTGAACCGGACGTGTGCATTGCGCTCCCGACAGCGCAAATTGCCGTCATGGGTCCTGAAGCGGCAGTCAACGCAGTTTACTCCAACAAGATCGAAGCGATTGAAGACCCGAAAGAACGCCTGGCCTATGTCCAGCAAAAGCATCAGGAATATAAAGAAGAAATTAATATTTACCGCTTGGCATCAGAGCTCATTGTCGATGAAATCGTCGCGCCATATGCACTTCGCGAGGAATTATCCAAGCGCTTGTCGATTTATGCGACGAAAGATTTGCCTTTGCCATATCGAAAACATCCGATCATTCCTGTATAATGAGTAATAGACGTGGAGTCTGCCTTATAAGGCAGGCTTCTTTTTTAGCAGACACCCAAGACAAGGGATCGTTTGCTAACGACGATTGCTCTGAAAAAAGGAGGGGTTTCCATGAAATTCGCAATTATTGGCGGAAACGCCCAGGCATTGCTGCTGGCGCATCTATTGAAAAAAGAAGGTGATGTGCAGTTGATCATCACGAATGAGGAACAAGCCGCTGAACTTAACGCGCATGGCCTCGTTTATGGAACAGAACAACAGCAAATCGCCGTTTATAATGATTTTGAACAGGTGGACCCGGATGCTTATATATTTATTACGGTTCATTCAGATGAACTGCCGCCTATCCTAAGGCTGCTGAAAATTCGCCGGCCGAGCAATCCGCTCGTGTTCGTCCAGCAAGGGATGCTCTATATCGAAAAAGCCCGCTTATTGGCGCATCGTCAAATCGCGGCTGCCACATTGGACTGCGACGCAGTCAAAATCAATGCACACGAAATTAATTACTCGAAAAAGCCTCAGCTTAGCCTTGGTCTAATAAAAGGCGAGCCGGCTCAATTCGAAGCGCTCACGAATGTGGGCCACATGGCAGTGCAATGGACAGAGGATATCGAGAGCCGGTTGTTCGAACAGCTGTTGAGAGACAGCCTCATCAATCCGTTGACGGCGCTGATGAAAATCGAAAAGGGGCGTTTGATTACTGATCCGAATGCCTACGAACTGTTCCGCAATCTGTACAATGAATTGTACTTAGCATTTCCGGAAATCGAAAGCTTGCAGCCAATCGAGCGCGTCGCTGCCTATTGCGCGTCACGCCCGGAAGAAATATCTTCCATGCTTGCAGACCGAATGGCCGGTGACCCGATGGATGTGGACGGGCTGATGCTATACATCCTGCAGGTTTCGAAATTGGATTTGCCTTTGTTCAAAGCGTTCTACCACTTATTGAAGACTGTTGAGGAAAACTGATGGAATGGATATCTACTGCCGGGAACGTGCTGCTTTACGTTCCGTTTATCTTGTTTTTATTTGTTTACGCATTGACCTATAAATCACAAAAACGCAAAGCGCTCGGCATCGCGGCTGATGTCACTGCTTTTCTGTTGTTCTTTTCAGTGCCGGCATCGATTGAATTGCTGTTTGACTTCGAAGTTCAGCCTTTTATCCTCATGGCAGCTTTACTGTTTGCGATTTTTCTGCTGATCCGTGAATGGAAGACTCAAAAAGAACTCGAAGTGATCAAGTTCCTGCGCAAAGTTTGGCGCATTTGTTTTTTGGCTTTGTCTGCCATTTATGCCGTCACTTGGCTTGCCGGACTTATCTTTTTAGCAGTCCAATCATTCCGCTAGGCGGATTTTTTCTCAAGCAATCCTCCTTTTGTTATAGTAGTCTTTGAATGTAAAGCGAAAAGGGGATTCAACTTCATGAAATTAGAGGAGAAATACATACCGCCATCCTCCAACTTGATGGCTGATTATACGAACGAAGAACAAAAAATAGTGAAATACTTTTCTTATAAGCCTTCATTGGAACAAGCCCGCGACAGGCTTGAAACCCTTGAAAACCATCCGGTCGATCGCGAAAAGCTGGCGTCTATCATCGCAAGTTATATGGAACCGTACGGGATCTCTGAAGCGGCAAGGCAAAATCTTGAACGTTTTGAAAAAGGCGCATCAGTTGTCGTGACTGGCCAGCAAGCCGGATTATTGACGGGTCCTTTATATACGGTGCACAAAGCGATTTCTGCGATTTTATTGGCGAAAGAAGCTTCTGAAAAGCTAGGTACACCGGTCGTGCCGGTATTTTGGATTGCCGGGGAAGACCATGATTTGGCCGAGATTTGCCATATTTACCGCGAAACGAACGGCCGTGTCGAAAAGCTGAATTACCCGCATGCTAAACTCGGGAAATGCGCTGCTTCACACGCACCGCTTAAAGCAGATGAAATCGAGGCGTTTTTGGAAGAATATTTCCGCAGCTTGCCTGAGACTGTGCATACGAAGGAGATCCATTCCTTAGTATTTGGCCATCTCGAAAAAGCTGATACATTTACCGCATTTTTCGCAAGTTTGCTCAATCATTTTTTCAATCAGGAAGGCTTGCTTTATATCGACGCAGCCTATGAGCAATTGCGCGCCTATGAATCAAGCTTCTTCTCGAAGCTCATCGGAAATAGCCAAGCGATAGCGAAAACGGTCGTGGAAACTGAAACAGCGCTTCAAACTGATGGTTATACGGCAGGGATCGATGCCAAAGAGGAAGCGGCGCATCTCTTCATCACAATCGAAGGCGAACGCCTGTTGCTCGAGCGTGACGGAAGCCGTTTTGCCGTCAAGAATACGGCGATCAGCTACACGGAACAGGAACTCTTGGAGATTGCCAAGCACGAACCACAGCGTCTCAGCAATAATGTCGTAACACGGCCGTTGATGCAGGATCTTGTCTTTCCGGTGCTCGCTTTTGTTGGAGGGCCAGGCGAGATCGCATATTGGGCAGCGTTAAAAGGCGCATTCGAAGTCATGGGAATGCAGATGCCGATCGTCATGCCAAGGCTCAGCGTCAGCTTGATTGACCGCCGGACTGCGGCGCTGCTGGAGAAGCGGGACTTGAGTTTTGAAGAGGTCGTCATGGATCGGAAAATCCCCCAGCTGCGCAATGAACTATTCGACCACATAAGAGACGAAGAAACGGAAGCGAAAATTGAAGAAGTCAAACAAGGCTTGGCGGAAGAGTACGAAGAACTGATCAGCCGTTTTACAGCGGTCAGTGCCGGGCTCACGCCTTTGGCCGAGAAAAACTTGCGTATCCACTTGGCACAGCTCGATTTCTTAAAACACAAACTGCAAGATGAAGTGGCAATACAGAACAGCACGCAGTTCAATCAACTCGCAACGATCGAAAATGCCTTATTGCCGGAATCAGGATTGCAGGAACGGATTTATAACCCAGTGCCTTACTTGAATCAATATGGCCGAAACTTGGCGGAAGACCTATTGGCTCTGCCGATGAAGTACGATAACACCCACAAAATTGTCATTCTTTAACTTGGAAAAGCCTGCATATGCAGGCTTTTTTTATGTCAAGTAAACTCTTTGAGATGAAATGCTGTAACAATAGTGAAATATTTCAAAAACAAGTGGTGGCATGTGGGGGAATGTGGTACATTAATTATAATAAGTGGGGTGAAAGGCATGTTCATGGGCGAATTTCAACACAATGTTGATGCTAAGGGCAGATTAATCGTTCCTGCAAAATACCGTGAACTGCTTAGTGAGCATTTTGTGATCACCAGAGGCCTGGATCAGTGCTTATTTGGTTATCCGATGAATGAATGGAATAAAATTGAAGAAAAATTAAAAGAAATGCCAGTTACGAAAAAAGATGCACGTGCATTCACCCGTTTTTTCTTCTCAGGGGCCCAGGAAGTGGAACTTGATAAGCAGGGGCGCGTCAATATACCTGCCAACCTTTTGTCATATGCCAAAATCGAAAAAGAGTGCGTCATTCTCGGCGTCTCCAACCGGTTTGAAATATGGTCGAAAGATGCATGGGAAGCGTATTTCGAAGAATCCGAAGAATCCTTTAATGAAATAGCCGAAAACTTAACTGACTTTGATTTTTAATTAACGAACGGGGGGACTGGGTTGTTCAATCACACTACAGTTTTGCTGCATGAAACTGTCGATGGGCTGAACATTCGTCCTGATGGCGTATATGTAGATTGTACACTCGGCGGTGCCGGCCACAGCGAATATTTGGCCCAGCAGCTATCCGATCAGGGACATCTGTACTGCTTTGATCAGGATGTAACAGCAATCGAACATGCAAAAGAAAAACTGAAAGACCATTTACATAAGATCACTTTTATCCATGCAAACTTCAAGTATTTAAAAGAAGAATTAGAACAACGCGGAATCGAGCACGTGGACGGCATCTTATACGATCTGGGCGTTTCGTCGCCGCAACTCGATACGCCCGAACGCGGATTCAGCTATCATCACGACGCCCCACTCGATATGCGCATGGACCAAAGTGCGGAACTGAGCGCTTACCATGTCGTAAACGAATGGCGCTTTGAAGATTTGGTGCGCATTTTCTATCGTTACGGAGAAGAGAAATTCTCCAAGCAGATTGCACGTAAAATCGAAGCTGCAAGAGACAAGCAGCCAATCGAAACGACAGCGCAACTAGTTGAATGCATCAAAGACGGCATTCCAGCGCCAGCGAGGCGTAAAGGTGGCCATCCGGCAAAACGCGTATTCCAGGCGATCCGCATCGCGGTGAACGATGAGCTTGGGGCTGCTGAAACTTCTTTGCAAGATGCGATCGACATGCTCGCAATTGGAGGAAGAATCAGCGTCATCACTTTCCATTCGCTCGAAGACCGTTTGACGAAGGCTTTGTTCAAGGAAGCTTCATCACTTCCGGAACTGCCGCCGAACTTGCCGGTCATCCCGGATGGGCTTGAACCGAAATTGAAATTAATCACTCGAAAACCAATATTGCCATCGGAAGAAGAATTGGCGCATAATAATCGGTCGCGTTCCGCCAAGTTGCGGATTGCGGAGAAAATCAAACTCTAAGGACGTGTTTAAATGGCGTTGAATGCGAGAACCCAAACCTACATCCAGCAGCCGGCCGTTCCGCAAAGTCCGAATAGACAGCCGGCAAAAAAGAAAAAACGCATTACGAAGGGCGAGAAAATCCTTTACACAGCTTTCCTGGCTGTCTGCATCATGTGCGCATTGCTCGTCTTGCAAAATCAGTCGACAATCCAAGCTTCCACGCAGGAAATCCAGACAATTGAAAATTCAATCAATGAAACGACGAAACAAAATACCGATTTGTCCGTGCAAGTAAGTGAACTGTCTTCATATGAGCGCATTTGGTCGAAAGCAAAGGATTACGGCTTAAAATTAAATGAGCGAAATGTAAAGGTAGTGCCGGGACAATGAAGAAAAAATTTCGTTTTCAAGGAGGAGCCTTTCTGCTATTTTTACTATTTGCAGGGCTCTTTTTCCTTTTAATGGCCAGAATAATCACAATTCAAGCGACGGGCAAAGTGGAAGGGCAGGAATTGGCTGCCAGAGCAGCTGCCAAATACAGCCAGGAAGAAGTATTGACCGCAGAACGCGGCAAGATTTTGGACCGCAACGGTGAAGTCATTGCAGAAGACACATTGACGTATAAATTAGTGGCGGTGCTGGATGAATCGGTAACCACGAACCCGGAAAAACCGAACCACGTAATCGATGCAGAGGAAACAGCGGCGTATCTATCCGAACAACTGGGGACGCCGAAAGAAGAATTAGTCAGCATTTTGGAGAACGGGATGGAGAAAGACCGTTATCAGGTGGAGTTCGGCGCAGCCGGACGCGAAATCAGCCACACACAGATGCTTGAGATGAAAGAAAAAGATTTGCCGGGCTTATTGTTCGTCAAGGACCTTAAACGCCTTTACCCGAACGGTGTGTTCGCTTCCCATCTAATCGGCTTCGCCATGAAAGAAGAATTCGAGGATGGCCAAGTGAAGACCAAAGGCAAAATGGGCTTGGAGTCCATTCATGACAAAGTCTTGACGGGCAAAAACGGTAAAATGGAGTTTGATACGGATAAATGGGGATATCTATTGCCGAACAGCCAAGAAGCAGTCACTCCCGCTATCGACGGATCCAATCTGCAGTTGACGCTGGACCGCACGCTTCAGAACTTTTTAGAAGATGCCATGTCGAGCGTCCAGGAAGAATATAACCCCGCACGCATGATCGCTGTGATTGCAGATCCGGATACCGGCGAGATCTTGGGCATGTCCCAGCGCCCGACTTTCAATCCGAACACGCGTGAAGGCTTATCGGACAACTGGTTGAACGAGAGCATCGAACTGACAATCGAGCCAGGCTCGCCAATGAAAGTGTTCACATTGGCAGCGGCTGTCGAAGAAGGTAAATGGGATCCGAATGCTTATTATGATTCCGGGACCTATACATTGCTGGATCGCACAATCGGCGACCATAACAGCGGCCGCGGCTGGGGCAGCATCACGTTCCTTGAAGGCTTCCAGCGTTCATCCAACGTATCGATGGGCTATTTACTTGAGCGCCTCGGTGCGGATAATTTTATGAATTACATCGATGCATTCGGTTTCGGCGAAAAAACCGGCATCGATTTGCCGAATGAAGCGGCAGGAAAGATTCTGGATCAATACCCGATCAATAAATTGACCACTTCCTATGGACAAGGGTCGACCGTTACGCCGATTCAGATGATCCAGGCAGCGACGGCGCTGGCTGGAGACGGCACAATGATGAAACCGTACATCATCGATCAAATCAAGAACCCTGATACAGGCGATGTAACCGTGAAATCAGAACCACAAGAAGCCGGTACGCCGATTTCAGCAGAAACGGCGAAAAAAGTCCGTGAAATCATGGCTTCCACTGTCACTTCAGAAGTCGGTTCTGCACAAGGCTTCGCATTGCAGGACTATTCTGTTGCCGGGAAGACCGGTACCGCACAAGTTCCTGGAGAAGACGGGCGTTATATGACGGGCACGAACAATTACTTGTTCTCATTCCTCGGAATGGCCCCGGCAGATGATCCGGAACTATTGATTTACATCGGCGTGCAGCAGCCTCAATTGCCTGCCGATGAATACGGTTCTGTCCCAGTATCCAAAATCTTTACATCTGTTATGGAAAACGGATTGAAGTATTTGAACATCGCACCTGAGAATTCAGTGGAAGCAAAGACTGTTGAAATTGAAGACTATAAAGGGCTTCCTATGGAAGAAGCGGTTTCTCAGCTGAAAGCCAAGGGATTGAACCCAGTTATCGCTGGTGATAATTCTCAAATAAGTGACCAATATCCAGCAGCCGGCGAAAAAATGGTAGCCGGTGAAAATATCATTTTGAGAACGGGCGGCACCACAGCTATTCCAGATTTCACAGGCTGGTCGAAACGGGAACTGCTGGCATTCCAAGCGCTCAGTGGATTGCCGCTTGAAATCGCAGGCCAAGGCTTTGCCATGACGCAAAGCGTGGCAGAAGGGGCAGTGCCGGAGAAAGGCGAATCTGTTATCATCGAATTGCAGCCACCGGAAGTATTTTACCCCGAGCAATCGCTGAATGCCGAAGAAGCACAGCAACAGCCTGAGACTGGACAAGCTGCAGCAGAAAGCCCGGAAGCTGGTGAGTCTACAAGCGAACTAACAGAACCAACAGAACCAACAGAACCAACAGAACCAACAGAAGAATCAACGGAACAACCCGTCAATAACGAAAACGAATAAATGAACGAGTGTACTCGTCTTTAAAGGAGCTCTATTAATGGAAGGTATAAATATATTTGGATTTGGGATTGCATTGATCATGACTGTCGCATTGATGCCGGTATTCATCCCACTATTGAAACGCATGAAATTCGGGCAAAGCATTCGTGAGGAAGGCCCGCAATCCCATTTGAAAAAAACGGGGACACCAACGATGGGCGGATTGGTATTCCTTATTTCCATCATCGTCACGGTCCTATTGGTCGCCGCTTTTAATGGTGAATTGACGACGCCAGTGGTCATTTTGCTGATTGTCCTATTCGGTTACGGATTGATCGGATTTTTGGATGATTTTATCAAAGTGGTGCTCAAGCGCAATCTTGGACTGACGTCACTGCAGAAATTGCTGGCGCAAATTGTCATTGCCGTTTTGTCGTTCTTTTTACTGCGCGCAAACGGCTTTGATACGGCACTCGGCATTCCCTTTACGGAAGTATCCATCGAACTTGGTTGGGTATATGTCTTGTTCATCGTGTTCTGGTTGGTCGGCTTCTCAAACGCCGTCAATTTGACAGATGGTCTTGACGGGCTGGTCGCAGGAACGGCATCCATCGCTTTTGCTGCATTCGGCATATTGGCGATCGTCCAGCAGGAAACCGGGATTGCCTTGTTCACGTTTGCTGTTGCAGGCGGGCTGATCGGATTCCTCGTTTTCAACAAATACCCGGCAAAAGTATTCATGGGCGATACAGGTTCCTTGGCTCTTGGCGGTGCACTTGCCATGGTTTCGATCCTACTGAAACAGGAATTGCTCTTGCTCTTGATCGGTTTGGTGTTCGTCATCGAAACCGCTTCGGTCATTTTGCAGGTCGGAAGTTTTAAACTACGGAAAAAACGCATATTCAAAATGAGCCCGATCCATCATCATTTTGAATTGAGCGGCTGGTCTGAATGGAAAGTAGTCACCGTATTTTGGGGTGTCGGTTTCATCAGTGCCGCGATTGCCGTTTTATTGGAGGTCATGTAAATGAAAGATTTGCCGCAATTGCATCAAAAGAAAGTGCTTGTGCTCGGATTGGCGAAAAGCGGCTTTACCGCTGCACGCCTTTTACATAAACTCGGGGCATTCGTGACGGTCAATGATTCCAAGCCCTTTGAAGAAAATCCTGAAGCCCAGGAGCTATTGAATTTAGGGGTCACTGTCATTTGCGGCCGCCATCCGGAAGATCTATTGGATGAAGGGTTTGAACTGGTCATCAAGAATCCAGGGATTCCTTACCGTAACCTGTTGATACAGAAAGCTCTGGAAAAAAACATTCCAGTGTGGACGGAAATCGAGTTGGCATACCGCATCAGTGAAGCGCCGTTTATCGGCATCACGGGATCGAACGGCAAAACCACGACGACGACTTTGCTGTTCCATATGCTCAACCAGGACGGCAAGTCACCGCTTATTGCGGGGAATATCGGCACAGTGGCAAGCGGAGTGGCAGAAAAAGCGACAGCGGACCACGTCATTGTCACGGAACTTTCTTCATTTCAACTAAAAGGGACGGAATCGTTCCGCCCGCATATCTCGATCATTACCAATTTATATGAAGCGCATCTTGATTATCACGGATCGCTTGAAGACTATATCGGAGCGAAAAAGAAAATCACGGAAAACCAGACGGCTGAGGATTATTTCATCTACAATGCCGACCAGCAAATGCTCGTGGACCATGCCAAGACCGTTAAAGCACAAGGTATTCCTTTTACATTGAAAGGCCGTACCGAAGAAAGCATCAGTGCAGACAGCGAATTCATTTATTGGCAAGGCGAACCGTTGATCGAACGCAAGCGGATTATGCTCGCAGGTGAGCATAATCTTGAGAACATTTTATCCGCCACTGCGGCCATGCTTCTATCTGGAGGAACAAAAGAAACCATCATCCGCGTTTTGACTTCTTTCACAGGGGTCAAGCACCGTTCCCAGTTTGTCGGGGAATGGCAAGGAAGACGTTTCTATAACGATTCGAAAGCAACGAATGAGCTTGCCACCAAAAGTGCGCTGGAAGCTTTCAGCGACAACATCATTTTGCTCGCGGGGGGACTCGAGCGCCAGCATTCGCTGGAAGAATTGCGCCCCTATATGAATCGAGTGAAAGTACTTGTCACTTTCGGTGAGACGGCGGACCGTTTTGCTGAATTTGCAGAAAGCTGCGATGTTCCGACGGTCATTAAAGCCGGATTGATGGACGATGCAGTCGAAAAGGCAGTCAGTCAGTCATCTCCGGAAGATACAATCTTGTTGTCTCCTGCTTGTGCGAGCTGGGATCAATACGAAAGTTTTGAAGTCCGCGGCGATGCGTTTATCGAAGCGGCCAGAAAATATACAGAAGCAAACGAATAAAACGAAGGAGCGGCGGATATGGACAAAGTTATAGACATCGAAGAACGCATACCAACGCTCCGGGAGCGGCGCAGAAAAAGGTCGAACCGCAAGTTTGCGGCTTTATTGACCGTTTTTATTTCGTTGCTGTTCATTCTTTTATACAGCCAGTCCACTTACAGCGAGATCCGCGACATCAAAGTCACAGGTGCTGAATTGTTCGATGGCGAGAGTTATAAGCAGGCCAGCACTTTGGCGCTTGGGGATTCGATGTGGTCATTTGACAGCGGGGAGATCGAGCGTGAAATTGAATCGCTTGAATGGGTCGAATCGGCAACAGTCAAAAAAAATTGGTTGAGCTCAGTTGAAATCGAAATCCAAGAATTTGTCGAGATGGGGTATTTGGATCAAGGCAATAGCTATCAAGTGGTCTTGTCGAATGGTGTCGTGCTCAACCAGCCCATCAGCGTCGTGGAAGGACCGATTTTTTCGAATTTCGAAGATGAAGCAAAACGGGAAGCGTTGATCGAGCAACTGGTCAAAACCGACCCGGAAGTGCAGAATCTCATCTCTCAAGTCATTTTGGATACGGAACAGGAACGTGCAGATTACATCACGATTTATATGAATGACGGAAACGAAATCAAGGCGATTTTATCGACTTTGGCAGAGAAGATAAATTATTATCCATCTGTCACCGCTCAGCTGGAAGGCCGCCAAGGCATCATTGACATGGAAGTTGGCATTTATTTCCGTTCCTATAACGATGTGTTCGGATTGGCGGAAGCGGGTGAGGAACTTGAAAACATCGAAGAACAATGAGCGCAAAAGCATCAGCAAGTCGATCATCTTCTCGCTCGTTTTCTTGGTTCTCGGATTTATCATGGCCTATTCCTATAGCTTATCGAACCAGCGAGAAGCGGAAAATGATTTTGCGGGAACCAGCTTTTTCGAGCAAAAAGAACAATACCGGAAAGAATTGATCGAACAGCAAGAGCGCAATAAAGAATTGCGCGCAGAGCTGGATGACAAGCAAAAAGCCGTTCAGGAATTCGAGCGGTCTGTAGTGGACGGTGAAGAAAACTATACGGCATACGCCCGGGAGGCAGAAGAATTGAGACGCTTCCTCGGGCTTGTTCCGGTTAAAGGGCAAGGCTTGAAAGTGACTCTCGAGGACGGCGATTATACGGCAGACCATGTGAATCCAAACGATTATATGGTCCATGAAAGCCATGTGTTCCAAGTGATTAACGAACTCTATATTTCCGGTGCCGAGGCAATTGCCGTAAATGGCCAGCGGATTCACGGCAATTCCCATATTGTCTGCACGGGCCCTGTCATTACAGTCGACGGCATCCAGCATCCTGCGCCTTTCACCATCGAAGCGATTGGGAGTCCAGAAGTATTGACTGCCTCCATGCAACTGTCAGGCGGCGTCCAGGACCAGCTCGTCAACGATAACATCATTGTAACGCTTGATTCAGGGCGAGCTATCCGCATGCCGGCACTTTTGTCGGAGATGGATACAGGGGGACAACGATGAAAAAACGCATTACGGGCCGTTTTACGGTCATTCTTTTTGTTATCGGTTTTATGACTGCGACACAATACAACACGGTAAATATGGATGACAGCCGGGATTCCCGGGATACATGGGAAATCCGCCAGCAATTATCGCGGGAAAAGCAACTTCATTCGGAATTGCTGTCGGAAATCAGCCTGCTGGATGAGACACTTGGCAAGTATAGCGATGAAGCGACTCAAGATCCGCAGGCGGTTTTGAAAGAGACAGTAAAAGATTTGCAGAACTCTGCCGGCCTTTCGCAAGTGATTGGCCCGGGAATTGAACTGGAGATTAGCCCTTCGCTTGAAGCGATTGCGCTTGGAACCGAAATAACAGAAATTCCACCAGATTTATTGATTCGCTTAGTGAATGAAATCAATCGCTTTGACGGCATCGAGCTGGCGATTGCCGGGGAGCGTGTCATCAACACGACCGCGATACGCGATATCAATGGCTACACAACCGTGAATACAGAGCCTATCTCGACGCCGCCGTTTATGATCACGATTATGGCAACGAGCATGGAAGAAGCGCGGAAACTTTCTAGTTATTTGACGGCTTCTGCAATTCACGATGATTTTTACATAGACGATTTGACGATCACTATTTCAGAGCCGCAGGAAGAATTGGCGCTGCCGGCTTTTGATGAAGAAATTAACATGGAGCATCTTCAAGCCGGGGAGGGGGAGTAGGAATGTGGATATCGATTCTAGGATTGCTGTTGGGCATTTCACTCGGCTTGTTGACGGATATCCAAATACCGCCTGAATACGCCAGTTATTTGTCAATAGCAGTGCTGGCTTCACTTGATACGCTGTTTGGGGGCATACGGGCCCATTTGCAGCAAGTTTATGATGACAAAGTGTTCGTTTCAGGTTTTTTCTTTAATATCGTATTGGCTGCAGGCCTGGCTTTTCTTGGCGTCCATTTAGGTGTAGATTTGTATTTGGCAGCCATTTTCGCGTTCGGCGTCCGGCTATTCCAGAATATTGCGGTGATCCGCCGCATTCTGCTTACGAAATGGGCCGAAAAAAAGAAGCTTGGTGAGGCAAATTGACGAATTGCAGGAAAATTTTCTAAGTTTCGCTATTTTACTTAGACAAGGTGTGTATTTTACAATAGAATGTAATGTAGAGAAGTTTTATAAGGAGGTGCCACGAGTTGAGTCAATCAGAATTATATGTAAGTTTGGATATCGGGTCTTCCTCCGTCAAAGTATTGATCGGGGAAATGACCAATAAATCGTTGCACGTCATCGGCGTTGGCAACGTCAAATCTAATGGAATCAAAAAAGGTGCGATTGTTGATATAGATGCAACTGTACAGTCCATTAAAAAAGCCGTCGATCAGGCAGAGCGCATGATCGGCAAAGAAATCCACGAAGTGGTGCTGGGCATTCCAGCCAACCAAGTGGCATTGCAGCCGGTTAAGGGAATCGTTGCAGTAAACAGCGAGAACCGTGAAATTACGGATGAGGATTTGGAACGCGTTTTGGAAGCGGCACAAGTCATGTCGATTCCGCCAGAACGTGAGCTGGTCAATATCATTCCTGAAGAATATGTTGTCGACCACTTGGGCGAGATCAAAGACCCTAGAGGCATGATCGGCATCCGACTTGAAATGGATGGTACAATGGTGACGACTTCGAAAACGGTCTTGCACAATGTGCTTCGCTGTGTTGAACGCGCTGGCCTTGAAATCCGCGAGATTTATGTCCAACCGTTAGTAGCCGGAAGTTATGCATTGACGGAAGACGAAAAGAACCACGGAACGGCCTGCATCGATATCGGCGGTGGATCGACTTCCATCGCAGTATTCCGCGATGGCCATTTGCGTGCGGCATCCGTCATTCCAGTAGGCGGGGATCACGTAACGAAAGATTTATCGATCGTCTTGAAAACCCCGACAGAGCAGGCTGAAAAAATCAAGCTCGAACATGGCCACGCATTTTTCGACGATGCTTCAGAAGAAGAAGTATTCGAAGTGCCGGTAATCGGTTCGGATTCAAGAGAACAATACAGCCAAAAATACATATCTGAAATAATCGGAGTTCGCATGGAAGAACTTTTCGAATTGATTTTAGATGAGTTGTACCGCCTCGGCGTCGATGAGCTGCCTGGTGGTGTCGTATTGACAGGCGGAATGGCCAAAATGGACGGCCTTCCAGAGCTGGCTAGAAGCATTCTCCAAACGCGGGTGCGCTTGTTCACGCCTGAATTCATCGGAGTTCGCGAGCCGCAGTACACAACAGCGGTCGGATTGATCCAATACGCTTACGCAGAAGATTTGTTCTACGGAAACGTCGGCCATAGTTCAGCAGCGACACATTCGCAGAAACCTGAGTATGTGGAGCAGCAGCCGAAAAAGCAAAAGCAGCCGAAACAACCGAAACAGGATAACGAAGGTGTCGTAAGCAAAGCCAAAAAAATGTTTGATCGTTTTTTTGAATAAAATCATCATTGTGTCCGGCTTATGTTCAAAAGCTGAGCAATCTTAGGAGGAAAAAAGAATGTTGGAATTTGATACAAATATCGATGCATTAGCCGTAATTAAAGTCATTGGTGTCGGTGGCGGCGGAAACAACGCAGTCAACCGGATGATCGAACATGGAGTTCAAGGGGTGGAATTCATCGCTGTCAACACAGATGCGCAAGCCTTGAACCTTTCGAAAGCGGAAACACGCCTGCAAATCGGAGGAAAATTGACGCGCGGCCTTGGCGCTGGCGCTAACCCGGATGTCGGGAAAAAAGCAGCAGAAGAAAGCAAAGAACAGATCGAAGAAGCTTTGCGCGGAGCCGATATGGTCTTCGTCACTGCCGGTATGGGCGGAGGCACTGGTACGGGTGCTGCACCTGTCATCGCAGGCATCGCCAAAGAACTTGGCGCTTTGACAGTGGGTGTCGTTACTCGCCCGTTCACATTCGAAGGGCGCAAGCGCTCAACACAGGCTATCGGCGGAATCGCAACGATGAAAGAGTCAGTCGATACATTGATCGTTATCCCGAACGACCGCCTACTTGAAATCGTCGACAAAAATACGCCGATGCTAGAAGCATTCCGTGAAGCGGATAATGTTCTTCGCCAAGGTGTACAAGGCATCTCTGATTTGATCGCAGTTCCTGGTCTTATCAACCTTGACTTTGCCGATGTGAAAACGATCATGTCGAACAAAGGATCAGCACTTATGGGCATCGGTGTCTCTTCTGGAGAAAACCGTGCTGCCGAAGCAGCGAAAAAAGCTGTATCGAGCCCATTGCTTGAAGTATCTGTCGATGGGGCAAAAGGCGTCTTGATGAACATCACAGGCGGTTCGAACTTGAGCTTGTATGAAGTACAAGAAGCAGCCGATATCGTCGCTTCCGCTTCTGATGAAGAAGTGAACATGATCTTCGGTTCCGTTATCAACGACAACTTGAAAGATGAAATCGTCGTCACGGTTATCGCTACTGGATTCAACGAAGAACAATTGAACCCTGCTGGACGTGCACCACGCGGATCTGGATTGAACGCAAACCGCATCCAATCGATCCAGCAACAAAACCCGGCTCCTTCTATTCGTGAAGCACGCCGCGAAGAACAGTCCCAGCGCCGCGAAGAGCAAACTCCTTATTACAACCAGGAGCCTCAGCGCCAGGACAAGCAAAGTGAAGATGCGTTGGACATTCCGACATTCCTTCGCAACAGACAAAAACGCCGTTAATACGAAAACAGCTGCCAATTTGGCAGCTGTTTTTTTGTTTTAGGAAGGCTATAGAATTTCTTTTAACGGCGGTTGCCACGGTTCCTTCATAATTTTGTTGAAAAATAGGCGGCTTTATTGTTTTAATGCCAGGCTGAATTGATAAATCAGCTTCGGCTTGGTACAATAAAGTGAACGTCTATAGAAAAGTTGTGAGCAGATGAAAGCGATTAAACCGAAGTTTGAAGAAATGGCCCATACATTAAATCAAATCCATAGCGGCATTGAAATCGTCGCAGTCACAAAACAAGTCGGAATCGATAGAACCCAGGAAGCCGTCGATGCGGGCATCCGCCATCTCGGTGAAAACCGCCCGGAAGGCCTCAAGCTCAAGCATGGGAAGATCAAAGGCGATGTCGTTTGGCATTATATCGGTACGCTTCAGTCACGAAAAGTTAAGGAAGTGATCGGTTTGATCGATTATCTTCATTCCTTGGACCGCTTGAGCCTGGCGAAAGAAATCCAAAAACGTGCCGATAAGCCTGTCAATTGCTTTATTCAGGTTAATGTTTCCGGGGAGGATTCCAAAAGCGGCTTCTCTCCTGAAGAAGTTCCTGCTTTTATCGAATCCTTGAAGGAATTCGATAAGGTGCGTGTGATCGGCTTGATGACCATGGCTCCGAACACAGAAGATGAAACCTTGTTGAGAGCGACTTTTAAAGGTTTGAAAGACTTGCAGCTGCAAGTCGCAGCTAACCAATGGGAACACGCCCCTTGCACAGAATTGTCGATGGGCATGTCGAATGATTACCTGATTGCGGCTGAAGAAGGCGCGACATTCGTTCGCGTCGGGACCGCATTGGTAGGGTCGGAAAGTGAGGCGGAAAGATGAGCATGAAAGATAAATTCAAGAATTTCTTTTATCTGGACGAGTACGAGGAAGAGCCCGTCCAGGAAGAACGCAAGCAGCGGCCCGTGCAGCGTTATGAGAAGCCTGCCCCGGCTGCTGCCGAACAGCCGCAGAAGAAAGCACCGAAAGCACCAAAACCAGTGAAAGAACGCCGTGAGAATTTGGAGGAACCTACCGTGCAGAATTTAGTTAATTTGCAGAATTCATCTGCTTCTTCATCGAAAGTCAGTTTGGCGGAGCCGCGTGTTTATGCGGAAGCGCAGGACATTGCAGAAAGCTTGAAAACAAAACAGGCCGTCGTGGTCAACTTGCAGCGCATTGAACGGGACCAAGGCCTCCGGATCATCGATTTCCTGAGCGGCACTGTCTATGCACTAGGTGGGGACATTCAACGCATCGGAACGGACATTTTCCTATGCGTGCCGGACACGGTCGAAGTGGATGGCGCCATCTCCGATTATTATCACGACGATCAACAATAGAAAGGTGCTAAAAATCGAATGTATCTTCTTGTAAATTTATTGTTAAGCGCTATTAACATCTACTTTTATATCCTGATTATCAGCGTCTTCATGAGCTGGGTGCCGAGCATCAAGGAATCTGCATTCGGGCAGATGATCTCCCGGATTACAGATCCTTATCTGGATATTTTCCGCCGCTTCATCCCGCCGATCGGCATGATCGATATCTCACCGATTGTGGCTATTTTCTTCTTGAGCCTCGCAAGCCAAGGGATCATCACTTTGGCTGAGTACCTTCTCTGATAAGAAGCTGAATATATGGCAGCTGACATAGAAAGACGGAGAATCCATTTCTCTGTCTTTTTTTATTTGCGGCAATTAGCAAGAGGATTTTTCTGCTGTTTGTAGAATGCTTGTTAAACGAAGAACGAATCCAACAACCGGGGGGAACGGCCCATGGAAGAGATATTCCAGCATTTCAGAAAAGATGAACAACAATTTATCGAGCAGGCGTCAGATTGGCTGCGAGATGTAGAAGATATGTATGCGCCGAAGCTCACCGATTTTCTGGACCCGCGCCAGCGCTTTATCGTCAAATCGCTGATCGGCGGCAGGGATGTGGAAATGGCTGCTTCCGGCTTGTTCAACCAGGCAGAGCGCCAGCGCGTCTTGCTGCATCCTTCGTATTACGTTTCGGAAGAAAGTGATTTCCAAGTCACCATGTTCGAATTGCGCTATCCGGTGAAATTCGTCACCTTGAAGCATCCGGACATTCTCGGAGCGCTCATGTCGCTCGGTTTGGAACGAGGGAAATTCGGGGATATCCGGATCGGTGAAGGCACCGTGCAGCTCGCGGTGATGACAGAAATAGCGCCGTATTTGCGTGCCAATTTTATTAGCGCGGGCAAAGTGAAAGTCCAGCTCGAAGAAGTGACCGATCCCGCCGACTATCTCCCGGTCATCGAGGAGTGGACGGAAGAGGCACATACGGTCAGTTCGCTGCGGCTCGACACGGTCATGAGCTCGGTCTATAAGATTTCCCGCCAGAAAGCAGCCGCATTGATCGGCGGCGGTAAAGTGAAAGTCAATTGGACAGCACAAGAAAGTGTGTCGTTTGAACTCCACGAATCCGATTTGATTTCAGCGAGAGGGCTCGGGAGGGTGCAAATCATCGCAATCGAAGGACGAACGAAAAAGGACAAGATCCGCCTGCAGGTCGGCAAATTGGAATTGAAAAAATAAAACACCGGCGAATGTGGTGAATATTACTGATATTTCTCGCCATGACAGGTATAATGAGTTTAAACATGCAGAGAGTAAGGAGAGATACGATGCCTTTATCACCATTAGATATACATAATAAAGAGTTCAGCCGCGCATTCCGCGGTTATCAAGAAGATGAGGTCAATGAATTCCTCGAACAGATCATGAAAGATTACGAAAAAGTCATTAAAGAACGGACTGAAATGGAAGAGCGCATGAAATCTACGGATGAGCGCATGGGCCATTTCACCAATCTGGAAACGACTTTGCAGAAATCGATCTTCGTCGCTCAGGAAGCGTCAGAAGAAGTCCGCCGCAACGCACAGAAAGAAGCGGATTTGATCGTCCAGGAAGCGGAGAAGAATGCAGACCGCATCGTCAATGAATCTTTGGCGAAAGCGCGCCGCATCGCGACCGAAATCGAAGAGTTGAAAAAGCAGTCGAAGATTTTCCGCAATCGCTTCAAGATGCTAGTGGAAGCGCAGCTGGATTTGATTGAAACGGAAGACTGGAACACATTGCTTGAATACGACTTAGACACGGAGAATATCGATCAGATCGAAAAGAAAGAAGCCGGAAGCGCAGCGAAGGAATAAGCCCGCTCTTGACTGAGGCCCATTCTGCTTCTATAATTACGACATACTTACAAACGCATTGATGGAGACAGTACAAAACGGAAATCCGATCGAGCGAGCCGGGGGCGGTGGAAGCCTGGCGCGGGGCCGTCTTGGAAAATCACTCCTGAGCTGGACCGGTGAACGCAAGTAACCGGGCCCGTCCCCGCCACGTTACGGTGTAGAGTTGGCAGCACACAGCTGCAACAAGGGTGGTACCGCGAGCTTCTCGTCCCTTTCCAGGGATGGGGGCTTTTTATTATGCTTACAGGAGGAATGGAAAATGGATTATAAAGATACATTATTGATGCCGAAAACCGAGTTTCCGATGCGCGGCAATTTGCCGAACCGGGAACCTGAAATGCAAAAGAAATGGGAAGAAATGGACATCTATAAAAAAGTCCAGGACCGGACAAAAGGCCGTCCGTTCTTCGTGCTTCATGATGGTCCGCCATACGCAAACGGCGACCTTCACATGGGACATGCTTTAAACAAGGTCTTAAAGGATATGATTGTCCGTTCGCGCAGCATGATGGGCTTCCACGCCCCGTACGTCCCAGGCTGGGATACGCACGGTTTGCCGATCGAGCAAGCATTGACCAATAAAGGCGTCAACCGCAAAGAATTGTCTTTGGCGGAATTCCGCAAGCTTTGTGAAGAGTATGCGTACGAACAAATCGACAGCCAGCGCTCACAATTTAAACGGATTGGCGTACGAGGCGATTGGGAAAACCCATACGTCACGTTGAAACCTTCTTACGAAGCGCGCCAAATCGAAGTGTTCGGCAAAATGGCCAATAAAGGCTATATCTATAAAGGCTTGAAGCCGGTTTATTGGTCCCCGTCCAGTGAATCGTCTCTTGCTGAAGCAGAGATCGAGTATCACGATAAAAAATCACCATCCATCTATGTATCCTTCCCGGTTACAGACGGAAAAGGCGTTTTGGATGAAGGCGTCAAGCTGGTCATCTGGACGACGACGCCTTGGACGATCCCTGCCAACCTCGGGATTTCTGTACATGCGGATCTGGATTACGTGGAAGTCGCTCACGGCGGTTCGAAATTCGTCGTCGCGAAAGATTTGCTCGAAGAAGTGGCGAAAGAGCTGGAATGGATGGATTATGAAGTAGTCCGCACAGTGAAAGGCCAGGAACTGGAGCATATCCAAGCGAAACACCCATTGTATGACCGTACGTCACTCGTCATGCTTGGCGACCATGTTACGACCGATTCCGGTACAGGTTGTGTCCATACCGCACCTGGACACGGGGAAGATGACTTCTTGATCGGTAAGAAATACGGATTGGACGTTCTTTGCCCAGTTGATGAGCGCGGCGTCATGACAGAGGAAGCGCCAGGATTTGCGGGCGAGTTCTACGACAAAGCGAATAAATCGATCACTGAAGCATTAGATGAAGCAGGCGCACTAGAAGCCTTGTCATTCATCACCCACTCCTATCCACATGACTGGCGTACGAAAAAACCGGTCATCTACCGTGCGACTGCGCAATGGTTTGTATCGATCGATGCGTTCCGCGACCAGATCTTAAAAGCGATCGATGAGACATCGTTCACGCCGGCTTGGGGCGAAACCCGCCTTTACAATATGCTGCGCGACCGCGGCGACTGGAACATTTCCCGCCAGCGCGTATGGGGCGTCCCGATTCCGGTATTTTATGCGGAAAACGGCGATCCGGTCATCACAGAAGAAACGATTGCGCATATCGCTGAGCTATTCCGCGAGCACGGATCGAACATCTGGTTCGAGCGCACGGCAGCGGAATTATTGCCGGAAGGCTTTACGCACCCGAGCAGCCCGAATGGCATCTTTACGAAAGAAATGGATATCATGGACGTTTGGTTCGATTCCGGTTCGTCCCATCAGGCAGTGCTCGATGAGCGTGAAGACCTTCAATACCCGGCTGACCTTTATCTCGAAGGCTCTGACCAATACCGCGGCTGGTTCAACTCATCGCTTACGACGAGCGTCGCCATCAACGGCATCGCTCCGTATAAAGGCGTCTTGAGCCACGGCTTTACATTGGACGGCAACGGCCGCAAAATGAGTAAATCGCTTGGCAATACCATCGTGCCGGCAAAAGTCATGAACCAAATGGGTGCGGACATCCTGCGCCTATGGGTTTCTTCTGTTGACTATACGGCAGATGTGCGCGTATCGGATGACAACTTCAAGCAAGTGTCGGAAGTGTACCGCAAGATCCGCAACACGCTGAAATTCCTTCACGGCAACTTGGCTGATTTTGATGAGACAAAAGATCGCGTGCCGTTTGAAGACATGCGTGAAATGGATCAGTACATGGCTATGAAATTGAATAAACTAATCGAAACAGCCACAAAAGGCTATAAAAACTATGAATTCGCCTCTGTCTATTTGGCATTGAACAGCTATTGCGCGAATGATCTCAGCTCGTTCTACCTGGATGTCGCAAAAGATGTCGTCTATATCGAACGTGCCGACCATCCACATCGCCGTGCGATGCAGACGGTCATGTACGATAGCTTGATGGCGCTTGTGAAGCTTGCTTCGCCGATCATCCCGCATACGGCGGATGAAATGTGGTCGTATCTGGAATCCGCTTCTGAAGAAAGCGTCCAGTTGACGGACTTCCCAGAAGCAGTGGAGCGTTCTGAATTCAAGGATCTGGAAGCGAAATGGAGCCGTTTCATGGACGTCCGAGACGATGTCCTGAAAGCTTTGGAAGAAGCGCGTGCGGCGAAAACGATCGGAAAATCGCTTGAAGCGAAAGTGACGGTCTTTGCCAGTGAAGAACTGGCGAACTTGTTGCCAGCGATCGATTCGAATCTGGCGCAATTGTTTATCGTGTCCGAATATGAATTCGGCGGAGCGAGAGAGCAAGCGCCTGAAAACGCATTGTCACTTGATGAAGTGTCAGTCGTCGTCGAAAAAGCGCAAGGCGAGAAATGCGGCCGCTGCTGGACGATTTCCAAGCATGTCGGCGAATCGGAAGCACATCCTGAGCTTTGCCCGCGTTGTGCGGAAGTCGTTGAAATCGAATACGCTTAAGTTTGAACGGTCCGAAAGCCGGTTATCCGGTTTTCGGACTTTTTTCTTTTTTCGCCCGCTCTGTGTTAAAATGAATAGACTGATGAATGACGGAGGAAATACAAGTGATTTATTATGGGATTGCTCTACTTATTATTGCATTGGATCAATGGACCAAATGGCTGGTCGTCAAAAATATGGAGCTCGGGGAACGGATTCCTGTGCTCGAACCGTATCTGGGATGGCTTTCCCACCGCAATCGCGGCGCGGCTTGGGGGATGCTAGAAGGGCAGATGTGGCTGTTTGCCATCATCACTATTGTAGTGATCGTGGCGATTCTGTATTATTTCCATAAGCATGCCGGAGGGCAGCCGCTGTTTCAATTGGCGCTGATGGTGCTACTAGGAGGCGCAATCGGTAATTTCATCGACCGGATGTACCGCGGTGAAGTCGTCGATTTTGTCGATGTGCTGATTCCAGTAATCAATTATGATTTTCCGATCTTCAATGTAGCGGATGCTGCATTGACCATTGGTGTCGTCTTAATGGTCATTTACGTGATCATGGATGAAAAACAACAAAAGAAAAAGGTGTCTTAATGGAAGAACTGATGATAAACATTACAGAAGAACAAAAAGGCGAGCGGATCGACAAAGTGATCTCTGCCATCGATGAGGAATGGTCACGTTCGCAGATCAGCAATTGGGTCAAAGATGGCCATATCAAAGTAAATGGTGAAACGGTGAAGCCGAATTACAAAGTGCGTTTGGAAGATGAGATCCTCATCACGCCGCCGCTATTGGAAGAATTGGATGCAGAACCGGAAAACTTGAACCTCGATATCGTCTATGAAGATGAAGACGTGCTCGTCGTTAACAAACCGAAAGGCATGGTCGTCCATCCGGCGCCAGGACATGCGAGTGGGACGCTCGTCAACGGCCTCATGTATCATTGCACTGACTTATCGGGCATCAATGGCATCGTGCGCCCGGGAATCGTCCACCGCATCGATAAAGATACGTCTGGCTTGTTGATGGTCGCGAAAAACGATCTCGCCCATGCATCTTTAGTGGATCAATTGGTCGAAAAATCGGTGACGCGCAAATACATCGCACTTGTCCACGGGCATATCGCCCACGACAAAGGCACCATTGATGCCCCAATCGCTAGAGATCCGAAAGAGCGCCAGAAGATGGCTGTTGTCGATAAAGGCAAGCATGCGGTGACTCATTTCACCGTTCTTGAGCGTTTCGGCGATTTCACATTAGTGGAATGTCGGCTTGAAACGGGACGCACGCATCAAATCCGTGTCCATATGCGCTATATCGGCTTCCCGCTTGTCGGAGACCCGAAATACGGACCGAGAAAAACGATGGATATCGGCGGTCAGGCCTTGCATGCTGGCGTCATCGGCTTTATCCATCCGCGAACGAAAGAATACCTGGAATTCTCAGCTCCACTGCCAGCAGAATTCGAAGAACTTCTTGAGACTCTCCGCTAAGGGGGTTGACAAATGAAATGGCTGTTCTTTATACTTAGACCAGTCAACTGAATACGCATCACCTTTAAGAACAGTCCAGAGAGGCTGAAAAGGGATATTCGCAAAGCCGGAAGTGTGTCTTCTGGAAGGTTTTTTTCTGCGCTTATGCACCCTTCGCCTCTTCGGCGGAGGGTTTTTTTCATGCAGAAATTTCGATGTAATCATAAAGGAGTGGAACACATGGCAGAGAAAGCGGTCATCCTCGATGACAAGGCAATCGGGCGCGCGATTACACGCATCGCCCACGAAATCATCGAGCGCAATAAAGGAATCGACGGATGCATCTTAGTCGGCATCAAGACAAGGGGCGCATTCATCGCCAAGCGTTTGGCGGAGAAAATCGAACAAATCGAAGGCAAGCCCATTCTGACAGGCGAACTGGACATCACGCTTTACCGGGATGATTTAAGCCAGAAAAACCCGGGCCAGGAACCGCTTGTCCAGCAAGTCGATATCGAGCATAGCATCAAAGACCAGAAAGTCATCCTGGTCGACGACGTACTCTACACGGGCCGCACTGTCCGCGCAGCAATGGACGCGGTCATGGACCTCGGCCGACCGGCACAGATACAGCTCGCCGTATTGATCGACCGGGGACACCGGGAGTTGCCGATCCGTTCCGATTATGTCGGAAAAAACATTCCGACATCGAGCGAAGAACGGATTGTGGTCGAAATGACAGAAAGCGACAGCACCGACCGCGTCACCATCAACGACTAAGAATCATTACAGAGACAGGGGAGAAACAGCTTGAGCAATGCCATTCTAGACATACACGATAAACCAAAAACGGGGCAATGGATTTCCCTTAGCTTGCAGCACATGTTCGCCATGTTCGGCGCAACGATCCTGGTGCCGCAGCTAGTTGGCTTGAGCCCCGCGATCGCGCTATTGACGAGCGGCATCGCCACGATCATTTTCGTCCTCATCACACAATTCAAAGTGCCGGCTTACCTCGGGTCTTCATTCGCCTTTATTGTCCCGATACAGATCGCGACGGAAACAGGCGGCATCGGGTCAGCGATGATCGGCGCGATGTTCGTCTCGCTCGTCTATGCGATCGTCTCGCTGATCATCTGGAAGACTGGCTATAAATGGCTCATGAAATTGCTGCCGCCGATTGTCGTCGGCCCGGTCATCATCGTCATCGGGCTGGCACTGTCCGGCACAGCGGTCGACATGGCCATGAACATCCCAACGGCAGATGGCGGCTCTGAATACAGCCTGCTGCATTTCTCAGCAGCACTCGTAACGCTCGCCACGGCCATCATCTGCAATATTTACTTCAAGAACATCATCTCGCTCATGCCGATCCTGATTGGCATCATCGCGGGTTACGCTTACTCGGCACTCATCGGCATCATCGACTTTAGCCCAGTGGCTGCTGCGAACTGGTTCCAAGTACCGGAATTCCTCGTGCCGGGAATCGATTATTCTTTCCAAGTGACGCCGACATTGCTGTTCGTCATGGTACCAATCGCGATCGTCACGATCTCTGAGCATATCGGGCATCAATTGGTGCTCGGCAAGATCGTCGACCGCAACTACATAAAAGACCCGGGCCTTCATCGCTCGATTTTGGGCGACGGCATCGGGACGTTTATCTCCTCGCTTGTCGGGGGGCCGCCAAAAACGACTTACGGCGAGAACATCGGCGTACTTGCCATCACGAAAGTGTTCAGCGTCTATGTCATTCTGGGTGCTGCGGTCTTCGCCATCCTGTTCTCGTTCTTCGGAAAACTGATGGCGGTCATCGATACCATCCCGACAGCAGTGCTCGGGGGCATCTCGATCCTGCTGTTCGGCATCATCGCTTCGTCCGGACTACGGATGCTGGTCGATAACGGCATCGACTTCGGCAATAACCGCAACTTGGTCATCTCGTCGGTCATCCTGGTCATCGGGATCGGCGGCGCGAAACTCGAGTTCAGTGAATCGTTCGCGATCGAAGGAATGGCGCTAGCCGCCATCGTCGGCGTAATCTTGAACTTAATCCTGCCTGGGCTCAACAAACAGGAAGTGGATGATGGAACTGAATAAACTTACCTTTTAAGGAATGTCCAGAGAGGCATGGAAAGGGTTATGGATAGGGGTGCAGTCTACCCTTATTTCCTTACACCTTCCTGCCCCTGGGAAGGTGTTTTTTTGTACAGTCAACGAAAGGGCGTGAGCAAATTGCCGAATCTGTTAACGATGAACAATCTTGAAAATGACAAAATCATGAATTTGCTGAAGCGAGCCGAACAATTCGAAAAAGGTGAAAAAGCGTCTCTCGACGGGGCGGTCGTCAATTTATTTTTCGAACCGAGCACACGGACGAAGATGAGCTTCGAGATGGCTGAACATCGTCTTGGACTATCCGTCCTGCCATTCGAAACGGCCTTTTCCAGCATCCTAAAAGGCGAAACGCTCTACGACACGGTGAAAACGATGGAAGCGATCGGCGTCAAGGCGGTCATCATCCGCCACGAGGAAGAAGAATATTACCAGCAGCTAGCAGGCTGCAAGGTAGCGGTCATCAACGGCGGCGATGGCTCGGGCCAGCACCCGACGCAATCGCTGCTCGATCTGTACACGATCCATCAGGAGTTCGGCCGCATCGACGGCATCCACGTGACGATTGTCGGGGATATCGCCCATAGCCGTGTCGCCAAATCGAATGCCGCCGCACTCAAGCAGCTGGGCGCGAAAGTAAGCTTCGTGTGTCCGGAAGAGTGGAGCGGCGACTACGATACGACCGATGATTTGGATGCCTTGATCGGGGAAACGGATGTCGTCATGATGCTCCGCGTGCAGCATGAACGCCACGCCGTCTCCGCATTATTTTCCAAAGAACGCTACCATATTGAGTTCGGGTTGACAGAAGCACGCGAGCGCAAAATGAAAAAAGACGCCATCATCATGCATCCGGCACCAATCAACCGGGGAGTGGAGATCGCGGATTCGCTCGTCGAATGCCAGCGTTCAAGAATCTTCAAACAAATGGAAAACGGCGTCTTCGTCCGGATGGCCGTACTCGAATATGCAATGAAAGGGAGAGAATAAAATGGGATTATTCATTAAGAACGTAAAGATGTTGAACGGGGAACAATTGGAGGAAACGAACATCCGCGTCAAGGATGGCCGCATCGAGGAGATCGGCGCACAGTTGAACGGGCAGGGAGAAACGGAAATCGACGGCAAAGGCCGAATGATTGCACCAGGATTTGTGGACGTCCATGTCCATCTGCGTGAACCGGGGGGAGAGAAAAAGGAAACCATCGAAAGCGGCACGAAATCAGCAGCACGCGGCGGCTATACGACCATCTGCGCCATGCCGAATACACGGCCGGTACCCGACACGAAAGAAAATCTCGATCACGTCAACGGCTTGATCGAAAAAAATGCGCTCATCCGGGTTTTGCCGTATGCATCCATCACGATCCGCGAAGCGGGCAAAGAACGGACCAATTTGAAAGAACTGAAAGAACACGGCGCCTTTGCGTTCACGGACGACGGCGTTGGCATCCAGGAAGCAGCGATGATGCTCGAGACGATGAAAGAGGCCGCAGCGCTCGACATGGCTGTCGTCGCCCATTGCGAAGACAATAGCCTGATCTACGGCGGCGTCATGCATGACGGCAAGCGAAGCCGAGAGCTGGGCTTGCCTGGAATCCCGTCTGTTGCGGAATCAGTCCATATCGCGCGCGACATCCTGCTCGCTGAAGCGGCAGGCGCCCATTACCATGTCTGCCACGTCAGCACGAAAGAGTCGGTGCGTGTCATCCGTGATGCGAAAAAAGCAGGTGTCCGCGTCACGGCGGAAGTAACGCCTCATCATCTCTTGCTAACGGAAGAGGACATCCCAGGCGACGATGCGAACTACAAAATGAACCCGCCGCTTCGCGCGAAAGAAGATTACGAAGCGCTTCACGAAGGACTGCTCGACGGCACGCTCGATTTCATTGCGACGGACCACGCCCCGCATGCTGCGGAAGAAAAAGCGAACGGCATGGAAAAAGCGCCGTTTGGCATCGTCGGATTCGAAACGGCGTTCCCGCTCCTGTATACGGAATTTGTCCAAAGCGGCAAATGGACACTCCAGCAATTGATCGGCTGGCTGACGAAAAAACCTGCGGATGTGTTCGGCCTTCCTTACGGGACGATTGAAGCAGGGCAAGCGGCCGACTTGGTGCTGCTCGACTTGGACAAACAGCAGGAAATCCGCACGGAAGATTTTCTTTCCAAAGGAACGAATACACCATTTGGCGGACAAACTTGCACCGGCTGGCCAGTAATGACCATTTTCGGCGGTGACATCGCATGGCAGGAGGAAAACTGATGAAACGTTATTTGATCTTAGAAGACGGCACAGTATTCGCAGGGGAAGCATTCGGCGCACAAACGGCATCATTTGGGGAAGTGGTGTTCAACACGAGCATGACCGGCTATCAGGAAATCCTCTCCGATCCATCCTATTGCGGGCAGATTGTCACGATGACGTACCCGCTGCAAGGCAATTACGGCATCAACAGCGATGACTTCGAATCGATCGACCCAGCCGTCAAAGGCATGGTCGTCCGGGAAGCTGCTGATTTTCCGTCGAATTTCAGAAGCACCATGAGCTTGAGCGAATTGCTTGAGAAAAAAGGCATCCCGGGCATCGCGGGAATCGATACGCGAAAGCTGACACGATTGATCCGCGTCAACGGATCGATCAAAGGCATCTTGACAGCTGCTGGGGAAGAGCCGGATGTGGAACAAGTGGTCGAGAAGCTGAAAGAAACCCCTTTGCCGACTGATCAAGTGGCGCAAGTATCGATTACACGCCCTTATCCAAGCCCGGGACGCGGCAAGCGCGTCGTATTGATCGATTACGGCATGAAGCACGGGATTTTGCGCGAGCTGAACAAACGCAAATGCGACGTCATCGTTGTGCCACATAATACGAGCGCGCAGGAAATTCTCGCCTGGGGCCCAGACGGCGTCATGCTGTCAAACGGCCCAGGAGACCCGAAAAACGTTCCCGAATGTGTGGAAGTCGTCGGCGAACTACTCGGCGAAGTGCCGATTTTCGGGATTTGCCTCGGACATCAATTATTCGCAAGAGCGTGCGGTGCTGAGACGTTCAAGCTGAAGTTCGGCCACCGCGGCGGCAACCACCCGGTGCGCGATTTGGTCACCGGCAAAATCGAAATCACATCACAAAACCACGGCTACGCAGTCGATGAAGAAACCTTGCAAGGCACGCGCCTAAAAGTGACACATAGTGCACTCAATGACGGAACGAACGAAGGACTCGCGCACCTTGATTACCCAGCCTTTACCGTCCAGTACCATCCGGAATCCTCACCGGGACCGGAAGACTCAAATTATCTATTCGACCGATTTTTGGAAATGATGAACGCACAGCGGAAGGAGCAACAACATGCCTAAAAGACAAGATATCAAAAGCATCCTCGTAATTGGTTCAGGCCCGATCGTCATCGGCCAAGCTGCAGAATTTGACTATGCGGGCACACAAGCTTGCCTCGCCTTGAAAGAAGAAGGCTACCGCGTCATTTTGATCAACTCCAACCCGGCGACAATCATGACCGATACCGAAATCGCCGATAAAGTGTATATCGAACCGATCACTTTGGAATTCGTCAGCCGGATCCTTAGAAAAGAGCGGCCGGATGCACTGCTTGCGACTCTCGGCGGGCAGACAGGGCTCAACATGGCCATCGAACTGGACGAATCTGGAATTTTGGATGAACTGGATATTGAAATCTTAGGAACCAAGCTGGAAGCGATCCATAAAGCGGAAGACCGCGATTTGTTCCGCACTTTGATGAACGAACTCGGGGAACCGGTACCGGATTCTGATATCATCCACAATATGGAAGAAGCGAAACGTTTTGTGGAGAGAATCGGCTATCCGGTTATCGTCCGACCAGCCTTTACACTTGGCGGAACGGGCGGCGGCATCTGCCATAACGACGAACAACTGCATGAAATCGTGGCGAGCGGTTTGAAATACAGCCCAGTGACACAATGCTTGCTGGAAAAATCGATTGCCGGTTTCAAAGAAATCGAATACGAAGTGATGCGCGATGCGGAAGATACCGCCATCGTCGTCTGTAATATGGAAAACATCGATCCGGTCGGCATCCATACCGGTGACTCAATCGTCGTCGCACCGAGCCAAACCTTGTCGGATCGTGAATACCAAATGCTCCGCAACGTGTCATTGAAAATCATCCGCGCCTTGAAAATTGAGGGGGGCTGCAACGTCCAGCTCGCGCTCGACCCGAACAGCTTCGATTATTACATCATCGAAGTAAACCCGCGCGTCAGCCGTTCGTCGGCGTTGGCATCCAAAGCGACTGGCTACCCGATCGCCAAACTGGCGGCGAAAATCGCAGTCGGCTTGACGCTTGGCGAAATGATGAACCCGGTAACAGGGCGTACTTACGCCGCTTTCGAACCGGCACTCGACTATGTCGTATCGAAAATCCCGCGCTGGCCGTTCGATAAATTCGAATCGGCAAAACGCAACCTCGGCACGCAAATGAAAGCAACCGGCGAAGTCATGGCGATGGGCCGGACGTTTGAGGAATCGATGCTGAAAGCGGTCCGTTCGCTTGAAACCGGTCAATTCCATCTGGAGCTGAAAAACGGCGACACGATGAGCGACGAATGGATCGAAAAACGCATCCGCAAAGCCGGCGACGAGCGGCTGTTCTTTATCGGCGAAGCGCTCCGCCGCGGTGTGACGATCGAAACGATTCACGACTGGAGCCAAATCGATTTGTTCTTCCTGGAGAAGTTCGACAAAATCGTCCGCTTTGAAGAAGTCTTGCAGCAAAATCCGTTTGATTATGAGACAACGAGAAAAGCCAAACGCATGGGCTTTGCAGATAGAACGATTGCCAAGCTATGGTCATCGGAAGAAGCAAAAGTATACGAGTGGCGCAAAGCACAAGGCTTGATGCCGGTCTATAAAATGGTCGACACATGCGCTGCGGAATTCGAATCGGAAACGCCTTATTTCTACGCCAGCTACGAAGACGAAAACGAATCGATCCGCACCGACAAAGAAAGCGTCATCGTGCTCGGATCAGGCCCCATCCGCATCGGCCAGGGCGTCGAATTCGATTACGCAACGGTCCATTCCGTCTGGGCGATCAAAGAAGCCGGCTACGAAGCAATCATCATCAACAATAACCCGGAGACGGTGTCGACCGATTTCTCTATTTCCGACAAGCTCTACTTTGAACCGCTGACAATTGAAGATGTCATGCACATCATCGACCTCGAACAACCGAAAGGCGTCGTCGTCCAGTTCGGTGGGCAGACGGCAATTAACTTGGCCGACAAGCTCGAGAAAAATGGCGTGAAGATTCTCGGCACTACGCTTGAAGACATCGACAGAGCGGAAAACCGCAATAAATTCGAAGCGGCGCTCCATGAAATCGGCATCCCGCAACCACTCGGCAAAACGGCCGTGTCGACAGAAGAAGCGGTGGTCATCGCTTCGGACATCGGCTACCCGGTACTGGTCCGCCCGTCTTACGTACTCGGCGGCCGTGCAATGGAAATCGTCTACAACGAAAGCGACTTGATTCACTACATGGAACACGCAGTCGAAGCAAGCCCTGAGCATCCGGTGTTAGTCGACCGTTACTTGACAGGCGAAGAAATTGAAGTCGATGCGATCTGCGACGGCGAGAATGTCCTGATTCCTGGAATCATGGAACATATTGAACGGGCAGGGGTGCACTCCGGTGACTCGATTGCCGTCTATCCGCCGCAAAACATCTCGCAACAGCAAATCGAGACTTTGACGGATTACACGACACGGCTTGCCAAAGGTTTGAATATCGTCGGCCTGTTGAACATCCAGTACGTCATCTCAAAAGGTGAAGTGTTCGTCATCGAAGTCAATCCGCGCTCAAGCCGGACGGTGCCGTTCCTCAGCAAAATCACCGGCATTCCGATGGCGAACATCGCAACGAAAGCGATATTGGGGCAAAGCATCATCGAACAAGGCTATACGACGGGGCTAGCGCCGCTGAAAAAAGGCGTCTACGTCAAAGTGCCGGTGTTCTCATTCGCAAAACTGCGCCGCGTCGATATCACGCTCGGGCCAGAAATGAAATCGACCGGGGAAGTGATGGGCAAAGACGTCACGCTTGAAAAAGCACTTTATAAAGGGCTAGCTGCGGCTGGCATGGAAGTGAAAGACCATGGCACCGTTCTTCTGACTGTCTCGGATAAGGATAAAGAAGAAGCAGTTGGACTGGCGAAACGCTTCCGGGATATCGGATACCAAATTATGGCAACTGGCGGTACAGCGCAAGCTTTCGAATCTGCAGGCATTGCCGTGGCTGAAGTCGGAAAAATCGGTGCGGAAGGCCGTACTTTGCTGGATGTCATCCAAAACGGCGATGCACAAATCGTCATCAACACGCTGACAAAAGGCAAGCAGCCGGAACGTGACGGATTCCGCATACGCCGGGAATCGGTTGAAAACGGAGTACCGTGCTTGACTTCACTCGATACAGCGGAAGCGATGCTCAGAGTCATCGAATCGATGACATTCCAGGCAGAGGAAATGGGGGCAGGTGTATGATCAAACAGGAAAAAATGGCGATCGTCTCCCAAATTGAAATCGCAAAGAATATTTTTGAACTGACCGTCGCAGGTTCTTTGGTACAGGAAATGAACGAACCGGGGCAATTTGTCCATGTGCGTGTGGCAGACAGCTTTGAACCGCTATTGCGCCGGCCGATCTCAGTGGCGAAAATCGACAAGGAAGCATCGAGCTTCACGATGATCTACCGGTCGGAAGGGCGCGGGACGAGCTTATTGTCCCAAAAGACAGAACGCGACACACTCGATGTCCTGGGGCCGCTCGGACATGGTTTCCCGGTTGACGAAGCTGGAAAGAAAGCCTATTTGATCGGCGGGGGGATCGGTGTGCCGCCGCTATACGAACTGGCATTGCAACTGAATGCAAAAGGTGTGGAAACTGTCCACATTCTTGGGTTTGAAAGCAGTGAAGCGGTGTTTTATGAAGATAAATTCCGCGCTCTCGGCGATACGCATATTGCAACAGTCGACGGTTCGCACGGGACGGAAGGTTTCGTGACCCATATTTTGAATGGCTTGCCGAATGACTTTGATACCTATTATTCCTGCGGGCCGACGCCAATGCTCGAAGCGGTGCAATGGGCGTACCCAGAGAAAAAGGGGTTTTTGTCTTATGAACAGCGCATGGGCTGCGGCATCGGGGCATGCTTTGCGTGCGTCTGCCGGACGACTAGAAGCGAAACGGATTACATCAAAGTATGTTCCGATGGCCCTGTATTTCCAGCAGGGGTGGTGATTTCATGACGGATTTACGCGTGAAATTGCCTGGGCTCGACTTGAAAAACCCGATCATGCCGGCATCCGGCTGTTTCGGATTCGGGAAAGAATACGCCCAGCTCTATGATTTGTCGAAACTCGGCTCGATCATGATCAAAGCGACAACTGCCGAGATGCGTCTCGGAAATCCGACACCGCGCGTTGCGGAAACTTCATCCGGCATGCTCAATGCCATCGGGCTGCAAAACCCGGGGCTTGAAAAAGTGTTCGGCGAGGAATTGCCTTGGCTCGATCAATTCGAAGTGCCGATCATCGCCAATGTCGCCGGGTCGCTCGCAGAGGACTATGTCGAAGTGGCAAAAACCATTTCCAAGGCACCGAATGTCCACGCACTGGAATTGAATATTTCCTGCCCAAATGTCAAGCAGGGCGGCATCACATTCGGGACGGACCCGAACGTCGCAAAAGAATTGACACGCATGGTAAAAGACGTTTCGGACGTGCCGGTTTACGTGAAACTATCGCCGAACGTTACCGATGTCGTCCAGCTCGCCAAAGCGGTCGAAGAAGGCGGAGCGGATGGCATCACGATGATCAATACACTGCTCGGCATGCGGCTTGACCCAAAAACGGGACGCCCGGTCATCGCCAATATTACAGGCGGCTTGTCAGGACCGGCGATCAAACCCGTGGCACTTCGTATGGTGTACGAAGTGAGACGCCATACAAAGCTGCCCATCATCGGAATGGGCGGCGTCACGGAAGTGGATGACGTCATCGACTTTCTTTCAGCGGGAGCAAATGCTGTCGCGGTTGGCACAGCGAACTTTGTCAATCCGTTTGTATGCCCTGAACTCATCGACAAGCTGCCGGAACGCTTGCATGAACTGGGCTACGAATCCGTTCAAGAACTCATCGGAAGGAGCCATCGCCTATGACCAGCAAACCGATCATTGCACTCGATTTCCCCTCGAAGCTCGATGTGGAAGAATTTCTCTCGGAGTTTACGGAACCCTTGTTCCTAAAAGTCGGAATGGAATTGTTCTACCAGGAGGGGCCGGAACTCGTTCATACATTGAATCGCTACGGCCATGATATTTTCCTGGATTTGAAATTGCACGATATCCCGAATACCGTTGAAGCCGCCATGCGCCGCATCGCAGAACTTGGCGTCGATATGGTCAATGTTCACGCAGCGGGCGGCCTTGCCATGATGGAAGCCGCAAAACGAGGACTTGCCGGAAGTGGGACAAAATTGATCGCAGTGACGCAATTAACTTCGACGAGCGAAGAACAGATGCAACAAGAGCAATTGATTTCGGCGAGCCTCGAACAATCGGTTGTGCATTACGCGAAACTGGCGAAACAGGCGGGGCTTGACGGTGTCGTCTGTTCGGTCCATGAAGCGAAAGCGATCGGCGTGGCATGTGGCGACGATTTCCTGCGCGTCACGCCGGGTATCCGCCCGGCTGCATCGGAAAGCCATGACCAAAAGCGCATCGCGACGCCAAGCGATGCAAAAGCACAAGGTTCGACCCATATCGTCGTCGGGAGAGCCATCACCCGTTCGGAAAACCCGCAAAAAAGCTATGATTACATCAATGGAGAATGGAGCGGTCGTTCATGAAAAAACAAATCGCACAACAGCTATTATCAATCGGCGCGGTGGAGCTGCGCCCGAACGATCCTTTTACTTGGGCATCTGGCGTCAAATCTCCGATTTACTGCGACAATCGGCTGACGATGTCTTATCCAACAGTCCGTAATGCAATCGCTGACGGGCTCGCGGAAACAATCCGCCGCGAGTATCCGGATGCGCAAGTGATTGCAGGAACCGCGACGGCGGGCATTCCGCATGCGGCGTGGGTGGCTGAACGCCTGGATCTGCCAATGGTCTATGTGCGTTCGAAACCGAAAGGCCATGGGCAATCGAATTTGATCGAAGGAAAAATCGAGCCAGGCCAAAAAGCCGTCGTCATCGAAGACTTGATTTCCAAAGGAGGGTCGGTGCTGCAGGCGGCACAAGCATTGCAAGATGCCGGCTTTGAAGTGGCGGGAATTGCCGCGATCTTCACTTACGGGCTGCCTCAAGCACAGCAAGCGATAGAGGAAGCGGGATTCACTTTCCACACCTTGACGGATTTCCCGGCACTGGTTGAACAAGCCAGGGAAAGCGGAGCGATAGCGGCAGAGGATTTGCCGATGCTCAGCGAATGGCACGAAAAACTGAAAGCTGGCGCATTGACTTCATAAGAAAACCTTCGCACATCGACAGGATGTGTGAAGGTTTTTTCATCTGCTTAAGGAAATAAACAAAGCGAAAAAGGGGTATGGTACCACTAACGATAAGGAGGCGGTAGACATGGGACTTACCAAACAAGAAATCCACAAATGGACGGATGAGCATCCGCTGATGGCGGATTTGCTCGACTTGAAGCCGATCGTCTGGCTGAACCCAAAGCGCAGAGAAATGGATCAAGTACAGGGCTTGCCGGTGACAATGCATGATTTGGAGGAGGCAGAGCAATTATGGCTGCGCTTTGCCCCGTATTTAATGAAAGTGTTCCCCGAGACAGTTGAAACAGGAGGGATCATCGAATCGGAATTGCGGCAAGCTGGACACATGCAGCATCAACTGGAAGCGTATTATGGAGAGCAGCTGCCGGGAAAATTATACGTTAAATGCGACAACGAACTGCCTGTGGCGGGATCGGTGAAGGCACGCGGCGGATTTTTTGAAGTGCTGCGCTATGCAGAGAACTTGGCGCTAAAGGAAGGGCTAATTACGCATGAGGATTCTTACGAATGGTTTGCAACGGAACAAGCCAAAAAATTCTTTGGAAGCTATCCTGTCGGCGTCGGCTCGACCGGGAATTTAGGCTTGAGCATCGGCATCATTAGCGCAGAACTCGGTTTCAAGGTCTCCGTCTATATGTCAGCGGATGCCAAAGGGTGGAAAAAAGAGCTGCTGCGGAAAAAAGGCGTCCGCGTTGTCGAATTCAGCGGCGACTTCAGTGAAGCGGTCACGGCAGGACGAGAAGAGACGCTGCGTTTGCCGAATGGTTATTTTGTCGATGACGAGAAATCACGCGAATTGTTTCTCGGCTATAGCGTGGCGGCACTTCGTTTGAAACATCAACTCGAACAAAGGAATATTCCGGTAGACAAAGAGCATCCGCTATTCGTCTACTTGCCATGCGGTGTCGGCGGGGCGCCAGGTGGCATCGCATTTGGGCTGCGCCATCTGTTCGGCGACCACGTCCATCCGGTGTTCATCGAACCGACGCATTCCCCTGCCGTCTTGCTCGGTCTCATGACGGGCTTGAAGAGCGGCATCTGCGTCCAGGACATAGGCATCGACAATAGGACGGAAGCAGACGGGCTCGCCGTCGGCAGGGCATCGAGCTTTGCATCGGAGAGTTCCGAGCAATTGATTTCAGGGATTGTGACTATCGAAGACGAAGAGTTATTCCCGCTGCTCGCCATGCTGAAAGATAGCGAAGAAATCAAAATCGAACCTTCCGCAGCAGCTGGGTTTGCCGGGCCATTTATGATGGCAGCGACAAACTACGCTGAAGAACATGACACGGATGCGGAAAAAGCGACACATATCGTCTGGCTGACAGGAGGAGCGCTCGTGCCCGAGGAAGAGATGGACGACTTTTATGGAAGAGGGGTAAAGAAACTGAAACGATAGGGAGGATTTTCAGTTCATTCCACGAATAGAAGAGTGAACGATAAACGAAAAAGAAGGGAAGCGGAGACATGGCCATTCAAGCGAACCAGATTTTCGTTAATTTGCCGGTTAAGGATTTGGAAAGATCGATGAAGTTTTTTGGCGAAATGGGCTTTGATTTCGATGAACGGATGACGGATAATAACGCCACTTGCATGATTATCGGCCACAATATGTACGCCATGCTGCTGGTAGAAGACTTCTTCAAAAGCTTCACCCATAAAGACATTGCCGATACCTCCAATAGCGCAGAGGCGATTATTGCCCTATCGGCGTCTAGCCGGGAGGCCGTTGATGAATGGGTGGAAAAAGCGATGGCAGCCGGTGGCAGTTCCGCGAACGAGCCGATGGACAATAAGTTTATGTATTCTTGGAGTTTTCACGACCCGGACGGCCATTTATGGGAAGTCATGTATATGGAAGACGAGGCATTCGAATAAAAAAACCGCACCGGATAAAGTTCCGGTGCGGTTTTATGGCTGTCGAGAAAGGTAAGTAGTCGTATTTTCCGAAGCTTATCGCTCGCTTTCCGTGGGCTCGCGCCCAAGCCTCCTCAGTCGCTATGCGCCTTGCGGGGTCTCGGTCGTCTCGCTGATCCACTGGAGTCGAACGAACGCTTCTCCAAATACTCAGATAGCACATTGATTTTTGAATGTAGAAATGGTGCTTTCCTTTTTCATTCATAGCGGATTATAGACTTCTTCCACACTCTGAAAACCGCACCGGATAGATTTCCGGTGCGGTTTTCGTTTTATAAGTATTCAGCGTAGCGTTTTTCCAGGTAGTTCTGAAGCACGGTCATGACTGTGCAGATGGCCCAGTAGATGAGCGCGACCAGGATAAGCAATGTCAACAGGTCGTATTCCCGTGCGCCGACAATTCGAGCTTTCTGGAAAATCTCCGGGACCGTAATCATGGCCGCGAGCGATGATGCCTTGATCAGGTCCAAATAGACATTCGATAAGGGTGGCACTGCAATGCGCACCGATTGCGGCAAGATGATCCGGCGCATGGTCTGCCAATAGCTAAGGCCGAGTGCAGTGGATGATTCCCATTGGCCTTTATCGACAGAGGCAAGAGCCGACCGGAACACTTCTGCGATATAGGCGGCGCTATTGATGGTGAAGCCGATGAGAGCTGCTTGCAAGGCAGTGAATTCAAGGCCGATGACTGGCAGTGCGAAATACAGTAAAAACAAGATGACGAGAATCGGCACACCGCGCATAAATGATATATATAGGCGCGCCGGCAGATGGAGCAGCGGCTGTTTTGACGTCCTGGCGAGCGCCATGAAAAAGCCGATCACCAGTCCGCCGAGCATGCTGCCCATTGAAATCAACAGCGTCAACCAAATGCCTTCAAGCACATAGGGCAAGGAATTGATGGCAAGTTCGGGATCGAACAACAGCCCCCATTCGATATCGCTCATACTGATGGCCCTCCTTTAATTTGCCTCTTCGACATCCGGTTCGACGGAAACATCCGCCCCGTCGAAGAATTCGGCTGAGATATCACTGATGGTGCCGTCGGAAAGCATTTCCTCAAGTGTGGTATTGACTTGTTCGAGAAGTTCTTCATTGTCTTCATTGACGACCAGTCCGACTTCAGATGGTAGGTATTTGATGTCCGGATGGATGGTGATGTTCAATTCCGGAAAAGCGGCCACGCCGAATTTCGACAAATAATAATCATTCAAAATGACATCGGTCCGTCCGATAGACACATCACGCAAATAGATTTCATTCGTCGCATTGTCATACGTCACTTCTTCCGCCCCGTAATCGCGGGCGATCTGCATATAGACGGATGTCGAGACGCCCGCTGCTTTTTTCCCTTCCAAGTCTTCCAGTGATTCGATTCCGGACAGGTCGTCTTTACGTACGACGGCGGTGCCGTAGGAATATTTGATCGGTGTAGAAAACAGGAATTGATCGGTCATTTCTTCTGTCACTTCAATATCGTTCGCTGCCATATCAAGTTGTCCTGTACTGACGCTTGTCAGCATTTCGTCGAAACCGAGTTCGCGGAATTCGATGTCAAGTTCCAGGCGCTTGCCGAGTTCCCGTACGACTTCTACTTCAAAGCCCGTTAATTCGCCGCTTTCTTCGTCGCGGAATGAAGTGGCCAACAGCGTGCCGGATGTACCGACGGTCAAGACGCCTTCCTCCTGGATGCGGTCCCATTCCGAAGGCTGTTCGGTTTCAGCAGCGTCATTTCCGCAAGCTGATAATGCAACCGCTGCCGTGCCGAACAGGGCGGCATTTATATATGTTCGTTTCGTTAAATTAATCAATGGTAGGCCCCCTTAATTGATGTCCTATAAAAAGATAGCATTAACTATAACTTGGGGCAATGCTTTGTCGCATTATTTACTTTATAATATTATTATGTAAACTTATGCAATTTCGGAAAAATACCCGCACTGGCAAAAGACCGGTACGGGCATGTCCAAACTCATTTTTTTAATTTCAACACCAGGTCTTCATCCGGCGTGACGTAGACGGTTTTCTGTTCGAAATAAATCACGAAACCGGGCTTCGCGCCGCTTGGTTTTTTCACTTGGCGGACTTCGGTGTAATCGACCGGGACGGATGCCGATTCGCGCGCTTTGCTGAAATAAGCGGCGATGCTGGCAGCTTCTAAGATGGTGTCTTCATCCGGTTCTTGCGAATGGATGATGACATGCGATCCCGGAATGTCTTTCGTGTGCAGCCATGTATCGGATTTCGATGCGACCTTGAAGGTCACGTAATCGTTTTGCTTATTGTTTTTGCCGACTGAAATCGGAATGCCGGTGCTCGATACATAATGCTCAACATTCGGCTTTTGTGGCTTTTTCTTTTTCTTCGATTTCTGTGCTTTCATATAGCCTTGTTCCGCCAATTCCTCGCGAATCTCTTCGATATCGGAGAGCCCGGCCTGCTGCACTTGTTGCATGAGCAATTCGAAATAGCGGATATCTTCTTCCGTCTTTTCAATTTGTTCATGCGTTTTAACAACCGCTGTTTTGGCTTTTTGGTAACGCGAGTAGTATTTCTGGGAATTCTCAATTGGCGTCTTGCGCGGGTCGAGCGTGATCGTCATAGTTTCTTCATTATAATAATTGACGACTTCCGCTTGTTTCATTCCCTTTTTAATAGTGTGCAGATTGGCCATGATCAATTCGCCGTTCAATTGCAATTGATCGCGTTTTTGTGCCTGATCCTGCTCTTTTTGCAATTTTTTCAGCTTCAATTTCAGTTTAGCGATTTCGTTTTGAAGCCAGCGCTCCAAATCACCCGCCTGCTGCTTGACGCGGTCGCGTTCGGCTTTGGCGTAATAAATCCGGTCGAGCAGTTCGGATAAATTGTCAAAACGCATATTGTCCTGTCCGAGATGCGTCAATTCAGTCGCGGAAAAATAGCTTTTTCCTTGCTGTTCGACGTAATAGCCGGTCGATTCCGGATCATTGAAGTCCTGCAAAAAGGCAGCTGCGCTATCAGGATCTTGTTCGAGCCGGTAGTTCAACTCTTTCGCCGTCAGCGGGGAAAAGCCGGCAAACTGTGAGACGATTTCCTTGTCGGTGAGCCCACTGAAGTCAGCATCCGCCGCAAATGGATCCTGTTTGTCTTGGGAAGGCGGGAAAATATAATCCTGGCCCGGTAAAATCGTCCGGTAGGAGTTGACGCTCGGCGGCAAATGCTTGAGGCTGTCGAGAATCATGTCGCGCTCGGCGTCGACTAAAATGATATTCGAATGCCTGCCCATCATTTCGACATGGAGCTCGCGTTCGATTTCGTCGCCGATTTCGTTGCGTGCGCGGATGCTCAGGATGATCAGCCGGTCGGAGCCATGCTGCTCGACGCCTGTGATGACGCCGCCTTCAATATGTTTGCGGAGCAGCATGCAGAACATCGGCGGCTCTGACGGGTTGACGTTTGCCGTATTCGTCAAATGGATCCGTGAATAGGATGGGTGGATCGAGATGAGCAATTTATGATTTTTTCCTTGTGCGCGTATGTGCAGGAGCAGTTCGAGCTGATTAGGCTGATGAACTTTTGAAATCCTTCCGGTGATGAGCTGTTGCAATTCGCTCGTCATCGCTTTCGTAAATAATCCATCAAATGCCATGAAAAATCCCTCTTTCAAATCGTTTTGTTCCATCTTATCATTTTCAGGGAAGAATATGATATAATAAGACAGTTAGTTTTAAGCGTGAATATATTACTTAAGCATCGATGGCGGTGAGGAAGATGAAGAGAAAGCCGAAGTTCATATCCATCGGGGCGGGCAATGCGGTGTCAGTGAACCGCATCGTGTCGATGATCCAGCCGGACTCGGCGCCTTCCAAGCGCTTGATGCAGGAAGCGCGCAGCAAAGGCTTGCTCGTCGATGCGACAGGCGGCAAGAAGACCAAGTCGATCTTTATCATGGATAGCGATCATGTGGTCATCTCCGCTTTGTCGGTCGAGACGGCCCTTGCGCGGATAGAAGAAAAAGATGATGAGGCAAGCGAGGGATAAAATGAGAAAACATCGTGGACTGCTCATCGTGCTGTCCGGGCCTTCGGGCGTCGGCAAAGGCACGGTGCGAAAAGAGCTGTTCCAACAGCCGGATACAAATTATGAATATTCCATTTCCATGACGACGCGCTCACCGCGTGAAGGGGAAGTGGACGAAGTCGATTATTTCTTCAAGACCCGTCATGAGTTTGAAGAACTGATCGACCAAGGGCAATTGCTTGAATACGCCGAGTATGTCGGCAATTATTATGGTACGCCGCTCGAATACGTCAATAAAATGCGCGATGCCGGGCGTGATGTGTTCCTGGAAATCGAAGTGCAAGGGGCAGCGCAAGTGCGTGATAAAGTGCCGGATGGCTTGTTCATCTTCCTTGCGCCGCCTAGCCTCTCAGAACTCGAAGAGCGCTTGGTCGGCCGCGGCACAGAGTCGGATGAAGTGATTGCTTCACGTATCCATGCCGCCAGGAAAGAACTCGAGATGATGAACCTGTATGACTACGTCGTCGAGAACGACGAAGTCGAACACGCATGCGACCGCATCAATGCCATCATCATCGCAGAACATTGCAAGCGGGAACGCGTTGAAAAAAGATACTTAGATATGCTAAAGGAGAATGCCTGATGTTATACCCATCCGTTGATAAATTGAAAAGCCGTATCGATTCGAAATACTCCCTGGTCGCTTTGGCGTCCAAGAGAGCACGCCAATTGCACGAACATGGCGATGAAAAACTGGATTCCTACACGTCCCACAAAGCGGTTGGAAAAGCGCTTGAAGAGATTGCAGCTGGTGCATTGACACCGGTTCAGCAAGATGCATCCGCGATTTACGAAGACGAAATTTAACTTATGATCTCAATTGACGACTCCCAGAGCGAACCTGTTCTTTGGGAGTTTGTTGTTTAGAAAGGGTGTTTAGCGGTGTTGGCAAATCGAAAAATCCTATTATGTGTAAGCGGCGGCATCGCCGTCTATAAAGCGGTCGCCCTCGTCAGCAAATTGTCCCAGGCAGGGGCGGAAGTGAAAGTCATCATGACAGAATCAGCGAAGCAATTCGTCCAGCCTTTGTCATTCCAGGTGATGTCCAGAAACGATGTCTATTTTGATACATTCGACGAAAAAGATTCTTCAGTCATCGCCCATATCGATTTGGCGGACTGGGCAGACCTCGTGCTCGTCGCGCCTGCGACCGCCAATATGATCGCTAAAATGGCGAATGGCCTAGGCGACGATATGGTCTCAACGGTGTTGCTTGCGACGACCGCGCCGATTTGGGTCGCGCCTGCGATGAATGTCCATATGTACGACCATCCCGCAGTCAAGCGCAATATCGATCGTTTGCATCATGACGGCATCCGTTTCATCGAGCCGTCTGAAGGCTTTTTGGCCTGTGGCTATGTCGGCAAAGGGCGTTTGGAAGAACCGGAGAAAATCACTGAACTGGTGGCCGGTCATTTCACGAAAAACAAGCCGTTAAAAGGCAAAAAAGTGGTTGTGACGGCTGGGCCGACTCGGGAACGAATCGACCCGGTGCGTTTTTTGACGAACTTTTCAAGCGGCAAGATGGGCTATGCCATGGCAGAAGCGGCAGCGGAACTTGGTGCTGAGACGATATTGATCAGCGGCCCGGTGTCATTGCCGGTGCCAAGCGGTGTCAAACGCATTCAAGTCGAAAGCGCACAGCAGATGCTTGAAGCGGTGCTTGGCGAATACGACAGTGCAGACTTGGTTGTCAAGACAGCAGCTGTCGCGGATTACCGCCCGGCGGCCATCGCGGGGCAAAAGGTTAAGAAAAAAGAAGGCAATTCGGTCCTTGAGCTGGAGCGCACGGTAGATATCTTGCAGCAGCTCGGCCAATTGAAGAGCCATCAAATCCTGGTCGGCTTCGCGGCAGAGACCGATCATGTGGCGAAATATGCCAAAGATAAACTCGAGCGGAAAAACGCTGATTATATCATCGCCAACGACGTCAGCGCGGATTCAGCGGGCTTTGACCATGACACGAATGCAGTGACGGTCTACGGCCGCGGGGAATTCGAAAGGGCGTTCCCGGTCATGCCGAAAAAAGCGCTTGCGCTCGATTTGCTAACGCTCATCACTGAAAAGGAATTTGCAAAATGATTGCCGAAGTCATCGTCGATGTTGCCGCACATCCGATTGACCGGCCATTCGATTATGCAGTGCCGGAAAAATTCCAGGCACTCACCGAGCCAGGCATGCGCGTCAAAGTGCCTTTTGGCAATCGCAAAGTGCTCGGCTTTATTACGACTATCAAAGAAACGTCTGAATTTGACCCAAAACGGCTCAAGCCGATACACGAATTGATGGATGTCGTGCCCGTACTGAACGGGGAAATGCTCGAGCTTGCACAATGGATGAAACGCCAGACAGTGTGTTTTGAAATCGATGCCCTGCAAGTTATGGTACCAGCAGCACTTCGCGCGAAATACGAGAAGCGGTTCGTTTTGAATGCTGCTATTGAAGAGCTGCCGAAAGAGCTGCATCCGTATTTCGGCACACGTGACTTTGTCCGTGCCCAGGAAGCGGAAGCGGTCTATGGGCTGATGAAAAAAGAAATGGACAAAGGAACGGTACTTGCGGATACGAACATCCAGCAGAAAACCGGCGTGAAAAAAATACGCATGGTCCATATTACAGATTCAACTGAAGATATAGAAAATATTTCCATAAGAGCGAACGCCAAGCAGCAATTGAAGCTGCAGGAGTTTTTCTTGAAACATGTGGGCCAAAGCTTTGAATCTTCCCAACTGCAAAAGCAGGCGGGGGTCTCGCTTCCGACGATCAATGCATTGGCGGAAAAAGGCTTGGCCAATTTTTCGTCTATGGAATCGTACCGGGATCCTTCACTTCTGACAGCAATTGAACAAAAGATCGCCTTGGATTTGACGAATGAACAGCAAACAGCATTCGATGCTATTCAATCCTCGCTCAACACGGAAAATACCTTTTTGCTTCACGGCATCACCGGCAGCGGAAAAACGGAGATCTATTTGCAGACAATCGCCCAAGTGCTTGAAGAAGGCAAGGAAGCGATCATGCTCGTACCGGAAATTTCCTTGACGCCCCAGATGACCATCCGTTTCAAGGAGCGTTTCGGCGATTTAGTCGCAGTACTGCACAGCGGCTTATCGGCAGGGGAAAAATACGATGAATGGCGAAAAATCCAGCGTGCGGAAGTGAAAGTCGTCGTAGGGGCCCGTTCGGCGATTTTTGCACCGTTTCAAAATCTTGGTTTGATCATCCTCGACGAAGAGCATGAATCGAGCTATAAACAAGACGACTCGCCCCGCTACCACGCACGGGATGTGGCAATTTGGCGAAGCCAGCAGCATCAATGCCCCGTCATTCTTGGAAGCGCGACGCCATCACTTGAATCGTATGCGCGCGCCCAAAAAGGCGTCTATGAATTACTGGCGCTGAAAAACCGGGCGAAAAACCAGCCGCTGCCTGAGGTTCATATTGTCGATATGCGCGAAGAGCTGCGCACCGGCAACCGGTCGATGTTTTCTGTGGAATTGGCAGAAGCGATACGGGAGCGCCTGGCGCGGAAAGAGCAAGTCGTGTTGTTTTTGAACAAGCGCGGCTACTCGTCATTCGTCTTATGCCGCGATTGCGGAACGGTGTTGCAATGCCCGAACTGCGATATTTCGCTAACCTATCACCGGGCGAGCGAACGCATGAAATGCCATTATTGCGGCTATGATGAACCCGTGCCTACGACTTGCCCGGAATGCGAAAGCGACCATATCCGCTTTTTCGGCACAGGGACCCAAAAAGTTGAAGAGGAACTGGCGAAGCTCGTGCCGGATGCGCGCGTGTTGCGGATGGATGTCGATACGACCCGCAATAAAGGCGCACATGAAAAGATCTTGTCAGCATTCGGCGAGGGCAAAGCCGATATTCTCCTCGGCACGCAAATGATCGCCAAAGGCTTGGATTTCCCGAATATTACATTGGTCGGTGTCTTATCAGCGGATACGACTTTGCATTTGCCGGATTTCCGGGCAGCTGAGAAAACCTATCAATTATTGACGCAAGTGAGCGGACGTGCAGGACGCGACGTATTGCCGGGAGAAGTGTATGTGCAGACCTATACGCCGGAGCATTATGCGATCACGCTCGCAAAAGACCAATTATACGAACCATTCTATGAGCAGGAAATGGCCATGCGGCGGGCGAGCGGATACCCTCCGTATTATTATGTCGTCAATATCCAGTTCACCCATGAGGATTTGATGACGGTGTCGGGCTATGCCCAGCAGATGACTGAATACCTGCGCCACCGCCTGTCGCCCAAAACCATTATTATCGGGCCTTCCGCATCGCTCATTGCGCGTGTGAACAATAGATATCGCTATCAATGTTTGATAAAATACAAAAATGAACCGAAGCTGGCTGAAGCGCTGCAGCAATTGATCAAAATCTACCGCAGCGACTGGATTAAAACGGGTGCAACTTTGTCCATCGACATGAATCCAACAACAGTCATGTAGCAGAAATGAGGAATAGAAATGGCAATCCGTGAAATTGTGAAACATCCGAACGAAGTATTGGAAACCCCTTGCAAGACGGTCACTGAATTCGACCGTCAGCTCGCTGTTTTATTGGACGATATGCATGAGACAATGATCGAAGCGGACGGTGTCGGCATTGCCGCACCGCAAATAGGTGTCTCACTGCGCGTCGCGATCGTTGATTTCCAAGAAGGGCAGGAGCCGATTGAAATGATCAATCCGGAACTCGCGCTATTCGAAGGGAAAGAGACGGATATCGAAGGCTGTTTGAGCTTCCCGGGCATTTTCGGGGAAGTCGAGCGCCACGGCCGCATCAAAATCAAAGCCCAGGAACGCGACGGCTCTTGGTATGAGCTAGAGGCAGAAGGTTACGAAGCGCGTGCTATCCTTCATGAAATGGACCACTTGGACGGCGTGCTGTTCACGAGCAAAATCGAGAAATATGTCACCCAAGAAGAATTGGACGAACTGATCCGCCAGCAGGAAGAGGAGGATTCGCTTTGACCAAAATTGTTTTCATGGGAACGCCGGCATTTTCGGCTCCGATCCTGAAGATGCTTGCCGAAGAAGGATACGATATCGTTTCGGTCGTCACACAGCCCGACCGCCCTGTCGGCAGGAAGAAAATCCTGACGCCGACGCCGGTGAAAGAGCAAGCCTTGGAACTTGGATTGCCGGTCTACCAACCGGAAAAACTGAAAGATCCAGAACAAGCGCAAAAAATTCTCGACCTAAAGCCGGATTTGATCGTGACAGCGGCATTCGGGCAAATCTTGCCGACATCGGTACTCGAAGCCCCGAAACTGGGCGCCATCAACGTGCACGCCTCGCTGCTTCCGGAATACCGCGGCGGTGCACCGATCCACCAGGCGATTATTGACGGCAAAAAAGAAACTGGTGTAACGATCATGTATATGGTGGACCGTTTGGATGCAGGGGATATCATTTCACAAAAATCGGTACCGATCGAAGAAACGGACCATACCGGCAGCATGTTCGAGAAATTGAGTGTGGCAGGAATGGAGTTGTTGAAAGCAACCTTGCCGTCGATCATCGACGGGACCAATGCGCGAACTCCACAGGACGAAGAGCGTGTCACGTTTGCGCGCAATATTTCACGGGAGCAGGAACGCATCGACTGGAACAAATCCGCAAGCGAACTCTACAACCAAGTGCGCGGGTTGCATCCATGGCCGGTCGCGTTCACGACTTTAGCAGACGCCAATGTCAAATTGTGGTGGACGGAAATTGCCGACAGCCAGAAAACCGGCGCGCCGGGTGAAATCATCGAATTGACAAAAGATGCCATTATCGTCCAAACCGGCGAAGGTGCGCTTGCCATCAAAGAATTGCAGCCGGCTGGGAAAAAACGCATGACGGCTGAAGATTATTTACGCGGGCCGAAATTACAGGCAGGGGACCGATTCGAATGAAAAACAAAAAAATCCACGGCAATGTAAGAGATGCAGCATTGTCGATTCTCTATGCCGTGGAAAACAAACAGGCATATAGCAACCTCTTATTGAATACAACGATGGACAGCTACGGCATTTCCGCCAAAAACAAAGGCTTATTGACGGAAATCACTTACGGCACGCTGCAGCATCAAATGACCTTGGATTATTATTTGGAACCGTATATTAAAGGCAAGCTCGATCCATGGGTACGGACGCTTTTGCGCCTATCGCTTTATCAGATCGTTTATTTGGACCGCATCCCGTTCCATGCCGTCATCAATGAAGCGGTGGAAATCGCCAAACGGCGCGGGCATGGGGGCATTGCGTCTGTGGTGAACGGCATTCTGCGCTCCGTCCAGCGGTCTGGCGTGCGTTCATTCAATGAAATCGCCGACCCGATCGAAAAGATTTCCATTGAAACGAGCCACCCGGCGTGGATGATCAAGCGCTGGTCGGAACAATTCGGCTTGCAAAAAACCCGCGAAATGGCGCTCGAGAACAATAAAGCGCCACTCCAGACGGTGCGTGTCAATACCGTGCAGGCGACGCCGGAACAAGTGATCGAAATGCTTGAGTCGGAAGGATTGACTGCCGAACCGAGCAAGATCATCCCGGAATGCCTTGTCGTTACGGGCGGGCAACCGGTTCGCACACAAACATTCGAAAAAGGCTTCATCACCATACAAGATGAAAGTTCGATGCTGCCGGCTTATGCACTGCAAGTGGAGCCTGGCATGACCGTGCTCGATATGTGTGCGGCGCCTGGCGGGAAGACGACCCACATCGCCGAAAAGCTTGAAGGACATGGGGCGGTGCTGGCGATGGATTTGCACGCCCATAAAGTTAAATTGATTGAAGAAACCGCAAAACGCTTGGGCCACCAGACAATCGAAACCACAGTCGGAGACGGCCGTGAAAGCAGCGAGCGCTTCGGCGAAGAAAAATTCGACCGGATCCTGGTGGACGCACCTTGCAGCGGGCTTGGTGTCATCAAGCGCAAGCCGGATATCAAATACACGAAAACGCCGGATGATTTCGGGCGCTTGCAGACGATTCAGCTTGCGCTTCTCGATGAAGCGGTGAAGCTATTGAAGCCCGGCGGCATTCTCGTCTACAGTACGTGTACGGTCGATACCGAAGAGAACCGCGGAACTGCCGAGAAATTCATGAACACACATCCGCAAATGGAACAGATCCCTGCTGAATTGCCTGCTGCTTTCAAGAGCAAAGGCAAAGGATTTGTCCAAGTCTTCCCGCAGGATTTCGGGAGTGACGGATTTTTTATCGCAAGCTTCAGAAAAACCGACGGCCAAGTTGCCGAAAGCTAAAAAGCGGGGTGTACACTATTGTTTCAGTATGTAATTGAAAGCGATACCGGTAGAAAAAGGGAAGTCAATGAAGACCGCGTCGCTGTGCTCAAACGCCCTGGCGGATTGTTGCTCGCACTTGTCGCAGATGGCATGGGCGGCCATAATGCAGGAGACGTTGCAAGCCGGATGACAGTCGATGAACTCGGCAGAAGATTCATGGAAGCGGACGGAGCAAGGTTCGAGACCACAGAAGAAAAGACGGCCTGGCTGTCTGGCCAAGTATTGCAAGTCAACCGGCTTGTGTACGAACATTCCATCACCCATAGTGAATGCAAAGGGATGGGCACGACTCTGATCGCCGCATTGATTGAAGAGGATGATTGCGTGCTGTGCCATATCGGCGACAGCCGTGCGTATGTCATCGGCCCATCGATGGCGCAAGTGACACGGGACCATTCCTATGTCAACGTGCTGGTCGATAACGGGGAAATTACGCAACAGCAGGCGGAAGATCATCCGAAGAAAAACTGGATCCTGCGCTCACTTGGCACAGAACCTGACATCGAGCGGGAAATGCACCATTTTTCTCTCGCTGGCACTTCTTATTTCTTGATATGCACTGATGGCTTAAGCAATAAATTGAACGAGCGGGACATTTCGTCGATTGTCCGCTCTAAAGCTTCATTGTCACAAAAAGGCAAAGCCTTAATTGCGCTGGCCAATGACCTCGGCGGAGAAGACAATATTTCATTTGTATTGTTGACGGCGCTTGGTGAGGAGGTGTAGCGATGTTAGTTGGAAAACGAATCAACGGCCGCTATAAGGTGCTAGAAGCGATCGGCAGCGGAGGCATGTCCAATGTTTATTTGGCGCATGATATGATCCTTGACCGCGACGTCGCCATCAAAGTGCTGCGCTACGACTTCAACAATGAAGAGGAATTGCGCCGCCGCTTTAAACGGGAAGCGCTGTCTTCGACAAGTCTTGGCCACCCGAACATCGTCAGTATTTTTGATGTCGGGGAAGACAATGACTTGCCGTATCTCGTCATGGAGTATGTACCTGGAGATACGTTGAAAGAATACATCATCAAGCATTCACCGGTTGAACCGGAACGCGCTGTGGAAATCATGAAGCAATTGGCATCTGCCCTTGCCCATGCCCACCACAACCATATTGTCCACCGGGATATCAAGCCGCAAAACGTGCTGGTGGACGAAGACGGCAACGTCAAAATTTCGGATTTTGGCATTGCCATGGCATTGAGTGCCACTTCCTACACACAGACCAACTCGGTGCTCGGGACTGTTCATTACTTGTCTCCCGAACAGGCGAGAGGCGGCACCGCCAATAAGAAATCCGATATTTATTCGCTCGGCATCGTCATGTATGAATTGTTGACTGGAAAGCTGCCGTTTTCAGGTGAATCAGCTGTGGCTATCGCCTTGAAGCATCTGCAAACGGAAACGCCTTCATTGAAAGAAACCGTACCGGACCTGCCGCAAAGCCTTGAAAATATCGTATTGAAAGCGACTGCCAAAAATCCACAATACCGCTATGCCTCAGCAGATGAAATGGCGGAAGACCTTTCGACGGCGCTCACTCCGGAACGAATCAACGAACCGAAATTTGCTGTGCCGGTAGACGAAGGGGAAACCCGCGCCATGCCGGCGATTAAAGATTCGGGCACATATGAACAGGCCGATGCGACCAAAACGATGGCGCTGCCGGTCCAAGAAGATAAAAAAGCTCCGAAAAAGCCAGCAGGCAAGAAAAAGCGCAAGAAGACACCGATCGTCCTGGCGATTATTGCAGCTTTGGTATTGATTGGCTTAATTCTGGCATTCGCCTTTCCCGAATTGTTCCAGCCGCGGCAAGTCGCCGTGCCGGATGTTTCAGGCATGGAACGGGAAGCGGCGCATGAAGAGCTGACCGCTGCTGGCTTTGTTGTCGCAGAAGAGTCGGAACAGTTCTCTGAAGAAGTCGATGAAAATCATGTGATCCGCACCATTCCGGAAGCCGGTAAGATGCGCGATCCAGAGTCGAGCATCAGCTTATTTATTAGCATGGGCAAAGAAACGGCCGAGTTCGGCGATTATGTTGGCGATTCGCTTGACCAGGCACAGCGTATGCTTGAAGACTCAAATTATGCCTCAGTCGATTCACGGGAAGAATTTTCCGATGAAGCGCCTGGTACGATCTTGAGCCAAAGTCCTGAAGCGGGTACCGAAGTCATCATCAGTGAAACCGCTGTCGAGTTCGTCGTCAGCAAAGGGCCGGACATGCGCGAAGTGGAAGATTTGAGCGGCTACGGGGAAGCGGAGCTAAACGAGTATGCCCGTTCATCGGGATTCAATATCCGCATCGTCCGTGAAGAAGAATCCGATTCCGTGGAAGCGGGATTGGTGCTGTCGCAGAATGTTGCGGGCGGAGAGATGCTTGAGGTTGGAAGCACGATCGAAGTCGTGTTGTCTTCTGGCAGTGCAGAACTTCCGGTGAACACTTACGTCGAAACCGTGGAAATCCCTTATGAGCCGGCAGAGCCTGCAGAAGAAGGCGAAGACCCGGTCGAGCAGACAATCCGCATCTATATTCAGGACCAGAATCAAACCATGGTCGAACCCGTCGAAGAATTCACCATTACGGAAACGACCGAACACCAGATTGAAATGCAGATTGTCGAAGGCGGCAGTGCTTCTTACCGAATCGTCAGGGATGCCACGATCATTATGGAAGAGACCGTGGACTATGAAAACGCAGATTAAGGAAATTACATTAAAGGATAAGGGGTGGTGCTATGCCGAAAGGTCAGATCAGAAAAGCGTTAAGCGGCTTCTATTATGTACTTGATGAAGATGGGGAGCGTTATACGCAATGCCGCGGCCGCGGGATTTTCCGCAACCGCCAAATCACACCGCTTGTCGGGGATTTCGTCGAATACAAAGCGGACAACGAGCGCGAAGGGACGATATTGGACATTGAAGAACGAAAAAATGAATTGGTGCGTCCGCCAATCGCCAATATCGACCAAGCCATTCTAGTGTTTTCAGCCAAGCAGCCCGATTTTCACCCGCTGTTATTGGACCGTTTTCTGGTAGCGGTGGAATCGTTTGATATCCAGCCGGTCATTTGCTTGACAAAAACCGACTTATTGTCGGACGCGGATCGCGAAGAACTGGACCGTTATGCTGACGATTACCGGACGATCGGCTACGATGTCATTGAATCTTTTATAGACGATCCGACATTGCAGGAAAGGCTGATGCCTGTTCTGGAAGGCAAGACAAGCGTTCTGGCAGGGCAGTCTGGCGTCGGGAAATCAACATTGCTGAATACGATCTTGCCGTCGTTGAAGTTGAAGACCGATGACATCTCGCAAGCCTTAAACCGCGGCAAGCATACAACACGCCATGTGGAATTGATCAAAGTGAATGGCGGGTTGCTGGCGGATACACCAGGATTTAGCTCGTTCGATTTTGAACAGCTGGAGAAAGAACAATTGTCAGCATGCTTTCCGGAAATGGAAGAGCGCGCAGGCGGCTGTAAATTCCGCGAATGCCTGCATCTGAATGAACCAAAATGCGCGATCAAAAAAGCGGTTGAGACAGGGGACATCCCTGAATATCGTTATAAGCACTACTTGAAATTTTTGGAAGAAATAATGAATCGAAAGCCGAGGTATTCACATGATTAAAATTGCACCGTCTATTCTAGCAGCAGATTTTGCAAAACTTGGACAAGAAGTACAGGAAGTCGAAAAAGCCGGAGCCGATTGGATCCATATCGATGTCATGGACGGCCATTTCGTCCCGAATATCACGATGGGGCCGATTGTGGTCGACGCGCTGCGCCCGTTGACAGAGCTTCCTCTCGATGTCCATTTGATGATCGAGAACCCGGACCGTTATATCGAGGATTTCGCCAAGGCTGGTGCGGATTATATTACCGTCCATGTCGAAGCGTGCCCGCATCTTCATCGCACCATCCAATTGATCCGTTCGTTCGGCGTCAAACCGGGGGTCGTCTTGAACCCGCACACGCCAATCGAAACGATCCAGCATGTTCTGGAAGATATCGATTTGGTGCTGTTCATGACCGTTAACCCTGGATTTGGCGGACAGAAGTTCATCCATTCAGTCGTCCCGAAAGTTGCGGCATTGTCTCAATTGATCCAAGACAAAGGCTTGTCTGTCGATATCCAGATCGATGGCGGTATCAATGAAGAAACGATTGTTCCGTGCGCGCAAGCAGGTGCGAACGTGTTCGTGGCCGGGTCTGCCATTTTCGGCAAACAAGACCGCGCTCAAGCGTTGCAGGCGATCAAAAAAGCGGGGCAAGGAGTTATCTCGTGATTATCGTAGTAACAGCAGGAGGTCCGGCAGATGAACTGCCGGACCTTTCTTCATATGAAGGAGCGAGCTATATCGGGGTGGATGCAGGGGTCATGACACTGCTCGGGATGGGCATTGAGCCGGTGGAAGCAATTGGGGATTTTGATTCGGTGACAGACAGCGAGTACGAAAAAATCCGCTCGATTTTCCCGTCACTTGAACGGTCGCCGGCGGAAAAAGATGAATCGGATACAGAACTGGCGTTGAAAAAAGCGATGCATTACAATCCGGACATTGTCATTGTCACCGGCGTGACCGGCGGCAGGCTCGATCATTATATGGCTGCCTTGCACATCGTCTTTGCCTACCAAAGAAGCTATCCGCAAATCGATTTCATGATCGTGAACAAGCAGAACCGCATCCGTTTCATGGAACCCGGAACGTATCGCATGGAAGCCGATCAAGCTTTCAAATACGTCTCCTTTTATCCATTCGCGGAAGAAGTGAGCGGCTTTACGATAAAAGGGGTTAAATATCCAGTGAAAGAGCAGCGGATTCCGTTCGGCTCGACGCGCTTTATCAGCAATGAATTATTACAGGATGGAACGATTGAATTCACGGGCGGTCATTTAATCGTCATCGAAAGTTCAGATTGAACGCACGAAAAAATGCCAGGCTGACGGATGTCAGACCTGGCATTATTCATGAGCGGTTTATACGCGCTCAACTTTTCCTGATTTCAATGCTCTCGCGGAAACCCATACACGTTTCGGCTTGCCGTCTACAAGGATGCGAACTTTTTGAAGGTTTGCTCCCCATGTACGTTTTGTCGAGTTCAACGCGTGTGAACGGCTGTTTCCTGCACGAGCTTTACGTCCAGATACTGCACATACTTTTGGCATGTAAGTCCCTCCTCACAAGTGAAGCTGAAAATTATAATAGAATTTCAGTTCGTTTTTCGTTTCACATACTTTAATAATTTACCATAGAAAAAAGACAGGCGCAAGTGAAATTCACAGCCTTTCAAGAAAAAAACCTTTACAGGCTAAAACGTTGGCTTTTCTTATAAAGGGCTTTCATGTAGAATGAAAAGAGTGAAATAGGACTCGAGGAGGAATTTTAATGTCGATTGAGTTGAATAATGAATATGGTCAAATCGATATTTCCAATGATGTGATAGCCCAAATAGCCGGCGGTGCTGCGATCGAATGCTACGGCATCGTAGGAATGGCAACTAAACACCAGATCCGCGACGGCCTCACGGACATTCTCCGCAAAGAGAACTTCGCCAAAGGAGTCCTTGTGCGCCAAGAAGACGGCGATTTGGTCATTGATATGTACGTAATCATCAGCTACGGAACGAAAATTTCGGAAGTGGCGTATCAAGTCCAATCCAAAGTGAAATATACAATTACAAAAACATTGGGCATGCCGGTTAGTGCGGTAAACATTTATGTACAGGGCGTTCGTGTGACGAACCCGTAAGAGGAGGAAAATTCGGTTATGAAGTCATTAAACGGAGTGAAATTCGCTGAAATGGTGCAGATGGGTTCGCACCATCTATACCAAAATGCGGATTATGTAGATGCATTGAACGTTTTCCCGGTGCCAGACGGCGATACCGGGACGAACATGAATTTATCGATGACATCCGGAGCAAAAGAGACAGAAGCCCATGCGCAGGAACATATCGGAAAAACAGCAAGCGCTTTATCGAAAGGCTTGCTAATGGGCGCGCGCGGCAACTCAGGCGTTATTTTGTCCCAGCTGTTCCGCGGGTTTGGCAAATTCATTGCAGATGAGCAGGAGCTTTCTGCGAAAAAACTGGCGCACGCTTTGCAACACGGCGTTGAGACCGCTTATAAAGCGGTCATGAAACCGGTCGAAGGCACCATTCTGACGGTCGCGAAAGATGCGGCGGCCAAAGGAATGAGCCTAGCAGACAGTGAAGAAGATATCATCGTGCTGTTCGAAGCAATCGTCACTGAATCGAAAGCCTCGCTTGAGAGAACACCGGACCTGTTGCCGGTGCTGAAGGAAGTTGGAGTTGTCGACAGCGGCGGGCAAGGACTTGTCTATGTCTATGAAGGATTTCTTGCCTCATTGAAAGGCGAAGCATTGCCTGAGAAGCATGTCGATAATTCGATGGATGAACTGGTCAGTGCCGAGCACCATAAGAATATCGCTGGCTTCATGAACACGGAAGATATCGAATTCGGTTATTGCACGGAGTTCATGGTCAAATTTGAAGACGGTAAGCGCTCATTCAATGAAGCTGCGTTCCGGACAGATTTGAGCGCTTACGGTGATTCCCTTCTGGTTATTTCAGATGATGAAATCGCGAAAATCCATATCCACTCCGAAGAGCCTGGGAAAGTCCTTACATACGGCCAGGAATACGGAAGCCTGATCAGCATGAAAATCGAAAACATGCGCCAGCAGCATACCGACATTGTCGGCGAAGGCCATAAAAAGACCGCTGCGGTTGAAGAAGCGAAGCATCCATATGCGATCGTCACGGTCGCAATGGGCGAAGGCGTAGCGGAATTGCTCCGTTCAATCGGCGCTTCTTACGTCATCGAAGGCGGCCAGACGATGAACCCGTCAACGGAAGATATTGTCAATGCCGTCCGTTCGATCGGCGCAGAGCGCGTGCTGATTTTGCCGAACAATAAAAACATCATCATGGCAGCAGAACAAGCGGCAGAGCTTCTCGATATCGAAGCGGCTGTCGTGCCGACAAAAGATGTCCCGCAAGGCATGTCAGCACTTCTCGCTTTCAATCCGGAAGCGGCTGTTGCGGACAACCAACAAGCGATGGGGGATGCGATCAAGCACGTCAAGTCGGGATCGGTGACTTTTGCGGTGCGCGATACATCGATCGACGGCGTCTCCATCAAGAAAGACGATTTCATGGGAATTTCAGAAGGCAAGATCGTCGTGTCGGATGAAAGCCTTGAAAAAGTCACAGAAGAACTATGCAAAAAGCTGGTCGATGCGGATGCAGAGATCGTCACGATCCTCTTCGGAGAAGATGTCAGTGAAGCGGATGCCGAAAAGCTCGGTGCGTTCATCGAATCATTGAACGGCGACGTCGAAGTGGAAATCCACAACGGCAAGCAGCCGCTCTATCCATATATTCTGGCAGTTGAATAATGTTAGGCGGAGGTCCGGGAACAAGACACCGGGCTTCCGCTTTTTTATTTTTTCACAATAGAAAAGCACTGTGCGAAGTGCGGAATGGCGCAAAACAGTAAAAAACCTCGGCGAATAGCCGGAAAAGCCCACGGTTAAGACAATGTATGCGCTTTATTATTTTTGTTTCCGCGGCGCTTTTCATGTAAAATGAAATTATACGAGACGGAAAGTGAGGGGTTTGAGCATGAAGTTCAAATCTGTTTTTGATATAATCGGCCCGGTAATGATTGGGCCATCATCTTCGCACACTGCGGGTGCCGCACGCATCGGCAGGGTAGCGCGCGACCTGTTCGGCAGGCAGCCTGCATGGGCGAAGATCCATTTATACGGATCTTTCGCAGAAACCTATAAAGGGCATTCGACCGATGTGGCGATTGTCGGCGGCTTACTGGATTACGATACATTCGACGAGCGCATCAAAACCGCTTTTGAAGAAGCGGAAAAGCTCGGCATGAGCTATGAGTTCATTCCGGAAACGGGGAATGTCGATCATCCGAATACGGCGCGCATCGTCATCGGGGATGAAAAATCCGAAATGTCGATGATGGGAATTTCCATCGGCGGAGGCAAAATCGAAATTACGGAACTGAACGGTTTCCCGCTCAGGCTATCCGGCAACCACCCAGCGATCCTCGTCGTCCATGACGACCGCTCGGGCTGTATCGCAAACGTAGCGAATTGTTTATATAAATACGACATCAATATCGGCCATATGGAAGTATCCCGCAAAGAGCGCGGGGACATGGCGTTGATGGTCATCGAAGTCGATCAGACGGTAGATGTAGAAGTAATGGGCGAATTGCGCGAGTTGCCAAATATTACGCAAGTCACACGCATCGCCGACTAAACTGGAGGTAAGAGAAATGGATGTTCTATTCCGAAATGTTAGGGAGCTCGTCGAACGGGCAGAAAAAGAAGGCAAGCTCATTTCCGAGATCATGATCGAACAGGAGATGCTCATTACGGACCGTTCGCGGGAAGATATTATGCAGCAGATGGAGCGCAATTTGACTGTCATGGAAGAAGCGGTCGAAAAAGGCTTACAAGGCGTTCATTCCGTTTCCGGTTTGACCGGTGGCGACGCAGTGCTGCTCCAAAAATACATGCAGCAAGGCAATAGCCTGTCCGGCGATCTGTTGCTTGATGCCGTCAGCAAAGCCGTGGCGACCAATGAAGTGAACGCGGCGATGGGCACGATCTGCGCGACGCCGACCGCAGGATCCGCAGGGGTTGTCCCGGGCACCTTGTTTGCCGTCAAGAATAAATTGAACCCGACACGTGAACAGATGATCCGTTATCTGTTCACATCCGGAGCATTCGGCTTTGTCGTGGCCAATAACGCCTCGATTTCTGGAGCCGCTGGTGGATGCCAAGCGGAAGTCGGCTCTGCAGCGGCAATGGCTTCTGCTGCCATCATTGAAATGGCAGGGGGCACGCCTCAGCAAAGTTCTGAAGCTTTTGCCATTACCTTGAAGAATATGCTCGGTCTAGTCTGCGACCCTGTGGCGGGGCTCGTGGAAGTGCCATGCGTGAAGCGCAATGCAATGGGTGCATCCAATGCGGTTGTTGCCGCCGATATGGCGCTCGCTGGTGTCACCAGCCGCATTCCGTGCGACGAAGTCATCAGCGCCATGTTCGAAATCGGGCAAGCAATGCCTAGCGCGTTCCGCGAAACGGCAAAAGGCGGATTGGCTGCGACACCGACCGGCAAATGGCTAGAATCAAAAATTTTCGGCGGGTCGGTAGTCGGCAGTGGACAATAAAGCACCCGTCTCTTCATTGAAGGGGGTCGGGAAGCAAGCGGCTGAAGCCTTACGGGACATGAAGATCGAAAGTCTGGAAGACTTGATCATGACCTTCCCGTATCGCCACGAGGATTTCCAGCTCAAAGATCTGGCTGAAACGCCCCATAATGAACGGGTAACGGTGGAGGGAAGGGTCGAAAATGAGCCTTCCGTCCTTTTTTTAGGAAAAAATAAATCGCGGACGACTGTGACGGTGCTCGTCGGCCGCCATCTCGTCAAAGCGGTATTCTTCAACCAGCATTACGTGAAAGCCAAGCTTCAAATCGGCGCGATCGTCACGTTGACCGGCAAATGGGACCGCGGCCGCCAATTGATCACGGTTTCCAGCCATTCGATCGGACCGCGGACGGATGGCGCGGATTTTGAACCGGTTTACAGCCTGAAAGGTTCTATGCACCAGAAAACGTTTCGCAAGCTCATGCGGCAGGCGTTAGATGCCACAAAAGGCGGCCTTCAAGATTGCCTGCCCGCTTCCATCCGTGAAGAATACCAGCTGCTGCCGTTTGAAGAAGCGCTAGAAACTGTCCATTTTCCGGAAGATGCGGCATCGCTTAAGCAGGCGCGCCGGCGCTTTGTGTATGAAGAGCTATTGCTGTTTCAATTGAAGATGCAGGCGCTGCGCAAGAAGAACCGGGAAGCGGAGGGCGGTTCGTTCATCGATTATGATTTGAATCGCTTGAAAGCGTTCATCGATGCCTTGCCGTTCGATTTGACCAGTGCCCAAAAGCGCGTCGTCAATGAAATCTGTCGCGACATGAAAGAACCGTTCCGGATGAACCGCCTATTGCAGGGAGATGTCGGTTCCGGCAAGACCGTCGTCGCCGCGATCGCTTTGTATGCCGCCGTCACAGCAGGCAAACAAGGGGCGCTCATGGCACCGACGGAAATCCTCGCTGAGCAGCATGCCAACACGCTCGAAGAATGGTTCCGGCCCTTTGGCGTCAGCGTCGCCTTATTGACGGGATCGGTTAAAGGCAAGAGGCGCAAGGAAGTGTTGAAGCGTCTAGTCGACGGCGAAATCGACATTCTGATTGGCACCCATGCATTGATCCAGCCGGAAGTTTTGTTCAAAAGCCTAGGATTGGTCATCACCGATGAACAGCACCGTTTCGGCGTAGATCAACGGCGTGTGCTGAAAGATAAAGCCTTGAACCCGGATGTCCTGTTCATGACCGCCACACCGATTCCACGGACACTTGCGATTTCGGCTTTCGGTGAAATGGACGTCTCGATCATCGACGAAATGCCGGCCGGGCGAAAAGAGATCGAAACCTATTGGATGAAAAAAGAAATGTTCGGCAAAATTGTCGGCCGCATGGAAAAAGAACTTCTCGCCGGGCGGCAGGCATATGTCATCGCACCACTGATCGAAGAATCCGAAACCTTGGAATACCAGAATGCGGTCGAGCTGTACCAGCAATTGACGGTGTATTTCGAAGGCCGTCATACCGTCGGGTTGATGCACGGACGCCTGCATCCGGATGAAAAAGAGCAAACGATGCGTGAATTTGCTGAAGGAAAGATCGCGGTGCTGGTGTCGACGACTGTGGTCGAAGTCGGCGTTAACGTCCCGAATGCTTCGTTCATGCTTATTTATGACGCTGAACGTTTTGGCTTGTCGCAGCTACACCAATTGCGCGGGCGCGTTGGCCGTGGCAGCGACCAATCCTATTGTGTGCTGTTGGCAGACCCGAAAACGGAGATCGGCAAAGAGCGGATGAATTCGATGACGGAAACGAACGACGGCTTTATCCTTGCCGAAAAAGATTTGGAGCTGCGTGGTCCTGGGGATTTCTTTGGCCGCAAGCAAAGCGGCATCCCGGAGTTCCGCATGGCGGATTTGGTCCACGATTACCGTGCGCTTGAAGCGGCGAGAAAAGACGCGGAAGCGTTGATCGCCAGCGAGTCGTTCTGGGTCTCGGACGAAACGAAATGCCTGCGGGCGATGCTCGAAGACTCCGGCATTCTCGAAGGCGGAAGGCTTGATTAGGATGCAGGGAGACCGATTTTCCTTGCATTCTTTTTTTGTTGTTTATATACTCATATTAGTACCAAGTGCTAATAGCGGGCGGTGACATAGTGAGAAAACCTAAAAAAGAGCGGCAAGCTGCGCTGAAATCCTCGATTAAGGACAATCCCTTCGTGACCGATGAAGAATTATCTGCAGAGTTCGGTGTCAGTGTCCAGACCATCCGTCTCGACAGGATGGAGCTTTCGATTCCTGAACTTCGGGAGCGCATTAAACATGTTGCCGAGAAGACCTTTGACGATGAAGTGAAATCCTTGCCGATTGATGAAGTGATCGGTGAAATTATCGATATAGAATTGGACAATAAAGCCATTTCCATTTTTGATGTCAAACCGGAACACGTTTTCCAGCGCAATAGAATTGCCAGGGGGCATCATCTGTTTGCACAGGCGAATTCCTTGGCGGTAGCGGTGATGAACGAAGAATTGGCCTTGACGGTGAAATCGGAATTGCAATTTTTGAAGCCGGTTAAAGCCGGGCAGCGGGTCGTCGCGAAAGCGCAAGTGACCGACAGACAGCCGCACAAGCACCGCGCGTTCGTCAAAGTGGTGTCGACGGTTGACCAGGCAGTAGTTTTTATCGGGACATTTGAAATGTACCGCATGACTGAACAAAGTGAAGGTGACAATTCGTGAAAATAGCGATTGATGCAATGGGCGGAGACAACGCCCCGAAAGAAATTATCGAAGGTGTCAAACAAGCACTCGAAGCGTTCAGTGACGTGGAGATTTTGCTTTATGGGCAACAGGACAAAATCGATGAATACATAAAACCGCAAGACCGTTTGACGATTATCCATTGCGCTGAAGTGATCGAATCGGAAGACGATCCGGTCCGTTCGGTGCGCCGCAAAAAAGATGCATCGATGGTCCGTATGGCCGAAGCGGTCAAAGAAGGAACCGCGGACGCGGCAGTATCCGCAGGAAACACAGGAGCCCTTATGTCAGCTGGCTTATTTATTGTCGGCCGTATTGAGGGTGTCGACCGCCCGGCGCTTGCACCGACTTTGCCGACGATGGACGGAAAAGGCTTTCTTATGCTGGACCTCGGCGCCAATGCCGATGCCAAGCCGGAGCATCTTGTGCAATACGCCATCATGGGCAGCATCTATGCCGAAAAAGTACGCGGCGTCCAAAACCCGACAGTCGGCTTGCTGAATATCGGGACAGAAGAGAAAAAAGGCAATGAACTGACGAAAGCGGCATTTCCGCTGCTGAAAGAAGCGCCCGTCAACTTCATCGGAAACGTGGAGTCGCGCGACTTGCTGAACGGCGCCGCTGATGTGGTCGTCACGGACGGCTTTACCGGCAATATGGTCTTGAAGACGATCGAAGGGACTGCGATGAACGTATTTGCGATGATCAAGGATGTCTTTATGGCATCGACCAAGACCAAAATTGCAGCCATGCTCGTGAAAAATGATTTGAGCGCGTTAAAGGGCATGCTGGATTACAGCGAATACGGCGGTGCTGGATTATTCGGGCTAAAGGCGCCGGTCATCAAAGCGCATGGTTCATCCAACGGCACTGCATTCTATAACGCGATCCGCCAAGCGCGGACGATGGTCGAGCATGATGTTGCCGGCAAGATTTACAGCACTTTGAAGGAGGAACAATCGTCATGAGAAAGCAAATCGCATTTATTTATCCAGGGCAAGGCTCGCAGACAGTGGGCATGGGCGAAAGCTTTCTGGAAGATGACAAGAGCCGTCAATTTTACGAAAGTGCCGACCAAGTGCTTGGGATGGAGCTGTCGAAATTGATGCTCGAAGGCCCGCAAGAGGAATTGACCCTGACTTATCATGCACAGCCAGCACTTTTGACAGTCAGCTCGATGATTACGGAACGCCTGATTCGTGCAGGCGTTCGTCCGGATTATACAGCTGGGCATAGCCTTGGTGAATACAGTGCCCTTGTCGCTTCGAATGTTCTGGAATTTCCGAAAGCGGTGGAAGTGGTCCACAAGCGCGGATTATTCATGAATGAAGCAGTCCCTGCCGGTGAAGGCGCAATGGCCGCCATTCTGGGAATGGACGCAGACAAGCTGGAGGAAGTGACGGATGATGCGACCAATAGCGCAGGAGTTGTCCAATTGGCAAACTTGAACTGTCCGGGTCAAATCGTTATTTCCGGAACGAAAGCAGGCGTGGAAAAAGCGTGTGAGTTGGCGAAAGAGCGTGGTGCTAAGCGTGCCATCCCACTCGACGTCAGCGGCCCGTTCCACTCGGAATTGATGCGCTCCGCGTCCCATGACTTGGCAAAAGTGCTGAGTGATTCATTCTTGCTTAATGCGAAAATTCCTGTCGTGACGAATTTCATGGCCGAACCGGAAACAAACGCGACGCAATTGCAGGACATGTTGATCCATCAATTGTACTCGCCTGTTCTATGGGAACAATCGGTGCGGAAGATGATCGACCTTGGCGTCACCACCTTTGTCGAAGTTGGTCCTGGCAAAGTGCTGAGCGGCTTGGTGAAGAAAATCGACCGTTCGGTTACAGTGATTCCGGTCCATGACCTGGCGTCATTCGAAAAAGCGGTAGAGGAGTTGACAACATGAGCAAATTAACTGGAAAAACAGCCATCGTTACAGGGGCATCTCGCGGTATCGGGGCTGCCATCGCACGGCGCTTTGCTGAAGAAGGCGCAAATATCGTCGTCAACTACAGCGGCAGCCAGGACAAGGCAGAAGCCGTCGTAACTGAGATCGAACAAGCAGGTGGCAAAGCCATTGCCGTCAAGGCCAATGTCGCAGATGCCGATGCAGTGAAATTGCTGGCGGATGCGGCGATGAAGGAGTTCGGCTCGATCGACATCCTCGTCAATAATGCCGGCATCACGCGCGATAATTTGATGATGCGCATGAAAGAAGACGAATGGGATGACGTGATCAACACGAACTTGAAAGGCGTTTTCCTATGCACGAAAGCTGTGACACGCCAAATGATGAAACAGCGCGCGGGGCGCATCGTCAATATTGCCTCGATCGTGGGCGTCATGGGCAATGCAGGACAAGCGAATTACGTGGCGGCAAAAGCGGGTGTCATCGGTTTGACGAAGACGACGGCGAGAGAACTTGCAAGCCGTGGGATTACAGCAAATGCGGTAGCTCCTGGGTTCATCACGACCGACATGACAGAAAAGCTCGGCGATGATGTACAATCGAGCATGCTTGCCCAAATTCCGCTTGCCCGTTTCGGCGCGCCGGAAGATGTGGCGAATGCGGCATTGTTCCTGGCTTCCGACGAAGCAAGTTATGTAACCGGCCAGACTTTGCATCTGGACGGTGGCATGGTCATGTAGTTCACAATTATGTATACTGATTTGAGGGGAGGTGACGGCATTGTCAACAGTATTGGAGCGAGTAACCAAAGTAATCGTAGATCGTCTTGGTGTGGAAGAGAGCGAAGTGAAACCTGAAGCATCTTTCACAAACGACCTTGGGGCAGACTCATTGGATGTAGTTGAATTGGTCATGGAGCTAGAAGACGAATTCGATATGGAAATTTCCGATGAAGATGCAGAAGGAATGTCAACGGTAGGCGACGCAGTAACTTACATCGAAAAAAAACAAGCTTAAGTTGAATAAACGGGATCCGTCCCAGCTTGATAGCACAAACAATTGACGCACAGCCTAGCTGTGCGTCAATTCTCTTTTTGCACAATGCCAGAAAAACAGGTAAAATCAACAAGAGAACAATAGAGGAAGGCAGATAAAAATGGCGATGAAACGAAAACCGAAACACACCAAACAAATGGCGCTGAAAGAAAGCGCGAAACAGGCATTTGAGCAATTGCAAAAAGAGCTGGATATCCAGTTTGAACAACCTGCCCTTCTGCAGCAGGCATTTACCCATTCATCTTATGTGAATGAGCATCGAAGAAGACAATTCACGGACAATGAGCGCCTGGAATTTTTAGGCGACGCCGTATTGGAATTGTCGGTATCGCATTTCCTCTATATGAAATACCCCGAAATGGCTGAAGGCGAACTGACCAAACTGCGCGCATCGATCGTCTGTGAGCCGTCTCTTGTGCTATTTGCCAACGAACTGGATTTTGGCAAATACATTCTACTCGGCAAAGGCGAGGAATTGACAGGAGGCAGAACGCGCCCGGCACTTCTTGCGGACGTCTTCGAATCATTTGTCGGAGCGCTTTATTTGGATCAGGGGCTTGAGAAGGTTGTAGCCTTTTTAGAGGTAGTGCTATTCCCAAAAGTGGAAGTCGGTGCTTTTTCTCATGCGATGGATTATAAAAGCCAATTGCAGGAGCTGGTACAGCAGAAAAATACCGGCACCTTGAATTATGAAATCATCGAAGAAAAAGGTCCTGCACATAGCCGTATTTTTGTGACGCGCGTTTCCTTGGGCGATCAGGAACTGGGCCTAGGCGACGGACGCTCCAAAAAAGAAGCGGAGCAGAAGGCAGCGCAGCTTGCCATCCGTAAATTGCAGGAAACAGCGGAGGATTGAACATGTTTTTGAAAAGATTGGAAGTAATCGGATTTAAATCGTTCGCCGACCGTGTCGGCATCGATTTCGTCCCTGGCGTTACCGCCGTTGTTGGGCCGAATGGCAGCGGCAAAAGCAATGTAACCGATGCAATCCGTTGGGTTCTTGGCGAGCAATCCGCAAAATCGCTGCGCGGAGCGAAAATGGAAGATGTGATTTTCGCCGGAAGCGATTCAAGAAAAGCGCTTAATTTTGCGGAAGTTACATTGGTGTTGGATAATACGGACGGCAAAGCCCCTCTCGATTACAGCGAAATCAGCGTAACGAGAAGGGTTTTTCGCAGTGGCGAAAGTGCATATCTATTGAACAAGCAGCCGTGCCGACTAAAGGATATCACCGATCTGTTTATGGATTCGGGACTGGGAAAAGAAGCGTTTTCCATCATTTCCCAAGGGCGCGTGGATGAAATCCTCAATAGCAAAGCGGACGAGCGGCGTTCCATTTTTGAAGAAGCGGCCGGAGTATTGAAATACAAACAGCGTAAACGGAAAGCCGAATTCAAATTGAACGAAACGGACGAAAACTTGAACCGTGTGCTCGATATCCTGCATGAGCTCGATGGGCGGATGGAGCCGTTGCAGATGCAAGCATCCGCAGCACGCGATTACCTCGACATGAGCGCCCAATTAAAAGACGCGGATATTGCGCTATTGGCGTACGATGCCAATGCATTGAAGGCACAACTATCAGAGCTGTCGCAAGAAGCTTTGCAGCACGCAGCGGAAGAGCAGCGTCTGGCGGGCGAAATTTCAGAAACGGAACAATTGATTGCCGCTTCGAAGCGGTCGGTGCATGCACTGGATAAAAAAATCGATACAGCACAAGCGGCGCTCGTTGAAGCAAGTTCGGAAGCCGAAAAATGGGAAGGCCGCAAATTGCTGATGCACGAGAAAAAGCATAATGCAGACCGCCAGCGCCAGGCCTTGGAAGAGTCAATCAAGGCTGAGCGTGAAGAAACTGCCAAGCTCGAACAGCGTCACGCAGAACAAGGCGCTTCCCTCGAACAGCAGAAGATGGATCAGCAGAAGACCCGCAAGTCGATTCAGCAGCTAGAAGCGCAATTGAATTTGACCCCTGCTGATATCGACAATGAAATTGAAGCGAAGAAATCCCTCTATATCGAATTGATGAACGAACAGGCAGGCTTGAAAAACGAACTGAAAAACATCGATTTCCAACAGCAGCAAATGACGGAATCGAGCGGCCGCATTACCGCCCAACAGCAATCGTTCGAAAAAGAACTTGCACGCCTATTGAAAGAAAAACAGCAAGCGGAAAAAGCGTATGAAGAAATCCACGCGGACCTTGACCGCAAACGACAGCATTTCAAAGAACAAGAAACCGGCGCAAAACAATTAGCCGCGGATTACGATCACAAGAAATCCCTCTTGTTCCAGGCGTACCAATCCCATAAACAACTATCTGCACGCATTGAGACCTTGCAGGATTTAGAAGCCGATTACTCCGGATTCTTCCATGGGGTGCGCGAAGTCTTGCAGGCAAGGGAGCGCAACGAATTAAATGGCATCATCGGCGCTGTGGCAGAATTGGCGGATGTTCAAAAGTCATATGCCAAAGCGATTGAAACGGCATTTGGCGCAGCCAGCCAGCATATCGTCACGAGCGATGAAAAAAGTGCCAGCGAAGCAATCCGTTTTTTGAGAACCAAACGCGCAGGACGTTCTACGTTCCTCCCGATGACGATCATGAAACCGAGGCAGATCTCCCAGCAAGTGGTGCAATCAGTTTCGGCACATCCTTCATTTGTGGACATTGCGTCACAACTTGTCAGCTATGACGACCAGTACGCGATGATTTTCCAAAACCTGCTCGGCAATGTCCTTGTGGCAAAAGAGCTCGAGGGCGCGACATCGATAGCCAAAGCAATCGGCCACCGGTACCGCGTTGTGACATTGGATGGCGATGTTATTAATGCCGGAGGTTCCATGACAGGCGGCGCAACGAAAAACCAGGCCTCGTTCTTTACGAGAAAAGCAGAACTGGAGCAATTGCAGCAGCAGGCAACTGAACTTCAAAGCACCATTGAAGAAGCCGAACAGAAAGTCCGTGAATTGCAATCGCGTGCAGAAATCGCGAAAGAGCAATTAGAACATCTTCGCACAGAAGGAGAGCGCTACCGAGAGCTTGAGGCGGAAAGCGCGATGCATCTGCGGGAAATCGAGGCGGTGTGGAAAACGACCGACAGCCGCTTTGCGCTATTCCGTGCAGAACAGCAGAACAAGCAGGATCTCTCCGGCCTTGCTTCACGCAGGGAAGAAGCGGCTGGCCGCATGGACGCGATCGCCAGCGAATTAGCAGGCTTGAACAACGAAATTGAAGAATTGACTGGCTTCAAGCAGCAAAAAGAAACAGCCAGAGGTGAATTGCTGTCGAAACTCGCCGAATTCAAATCAGACATGGCAGTCCGCAAAGAACGCATTCAGCAGCTCACGGTGCAGGTGGATGAATTATTGGAACGCCGCACAGCCAGCCGCAACAGGCTCGGTGAGCTTGAACGCGAGCTGGAATGGATTCAATCGGAAGAAGCGGCGAAAAACTTTTCAGACGAAGAAATCGAGTCAGAAATCCAAAGATGGTCCGATGCACGACAGTCAGCGAACGACACCGTCGATGCTTCCCGCAAAGAGCGCCACACATTGCAGCAAGCGCTTGACGTGGAAGAACAGCAGCTGCGTGAACAAAGCCGCATCCATAAAGGCTTTACAGAAGCTGTGCGCATCTGTGAAGTGAAGGCGACGCGCCTTGAAGTGCAACTGCAGGGGCTTCTCGGACAGCTCGAAGATCATTACGAAATGGATCTTGAAGCGGCAAGCCGCTACCCGCTAGAAGGGGAGGAAGCCGCTGTCAGAAAGCAAGTGAAGCTTCTGAAACAATCGATTGAAGAGCTCGGCAGCGTCAATATTGGCGCCATCGAGGAATATGAACATGTGGCGGAACGCCATCGCTTCTTAAGCGAGCAGCGGGATGATCTGAATGAAGCGAAAGACACGCTTCGCACCTTGATCGCAGAAATGGATGAGGAGATGACTTTGCGTTTTGACGAAACCTTCCATGCCATCCGCAGCCACTTCCGCCATGTATTCCGCGAATTGTTCGGCGGCGGTTCTGCGGATCTGGTGTTGACCAACCCATCGGACTTGCTCATGACAGGCGTCGATATCATTGCACAGCCGCCAGGCAAGAAGCTGCAGAATTTGAGCTTGTTGTCCGGCGGTGAACGGGCACTCACGGCAATCGCCTTGCTGTTCGCCATCTTGAAAGTGCGCCCCGTGCCGTTCTGTGTACTAGATGAAGTCGAAGCGGCGCTTGATGAATCGAATGTCGTGCGTTACAGTCAGTACTTGAAAAAATTCAGTGAAGACACACAGTTTATCGTCATCACCCATCGCAAAGGCACGATGGAAGGCGCTGATGTGCTATATGGCATCACGATGCAGGAATCGGGTATTTCCAAACTGGTTTCCGTAAAATTGCAGGAAGACATCAAATAAGGAGTGAGTCGATGAGTTTCTTTAAGAAATTAAAAGATAAATTCAGCAATAATGTAGAAGAAGAACAATCAACCGAGAAATACCGCGAAGGCTTAAGCAAAACGCGGACCGGCTTTACGTCGAAGATCAATGATTTGGTCGCTCGTTACCGCAAAGTCGATGAAGACTTTTTCGAAGAATTGGAAGAAGTGCTATTGCAGGCAGACGTCGGCTTTGAGACGGTCATCGAACTGATGGAAGAACTGCGTTATGAAGTGCAGCGACAGAATGTCAAAGACACTTCCAATGTACAGTCGGTCATTTCTGAGAAACTTGTCGAAATCTACGAAGCAGGCGATCAGGAATTGAGCGAATTGACCTTTGCCGAATCGGGCCCGACTGTCATCTTGATGGTCGGCGTCAATGGCGTCGGTAAAACGACAACCATCGGAAAATTGGCGCAGCGCCTGAAAAATGAAGGTAAGTCGGTCATGCTCGCAGCAGGTGACACGTTCCGTGCCGGAGCGATCGACCAGCTCGATGTTTGGGGGCAGCGCGTCGGCGTTGAAACCATCAAGCAAAGCGAAGGATCCGATCCGGCAGCGGTCATGTACGACGCCGTGCGGGCCGCGAAATCGCGCAATATCGATGTCTTGATCTGCGATACGGCGGGCCGCCTGCAGAACAAAGTCAATTTGATGAATGAATTGCAGAAAGTGCATCGCGTCATTGCCCGTGAAATTCCAGGGGCGCCTCATGAAGTGCTGCTTGCACTTGATGCGACGACAGGGCAAAACGCTATGATTCAAGCCCAGACCTTTAAAGAAGTGACGGAAGTGACGGGCATCGTCTTGACGAAACTCGACGGGACCGCAAAAGGCGGAATTGTCCTGGCGATTCGCAACAAGCTCAATATCCCGGTGAAATTTGTCGGGCTGGGCGAAAAACTAGATGACCTTCAGCCGTTCGACCCGCAGAAATACGTCTACGGCTTATTTGCCGAAGGCTTGGACCGGGAAGAGCAGGAAGAAATGGGCTCAGACAAGTAAAATTACTTGACGGAGGCTTCGGGATTCAGTATGGTATACAGGAGTATGAATGGGGTGAGCGTCATTGATGGGACTGGAAAAAACGACAAGAATGAACTATCTTTTTGATTTCTATCAGGAGCTGCTGACGCCCAAACAGCGCAGCTATATGAGCTTGTATTATCTGGACGACCATTCGCTCGGCGAAATTGCCGAAGAATATGAAATCACCCGCCAAGCGGTGTACGACAATATCCGCCGGACCGAAGCGATGCTTGAAGAATATGAGGAGAAGTTGCAGCTGTTCGAGAAATTCCAGCGGCGCCAGCAACTCGTCTCGACTTTTGAAAAACAGCCATTCACTGATGACAATGTCCAGAAATTTTTGGATGAATTGAAGGAATGGGACTAGGAGGCGGTAATAGTGGCATTTGAAGGATTATCTGAACGCCTGCAAGGAACGATGACCAAAATCAAAGGCAAGGGGAAATTGTCCGAAGCAGACGTAAAAGAGATGATGCGCGAAGTCCGCTTTGCCTTGATCGAAGCGGATGTCAACTTGAAAGTCGTCAAATCGTTCATCAAGAAAGTCAGCGAACGCGCTGTCGGCCTTGAAGTGATGGAGAGTTTGACGCCAGGCCAGCAAGTCGTAAAAATCGTCAAAGATGAACTGACTGAATTAATGGGCGGCGAACAAAGCAAAATTGAATTTGCGACACGCCAGCCGACTGTCATCATGATGGTCGGTTTGCAAGGGGCCGGTAAGACAACGACGACCGGTAAGCTTGCAGGCGTGCTCCGCAAAAAGAACAACCGCAAGCCATTGCTCGTCGCAGCGGACGTTTACCGCCCGGCTGCGATCAACCAGCTCGAGACGATCGGCAAGCAATTATCGCTGCCGGTGTTCTCCAAAGGCACGGATGCAAACCCTGTCGACATCGCCCGTGAAGCGATCGAACATGCTAAAGCGGAACATCTCGATACGGTCATCATCGATACGGCGGGCCGCCTGCATGTCGATGAGCAATTGATGCAGGAATTGAAAGATATCCGTTCGATCAAAGAGCCGGATGAAATTTTCCTCGTCGTCGATGCGATGACCGGTCAGGATGCAGTCAACGTCGCGCAGAGCTTCGATGACGCAATCGGCATCACAGGGGTCGTCTTGACGAAACTTGACGGTGATACGCGCGGCGGTGCGGCATTGTCGATCCGTACCGTCACCGAAAAACCGATCAAGTATATCGGTACAGGCGAGAAGATGGACGCGCTTGAACCATTCCACCCAGAGCGCATGGCTTCCCGCATACTCGGCATGGGCGATATGCTCTCCTTGATCGAAAAAGCGCAAACGAACGTCGATGAGGCCAAGGCAAAGGAATTGGAAGAGAAATTCCGAACGTCTTCGTTCACATTCGATGATTTCCTTGAGCAATTGGATCAAGTAAAGCAAATGGGGCCGCTCGATGAAATTTTGAAGATGCTCCCAGGTGCGGGTAAAATCAAAGGCCTCGAAAACGCCAAAGTGGACGAGAGCCAAATGGGGCGCGTCGAAGCGATCATCCGCTCGATGACGATCCAGGAGAAGACGACTCCCGAAATCATCAATGCAAACCGCAAAAAACGGATTGCACGCGGTTCCGGAACGTCCATCCAAGACGTCAACAGGCTGCTCAAGCAGTTTGAAGACATGAAGAAAATGATGAAACAAATGTCCGGAATGGCCGGCAAAAAGGGCAAGAAAAAGATGTCGATGCCAGGCCTGGACTCGCTTTTCAAGTAAATTTGGTAGTGTTAAGAAAAAATACTTTACAAACCTTTTAAAGCTTGCTAATATAATATCTTGTGTGAAACTATTCGGAGGTGCTTTATAAAATGGCAGTAAAAATTCGCTTAAAACGTATGGGAGCTAAAAAGTCTCCTTTCTACCGTATCGTAGTCGCTGATTCACGTGCTCCACGTGACGGCCGTCAAATCAAAACAGTAGGTACTTACAACCCACTGACAGTTCCAGCTGAAGTTAAAATCGACGAAGAATTGGCGTTGAAATGGCTTCACGATGGCGCTAAACCATCTGACACAGTACGCAACTTGTTCTCTCAGAACGGCATTATGGAGAAATTCCATAACGAAAAACTAAACAAGTAAGGGAGCGTTCTTATGGAGCAGCTGATTGAAACGATCGTCAAGCCGCTAGTTGATTATCCGGAAGCAGTTCGTGTTGAAAAAGACGAAAACACTAACCGAGTCGTCTACAAGCTTTCCGTGCATCAAAGCGATACAGGGAAAGTCATCGGCAAGCAAGGACGTGTGGCGAAAGCTGTACGCTCTGTCGTCTATTCAGCAGCAGGAAATTATCATAAGAAGAAAACGTACCTTGATATTGTGGATTGAAAGGAAGGAGCCCCGGTTCCTTCCTTTTTTTTCAGGAAAAAATACAGGAAGGGTGTTTGTGCGTGGAATGGTTTAACGTAGGAAAAATAGTCAATACCCACGGGATCCGCGGTGAAGTGCGCGTGATGTCCCGTACCGATTTCCCGGAAGAACGGTTTGCGATCGGCAATAAGCTTGGCTTGTTTACAGCGGGTGCGAAAAAGCCGATCATGGTGAAAGTGGCGAGCCACCGTACCCATAAAAACTTCAATCTTTTATCTTTTGAAGGCTATCCAACCATCAATGATGTCGAACCGTTCAAGGAAGGCTATCTGAAGATCGCTGAACACGACCTCGGCGATTTGGAAGAAGGCGCTTTTTACCATCACGAAATTCTCGGCTGCCAAGTGTTTTCTGTTGAAGGCGAGGAAATTGGCGAAGTGACCGAAATTTTGGAGACAGGCGCCAATGACGTGTGGGAAGTCACGCCGGCAAAAGGCAAAAAGCATTACATCCCTTATATCGAAGACGTGGTCAAAGACGTCGACATCGATGAAAAGAAAATCACCATCGATGTGCTGGATGGCTTGTTATCATGATGAACATTCAAGTGTTGTCTCTTTTTCCACCCATGTTCGAAGGGGTGTTCCAGCATTCGATCATGAGAAAAGCACAGGACAAAGGCGCGGTCACTTTAGGGGTTGTCGACATCCGTGAATTTGCTGACAACAAGCGCCAAGTGGATGATTATCCGTTCGGCGGGGGCGCTGGCATGGTGCTGAAACCCGAACCGGTTTTCAATGCGGTCGAAAGCATCACAAATGACGGCAAGAAGCCGCGCGTCATCTTGATGTGCCCACAAGGCGAGCGCTTTACGCAGAAGAAGGCAGAAGAACTTGCCTGTGAAGAAGAACTGGTCTTCATTTGCGGCCATTACGAAGGCTACGATGAACGCATCCGCGAACATTTGGTCACTGACGAGATCTCCATCGGCGATTTCGTATTGACCGGCGGGGAGCTGGCAGCCATGACCGTGATCGACAGCGTTGTAAGGCTGCTCCCGGGTGTTCTTGGCAATAGCGATTCACCGGTCCGCGATTCCTTTTCGACCGGTCTCTTGGAGCATCCGCATTACACGCGTCCCGCGAACTTTAGAGACATGGCCGTCCCGGACGTATTGACTTCTGGCAACCACGCTAAAATTGAAGACTGGCGCGAAGAGCAAGGCTTGAAGCGCACGCTCGAACGCCGCCCGGACCTTCTTGACCATGTCGAACTTAGCGATAAGCAGAAAACCATATTGGCTCGTTTACAAGCCGAAAAATAAATCGCGATAGCTCTTGCAGGCGGACGCGCGAAGTGATAGTATGGAGAATGTACTTTTATGTAAAGTACACGAATCACGGTGTTCCGCTGCAAAGATTACGGATTGCAAGAGCATCTGTAGAAGGAGAGAAAAAACATGCAAAACATCATTGCTGAAATCACTAAAGAACAACTTCGTGCGGATCTTCCAGATTTCCGTCCAGGAGATACTGTTCGCGTCCACGTGAAAGTTGTCGAGGGTACTCGCGAACGTATCCAGGTATACGAAGGAGTCGTTATCAGCCGTCGCGGAGGCGGAATCAGTGAATCATTCACTGTCCGTAAAATCTCGTACGGTGTAGGTGTTGAACGTACATTCCCTGTACACACACCGAAAATCGCTCAGCTTGAAGTTACTCGCCGTGGTAAAGTACGTCGTGCTAAATTGTACTACTTGCGAAACCTACGCGGTAAAGCAGCTCGTATCAAAGAAATCCGTTAATATCGCAAACAGGGAAGAAGGCTTAATGCCTTCTTCTTTTGCATTTAAAAGGCCCGGGCTGATCGCCTGGGCCTTTTAATGCGCTGTTTACAGGGTGTAGAGAGCATAGTGAATGCAGGCAGATGGCTTTTCTTTTCTTTGCTAAACACCTTGTTTCGCTGTACAATTAAAGCATTAAGCGCGGGGAGGAACACGCATGGAAGCTGAAGGGAAACAGAAAAATGAAGTGTGGGAATGGTCCAAAGCTCTATTGATCGCGTTCGACCTTGCGGCAATTATCCGGTTTTTCCTATTCACCCCCATTGTGGTGGACGGTGAATCGATGATGCCGACTCTTGAACACGGCGACCGCATGATTGTCAATAAAATCGGCTATAATATCGGCGAACCGGATCGATTCGACATCATCGTCTTTCATGCTCCGGAACAAAAAGACTATATCAAGCGGGTCATTGGATTGCCGGGCGACCATGTTGCCTATGAGGAAGACCAGCTCTTTATAAATGGAGAAGCAGTGGAAGAACCTTATCTCGACCAGTACAAGACAGGCATTACCGGCACCTTGACAGAAGATTTTGTGCTTGAAGACATCACCAGCTATTCCACCATCCCGGACGGCTATGTATTCGTCATGGGGGACAACCGCAGGGCGAGCAAAGACAGCCGCCATATCGGGCTGGTGCCGATCGATGAAGTGATCGGCAACACGAATTTCGTTTTTTGGCCGGTGGATGAAGCCGGCATCGTAAAATAAGGAGTGGTAGCATGACGATTCAATGGTTTCCCGGACATATGGCGAAAGCGCGCCGGGAAGTAACAGAAAAACTGAAGTTGGTGGATATCATCTTCGAATTGGTGGATGCACGCTTGCCGTTGTCATCACGCAATCCGATGATCGACCAAGTGATCCAGCAAAAACCCCGCCTCATCATCCTCAATAAAATGGATATGGCTGACGAGCGGGAAACAAAGAAATGGATCGAGCATTTCGAACGTGAAGGTACACGCGCCGTGGCGATCAATTCCTTGGAAGGAAAAGGGCTTCAGGCAGTCACGAAAGCTTCGAAGGAAATCCTCAAAGAGAAGTGGGACCGCATGGAATCGAAAGGCATCAAGCCGCGCGCCATACGGGCCATGATCGTCGGAATCCCGAACGTCGGAAAATCGACATTGATCAACCGCCTCGCTAAGAAAAGCTTAGCGAAAACGGGCAATATGCCAGGCGTTACGAAAGCACAGCAATGGATCAAAGTCGGTAAGGAAATCGAATTGCTCGATACGCCAGGGATTCTCTGGCCGAAATTTGAGGACCAGGAGACCGGGCAGAAACTTGCAGTGACTGGAGCGATTAAAGACTCGGTCATCCAAATGCAGGAACTGGCGATCTATGCGCTGAAATTTTTGGAAAAGCGTTATCCGGACCGTTTGATGGATCGTTACGGCATTGACCACATCGATGAAGACTTGGTGAAGACCTTCGACCATATCGGCAAAAAACGCTATATGATCGGACCGGACAACGAAGTCGATTACGAAATGACGGCTGAGATCATCGTCCGCGATATCCGCAACCAGCATCTCGGGCGCATCACATTCGATTACCGGGATGAAATGATTGCAGAACAAGACGAACTGGCATAACACAGCGGGTCCTCAAACAGGACCCGCTATTTTTTTGTGAAAGGAAGTGGCAATGTGGAAACGACAGCATCAATCAAGGAAAAATTACTGCAAGCCGAAGCCTTCGAGCCGTGGATGGAGGAACTGAAAAGCGATTCGCGCAAAAGCGTCCAACAATTGCTCGCCTCCTGGCAGCGCCGTTTCGACAAAAAGCTTTCTTTGCTGCGGGATTTGGAAAACAAGCAAAGCTTTGATCGGCAGTACAAGGAACATCCGGCTTCGCTCGTTGCCGGCATCGACGAGGCGGGCCGGGGACCGCTTGCCGGCCCGGTCGTAACGGCAGCCGTCATTTTGCCGGAAGATTGCAGCGCATTCATCGGTTTGGACGATTCAAAAATAATAGCAAAAGCGAAGCGCAATGAATTGGCGCTGCTCATCAAGCAACAGGCCACCAGTTGGTCGGTCCATATCCAGCCGCCTGAAGCCATCGATCGGCTGAATATTTTCCAAGCGACAAAACAATCGATGGAAGCAGCAGCAAACAATTTGAGTACGCCGCCTGACATCGTATTGGCGGATGCCATGAAGCTGACACTTTCAATGACTAGTGAAGCGATCATCAAAGGCGATGCGAAAAGTTTATGCATCGCCGCTGCATCGATTCTTGCAAAGACCGGACGAGATGATTTAATGGATGAGTACGCAGAAATGTATCCCCAATACGGTTTCTCGAAGCATGCTGGATATGGCACGAAAGACCATCTCGCAGCACTTGAAGCGCATGGCCCATGCCCAATCCACCGCGCGAGCTTTGAGCCAGTAAAATCGATGGGTGAAAGACCGTAAGAGAAAGAAAATTCGAAGTTTTATGCAGAGTGGCTGTCAGCTGTGGACATTCTATGGCAACTTTAATACAATGGTAGAGGCAATAAAATTAAGAGACAGATGTTTGATTGGAGGATGACAGATGAATATCCATGAATATCAGGGAAAACAGGTCCTGAAACAATATGGCGTATCAGTACCAGAAGGCCATGTTGCTTTTTCACCTGAAGAAGCAGTCAAAGCAGCGAAAGAACTTGGTTCGGATGTTGTCGTTGTTAAAGCTCAAATCCACGCAGGTGGACGAGGCAAGGCAGGCGGCGTCAAGCTGGCGAAAAACTTGGACGAAGTGCGTGAATATGCGAAGGAATTGCTTGGCAAGGTCCTCGTAACGCATCAGACAGGCCCAGAAGGCAAAGAAGTTAAACGCCTTTACATCGAAGCGGGCAGCAACATCGAAAAAGAATACTACCTTGGATTAGTTCTTGACCGTGAAACTTCCCTAGTCAACTTGATGGGATCAGAAGAAGGCGGAATGGACATCGAGGAAGTGGCAGCAAACACACCGGAGCGTATCTTCTATGAAGCAATCGATCCTGTTGTCGGTTTGACTGGCTTCCAAGCTCGCCGCATGGCATTCAACATGAACATCCCGGCTAAGCTTGTCAACAAAGCCGCGAAATTGATGCTAGGCCTTTACCAGGCTTATGTGGAGAAAGACGCAGCAATCGTTGAAATCAACCCATTGGTCGTTACAGGCGACGGGCAGGTAGTGGCTTTGGATGCGAAGTTCAACTTCGATGCAAACGCGCTATACCGTCATCAGGACATCATGGAAATGCGCGATTACGATGAAGAAGATGCTAAAGAAATCGAAGCTTCCAAGTACGACTTGAGCTACATCTCTTTGGACGGAAACATCGGCTGTATGGTTAACGGTGCCGGCCTTGCTATGGCAACAATGGATACGATTAACTATTACGGCGGCTCACCCGCTAACTTCCTTGACGTTGGGGGCGGTGCCACTGCTGAGAAAGTAACGGAAGCATTCAAGATCATTCTTTCTGATAAGAATGTCAAAGGAATCTTCGTTAACATTTTCGGCGGGATCATGAAGTGTGACATCATTGCGGAAGGCGTTATCCAAGCGGCTAAAGAAGTTAGCCTGGAAGTGCCACTTGTCGTCCGTCTTGAGGGCACAAACGTAGAAATCGGTAAAAAACTGCTGAACGAATCAGGTCTGAACATCGTAGCTGCTGGCACTATGGCGGATGGCGCGAAACAGATCGTAGAACTTGTAGGCTAAAGAAGGGCAGGGACAAAAATGAGCGTATACATTAATAAAGACACAAAAGTGCTTGTACAGGGAATTACAGGGTCAACTGCCCTTTTCCATACAAAGCAAATGCTTGAATACGGAACGAAAATCGTTGCGGGTGTAACACCAGGCAAAGGCGGAACTGAAGTAGAAGGCGTACCTGTATTCAACACAGTTCAAGATGCCGTAAAAGCAACAGGTGCTAATGTATCTGTAATTTATGTGCCGGCTCCTTTTGCTGCTGACGCAATTCTTGAAGCAACAGAAGCTGAGTTGGATATGGCAATCTGCATCACTGAGCATATTCCGGTACTGGATATGGTCAAAGTGAAGCGTTATATGGAAGGCAAGAAAACACGTCTTGTCGGACCGAACTGCCCGGGTGTCATCACTCCGGACGAATGTAAGATCGGCATTATGCCTGGTTACATTCACAAAAAAGGACATGTCGGCGTTGTTTCTCGCTCTGGTACATTGACGTATGAAGCGACTCACCAATTGTCTGAAGAAGGTATCGGCCAATCAACAGCTGTTGGTATCGGCGGAGACCCGGTCAACGGAACGAACTTTATCGATGTATTGAAAGAATTCAATGAAGATGAAGATACGTATGCGGTTGTCATGATCGGTGAAATCGGCGGAACAGCTGAAGAAGAAGCGGCAGAATGGGTTAAAGCGAATATGACTAAACCTGTTGTCGGCTTTATCGGCGGCCAAACGGCTCCAGAAGGAAAACGCATGGGTCACGCCGGTGCGATCATTTCCGGAGGCAAAGGGACTGCTGCAGACAAGATTAAAGCAATGAACGCTGCTGGAATCGAAGTTGCAGACACACCATCCGTTATTGGCGAAACTTTGATTAAAGTGATCAAGGAAAAAGGCCTCTACGACGCTTGTAAAACTCATTAATCCATAAATTAAGCCTGAAACGTTGATACAGCAACGTTTCAGGCTTTTTTGTTTTGTCTTTTTTCCCTCACTCGCACAGAACTCGCACATTAGGCCTCAAAAAACTTCCCGAAGATCTCCCCGTAATGAATTTTTAGTTGGTTCGGCGCATTCCGTTTCATCCGCTTCGTGACGTGCGTATAAATGTTTTTTGTCGTCTTGGCATCCGCATGGCCAACTCGGTGCATGATCGTGTCCAAGTCGATGCCGGCTTCTGTCAGCATGGTGATGTGCGTATGACGGAGAAGGTGAGGGCCGTCTCGTTTCCCGATGCCCGACTTCTCGCAGATCCGGAGATAGCGACGGTAAATGAATTTGGCCGAGTACGGATAGCCGGTCTTCGGCCGGCAGAACACAAAGTTCATGTCATGGTAATTGTCTGTTGATTTCCGATATTTGAGCCGGTTCTCCATCTGCTTAATTTTTAAGCGCTTAAAGAGACTCAATGTATTGCTGTCGATGTCGACCACTCGTATCGACTGATTCGACTTCGGAGGGGTCAATTCGTAATTTTCCACGGCTCCTGGACTGTCCATTGTTTTGGTGATGCGGATTCGGCTTTCCTCGAAATCAATGTCCACCCATTTCAACGAACAGACTTCGCCAGCTCGTAGCCCGGTAAAGGCGATTAGATAAAACCATTCCTCGTCAAAGATCAAGCCTAAGTCCCGGGCCGCATTTAAAAAGGTTTCCAGTTCTTCGCGCTCGAAATACTTCTCTTTCAATTCCTGGCTTTCAATTTCCTCTACTGTTCGCCGTCGTTTCGGCATAATAACCAGGTTCACCGGATTGTCCAGCCGCAGCCGTTGCTTCTGAGCATGCACAAAGACAAAGTTCGCCGTGACTTTTACATGCGTAATCTGGGACTTTGATGAACCTTTCCGGTGAAGATCCATCAGCATGTCCTGGATGTGTTGGTGCGTAATTCTGCCAATCAGCATATTGCCTATGTAACGATTAATTAGCTTCACCGTCGAATCCCGGCTGCGCAGCGTGCTCTTTTTTACACCGGAATGTGCATAGACTTCAAACCATTCTGCAGCCGTTTCCTGGAAGAAAACGCGGTTTGCTGTCCGGCCATCGATTCCGGATTCCAAAATCTTTAAGGATTCCTTCACCTTGATTTGCGCAGCCGTTTTGCTGTTTGCCTGTTTGCGGATGGGGTTCCGTTTATTCGTGTACGGATCCCGCGGTCCTTCTTCGTAACATTCCCAATTGCCATTGGGCAGTTTTCTGCATTTCATCGCACACACTCCCTCTTGCTCACCGTATCATGCAGCAACTACACCTACCGGTACAGTTTTTCCTCTCGCTGGATAGCCGTTGGTATTCTTTTAACCCATCGGTCTGTCTATCGGTACATTAAGTTTTGCATATATTGTCTAAGTCGTTTCTCAGCAAACTCCCAAGTCACTCCAAATGTTTCAACAATAAGCCAAATGGCACGTTTATCGGTGTTTGGCATCTCTAGCCTGTCGAGCATAAAAGTAGGAATGCAGAGATGCTGAGCAAAATTATCTGCTTTCCATTCCTGATAGTCACGCATGGAAATAGGGATGATTGCTTGATCACCAGCATGCCATAGCGCATGACAAAGTTCATGACCGAAATCTTCCCATTGTTCAGCATCGTTTTTTCGGATATCAATAAAGAAATTGCCATCAATAAACATTGATTCAAAAGGTAGATAGTAAATGCCTAACCCTAACCTTGATGCTATATCCTCTGCATTTAGCTGGTGAGGGTAATAAATTCCTAACCGGCTAAGAAATTGAGTTATGTATTCTTCAATATTATTATAAGTCCGTGTCATAACGCCACTCCTTTAAAGAACGTATGTTCTATTTAAGTTTATAAGAAATCCCTACTTTTTTAAAGCAGGGATTTTCGACCTGTTTTCTTTTTAATATGGCTCGCAAGCAATCCCATCGCCATCGCGATCAAGATGGCTTCCATATCCCGCATCATCCGTTCTAATTGGCGCTACGCCAGCGCTTCTAACAGCTGCGCAGTTATCATAGTAAACAGATGAATTACTTTGCTCGGGGGACCCGACTTGATTTATCAAATCTTCTGAATCACAAGGAATTCCGTTCGCGTCCTCGTCCAGATTGTGCGGGTCATTATCTGCAGAGTAGCCATTACCGTACCAATACTCCAAAAGTTCTTCATGACTGTTAAAATCAACACACTCCATTTTCGGGGCAGATGAGGCTTCATCAGTAGGTTCTTCTGGCTCATCTGGCTCTTCAACTAAAACTTCTTCCGCCTCTTCTGAAGGTGGAGTTTCAACTGCAGTTACTGGTTCTATTTCTTTCGTCTCCTCAATATCTTCTTTAATCTGAGGCTCAGTTTGAACAACATCTTCGGCTTGGTTTGGCTCATCGGAGTCAACAAACAACATGCCTATTCCAGTGAATAAAACCAACGCTCCGAAAATCGATATTAGATTTTTAGCGCTATTATTATTTCTTTCAAGACCCCAACCAAAAATGAGGACGCCAATTATAATCAAGATTATTTCATAAAATGACACAAACAAGAAAATTGCCAATAAAAAAAGTATAAATATGACGAGGGCTTCAATCATTTCTCATGACCCCTTTTACAAATTTACTTTATTTTTGCTTCTTCAATATCTCCCATACAGCTAGCAATGCTTGACGGCGTTCTTCTGGACTGTCATTAAATTCCTTGTAGAACTTATAAACTTCTGGATCGTTTACCCATTTGTCGAATTCATCCTCGTCGCTCCAAGACGGGGTTTTCTTTTCTTCGCGACCAAGGAGGTAATCAACTGTTACTTCGAAATAGTCCGCGATTTTTTGTAAAGTTTCATAATCCGGTTCCCGTTGACCCTGTTCATACATTGCATACGTTGTTCTTGCCACACCCAATATTTTCGCTAATTCGGACTGGGTCAATTTCTTTTTGCTGCGTAAACTTTTCATTCGCTGACTAAGCAAATTAGTCACCTCCAATAGCTTAAGTATATATACACGTAGCGTGTAAATATATAAAATACACAAAATGCGTAATTTATAATTGACTTGTCTCGAATTGTGTAGTAATCTTTAGGTAGTAAATACACGAAACGTGTACAGGAGGTGCAAAATGTGAGAAAGTGGTTGAAACATCAACGCATTGAGTTAGGCATAACACAAGAGGAAGCTGCTAAAAAATCAGGGATTGCTCGTACTACTTACGCAATGATTGAACAAGGAGAACGCGATCCAAGCGTAGCGGTTGCTAAGAACATCGCTGAAGCACTTGGCTTCCAATGGATTATTTTTTTTGATAATGAAGTACACGAAATGCGTAGTAAAAAGCGAATAGCAATTTAAGAGAGGAGTGAACAACTAAGTCTTGCTCACCAGGCAAGACAAAACTCCTGAGGAAATATTAAACAAGTTGCGGGTCCTGTGAGGGGTTTAAATTAGAAATTATTAGAAGGAGATGGCGAAGTTGACAAAATCAACGAAGCAACTCACCGAAGAGTTATCTGAAAGAGAGTCAGTAGTTTCAATGAATGTGGATCCTTACGAGGAAGTAGTAATAATAGTGGGCCAGAAAGAAAAGACGTTCACTGGCCCAGCAATTATTATCATAAACCAGGATTAAACACGTTGGTATCTGAAAGAGTTCTTTATGTTTGCTGCATGGTAGCTCCCCAGCGAACCGGCAGACATGAGACCTCGATAGATATGTTCAGGAACACCGAAATAATCATAAGTTCCTGATTTAAATTCAATTCGCAAAATTGAATTCACAGCGTCGTATCCAACAGCTCTTAAGTTGCTAGAATTAACGGCTTGCATTCTCATGGATACACCTCCCATCTATTTTAGATAGGTAAATTATAACAAATAAAAACTTCGAGCTCAGTTTTTAATTAGAAAATTTTGAATAAAAGATAGGAGGAATTGGAATGAACGAATTAATTCCCACATCGCAGAACGATTCTGGAGAGATTACTTTAAGCGGCCGCGATCTTCATGAGTTTTTAGAAGTTGCATCACGCTACGACAAGTGGTTCGACAGAATGACCGAATACGGTTTTGAAGAAAATATTGATTATATAGCTATTGGTCAAAAAAGACCGACAGCTCAAGGCAATATGACGTTCTATACCGACCACCAAATCAAACTCGACATGGCAAAAGAAATCGCTATGATCCAGCGCTCGGAAAAAGGAAAGGAAGCTCGTCAATATTTCCTTCAAATCGAAAGATTTTGGAGCAGTCCTGAAATGGTCATCAAACGCGCCATGGACTTTCAGCAGCAAAAAATAGTTCAACTCGAAGCGAAGGTCAAAGCAGACGAAAAGAAAGTGTTCTTGGCCGAAGCCATACAGGTTAGTGAAAACGCTGTGTTGATTAAGGATTTGGCAACGATATTAAGCCAGCGAGGATTGAACATGGGGCAGAACAGACTCTTCGAAGTACTGAGAGAAGAGGGTTACTTACTTAATAGTAAAGCCTACTGGAACAAGCCCTCTCAGAGATCGATGAATATGAAGCTGTTTGAAATTCAGACCCGATTGCACACATCAAGCGATGGCACCACTTACACCAAGTATACGCCTAAGGTGACCGGTAAAGGACAACTTTACTTCATCAACAAGTTCTTATCTGAAAGGTTGGCTATTTGAACAAGAGATGGAAATAAGAAAGGAGCATTAAAGCGATGAAAACATTTATGGCTCGACTATCTTATATCAGCGACAAAGAGGTTGAAAGATATCTTTCAAAAACTCAGAAACCTAAAAGAAAAGAACGCATTGATAATTATTCCCGCGCATTGGCCGACAAAGTTAAGAAAGGACAAATTTAACTATTTGAACATAAGGATAAAGAAAAAAGGCGCGAGGGAGCGCCCGTGAGGAGTGATAAACGTGGAAACCATGCTCGTGACATTAACCGTCGAGGATTTACGGCAAGTCTTGCAAGAAGAAATTCGTTCGGAAGTACAGGCGGCCTTGAAAGACTTAGCTCCGAGGGAGGAGCTACCGCACTTTCTAACAGTGGAAGAAGCGAAGGCGTTGCTGAGGGTCAGCCATTCGAAGATGTATGAGCTGATGGGCCGTTCAGACTTTCCAGTCTGCCGAGAGTTCGGAACAAAAATCTACACAGACAAGCTGTTCAAGTGGATTGAGGATAATACACCGGCGCTCCAGAAGAGGAAGCGTTCCTTGTCTGTAATTTAAGTATAAGCGTTTCAACAAGTTATTTTGGTACGTCTGAATAGAAAATTCCATTCAAATGGGACACAGGAGGATGATGACAATGACAAAGAACCGATTAACACAAGCCATGCGCGAAATGCGCGGCGATGAAACACAGCAGCAAATGGCGATGGAGCTGAACGTATCACGAGAGGCTGTCACGAAGTATGAAGGCGGTGCTCGTAACATTCCGCAAGATATCGCCCAGAACCTGATGGCGAAACACGACAATCCACGCTTCGCACTCGCTTTAAGAAGTCAGTATACGAAAACCGGACCGATGTGGCTGGACGGCCCAAACGTGGATCTGCATCGCTCGGCGGTAAGGGAGAAGACGCTTGAAGAAATCAAAGAAGCTTACGAGGCAATCAAAGCGCTGAGTTTTGCGCAGCCATTCCAGAGCTTATCGTCATGGCACTCGCCACAAATCGAGAAGGTATTGGAAGAGGCGGTCGAGGCCATTACATCATTAGAGCATCTGGTCGTTGTGGTCTGTGAAGAAGCTTCTATCAGTTACAACGAAACCTGGCACAAGCACCACATTCAACTACGCTCGAAAGGTTATCTGCAATGATCCAAACCGGCGAAGCATTACACACGCTCATCGCTACTGGTCTTGTGGGGTTCCTTTGCTTCTTAGTTGGCACGCAGTTCGGTTCGATAAATGCACAAAAAAATGACGACTGATCTTGGGAAATCAGCCGCCAATAAAATTAAAAAAGGTTACTTCAATTATACTCGAGAGCTTTGACTCTCGTCAATCAGCCCAGGAATGTTCCCCGTTTCCGTTCCTGGTCTGATTGATGGGATTCAACCATCAGAGGGAGGTGATAGAGAATGACTCATCCAGACGTAGAACGCTGCATGCTGACAGGCTATCCAGTTACAGATGCACGCTTCGAGAGCTCGGAAATCTCTATCGAGGTCGAGAACGATCATCCGATTGAAGATCACTTCGGTTCGGAGATCCAAACAGGCGACACGTGGTTTGAAGACAAGGCAGGTCGCGTAGTGCTTCAAGACAACATGGAAGACTACTTAATCGAAGTCGTCGGCGCTGAATTCTTCAAGGCAATAAAATAGCCAGCTGCTTAAAAAGCAACCGGCTACACAGACCCATTGGCGTGGGCTGAAAAAACAACTTATATCGCTATTTTAGCACAGAAAATGGAGGGATATCAATGCGAGCATTATTACTTGCTGATACGCGGGATCTAAGCCGCGAAGATTGGCTCGAGCAACGTAAGAAAGGCATTGGTGGCAGTGACGTTTCAGCCATTGCTGGATTGAACAAATGGAAGTCTCCTGTTGGAGTCTACCTTGATAAGACCGGTCAATCAACGGAAGAAGGCACGGCTGGCGAAGCCGCGTACTGGGGGAATGTCATGGAAGACATTGTCGCCCAAGAGTTCTCAATTCGTACAGGCATTCGAGTCCGAAAGCGCAACGCCATTCTGCAGCATCCCAAGCATCCTTTCATGCTGGCGAACGTTGACAGGCTGATTGTTGGGAAAGAAGAAGGGCTTGAATGCAAAACGGCTTCTGAGTTCCTGAGAGGCGAGTGGGAGGATGAAGAAGTCCCAGCTGCGTATTTACTCCAATGCCAGCACTACATGGCCGTAACAGGCTACAAAGCATGGCATATCGCAGTATTAGTAGGCGGCAATAAGTTCATCCATAAGAAAATCGAACGCGACGAAGAGTTGATCCAGTACCTCATTGGTATAGAAGAAGATTTCTGGGTTAATCATGTTCTGGCAGAAGTACCACCCGTCTTCGATGGTTCTGAGGCTTCAAGCAACTTACTGAAAGCCTTGTATCCCGAAGAGCAACCGAGCAGTCAAATTAAGCTTGGCAAAGACGTCGAGCAAATGTTAGATGCAATTGATCAACTCAATGAAGACTTGAAAATCTGCAAAACCCAAAAACAGGAATATGAGAATCAAATCAAGGCAATGATGGGCGAGAACGAAAAAGGCTTCACGCTCAATCGGGTAGTGAAATGGAAAAGCTATCAGACCAACAAACTTGATGCAAAGAGTCTGAAAGCCGATCACCCGAAATTATACAAACAATACACGAATACGTCGACCGCCCGTCGGTTCACGGTTCAATAGGAGGAAATCATTCATGGCAACAAATGAAGCAATCAAAAACCAATTAGCAAATCAGAACAAAAACAGCGTGGCGAACAAAGAAGTGAAGCCGGAACAAACACTGAATGCTCTACTCAAACGGATGGGCCCCGAGATTCAGCGTGCTCTTCCAAAGCATATGGATGCGGATCGCATCGCTCGTATCGCTTTAACAGCTGTTCGCACCACGCCAAAGCTTCTGGAATGTGACCAAACATCTTTCCTAGCAGCCATCATGCAATCAGCACAGCTCGGCGTGGAGCCAAACACAGGACTTGGGCAGGCTTACCTGATTCCTTATGGCAAGCAAGTGCAGTTCCAGTTGGGTTACAAGGGACTCATCGACTTAGCGGTGCGCAGCGGTCAATACAAAGCGATTTACGCCCATGAGGTTTATGAAGACGATGAGTTCGAATTCAGCTACGGCTTAGTCAAAGACTTGGTGCACAAGCCGGCCGCCATTCCTACTGGCGAACCAATCGGCTATTACGCGGTCTATCATCTGCAAAATGGCGGTTATGACTTTGTGTACTGGACGAGAGAACGCATTGATCATCACGCTAAGAAATTCTCGCAGGCTGTTCAAAAAGGCTGGACCAGCCCATGGAAAACCAACTACGACGCCATGGCCAAGAAGACGGTCTTAAAAGAAGTTCTGAAATACGCTCCGAAATCTATTGAGCTGCAGAAGACGGTCGAAGCTGATTCAACAATTAAGACTGAGCTAAGCCAAGATATGAGCGATGTGATTGATGTGACGGACTACACGGTCATGGATGATCCAGAAACCACTGAGCCGGAAGTGACGGAACAGAAGAAAGAAGAGAAGCCTAAAAAGCCAAGTGCACACGAACAAACTTTGGTTTAAGTAAATAGGGAGAGTTGAGGGACTCTCCTTTCTTTTTTAGAGGAGGAAGAAGGATGAGCAAATATCGGCAAGTGCAAGTTGGTTATTGGCAAGATGGGTTTGTTTTGGATCTAACCCCAGAAGAAAAGTATTTCTATATATATTTGATGACCAACAGCAAGGCATCGCAAATCGGTATTTACGAGCTGCCAAAACGAATCATCGAAACAGAAACCGGCTATAACCGTGAGACGGTAGAAAAACTACTACAGCGGTTCGTTGATTACGGAAAGATTGATTATAACGATGATACAAAAGAAATTATGCTTCTTAACTGGGCTCGACATAATTGGAATAACAGTCCGAAAGTAGTTGCTCGAGTGGAAGAGGAATTACGCTCAGTCAAACACATTCCTTTCGCTTCAAATTATCTCGACATAGCAAATGCAATAAAAGCAGATACTGTATCGATACAGTATCCATACAGTACAGATAGTCTATGCAAACAAGAGATAAGAGATAAAGAGAAAGATAAGGATAAAGAAAAAGAAAAAGAACAACATCATCAAGGGCCAGATCTAAAACCGGTTGTTGCGGATGCTGGTAAAGCATTCCGTTTCTATGAACAAAACATCAGCCACTTAGTTCCCCATATTGCCGAACGAATTTCCATCATGATTGATGAATCATCTGAGGAGTTGGTTCATGAGGCATTGAAACGTTCGGTCGAAGCGAATGCGCGGAACAAGATGAATTTCGCAGACGCGATTCTAAAAACTTGGGATGCGCAGCGGATCACAACACTGGCTGGCGTATTGGCTGCTGACGAAACATTTGAGCGCAACAAACAAGACCAGCACTCAGCAAGTCTGAAGGGAGACAAACGTAATGAAAAAAATGGACGATATCCTGGCCGAACTTCAGGAAAGAGCGCAGAAGATGTCCTTGCAGCCGCCAAACGAGATCGAGCAGCTTGGGGCGGTTGAGTATGAGTGTGATATCTGCAAAGACACACTAATTGTCTTCAGCCATTACGACGAGCGCCCAAGTGTTAGCTACGAAGTCTTTAAGGATTGCGAATGTAAAGAACGGAAAGCTTGGAGAAAACGCTTTAAGAGCGCTGCTATTCCAGAAGAATTTACAAAAGTCACACTGGAGAACTATAAGCAGGAAACAGAAATGCAGACGCTTATGCTGAGCATGACGGAAGACTATCTTACATCCTTTCCAGCGAACAAAAAAGAATTGCAGGAAAAAGGTATGGAGAATTTCGGGTTGATTGCTACTCTCGGTGAACAGCGGATTCGTTCAGCAGAGTCCGAAAGTCGATCGGCGCTAAAAACCCAACACAATAGTTTCGGAGTTGGAAAAACACATCTGCATATCGCACTCAGCAAACGACTGATTAAACTCGGTTTTAACGTACTGATCATTTCAGACGTTGAATTCACCGATGATGCCATGGCTGCCAAACGCATGAACGATGACGGCGAGACATTCAGCAAGCTCATGCATGGCGTCATGAATGCAGACATCCTGGTATGGGATGACATTGGAAAAGCGAAACCCACAGAAGCCAAAGAAATGCTTTATTACAACATCATCAACGAACGTTATAAAAAACAAATGCCTATCGTGTTCAACAGCAACGAAGATCGCGGCACGCTTGCTGACAGAATTGGTTATGCAGCGCAAAGCCGGCTGATTGGAAGGTGCGGAAATTATCTCATGGATGCAGAAGGCGAAGACTGGAGGTTCAAAAGATAATGGACAAAACTCAAATGGACTACATCAAACGCCGCGAGTACCTGCTAAATCAGCTCGTACTGACAATGGGTGCTTGGCAAGCAATAGGGGAAAATGATCGGACTTTGGAAGATCGTTGCGAGGAGCTTATGAGCCAGCTGCATCCGAACCGGAGAACGGCTATCTCGATTTTGGAGAAGCATATGGAGATGGAGGTGGCGGCGTGAAGGCGCCGTTAATGGTGAAAGTGAAAAAAATAAAAAAAGCCGGCTAATTGCCGGCAATCTCTTAAAAATTATCATGCATCCAGTTTGATACTGTTTTAGAAATGCCCTTAGAAGCCCAATCATCTTTATGCTGGATGACAATCAATTTATCATCTGAATCAAGAGTAGCTTTTAAATCAGTTCGAATTTCACCTGCGGTTTTTCTGCTTCGTATTAACCAAACCGATTCAAGAGGGGTTGCCCAAGTGCTATAAGATTTTATCTTATCAATCAAAGACTCATAATCTCTAGCAGGGCCTACTAAGTCGTATGAAATTATATAAGATTTCATTTGTTCCATTTGTTTCACCTCCTATCCTCAACTCAATTACTATTCGTCAAAAATATTGATATACCTTCAAATTATGGAAAAAGAAAGGAGTAAAGACATGTCAAAGATATTAGATGCCTGTTGCGGAAGCAGAATGTTTTGGTTCGATAAACAGCATGAAGGTGTAACTTACATGGATAAGCGCGAATTAAGCGACGTTCTATGCGACGGCCGGACGTTGGAAGTAAAACCGGATATTATCGCTGATTTTCGCGATATGCCCTTTCAGGATGAAAGTTTCTACATGGTGGTATTCGACCCACCGCATCTGCTTAAAGCCGGTGATGATTCATGGTTGGCCAAGAAATACGGGAAGCTAGATCCAGACAATTGGCAAGGAGACATTGCAAAAGGATTCGATGAATGTATGCGAGTTCTCAAACCGAACGGCACACTTATTTTTAAGTGGAATGAAGAACAGGTAAAACTTGGCCAGGTGTTGAAAGCAATCAGCGCTAAACCGTTAATTGGAAATAAGCGCAGTAAAACTCACTGGCTTGTATTTATGAAATAGCTATGGGCGCGACGCAATTGTCACCTAAAGGAGAATGCAGATGCTCACATATATTTGCCTGGCGGTCGCACTAGCTGCGGCCATGGTGCTGGGCTGGCTTTTAAAATCATTCGGATGAAAGAGGAGGAAATAGCATGATGGGAATTTTAATCGGTGGCATGATGGTCGCGTTGATTACAGGCATGTTGGCAGGAATGGAGATTCAGCAGCTACACCAGCAAGAAAAGAGAGGTGAGGTTGAATGAAAAAGAAATCCATCATCCTCATTGCAGCTGTATCGGCCCTAGCACTCGCTGGGTGCCAAGAGCCAAACATCGAATACAACGGGCAGCTCATACCAGTCAGCGAAGCTGAGGAGCGCATCGCTGACGAACTGGAAGTCGAGAATCCGGACTTGGATTTGGAAGTCATGATCAGCGAAGAATCTGATGATTAAGGGGAGTGTTCACGTGGGAATCAGCAATCTATTTGAAAAGCAACGGCCGCTGGATGCGGAGATTACAGGGAAGCATCCGGTACAACCGGGTGAAGACCGGTTGAAGAAAAAGATGCTGGCATTAGGCGTTGAGTTAGGCGAATGTGCGAATGAACAGCGGTCGTGGAAGTTCTGGAGTACCGATCAGGAGCCGCGCACAGAAGTTCGAGAATCTATTATTGGTCATGAAGAATATAGCGAAGTGTTCGATAGCTATGAAATTAAAAATCCATTGCTTGAGGAATTCGTCGACATCCTTCACTTCGTTTTATCGATCGGGAACGATTTGAATTTCAAAGAGTATCATCTGCTCGGAAACTACTTCCGAGGGCAGCTTACTGACGGGGAGCCTGATGTGACGGATGCATTTCTGGTCGTCAATGAACAGCTCGCGCTCTTGAGCAAGACTTACCGCATGCAAGGGATTAAAGGCGATGTTGCACTGACCGTCTATTACGCGCTGCTGCTGGAATCGTTCCTGGAGCTTGGGAACGTGCTTGGCTTTAAGGAAGAGCAGATTGTTGAAGCGTATCAGAGCAAGAACCAAATCAACTGGGAACGTCAGGAGTCCGGATATTGACTTGGTCAAAAGGCACGACCTACACAGCTGCACAAGAAGAACTGTCACGGGCTCTAGCGTCTCAACAAACAATTAGTGTTAAGAAACTTACGCGACTGCTAAACAAGATGAACATTTCTATTCAGCCGGGTAACTCTTCAGAGAATACCGAGATTGCTTATCTAAAATCCGAAATCCGAAAACGGGATAAAAAGTTGTCAGCAATGGGGGAAAGGCTGAAGAAGTTGAAAGGAGCAAAGCAATGACTGAAGAGGATAGACAAGGCATGATCACCAGCCTGTCTGTGATGACAGGGAAACCCGAAAGCTATTTCGAGGACATGGAAGAACGGCGGCTGGTCGACGAGTATGATCGACTGCTGCAGATTAATTGAGGGGGTAATAGCGTGGAGAACATTTGCATTCAATATCACATTAAAGGCATCGGCAAGGCAGTTGTGAGAACCGTGAAGGCCAACAATGTCCAAGAAGCGATGAGCGAAGTTATGAACAACCTTGAATACGAAGAATACATCCTTTTCAACGGCGGAGAAGGCAGCAACGCAATCTATGGAATTGCCACCGACTCTGTAGCTTATTTCGAAGTTATGAGCGAGATAGAGTATAAAGCGAAAAAGCACGAAGAGGAACTGGATAAAATATTCCGGAGTGTTAAATGATGAACCAAATTGCATTCGAAATAGTCGGACAGCCAGTCGCCCAGGGTCGTCCCCGAGCCGGAAAAAGCTTCACCGGCAAGACGGTTCTCTACGATCCGGCAAAATCACGGGACTTCAAACAATACGTGAAGCTCGTTGCATCCCAGCACAAGCCACAGGAGCTCATTCAGGGTCCGATACACTTGGAGCTGACATTCTATCAGCCGACACCGAAGAAGTATCAGACGCGGCCGAAACAGGAGCTTATTGCCGCAGGGTTATTGCTGCCGACTACAAAGCCGGACGTTGATAATCTAGCGAAGGGTGTGAAGGATGGATTGTTCAAGGTTATTTGGCAGGACGACAGCCAAGTGGTCAGCATAACGGTGAAGAAACTGTATAGCATGACGCCACGCGTGGATGTGCTGATTAGCTACTAAGCGAAGAGATAGAGGATGGAGGGATCCAATGCGCTTACAAGATGTTAAAATTTCGGAGACAGGCGAACTGATTTTGGATATACTGGAATTACCGGGAAGCCATGTGCTATTGATTTCAAACGGCAAGGTCAAGCTCGGGGCGCTACCACCTCATGCTGAGACAAGAATCAAGACGCATGAGGGGAAAGTCCGGCGTGTGAACTTTGATGAGGGGGAAGAGTTTTGACTAAAGAGAAAATCATTAATGATTTTGAAAAAAACTTAACTATATTAGAAGCGTTAAAGCCGAGACTAAAGACTTTAATCGAAATACTTATAAAAGAAAACGCTATAATTGTTCATGATGTTCAAGCCAGAGTTAAAGAAAAGAAAAGCTTGGAGAACAAAATAAGCAAAAAAGAAGATAAATACAATGAACTTAAAGATATAACTGATATTGTTGGAATAAGAATAATAACTTATTTTAATATAGATGTGGATTTAATAGCGAAAATAATAGAAAAAGAATTTAAAATTGATGAAGAGAATTCAGTTGATAAAAGAATTACAGATCCCGATAGATTTGGCTATTCTTCTTTACATTTTGTTGTAGAATTTAAAGAAGAAAGACTAGAATTTATCGAATACAAAGATTTTAAAGATATAAAATTTGAAATTCAAATAAGATCAATATTACAGCATGCATGGGCAGAAATCGAACACGATTTAGGATATAAAACAAAAAATGAATTGCCGGAAGGTATAAGAAGAGATTTTTCCAGGATATCTAGTCTACTCGAAATAGCAGATAATGAATTTTATAGAATAAAAGAGTTTCTCGAAAATTACGAAAAAGAAGTAGAACTTAAATTAGAAAATCAAACTTTAAATGTCGCCATTGATAAGATTTCCTTATCCGAGTATATGGAAAAGTCATCTATAGTCGATGAAATATCTAATAGTATGGAAAATATAAAAAATAACGTTCATATAGAGAACTATTACTCCTATAAACCTTATAACCTCGGAGCTTTGAGTCATTTCAATATTAAAACAATCGCAGAGTTAGATTCTATTTTACAGGAGAATAAAGAAAGTATAATAAGTTTTTTTGAAAAGTGGCTTTCAGACGATAATGAATTAATGCACATAGATAAAAGTACAGTATTATTTTATCTATTCTATGTATTGACGTATAAAAACTTTGATAAAGAAGATTTTGTAGAATATATGAAAATGGTTGGGTTTAATAACGTATTAATGCGAGAAATTCTTTTGGATTTCGAAAATTTAAAAAAGGAAGATTTTATTATTTAATGACGTAATTGTGTCTACTAGTCAACTGGAGGACATAATTATGCAGATTAGATAAGGGGGAAAGCAGTGAATAGCGACTACATCCAATTAGCGATTGCAGTAGTTGCTGTTGTAGCAGCGGTAATAGCTACTGTAAATACCACACTTATAAAAAAACAGATAAATTTACAAAAAGACCAATGGGAGTTTAGCCAAATACCAATTTTTAAAATTTCTTATACAAAAGGCATCTCTAATAGTGCATCTTGGCTTGTAATAGAAAATTCTAATTCAGTCTTCCATCAAATAGATCAAATAATAATTTCATCTGATGATCTTGTTATTGAGAAATATTGGAATAACTTTGTACACGTTGTAATCGAAGGAGAACCTAGAGAATTTCACGGGTTACTTATAATGATTAGACCTGTAAACAAACTCTTTTGTGAAGCTGTTTTGCAAATCAGGGGCAAAGATTCTTTAGGAAACGAATTTGTCGCAAATACGATTCCCTTGAAATTTAATCAAGGCATCTTGAAAAATGGAATAGAATTAACCAATACTTATTTGAGAAAATTATAGTCCCACCAGTCAACTGGAGGACACAAGACAGCTTAAAGGCTGTTTTGTGTCCTCTTTTTTATTTTCAAGAAGGAGAATGATGCTGATGAGAACCACACAAGACCAGCTTAAAGAAAAAGGGCTCACAGTTAGCCGCTCAGACGCGAAGAGCCCGCGGAATGACGTGGTAAGGGAGAAACCAAAAGAGAAGCTCAGTCGCAAGGAATGGGAAGAAATCATGGGTGTAAATCGGGAGACATATCAGAAGCAAGGCGGAGCATATCGAAGAAGACGATAGGGGGAGTTTGGATGAGTTTTAATGATATGGAGCAATTGATTAGGGATTACCGATGGATGAAAAACGAAGTCACTCGCTTGCAAATGATAATATACGGTTATCATCCCCCGATGAACAGCTGGGGAGTTGCACAGTACGGCATTGATGCTGCTATGCCCAAAGGATCTTCTATTCGTAGCGCAGCAGAAATGGAAGCTATGGATCTGCGTGACAAGAGGCAATGGGACCGTCTAAAGAAATACGAGGCCTATATCTATGCCGTGGAGAAGGCTCCAGATTTCTTAGCAGGAGAAAAGAATAAGATTGTATTCGATTGCATGCTTGAAGGAATGAGTTATCGCAAAATCGGCACTCACCTTGAAATGTCACGTGATAAAGTGCGAGATGTCAAAGAGGACATTATCAGCCAATTATGCCAAAACGACCACTTCCGGCAATTGTTGAATTGCGAAATCTGCGCATAGTACAATGGGAGGCAGGTCGGCGCGGAAGGTTGTTCGAGCGACACACCTGGACGGGGCCTGCAAATAAAATACGGGATTTATTCCCCAATCTTGAAAGCCTTTCGATACACATCGGGAGGCTTTTTTACGTCTGGAAATGCAAATAGCGCGAAAGAGGTGATACACCATGCAACGGATGAATGGAGGCGGCGGTGATGTAGATGGATTGGCAAGCGGTTCGGAGTGAATGGGAATCCAACAAGATTACACTGGCAGCTCTGGCTGAAAAGCACAGCCTGAAACTAGGGACGCTGAAAAGCAGAAAGAGCCGCGAAGGATGGTCCAGAGGTTCAACGGGTGCATCTAGCAAAAAGGATGCAACCAAAAGCACGAAGGTTGCAACCCGAAACCCTGTGATTGAATCATCTGAGCTTAACGAAAAGCAACAGCAGTTTTGTCTGCATTACATCAGGCATTTCAATGCTACGAAGGCATATCAAGAAACATATGGATGTGCATATTCAACAGCGAGAGTAGAAGGCTCACGAGCCCTAACGAATCCTAGCATAAAGAGCGAGATACGAAGGCTCAAAGCAGAAATGCAGAATGAGCTGTTCATCGATGCAGGAGACTTAGCCCGCGAGTATATGAAAATGGCCTTTGCGGACATCAATGACTTCCTGGAATTTGGCTCACGAGAAATCGTGGTCAGAGATAAGCATGGTCAAGTCATGACAGATAAAGAAGGTGCGGAGATTACGTTCAAAGAAAGCTTCATCCATCTCAACGATTCAGCATCCGTAGACGGCACTCTGATCAGCGAAGTCAAACAGGGACGAGATGGAATATCCCTAAAGCTTCATGATAAGCAGAAGGCCATGCAGGAGCTGAGTAAGCGTCTGCTGTCGATTGATGAATTGAAGGCTGAGAAGATGAGAGTCGAAATTGAACGATTAAAACTTGAAGACTCTGGCGATTATGACGACGCCATTGATGACTGGGTAGATGCGGTGACAGCTGATGAGTAGAATGGAAAAGTTTAAAAAGCGCATTCACGTTTACCGCAAAGAGCCTTGGACATTCGCCAGGGAAGTATGCAGTTTTGAGCCGGATACATGGCAAATGCAAGTGCTGCAGGACATCGTCGATAATACGCACGTTTCCGTCCGTTCGGGTCAGGGTGTTGGGAAAACGGGATTAGAAGCCGTCATTACGCTATGGTTCCTGACGTGTTTCCCTTTCCCGAAGGTCATTGCTACCGCCCCGACCAAACAGCAGTTACACGATGTCCTGTGGGCCGAGGTCAGCAAATGGCAATCGAAAAGCCCCCTGTTGAAAACGCTGCTGAAATGGACCAAAACGAAAATCTATATGCGGAAATACGAAGAACGCTGGTTTGCTACTGCTCGGACTGCTACGAAGCCTGAGAACATGCAGGGCTTTCACGAAGACCACATGCTTTTCATCGTGGACGAAGCATCCGGGGTAGCAGACGACATCATGGAAGCCATTCTCGGGACGCTCTCGGGAGAATACAACAAGCTGGTCATGTTCGGAAACCCAACACGCACCAGCGGCACGTTCTATGATTCACACAACAAAGACCGGCATCATTACAAAACGCATAAGGTTTCCAGTATGGACAGCAGCCGGACCAGCAAGAAGAATATTGAGATGCTACTTGATAAGTACGGTCGAGATAGCGATGTGGCGAGAGTACGGATTTTCGGCGACTTTCCACGAGCTGAGGCAGATGCGTTCATTCCATTGGAGATTGTCGATGTAGCCGTATCAGCAAGCCTAAACATTTCTCCCGAATGGACCATTGCAGATCTCGGCGTCGATGTGGCGCGTTTTGGTGATGATGAAACGATCATAGCCCCACGCATCGGCGAGAAAGTGCTGCCACTCGCTACCTATCGAAAACAAGACACGACCGCAACGACCGGTAATGTGCTGGCGACGGCTCGTGAATTGATGCGAGCTCATCCTCATTTGAGAGAGATTTACATCAAAGTGGATGACAGCGGCGTCGGTGGTGGTGTAACTGACCAATTGAAAGAAGCCATTTACGAGCAGCGGCTTCCATATAAAGTCTATCCGGTCGTGAATAACGGCAAAGCAAACGACTTTGAACATTACGAGAATGTCGGGACCGAGCAATGGGGCGTGGTTCGGGAGATGCTGAATGATAATCTATCCAGGCATCTGCAAGGCGGCCCGAGTACAGTCGACTTCCCGAATGACGACAAGCTCATTTCACAGCTCACTTCCCGCAAGTACCGGATGACCAGCAAAGGCAAAATCGCATTGGAACGAAAAGAGGATATGAAGAAGCGCGGACTGCAATCCCCTGATAGGGCGGATGCGGTCGTTTTGGCGTTCTATCGTCCGAAAGATTCGATGTGGATCCTAACGTAAAAGAGGTGAATGCATGTATCCAGGAGATCCAACCCATACAGAAGAACTGATTGAAGTCATTAAAGAGGGCAAGCCATTGACGGAGGATATCGTCAAACAGATGGTCGATAAGCATGTCGAGTCCACTAAAGGGGATGACGAAGGCGTCCGTTATTACATGGGCGAAACCGACATTCAAAGCCGCGTGATCTATAAATATGGCGAAAACAACCAGAAGACAGCCGACCGGGATGCCAAGAACAACAAACTGTCCTCAGGATTCCACAAGCTCCTGGTTGATCAGAAGACCGGCTATTTGGCTGGCAAGCCCATCACGATTGGTTCCAAGTCAGATGATGCGAAACTGCTTGAGAAAGTGACGGAAATGCTCTCAGATGAATTTGAGGACGTGATTCCGGAACTGATCAAGAACGTATCGAACAAAGGGCGCGAATGGCTGCATCCATATATTGATGCTGATGGCCTGTTTGATTATATCCGCATTCCGAAAGAGGAAGTCATCCCAATCTATGACCGGTCTAAGCAGAAGAACCTGCTGCATGCCATCCGCGTGTATAGCGTTGATGATAAGACTAGCAAGTCGAGCTTTGGGATAAGCAGCAAGTGACCTATTTCGAGATTATCGAAGGCGAGATTTACTTTGATGTGTCGGAAGAAGTCAATCCGGCGCCTCACTTTTATTACAACGGCACAGGCTATGGCTGGGAAGAGGTCCCGTTCGTTGAGTTCATCAATAACGAAGAACGGCTCGGTGATTTGAAGTTCTATAAGAATTACATTGATGCCTATGACCTGATTACTTCCGACACACTGAATACGCTGGATGAAATGCAATCGCTGATCTATATCCTCAAAGGCTATCAGGGCACCAACCTAAAAGAGTTCATGACGAACCTAAAACGCTTCAAGATGATTGCTACGGACAAAGACGGCGGCGTTGATACCAAACAGGCAGAAGTGCCGGTAACAGCCGTAGACAGTGTGCTCGATCGTTACACGAAGGATATTTTTTACTTTGGCCAAGGCGCTGATGTTTCCATGGACAAGTTCGGCAATGCGCCGTCCGGGGTCGCCCTTCGGCAGTTGTTCCAGCTGCTGGACATGAAAGCGAGCGTCATGGAACGGAAGTTCACGAAGGGCCTCAAGCACTTTGCGTGGTTCCTGGTCGAATATATCAACATCACCGAGAAAAAGGACCATGACTATAAGGACCTGACGTTCACTTTCAATAAGTCGATGCTCACCAATGAGGCCGAGCAAATCGAGATGGGGCAGAATTCAGCGGGTATTGCCAGCAAGGAAACCATTCTCGAAAACCATCCGTGGGTGAAAGATGTCGAACTGGAGATGCGGCGACTGGAAGAAGAAGCGATACGCTTCGGGGAATCATTGCCGCCCTTGAACGAGGACGACGAACCAAATGGCGGCGCCAGTTCATCAAACGCTCAAGAGCAAACTAATGGCAATGACGAGTTTCCTTGTCCGGAGTGTAACGGTGACGGCAAGATAACGAGTCCAGCGACCGCCAAACAGATTCAGTGTCCTTCCTGTAAAGGAACGGGCGTGAGGAAGCAATGAACCAATTCGACATCGAGGATCTACTCGATAAAAAACTGATGGAAGCTGAGGATGATTTAGAGCGAGTCTTTAACCGGCGCCTCAAGACCATTTTGGACCAACTATCCCGTATGTTTGAGAAATACGAGAAGGATGGCAAGCTCACATCGACTGAAATGGTGAAATACAATCGATTCGACAAGGAAATGGCACGGATCACACAGATGCTAACGGATGACTATCGGCAGATTGTGAAGGATATGCGAGCCCTTCAGGAGACGCAGTACCTGGAGAAGTATTTGCTCTCAGCTTATCTGATTTCGCAAGTGCAGCCACCAGCCGCGCAAGGATTCAGCCTACCTTCACCAGCAACGGTCAAGGAAGTGCTACTGAATCCGATTGCTGAGCTCACCTTGCCAAAGATTCTGCAGCAACATCGAAACGAGACGGTGCGCAAAATCAATATCGAGCTCGCTGAGGGCATTCAAGCCGGCGAAAGCTATTGGGTGATGGCGAAGCGATTAGAGCGAGTCCTCGGCTTCTCAAGCAACAAAGCACGTACAGTCGCCAGGACAGAGGCAGGACGCGCCCGGAGTATTGCTGGGGAGAAAGTATTCGAAGAAGCATCCGCGTACAGCAAAGCGACCAAGGTGTGGACGTCATCGCTTGATACCCGGGTGCGGAAATCCCACCGGAAACTCGATGGCCAGGATGCAGACAAGAACGGCGTCTTTCATTACAAGACGAATTACACACTGGCTCCTCGCTTATGGGTCGGCGTCGATGCTGCATCGCTCTCTATCAATTGCCGATGCGTCGTGATCTACAAAATCAACGGAAAGCTTCCGGAATATCGCAGGGGCCGTGATTACATGGACGACAAGTATCAGCAGAAGCTTGCAGACCGCATTGAGCAGTATATGGCTGATGAGAGCATGACGTATAAGCAAGCTGTCAAGAAGGCGACGAAAGAGCTGCAGCCGCCGAGCACGGTCATTCCTTTTGTGACGTATGAGGAATGGTATAAGGAGTTTGCTTCAGCTTAAATACTTTGAGGAGGTGATGGATTGTGCTTTACCATAAGTCAAATTCGAGAAAGGTTTGGTGATCCATCATCTGCCGGTTCGGGCTTAAGAGCATCCGGTCTTTTTAAAGGCTAGACCCAAAAGAAGCGTACCCTTTCTGCGTGAGGTGTGACACGCCAAAAAACATCAACAAAAGGAGAGAATGGAAATGGATTTAAAAGAATTGCTTGGCGAAGAATTGTATCAACAGGTGTCTGTAAAAGCTGGAGATAAAAAGATTGCAGTCGTCAGTGATGGCAATTGGTTCCCGAAAGACAAGTTTGATGCAGTCAATGCGGATAACAAGGAACTGAAGTCTCAACTGAAAGACCGTGATACGCAGCTGGACGACTTGAAGAAAACGGCAAAGGACAGCAAAGACCTCTCTGATGAAATTGACCGTTTGAAACAAGAGAACGCTGACAAAGATACCAAGTATCAGGAAAAGCTTCAGCAGCAAGCTCTCGACGCTAAGTTGAACGAAGCGCTGCATGGAGCTAAGGCGAAGAACCCACGAGCTGTCAAAGCGCTCCTGGACGCTGAACAAATCAAACTGGATGGAGACAAGCTTCTCGGTCTCGACGATCAACTGAGCGCACTCAAAGAGAGTGACGCTTATTTATTTGCCGAAGAAGAGACGCCAGCAGGACTCAAGGGCCGCAATCCGCACGTTCCGCCAGGCAGTGAAGTTCCATCCGGCCAGAAGAACCCGTGGAAGAAAGATTCATTCAATCTCACTGAGCAAGGTCGCCTGATGCGGGAAGATCCGACACTTGCACAAAAATTACAGGCACAAGCCTAAGGAGGAACATTAATCAATGGCAAAAACACTTATTTCGGACGTTATCGTCCCTGAGGTATTCAATCCATACGTAATCAATCGCACAATGGAGCTCTCAGCTCTTTATCAGTCCGGTATTATCGCAACAAACGACGAATTGCAGGTATTGGCAAGCGGAGGCGGCCGCACCCTGAATATGCCGTTTTGGAATGATCTTGACGGGGACGACGAAGTTCTGTCCGATACCGTCGCATTGACGCCGGACAAAATTGACGCTGGTCAAGATGTGGCTGTTAAATTGCTCCGTGGTAAAGCATGGGCGGCAAACGACTTGGCGGGAGACCTTGCAGGCTCTGATCCAATGGCAGCAATCGGTAACCGTGCAGCTGATTACTGGACACGCCGTATGCAAGCAGCAACAATCGCGACTTTGGGAGGTGTGTTCTCATCTGCTTCTATGGCAAATAACCAAATCGACTTCACAGAAGGCGGCACAAACACGGAAGCGAAGGCTGATGGCAAGACTATCATCGAAGGCTCTCAGCTTCTTGGTGATGCCCAGGGCGGCCTAACGGCTATCGTCGTTCACTCTCGCGTTTATTCTAACTTGAAAATCTTGCGTTTGTTGGAGTACAAAGTGGACCCAGCTACAAATACAGAGTTTGCTACATTCGATGGCAAGCGTGTAATCGTAGACGATGGTGTTCCGGTCTCTGGCGGTCAGTACACATCTTACCTTTTCGGCCCAGGCGCTCTTGGATATGCTGACGGCACGCCATCTGATGTTCAAACAGAAACAGACCGCGATAAATTGGCTGGGGATGACATCCTGATCAACCGCAAACACTTCATCTTGCACCCACGTGGCATTGCATTCACTTCAGCACAAGTTGCAGGTAAATCACCAAGCAATGCTGAATTGGCGACTGGCTCAAACTGGAATCGCGTATACGATCGAAAACAAATCCGTATCGTGAAAATGATTACGAACGGTTGATGATTCGGAGGGGCGATTCGCCTCTCTTTTTTATATTCGTGAGAGGAGGCAGGAAGAGTGGGAGCAACAACATTTCAACGAATGCGACGTGAACAGGCGAAGACCAAAAACACGGAAATGAAAGACAATACGCAAAACGTGGAAATCCTAAAAGGAAAAACCCGCGCGGCAGACATTGAATCGAAGGAGGACGACGACGTGGCAAAGTATTCAAAAGGTGCAGATCGCACACGTACACCCGTAGAGCCAAAAGTAGAAGAAGCTCAAGCAGAAATGAAAGAAACGGTAGCAGCAGAAGAAGCAGCCAATTATTCGACGTTCACTGAAGCTGAGCTCAAGAAAGTGAAGAACGACGACCTGAAGGCTTACCTGGGCGCAAAAGGTGTAGAGTACAAATCTGACGCGGTTAAAGAGGACTACGTAAAAGCAATCCTCGGAGAGTAGGTGGACTGAATGGAAGTCGAATTCATTCCCGAGCAAGAAGATGTAAATGAAATCAAAGCGATCATGCAGATGTCCGAAAGCGACACCAGCAAAGATGCATACATCAAAACGATGCTGCCGTTGTTTCTTGAATCAGTAATGGCGCACACGAATAATCAATTCAGCTATACGGCAGAAGGCAAGTTGCGAATCCCGGGCGGCGTGAAAATCTATCTGGCCAAGGCAATCGAACGGAACACGATGAAAACGGGGCTGAAATCCCGTTCAATGGGGACCGTTTCTTATTCCTACGATACGTCGGTGCCGGAAGAACTGAAAGGTCACCTGGCGCCTTATCGGAAGGTGAAATGGGATGAATGAGGAATTTCCACACCATGTCGAGTTCCAGATAGTCGGCAAGGTTCCAGATGGCGGCGGCGGCTACAAAGAGGACTGGGTAACGGTCCTAGACTTCAATGGCTTCCTCGATACGCCGAACAGCCAAGAGTTATTTCAAGCGCAGCAGCTGAATTACACGCTGGATCGCAACCTATTCTATCCGTATCGCACCGATGTAAAAGAGCAAATGCGATGCCTTTTTCGCTATGACAGCACCGTCGAGACATATGAGCTCGTATCAAAGCCGCAGGACCAAGGCGGCCAGAGAGAAACCATGAAGCTCATGCTCAAGCTGGTGCCGAATGGCTAGAGGTCGCGTTAAGATTGGTAATCGTAAATTGCAGTCGGCTGTCGCGGAGTTTGGCGATCAGATTCTGGAAGAAGTCCGGCGCATCGTTGTTGAAACGGCTCAGCTCATCCAATCAGAAGCCAAAGCACGTGCCCCGGTCGATAGCAGCAACTTGCGAGATTCCATCGAGATGGAGATCTTTGATGGCGGGTTAAAGGCGGTTGTCCGAGTGACGGCCGAATACGCCATTTACGTGGAGTATGGTACCGGCATCTATGCGGAAGGCCCCGGAGGCAGTCGCGCTAAGAAGATTCCTTGGTCTTATTTCAGTCCAAAGCTCGGGAAATGGGTGACGACTTCCGGTATGCCTGCACAACCCTACTGGAATCCAGCTGTTGACGCCGGAGAGCGTTATTTCCGCAGAGAAATGAGGAGGTTAGGCAAATGATTCAAACGAGCTTATGGCCGTTGCAACAGGCGATATTTCAACGCCTATCCACTGATGCTGCGGTTATGGCGATTGCAACCGGCGTTCATGACGCTGTAGAAGATGGGCTGGTGCATCCATATATAACGATTGGCGCCCCGACCACAGATCCACTCGCCACAAAGAATACGTTCAAAGAAGAAGTCTCGGTGGTCATTCACGCCTGGTCCACGTATTCCGGGAAGAAAGAAGCGCAGGAAATGCTGAATACCATCATGCAAGCAATCGGTAAAGGGCTCTCAATCGAGGGTCCTTTTAAATTACTTTCGGTGAGTTATCCGTCGCTTCAGGTCATTGATGACATTGATCCGCGGATTAAGCATGGACTGGCGAGCTTTACATTTACGATCAAAAACATTTAAAGGAGATGAACGCTGATGCAACAAGGTAAAGATTCAATCTTGCTCGTTCAATCAACGAGTGCAGAGCTTGCGGCAAGTGGATATGTAATTGGTAACTCCACAGAACATACGCACTCAATGGAAAACGAATTAGTCGATGAAAATACAAAGTTCGGTCGCATTCTAGGATATGGCCAAACGACAGAGTCATTTGATATTACTGCCTATGGCGATACAACAGACCCGGGCCAGAAAGCAATCATCAATGGCATTCGGCAAAAGAAACAAGTCAAGCTGTGGGAAGTGGACTTGAATCTGAATGAAAATGGCAAGCATAATACACTATTTGCTTATGCTCTAGTGGAAACGGTAGAGAAGTCGGCGCCGCAGGATGGGTTTGTGGAAGTTTCGTCCACAGTGCAGGTTTTGGGCAATTCCGTTGAAGGAGAAATCGATCCATTGCCTGTAGAGGTAATCGAATTTGCGACATACGGATTTGAAGCGCCAGGCACATCAACTGGGGAGTTCCCAGAGCAAGAACAGGCACCAACAGGAGCTTAATCAGAGAGGCGGGATAACCTGCCTCTTTTTTCTTTACACAAATTTTGAATTTCATAGGAGGAATAGGAAACATGGCATTTCTTAAAGTAGACGGGAAAGACTTCGAAGGTAAATGCAATTTTAGATTCAGCAAATTGGCTGACAAAAAGTATTCGAAAAAGAAAGAGGACTCTGATCCAGATAACGGCTTCGATACAGTTTTCAACGGATTGATGCAGTTCGACAATGACGCGCTTGTGGCTTTCTGGGATTGCGCACTTGACTATGATCCTAAAAACAAGCCGAAAGTTGCTGAAATCGAAGTAGCGCTCGAGGAACGCTTTGAAGAAGACGGAGACACAGAGGCTGCATTCAAGGAAGCATACGAGGCGATTGATGAATCGGCTTTTTTCAAGAAAAAAGTTCAGAAATACTGGAAAAATATCGAGCTCATGAAAGACTTTGGCAAGAACGAGGAGGAGAGAGAGATGAACAAGAAGTCGTATCTCTTCATGCAGGAAGCGAAGAAGGAAATCAAGGCATAGACTACGACCAAGTCTTAATCGATGCGGCTCAGTATCTTGGAGTATACGATGCCGATCTAATCTTTTCCTGGACTCCTAGGGAATTCAAAAACTTTGTGAAGGGCGCTAGGCTGCGTGAAATCGATAAGTACGAATTGCACGCAGCAAACGCTCTATTCACAGCGAAAGCTCAGAACAGTAAGAAGAAGGTTACTCTCAAGGATCTGTACGATGGCGACAAAGTGCGCAAAGAGATTCTAAACGATGAAGGGAAAACGAAGAAAGCGTTCGACCCGACCTTACACCGCAGAGCAATGAAGGCACTGAAAAAATATCGACCAAAAGTAATCCAGAAAGGAGGAATCACATGAAAGAACGTTTCCAAGCCGATATAGGGGCGAATATTCGCGAATTTCAGCAAAAGCTCAAGCAAGTGGATGCTCAGATTCGCAAGACGGCCAGCGGCGTTGATGTTCAAATTTCGGCTAATATCCGAAACTTCCTAGCCAAAGTAGCGGCGATCGACGCTAAGAAAAAAGAGATTCAAAGAGGCGACAGCGAAGTAACGATCACAGCAGCGATTCAAGGCTTCATGCGTGGTGCAGCTCTAGTGAGAGCTCAAGCACTCGCCTTGGGCAAGAAGCGCATTGTGATTCCAATTCGTGCAGGATTTAGTAACTATAAAAACGTAATGGGGCAAATTGCGAATTTCTCACGAAATATTGGTGAAGTCGCATCTGTCATGGGCAGAGGAGGATTAATGTTCCTGAGTCCTGCGGCGGTGCCTGTCGTCGCTTCGGCAATTGGCTTGATTGGGCAGCTCGGCCCAATGATCGGCACGATACTCGGATCAACTTTTGCGCTTGCTACTTCATTTGGCGCAGCGGGTATTGGCGCGGCTGGATTTGCAACAGTTGCAATACCAGCGCTCAAAGGTGTATTCGACAAAGCGAGTGAAATCACCGATTTAGAAATGAAAATAGCCGATGCAAAAGCAGCCGGTGATATTGAAAAAGCAAATGAGCATCTTGCAGAAATGAATCGTATCTTCAAGGATATGAGTGGCCCCCAGTTAGAAGCGCACTCTGCATTACGCGACTTCCAGGAGACGTTCCGTAAGTTAGTGAAGGACATGGAGCCTGGCGTCTTAACGGCGTTTAGTGGAGGGCTCACAGGGCTTACTGGCGTATTCGGTTTGGCTCGTCCGATGATTGAGAATGTTGTAACATCCGTGAACAATCTGATGGATTCATTTAATCGCAGCTTGGAGACACAAGACGTAAAAGACTTCTTCAGTTTCTTAGGTGACTTTGCAGGGCCAGCACTCGAAACCATCACACAAGCAGCCGGCAACTTCGTCATGGGCTTATTCAATATGATGGAGGCTTTTGGTCCGCTGGCCACCGAAACGCAAAACAGCTTTTTGAAAATGTCCGAATCGTTCCGGCAATGGGCGGATGGGCTAAGCGAAAGCGAGAAGTTCCAATCGTTTGTGAACTATGTGAGCGAGAACATGCCAAAGATTCGGTCCATCTTCAGCGATGCGTTTCAGGGCATCATCAATACATTTGCGGCATTCGCACCATCATCAGCAGATATGATGAGTAGCCTGCAAGATATGATGGAACGCTTTAAAAAATGGTCGGCAGCACTCAGCGAAAGTCAAGGCTTCCAAAACTTCATCGATTATATTAAGACGAATGGTCCGGTCGTAGTATCAACGATAGGCGAAATCGTAACTTTCATCAAAAATCTTGGTGTCGCGTTAGCTCCTGCGGGCGAGAAAATATTAGAAATGGTTAATTCCTTTACTTCGTGGTCCAACAAAATGATGGAGGCTCATCCATGGTTCGGGAAGATAGCCGCAGGCGCTCTCGTCTTAGTGGGCGGCCTGATAGCTCTTAGCCCGGTCATCTTACTGGCGAAAGCATTATTTGGCGGCTTGTCACTATCAATGATCAAACTCATCGCTAAACTTACTTGGACTGCAACTATGTGGACGGCCAAGTGGTTGCTTATGGGCACGAAAGCTCTTTTCCATGCAGCACGAATGGCAGCGGCATGGGTGATCGCACTAGGGCCGATAGGATGGATTTCTGCGATTATCATTGGCTTGGCAATATTAATTATCGCCAACTGGGACAAAATCTCAACGTGGACAAAAACCGCATGGACTGTTATCTCTGCACTAGTAACAGCAGCAGTAGATAAAATCATGGCATGGATCCAAGAGAAGTTCCCAGCAGTTTATACGATTATTCAGGCATACATGACAGCAGTACAGGAAGTTATCTCGGCGGTGTGGGAGTATATTAAAGGAACTTTTTCAAATGTTCTTGCCTTCTTAAAAGCACTTGTAAAAGGTGACTTTGAGGGTATGAAAACAGCGGTATCAGACCAAATGGAACTAATTAAATCAACAATTTCGCGGATCTGGGATGCTGTTAAGGGCTATATAGGCACAGTCCTATCAACAATATTTGGAAAAGTAAAAGAAATTTTCAATCAAATCAAAGAAGCGGCAGTTCAAAAAACCATAGAAATGGCTAATAAAGTCGTGGGGAAAATGCTGCTCTTGAAAAACCAAGCGTTAGCCAAGTGGATTGAACTGAAAACCAAAGCGTTGATTACAATTAATGAATTGAAACAAAAGGCAACAGACTATTTCGTTGATCTAGCGAATAAGATCGTTGGGAAAGTCTTGCTTTTGAAGAATCAGGCTTTGGCCAAGTGGGCAGAGCTCAAAGTAAAAACGCTGATAAAGATAAACGAACTGAAACAAGAGGCGGCAGATCTCTTTGAGCAAATCAAAAACAAAATCAAAGAGAAAATGAGCAATGCTGTTCAAGAAGTCGGCAAGGCTGTTGCAAAAATGCCGGGCAAAGTGCTTGAATTTGTTGATGATATGGTATCGGCTGGCGCTGATTTAGTAGGTGGCGTAATTTCCGGTATCAAATCTAAGATTTCTGAAGGGCTGGGAGTTATCGGTGGATTAGCAACAAGTTTGATCAGTCGATTCAAGAAAGATACCGATACACACTCGCCTTCCCGTGCCTTTGCAAACGTGGCTAAGTGGTTCGCACCAGGTATTGTTCAAGGGATTAATAAGACTAGTGGACAGGCGTTCCGAGCCGTGACTGAGCTATCCAGCGGATTGAGCAATGCTTTTAGTCCTCAATTGGCGATGGCTGACATGCGCGCCTCTGCACAGCTCGACACATCTCTCAACAGAGCAGATATGGGAGTTGTGCGTAAGTCTTTCGCTGCTGAAATCGAACCGGTGGAAGTCTACCAAGGCGATACTGTGTTTAATATCAACGGGCGCGAATTTGCGCGCGCTACAGCGGACGACATGAAAGATGAAATGGATCGCAATTCATATCAACGGAATGCGACCAGCAGAAGAAGGGGGACAAATTAATGTGGATCACACGTGAAATGCGGGAGCACTTAGTTGTGTTCCCCATTTTTTTTAATGGAATTGATTTGTCGGAATACGTTATTCCAGGAATGGACGATGGCCGCGAGCTATTGGACCGGTCAATCGAAATTTTGCAAGTGCCTGGCCAGTACGGCGGTTACGTGCAGAACATCGAGTATCCTCCACGGAAAATCAATCAAGAAATCCTGATTGCTGCAGAATCCAAAGAAGAGCTGCAGAAGGTCATGGAACATCTGAATAAACTGCTGAACACGAAAGAAGAAGTGCCCATCAAGTTTGGTGACGAGCTCGATCGTACATATTACGGCCTATATGCCGGGGTGACGCCGAGCTACAAAAAAGAAGGATTCTACAAAGCGACCATGAGTTTTCTTTGCCCACGGCCGTTTAAATTATCTGAACCGGATACTTATTCGATCAAAGATGGAATGGCCGTCCTTTACAACAAGGGGGCAGAAGAAACGCCGCCATATGTGAAAGTCTTGGTAAAAGAGCCGATAACGCACCTGGACATCTTCAACGACCAGGGTTACAAGCGCATCGGCCGCCAGTTGGACGAATCAGATGTGGCAGTGGATCCAGAAACCATCATTCTGAACAACCCGATGGCCTTTAAGGTTGGCTGGACGGAGACGGATGCTTTTGTTGATGGAGGATTGAAAGGCGGATCGATTGAAGCCAACGGTTATTCCTTCCGCGCTGTGTCATTTGGCGAGGGAGAGGACTGGCACGGGCCGGCTGAAAAGACGAGCTTGTCCGAGCCTCTCGTTGATTTCTTGCTGGAAGTAAAGATTACCTTCAAGAATCCATCCATTAAGGCGAGAGGCAGGTTGGAGTGGTATTTGCTTGACGATCAAGGGCAATTCGTGGGCAAGCTGGCGATGAAACGAATTGGTGCCGGAGCTTACGGGAACCGTGTGGAAATTCGTCTCGGCGATGCGTCAGGAGAATTTATCCTGTCCTCAGCTGGTCAAAAAGGCATTGAGTGGCGAGACTTTGAAGGCGTTCTGCGCATGGGCCGCATCGGTAATAAATGGGTCGGGTATGTGGCGCGGGTCGACAGTGTGACCGGCCGCCATACTGCTCGCGCTTCGGTAATGTACATCGATGCCGATTACAAGTTTACTCGCAACTTTTCGCAGTTGCAGCTTCATTTCGGGCAATCAGGAACTACCGAAGTGACTGAAATGTATGCATTGCATGCCAAAGTCGTTCGCATTAACCCTCCATCGGAAGGCGTGCCGTACATCGCCCGACAAGATGATGTCATCGAAATGGATTTTGATACGGGGCTGATACTTATCAACGGAGAGCCGGTCGAAGTCGAAGAGGATTTCGGTGGTGATTTCTTTGATGTGCCGACCGGTCAATCCAATCTGCTATTCGAGCCAGCGGACAAACTGGACTCCACGCAATCGCACGTCGTATTGAGGGAGCGTAATTTCTAATGGAAAAACCAAAGAAAATATTGTTCTTTCACCAGAATACTGGACGATATCTCGGCACTTTAGATAACCGAGGAAATCGACGATTTTGGGGCGACGAGCATGTCCAGGATGCCGAAGATGGCACAAACTATTTCAATTTCTTTATGCCAAACAACATTCCTTTGGCTGAGAAGGTTGTGGGGCGCGTTCGCGTTCTCATTCCTCATGAAGATATCGGCTGGCAAGAATTTATTGTGCACAGTTCTGAAGATGATGGTCCGAATCGTGAAGTGCGGACGAATGGTGCTGAAATCGATTTAAACAAGCTCAAGATTATCGAGCCTGACGCGGATGAGTCATTGACGGCTTTTCAATACCTGCAGCTCATCACCACGGGGACCATCTTCGAGCCGGGCATAGTCGAGTTCCAAGGCAGTCGCTCTATCGATAGGAGCCGGCCGCGCGGCGGTTACGATTATTTAGGAATGGTCGGCACAGCATTTAACTTGGAAATTCGCATTCGGACACAGACCAAAGGCGGCCACATTACACGTCGCTTTGTGGATCTCCTGGAGCGTGTCGGTGATGACCGGTCGCTTACAGTCGAATATGGAAAAGACTTAGTCGGTTTCCGTAAATTCGTGGACTCTCACGCGGTTGTGACATCGCTTTACTGCCAAACGCCTGAAAGGGAAGACGGTACAAGGCTTTTCACGACTGTTACGCACGCTGAAGCATTCCAAGAATGGAACTGGCAAGGTACGCATCTAACGGCTGTCTATGAACCGGAGAGCGATGACCAAGAGATGACTGTCGAAGAGCTTCGGGAGTATGGCACAAAGGCGCTCAACAAGCTGGTCGCCTCTATTTTCGAATACGATGTCGAAGCTGTTTCGCTTGAGCATTTGTTTCCGCATAAGAAAGTGCGGCTAGGTGATCGCATCAATGTAAAAAACAAAGACGTGAAGCCGGCTATTTATGCGCGGGCCCGGGTACTTCGCGTGATTCGCAGCATTAGCAATCCAGCTTCCAAGCGCTACATCATCGGAGAAATCCGTGAACAGAGCGAACAGGAAGTCCGCAAGGTGTTTCGTGAGCTCCAAGCCATCTATGGCGTCAAAATGATTCGCAGTGAAATGGCGCCCCTTGGAGAAACTAAGACAATTTGGATTAAGCCTAAAAGCCTTGAGCAGCAATTGAAACCTGAAGTACCGCACTCTTTCAACACACAAACACAGCGATGGGAGAAGATGGCGCCGACCGATGCATCCGAAATCGGCGGGTTGATGATGGGGCAGCAATACAATGGCGTTTCGATTACACCTGAAGAAGGATTGGTTGTAGATCGCACAGATGAATTAGTGCGGACGATAGTTAATGCGACTGAAGGCATCAGTATCGAAGCGAGGAAGAGCCTTACAGAAGCATTCAGCAAGGTCTTATATTTTGATGTGGATGGCAACTTGAAGTTCAAAGGTGATTTAGAGGGCGCTGGAGGAAGTTTCTCTGGTGCTCTTTCTTCTGGTGATGGCGCAAGCAAAATCACTATTGATAATGGCTACGTAAGAGGAAACGATCGGACATTGTTTAGCGTATTCAGTGTGCTTCCGGAAATGCACGACAAGGAAAGCCTAGACTATGCTTTTGGCAAGAACTACACTCACCGGCTCGACATTCCTGTCGCGACCGGGAATTACTCGCCAGGCGACTTCATCGAGGTCACGGTTCCTATTGTAGATCCGACAACGCTCGGCATCACAAAGGTCCTCGGGGTTTTCGTGCAGTCAGAAGCAAAGGAATGGTATGTATACGAGCGAAAAGACAGCAGAGCGTTTACACAAGGCGAGTTATCGTCATTGACCATCAGAATCAGTCCACACTACGCCTACGCTTCTACTGGAACGATTGTACCAATCAGCATACAAGTAATCGGCACTCGTTAGGAGGAAGACCAATGCAATACGAAGTAACGGACATCCAACACCAAACACATAGCTCTGCTGCAGGAAGTCGAGAAGCAGTTGTCTTTACGGTCGTTTATACTGCAACTGATTCGGATTTCAAGAGCACAGCCTACCTTGAGTTTAATGCGGAAACACCTGATGAAGAGATTGCCGCAACAATTGAGAGTCATGGTAAAATGCTTTCTTCAAAGGGCGAGAAAACATATAGCTTCGCAAAAAGTGGAGTAATCGAGTAAAGAGGGAAGGAGAGATAAGCGAATGAACATGACAAACCATACACGCCTCGACCTAGTAGAAGGCGGCAGTATTTTTAAGCAAGGTGAACATGCGCAACTGGCATTCAATCCTCGTGACTACTCAGGCAAGACGGTCGACCTTACAGGAAAAGATATCGCTGTAGCTATCTGGAATGATAAAGGCATCATGTACGAAGGAACAGCCAGCTTTGATTCAACGGTTCAATTAATTCGACTTACTATTAACCAACTCTTGCAGCACGGCGATTTTCAAATCGAATTTACTGCAACTGACGCCGCAAATCCGGACTATCGCCGAAAATTCCCCTCCGGTGAATATGAAGGGAAGATTTATATTAAGCCGTCAACGGATAACCTTGAGTATGCAGGTATTAGTGTGACAACTGTTTCGCAATTACGTACTGAGCAGGAAGAAAAACAGCAGCAATTTGAGCAGGCGATTGTACCGCAAGTCGATGAATTGAAGCAGCGCGTTGATGAAGGAGTCGGTGCTTTCACAGAAGACACAGAGGTCTTGGATGCACGAATGGGTGAATTTAATTTAAGAGCCTATAACGAAAAAGTAGACAACCAGTTAAATCAGCGTAGTTTATACGATTTAATTCTTGAGCATAATCAAATAACTTCGGGGATACTCGTTAAAAAGAAAGCGGATCGGCGTTTTGATGTAGCAGTTCCGTTAGGTGGAAAGAAATATGCGGTTTACTATTTATATAAAGATATTGCTGACGATTACATCAAACTAAGTTCCGGATCTGTTTCTACTCTTGAAGAAGACGACGAGTGGTACTTAAACGAAAATGCAGATGAATATATCGGAACTTGGAATAAATTATCACCCCCATCCTATTACACTACCGAAATCGGAGCGAAATATGTTAAAAGCTTCAAGGGTAGCAGGATCGATGTAAAGCACTACACGGATGACCGTGGGGGAGATTTCAACGTAACGATTGACGGGGTATTTCATTCAGTACTTTCTACGCACATTAACAATGTACCTTCAGAAGAGTTGCAATCGACTCGAGGATTAAGAGTTATAGATGGTCTAGAAGATAAAGAACACCTCATTGAGTTTGAGTTTATTGGAGCAAATTCAATGCATCCACCCGCTGGGGGCATTGCACGTGGATGGTCATTTTTTGAAGAACGTTCTGAATTATCAGCGAGAACATTCGAAATTTACGAAAAAGGTTTCATCGAGACTGAGAGTTTTAAGTTGCTTGAAGAAGGAAGTAATAAAGAATTTGCGTTGAGAGTTCAGCCGATTGGAGTAAGTACTTCTACCGAGTGGTTACCTGATCATGGATTAGGAACTGTTTTTTCTGTAAGTCAAACTGTCTTATTTGATGGGATTGCTATTACAGATTGGACTCCATCAAAATATGAACGTATTAGTCAAGTTGTAATAATGCAATCCATGGCATGCATTTACCCTCATACTGGGCAAAAAATTGCCAATTTAAGTGAAGTTAAAACCATTAATGTTAATGGGGCATCATTTAAGACTAGTATAAAATGGATTGAAGACGTTTATGTAAGTTCTGGCTATGTAGGCATGTTTCCTGTTTCAAGACAATTTGCCGATCGATTATATACAAGTTTAGGCACAGATCTCGATGCAACAAACAGTTCTGGTGGGAGAACAGAATTGTCCGAGAAAGCTTTGTCTCGTGAATATGCTTTCTATCATAATTCAACACAAACAGAAAAGAGAAATTATGCCGTAGCTATGAAGTTTCACAATATTGCCGAGTCACTGCGCTATGGAAAAGCAAATCGGTACAATGATCCACATGTAGTATGGTTAGAACATCGAAACGCAGACATGCAAAAACTGTATCCACAAGTGCTTGATAATCATACCTTTAATAAAGGGGAAGTTTACAGGTTCGGCGCAAGTTTTGTGATTGGCCGATTGTTTGAAGCTGAAAAATTGTTGAAATAAAAAACAAGAGTGCCTTCAATGGCGCTCTTGTTTTTTGAAAAGGAGAGGATTTTAGATAAAAAAACGATTGAACATTAAAGGTCAGAAATATCTCATTTAACCAGTTGAAAAATAAACCGATAGTACAACTGCGCTTCAACACCCCAAATGGTTGAATCGGCATAAAATAGATACAAGTCATACAGAATAAAAAGGTAGAAAAGAAATGAACTTTCTCTAGACTTTATTTCAATAAGTTATTGTTGAAGGGGCGGTTTATAGAAAGGATTTTTGAAAGAAACTTTTTCTACACCTTTTATAGGGTTAGCGGTACGGGTAGATTCTATTTTCTTTCCTGCAACTAATATTCCGGGTTGTTTGATTTTATGCTTTGGTACTCCTCTGAGATTAATCTTGTTCGTTGGTTTGTAACTCAAAGGAAACTTGAACTCTTGCATTAAACTTATCAGTAGTTCGTGGCCAATTTGTCTAACTAATGCGTAATGCATATTTACGAAGGGGGATTCATTACCTTCACAATCTACATTAGTTATATAAATTTTTGCTGCCGTTGCTAAATCGAGATATTCTTTATCTATATCTTCATGTGAATCGACATGAGAGCCCCCGTCCTGCTCAGCCATAGTCAATACAATTCTTTTGCGGGTGAAGATGTTTGTGAGATCTCTGCTGTCATACACGAAGATGTTACTATTCCACCATTCTTCAAAGGAAAGCCACTTTACATCTACAATTTGGCTCTCATCTAAAAGAGGTAAATAAATATGATTAAATCTTTTTTTGAAGAATTTTTTTGAGGTTGGAACTGTTGCTATTCCTACCAAATTAAAATTGATTCTTGCATTCTTGGCCTCAAATCCAGTGTTATACATTTTAATAGAAGGTTTTTTTCCTATATGAGTGAGAAGACTTGTGGTTCTGCTTTTTCGACCATTTGATGCTGGATCCTTAACAATAGTTCTAATGAGTGATGAGATTATTTTTGCTTGTTTGAAGTTTCCTCTATCATAGCTGTGGCAGGCATCGATTAAAAAGGAAACTTGATCATGCAATTGTTCCAAGTAATATTCTTGGTTTTCTACTTCCGACATTATTGCACCTCCAATCTTTCCAAATTATATCGTATGAAATGGAAAAGTTGATTTAAATCTTCAAAATATTTGAAGGATTTTTTCTTGCAAGGTCGAATAATGCTGTGAAAGGGGGTGCGAATAATGGAATTACTAGTCATGAGAGATTTAATAAAAGATGGTTTAGGTAATTATTATACTGTCACACGAATACAAGATGAGAAAATAACGGTAGTGAATGCATTTGTGCATTTCACATTTAGAAGACTACTGGGCGAAGACTTGGTTAAGGAAGTAAATAATCATTATTCTAAGTCAGTGGCTGTAGGGCAATATTTTCAAGATTCGTTGAAAAGTAGAATATCGGGGCTTGAAAGCGGTAAGTATCCTGGAGGAATCTATACGTGGGAAGACGTTGAGAAAAAATATGAAATAACGCACGAAGTTTTCTACGAGAGAGACGTTAATGTATAAAAATTTACTAATTCGAAGGCATCGCTAAGGTGCTCTTTTTGCTATATGTAAATCACAAGAGTGTCCAATCGGGCGCTCTTTTCATTATTAATCAATCTTTCTCAATGAAGCATATAAGGAATTCTGTATAAATTTTCTTGTGAAACACATATAATGGAGGAAAGTTCAATAGAATGGTGTGAAATGCTTTGTGGGATAATCCTTGGTTTGTTGGAATAGCAACTGGTTTAGTAGTTTATTTCCTTACTAACTACCTCTCCAAATTTTTTAGTAAAAAAGAGTATGTGAAAAAGGTTAGGGAAGCAAACAGAGAAATAATTGTTTTGTTAATAATGTCTGTATCAGAAGAAAGAATACCTTCTTTACCAGTCATTAAATCACTATTAAAATCTTTAGCTCGTAGTTATGGGGTTAAAGAGGGAGACTTAAACAATATTAGAGAAACGCTTGAAGATTTGATAAAAGAAATATTTGAAACGAAGTTTATATCAAATGAAAAAAAGAATGAAATCTCAGAATCCCTTATAAAGTTAATTGATGAACATGAAAAAATGGGTGAAGTTGTGGAATCTTCAAATCGAATTATGTCTTTAAACTACACTTACAACTACATTCTCACTTTAGCAGTTTTAATCATGTCTGTATTTAGTGCCCTGCTAATAATCGTTGATCCAGCAACTAATATCAATGGAGATGAAAGTTTTATAGACCGTTTTGTATTGCCATTTTCTATAGGCACTACAATCGCTGTCGCATTAAATATTGCTTCCTCACTTCGTAAAACTATTAAAGGCAAAAAGAATGAAAAAATAAGTATCAATAGCAGAAACGAAGAAGCAATTAAATAATTAAAAATTGAGTGTCCATCGGGGCACTCTTTTTGCTGTGACAAAAATAAAAACCCCTGGCGCGCTGGTCTTGGGAGACGCGCATCAGGGGAGGAAATAGAAAGATGAGAACATAATTAGAATAACCTATTCGCAAATAATTGTGAATATAAAATTTAATATTTTAAAATAAATATAAACCACAAGAGCGTCCTTCGAGGGGCTTTTTTATTATGAAGGATTTCCCATTCTCCTTGTCGAATATTGGACTGTAATGGAAGGAGGGGCTACTTTGCCAACTATAGAGATAGATTATTCTGAGGTGGAAAATAAGCTTCCTGAGAAAGAATTTATTCAATTACAGCAGCGCTTAAGTAGTAATGATAGGAGACTTCTAATTTATGAACATGCAAAGGCAGAAGGAAATCTTGTTGTTTCCTTAGCAATAGGAGAACCGGAATGGGAGTTCATGTCATTTCAAATGTTAGAATTTAAATCTTTAATTTTCAATGTAATTAATGAGAACACGTTGTTAGTTCGCTTAGACTAATTTTTTAGAACGTCCAAATGGGCGTTCTTTTTGTTTTGCAAAGAAAAAGAGAAGTTAATATCGAAAGGGGGATTAGGTTGCCAGATAAAGGAGATGATCTTTCGATGTTCAAAACAGTTGAACAAAATACTAAAGACATCGAAGCCATAAAGCTAACCTTGAAGACTCACTCAGAACAAATGGAAGCCCTAAAAGAAAATGCGACAAAGCTTGAGTCAACGGTCACTTTTGAAAATAGAGAAACGAGAGCGATTGTTACGCAGCAGGTAGATAAGCTATATGGGCTTGTAGAAAAAGCAATGGGTTTTAGAACTGAAAGTTCTTCACAAGAACATGAATTAAAGATGCTTCGATGGAACACGCTTTCGAATGTATTTTTGAAGATCAGTGGATCGGTAGTCGCTTTAGCGAGTTCAGGTGGTGTGATTTATTACGTCATCGTTGAAATGACCAAATAATTAGGAGGAATTGAATCATGACAGATATTTTAATTTTAACAAGTGTGCTCGTGCCAGTTATCGCAGGACTCGTAGAAGTCGTGAAAAAAGCAGTCAATATGAAAGTTAACTTTATTCCGGTAGTAGCGCTATTAATCGGTTTACTTATCGGATTTCTAGCAGTACCAATTTCAGAGCTAGATACAGTTATGCGTTTGTGGGCTGGCGGCCATGCCGGTCTAGCAAGCGTTGGTTTATTCGAAGTTGTAAAGCAACGTGAAGGCATTACTAAGGAAGGAGAGTGAACTGAATGGTTAAGATTGCAGTTAGTGCCGGACACGGCGGTTATGGCGTTACACCGGGGAAGCGCGGACCAGACGGAAAGTTCGAATGGATTTGGAACAACGCCGCGGCCATTGCATTTATCCAGCATTTGAATAATTTCGAGAATGTCCAAACGATTCGCGTCGATGATCCGACAGGGAGGACAGATATCCCACTTGCTGACCGGGTCCGAAAGGCAAATCTTTGGGGCGCTGATATTTACGTTAGCTTCCATCATAATGCGATGGGCTCGGTCTGGGTCGATCACGGCCTTGGGATTGAGACATTTCGAAGTGACCGGGTGAGTGCGAGCAGCAGCACTGGCAAGTTGCAGGCGGTCATTCATCCACGCATTGTGGATGCGATGGGGTTGAAAGACCGTGGCCAAAAGACAGCCCCATTCTATGAATTGCGTTATACAAAAATGCCGGCGGTTCTCTTGGAGGGCGGTTTCATGGATAGCCGTATCGATCGTTCGGCAATGGACAAGGCAGTCAAGATTCAAGGGCAAGGTATTGCTGCAGCTGAAGGAGCTGGTGCCTATCTTAATCTCAGAAAACAGCCAGGAACAATCGTCAATCCAAAACCCGAGCTCCCACCTGAAATTGAGGTGGACCAATCGAAAGGCATTGGTATTGTGCGTGTGAAAGTGAACAGTTTGGCCTTGCGTAATGGTCCAGGAATTGAGAACGGCATCGCACGGCGCTTATCAAAAGGTGAGGTATACTATGCATACGAAAAAAAAGGCATTTGGTATAACCTTGGTGGAGGAAAATGGGCAGCAGAGGGAGTGGCTGGTCAATACCTTGACTATACGGTCCATCCTAATCCACCAAAACCTCAACCACCGGCTAAACCAGCAGAAAAACCAAAGGAGGAAGAAGATATGCCAGAAACAGCAGTTGTGATTAACGGGACCGAAGATGCAGGAACGGCAACTCTCTTGTCATTCCAACTTGGATGCGGCGTTTATTTCCGAAAAGATGCTGAGAAGCGTCAGGTCGCCAAAGAAATTTACATCGCAGGCGGCGGAAAAGGGAAAATCAAAGGTGATAAGCTGATTGACCTATCCGGAAAGACGCGCAGCGATACTGCTAAAAAAGTGATTGCATACTTGAAATAAGTTATAAAATCATATGGCAATAGATTAAAGAGAGAAAATGCCCTCTTGCTGACTTCGAATCGGTCAGCAAGAGGGCATTTTTTTATTGATTTCATTATTAAAGAGAACTAATTAGTTGCATACATATTAATCTTGTTTTTCATTTCATTCAGTCTCTGAGCCTTCTGTTGATTCGCTTTTATTATTTCTTCTTCTAAAAAGTTTAATGATTTTATTCTTTCATGGTATGAGTATGAGTCGATAATACCTTTACTGTAAGCGACATGGGCAGCAGTTTTTTGCATGTTAATTCTTTCAATGCTGATTGAGTTTTTCATATGCCCACTTCCTTTCATTATTACATACTGCTTTATTCTGCAGATTGTCCCAAGTCATCCTGTCTTGAAATATCTCTGATTAATTCGTAAAAAGCCCCTTCAATAATAGAAGCGTATAATTCTCCTATATTTTGAACGCTTTCATCCATTGGTTCCCTTGCATCGATAGTTAAAACCCCGAAAGAATCAATTGGAATACAAATCAAGGCTTTATATGTTCCTGCAGAATCTGAAGCTGACCAATCGCCATCTATAGTGACATCTGATAAGTTAAGTGTTTGCTGTTTTCTAAAGGCACGTCCTGCAATCGATTCATCTATTCCTAATTCTCTTTCCCCGATATAACTTTCTGGAAACCCTGCACTGCCATTACTTAATACCAACTTTTTTATATTGGTGTTATAGTTCCAATAACCACACCTATGTCTCTCAGAACCAGACCCCTTTATATCAGAAGCGACAGCTTCAACGATTCTTTGAATAAGGCTATAATAATCCCTTTGTTCATTTCCGATAAGTTTATTTAAAGAATTTATAAAAGACCTTGTATTAATCGTAACATTTTGTAATTGCAGAGACTTACTTTTATAGATTCTAGCATCATTTTCTAATTCGGCTACTCTTTCTTGGAGAGAAATAAGTCGGTTTTCTCTTCCCATAGCTTGAGAATATCTTTGGACTCCTTGCCACACAAAAACGGTGATTCCTATTACTAGAATTATTAAAATTATTGAAATTGTATTAATTACCCATCCAGGTACAATTCTGAACCATTCTACAACTACTTGATCCATTAAATTCACCACCTTAAACCCTTAAAGCTTCTATAGTATGTTTTATTCTACATTTTTTCTACACAATCCTTTATTTTTAGAAAAATCTTTATATTAAAAACAGAAGGATATTGATACTTAATAAAGAATAAAAGGTACAGAAGTGACTGAGTAAGATAATACTGAATGTTGATGAGAACAGTGAAAAAGAACTGATTTTCGTGAAGGAAACGGAATAGACTTGACTTACTTATGTTTTGAAGAGAATTAGAATAACCATTTCATGTTCTTAAAAAATGAAAGTAGGATTATAAATTTGAAATTTTTTAGAGACTCTATTGAAATTATACTATCTTAAAAATGAATCTGCACAATAGATGATTTTATACATTTGTATCCGAAAATTAAGCGGATTTTTTTGAACCAAATAACTATGTTAATATTAACTGATAAATTGCTCAAACTCGCACACATTTTCGCACATGCAGATAAAACAAGAGTGTATAAATCTTATCGTTTTTTTGAGTTTCTACTATATAATAGGCGCGTATGTAAAAACGAGAGAATACATCATAAAACAAAGGAAGAATCTGCATTGCTTACGACGCTTGCAAAACGCATTAATACACGAATCCCGGAAGCATCTTTTTAGATGCTTCCGGGATTTTTTTGCTTTTTTTGGGAAATCATCAGAAAAGAATTCGAGCGAATTTGCAGCGATTTAGGCCCATTCTCCTCTATAATGGAATAAAAGCGATGGGCAAGTAGGAGGGCACGGAATGGAAGCAGAATGGGTTTTAGGGATAGCAGCAGGGGCAATCGCTGCGGCCTCTGGAATGAAGATGGCGAACAATAGAATGAAAAGCAAGAAGCAAGGCCTCGAAGAACAGACGGCCATGGATGAATTTGTCGTGCCGTTCCTGCCCGAGGTGATGGGGTTTTACCATCTTGAATCCTTAGGCAAAGACCCGTTTTCAGCTATGGACAGCGAAAAGCTGGTAGACGGGATTTTTCAACAGAGCCTCGTCGAGGAATATCGCCGTTTTGACCGCCATGGAGCGCTAGATCAGTTGCGGGATTTGGCGCCAGCTGCGAAAAATAGCCAGCTGGAACTGCTTAAATTCCTATTTTGGTATCTTGATTTTTCGAACGTCATATTAAAGGACGTGCTCGCTCAATCGAGCCCTTTGCTGCGCGAAGCTAGGCTGTTAGAGAAACAATTGGCGGTGTGGTGTATTTGCCATGAGGAATTACAAGATGATGCGCCAGACAGTGTCCCTGAATTGATCCATCATAGTTCATATTTTGCCGGGGCATTGAAAGAAATTGAAGCCGGTGTGTTCCGTGAAATGATGGCAGATGATAAATTGCGCAGTGAGCGCCGTGGAAATTTTGTCCGCATCATTTTCCAGGCATTTGAAAAGGAAGCGCAAGGGGACATGGAGCTAAAAGCAGTCGATGAATTTCATGAGCATTACAACAGACGGTATACTCATCGCAATAAAGGACAAATTCATTTTTAACGTATTTACGGATTGTGCATGAAGCTCTATGATGAATGGAAGCGCATCTTTTTGCGCCGACTTTTAACGGAGGAGGACTGTCATGAACGATGAATTCATTCAACGCTTGCTTGCCCTGCATTATGTATACCCAAAACCTGTGAACCGATTGTCGCTCTTAATGAAAGATGATCCAGACCTTGAATACTTGCGTTTTCGAAGCCCCGTCGACCTTGCAGAAACGATGCAAATCCCCCTGGAGAAAGCGAATGCCTTGAAGCGCTCATATCTCCATTATGCAAACACCCCTTTCCTGAAAATCTACGGCCAACAGCGAATACGCCCCCTTATTTACCGCGATCCCCTATATCCATCCTCATTGCACGATTTGATCGACCCGCCTGCTGTACTTTACTTAAAAGGCGATGCCGCTTTGCTGGATGCACCAGAAAAAATAGCGGTTATCGGTTCGCGAAAAGCCGAAAGCTATTCGCAATCGGTTATCCAACAATTGCTTCCGCCTTTGCTGGCGGAAGGCTTTGTCATTGTCAGCGGCTTGGCGAAAGGAGCTGATGCGATGGCGCATCGATGTGCTATCGACTCCGGTGGCAAAACCATTGCTGTCATAGGGAGCGGCTTTTTGCATCGCTACCCGAAAGTCAACGATGGGCTGTCCTTTATAATAGAAGAAACTCAATTGTTGGTGAGTGAATATCCACCGTATATGCCTCCTAGAAAGTGGAATTTCCCGATGCGCAACCGCATCATCAGCGGATTGTCGAAGGGAGTCATCGTCACACAGGCAGAAGTGAAAAGCGGAACTTTAAGCACCATTGAGCACGCGTTGGACCACGGAAAAGATATCTTCGCCGTTCCTGGGGATATCTTTTCGCCGCTTTCCGCCGGACCACATAAATTAATTGCAGAAGGCGCAAAACCTGTCTGGAACGGGGCTCAAGTGCTGGAAGAATACCGCCAATTGAGAAGCTGAAAACTCGCGGTTCGACGAAAAGCCTTGCAATCAGCCAAAAACTGTTATACATTTTGCATCAGGTGATTCTTTACACAATTTGAAGAGACCTCTATGAGGAGGAGTATGAATGGCGGATTATTTGGTGATTGTCGAATCGCCCGCAAAGGCGAAGACAATTGAAAGGTATTTGGGAAAGAAGTATAAAGTGAAAGCCTCTCTCGGCCATTTGCGCGATTTGCCGCGCAGCCAGATGGGGGTAGATGTTGAAAACAATTACGAGCCCCGCTATATCACGATTCGCGGAAAAGGCCCGATTTTGCAGGATCTAAAAAAAGAAGCGAAAAAAGCGAAAAAAGTCTTTCTCGCGGCTGACCCCGACAGAGAAGGCGAAGCGATCGCCTGGCATTTGGCGAACGCGCTCGGGGTGGACGTCGATTCGGATTGCCGTGTCGTGTTCAACGAAATTACAAAAGACGCAGTAAAAGATGCATTCAAGCAACCGCGCAAATTGGATATGGATTTGGTCGATGCCCAGCAGGCACGGCGCATCCTAGACCGTCTTGTCGGTTATAGCATCAGCCCGATCCTATGGAAAAAAGTGAAAAAAGGCTTGTCGGCCGGCCGTGTTCAATCGGTTGCACTTGGCCTGATTATCGACCGCGAGAACGAAATCAAGAATTTCGAACCAGAAGAATATTGGTCGATTACAGGCGAGTTCGAAAAAGCGAAAAAAATATTCGAGGCCCAGTTTTACGGAACGCCCGAAAAGAAACTGAAGCTCTCCAATGAAGAAGATGTCAAAGCCGTGTTGGCTACGATGAAAGGCAAGGATTTCCTTGTGAAGAGCGTTGTCAAAAAAGAGCGCAAACGGAATCCTTCCCCATCTTTCACCACATCCTCTCTCCAGCAGGAAGCAGCGCGCAAGCTGAATTTCCGTGCCAAGAAAACGATGATGCTCGCACAGCAGCTCTATGAAGGGATCTCGGTTGGAAAAGAAGGCGTAACCGGGTTGATCACCTACATGCGTACCGATTCCACACGGATTTCCGAATCGGCCAAGCAAGATACGATCGGTTTCATCCTTGATAAATACGGCGAAGAATATGTGACGCAGAAGCCTGCAGCCAAACAATCCCAGAAGTCACAGGATGCCCACGAAGCTGTCCGCCCGACTAGCGTCCACCGCACGCCGGAATCGCTGAAGAGCATTTTGTCCCGCGATCTTTACCGCTTGTACAAATTGATCTGGGACCGTTTTGTAGCGAGCCAGATGTCACCCGCTGTCCTGGATACGGTGATGGCCGAGCTGCAAAATGGCGAAGCGATTTTCCGCGCCAACGGTTCTCAAGTGAAGTTTCCTGGTTTCATGAAGCTTTATATTGAAGGGACCGACGATAAGAAAGAAGAAAAAGACAATATTCTCCCTGAAATGAAGGAAGGCGACAAAGTCAAAGCGACTGAAATTACGCCGAACCAGCATTTCACCCAGCCGCCTCCGCGTTATACGGAAGCGCGCCTGGTGCGTACTTTGGAAGAGCTCGGGATAGGCCGACCGTCAACCTATGCGCCGACTTTGGATACGATCCAAAAGCGCGGCTATGTTGCACTCGACGCAAAGCGTTTCATCCCGACCGAACTTGGGGAAATTGTCCATCAATTGGTGCGTGATTTCTTCCCGGATATTTTGAACATCGAGTTTACCGCGAAAATGGAAAACGATCTGGACAGCATCGAAGAAAGTGAAGTAGACTGGCGTGCGATCATCGATGTCTTCTACAAAGAATTCGCCAAAGATCTCGAAGTGGCAGAGAATGAAATGGAGAAAGTCCAGATCAAAGACGAGCCCGCTGGAGAAGATTGCGAGGAATGCGGTTCGCCAATGGTGTTCAAGCTTGGGCGCTACGGCAAGTTCATGGCCTGCAGCAACTTCCCGGAATGCCGCAACACAAAAGCGATCGTCAAGCATATCGGCGTCAAATGCCCGACTTGTAAAGAAGGCGAGATCGTCGAACGGAAGAGCAAGAAGCGCCGCGTGTTCTATGGCTGCGAACGCTATCCGGAATGTGAATTCGTGTCTTGGGACAAGCCGATCGAACGCCCTTGCCCGAAATGCAGCAGCTTGATGGTCGAAAAGAAAGTGAAAAAAGGCGTGCAGATCAATTGCACAGCCTGCGACTACAAAGAAGAAGTTCAATAATAATATAGAGGTGTTTTATCATGACGAAAATTGTAAATGTAATCGGTGCCGGCCTTGCAGGAAGCGAAGCGGCATGGCAAATCGCCAAACGCGGCGTCAATGTCAGGCTTTATGAAATGCGCCCGGTCAAGCAAACGCCGGCACACCATACGGATAAATTTGCGGAATTGGTCTGCAGCAACTCGCTGCGCGCCAATTCATTGACCAATGCGGTCGGCGTCATTAAAGAAGAAATGCGCAAACTGGATTCAGTCATCATCGATGCAGCCGACAAAGCGTCAGTGCCCGCTGGCGGCGCGCTTGCAGTCGACCGTCACGAGTTTGCAGGGATGGTCACGGAAAATGTCCGCAATCACCCGCTTGTCGAAGTGATCAATGAAGAAGTGACAGAAATCCCGGAAGGCATCACAATCATCGCAACCGGCCCATTGACTTCACCCGCGCTTGCCGAGAAAGTCCGCAAGCTGACTGGCGAAGAATACCTCTATTTCTACGACGCGGCAGCGCCGATCGTCGAAAAAGACAGCATCGACATGGACAAAGTCTATTTGAAATCACGCTACGATAAAGGCGAAGCCGCTTATCTGAACTGCCCGATGACAGAAGAAGAGTTTCGCCGCTTCCATACGGCTTTGGTCGAAGCGGAAGTCGTGCCGCTTAAGGAATTCGAAAAAGAAATTTATTTCGAAGGCTGCATGCCGGTCGAAGTGATGGCTGCCAGAGGCGATAAGACCTTGACGTTCGGCCCGATGAAACCTGTCGGGCTCGAAGACCCGAAAACCGGCAAGCGCCCTTACGCGGTTGTGCAATTGCGCCAGGACGATGCAGCCGGCACGCTGTACAATATCGTCGGATTCCAGACGCATTTGAAATGGGGAGCGCAAAAAGAAATCTTGCGCATGATTCCGGGGCTCGAGAATGTCGAAATCGTCCGCTATGGCGTCATGCACCGCAATACATTCATCAACTCACCGAACGTGTTGAAGCCGACCTATCAATTAAAAGCCGACCCGAACATTTTCTTCGCCGGCCAAATGACAGGAGTCGAAGGCTATGTAGAATCTGCGGGAAGCGGTTTGCTCGCGGGCATCAACGCGGCGAAGTTGGCACTTGGCGAGGAGCCGGTCGTATTGCCGGCAGAAACGGCACTTGGCAGCATGGCGCGTTATATTACTGAAGCGGATTCGAAGAACTTCCAGCCGATGAACATCAATTTCGGCTTGTTCCCGGATCTCGGCGAACGCATCAAGTCAAAGCAGGAGCGCGCTGAACGCCACGCCAACCGTGCGTTGGAGTCAATTCAAAATTATATGAATTCAGTGACGGTTTAATTGAAAAAAGCCTCTAAGTATTGGTATACTTTAGAGGCTTTTTTAATTGCCTGAAAGGCGGCGTGCCAGATGACGAAAGAACAGATGCTCGAATCGTTCATGAGCTATATCCAATTGGAAAAGAATTATTCCGCCCACACTGTCCACCAGTACCTACAGGATCTGGAGGGTTTTTTTCTGTTCCTGGAACAAGAAGGCGTGAGCGATCTGCACGAAGTCGAATACCTTCATGCGCGAAATTATGTAACGAAACTATATGAAGCTGAATTATCCAGAACGTCAATCTCAAGGAAAATCTCCGCCATCCGCTCGTTTTTCCGCTACGGCAACCGCGAGTTCGGGCTTAGTGAAGCAGCGTTCCGTTCGCTGTTCCATCCGAAGAAAGAAGAGCGGCTGCCGCAGTTTTTCTACGAGGAAGAGCTTGAGCAGCTGTTCGCTTCACTCACGGGTGAAGATGCGTTGTCACTCAGGAACCGCGCATTATTGGAGTTGCTGTATGCGACCGGCATGCGCGTCAGTGAATGCGTATCGATCAAGATGAAAGATTTGGACCGCCATATGCATATTGTTAAAGTGCTCGGCAAGGGCAGGAAAGAACGCTACATCCCTTACGGCCAGTTTGCACACGACGCGTTGGAACTTTATATCGACTCAGCCCGTCCAAGGTTAATGAAGTCGAAAGAGCACGAGATGCTATTCGTCAATAGCCGAGGTGATGGGGTGACGGACCGTGGCATCCGCCATATCCTGAACGAATGCATGAAAAAGGCGTCACTCAATTCATCGATCTATCCCCATATGATCCGCCACACATTCGCTACTCATCTATTGAACAATGGAGCGGATATGCGCACTGTCCAGGAATTATTGGGCCATGCGCATCTCAGTTCCACGCAAGTCTATACGCATGTGACAAAAGACCATTTGCGCAATACGTATTTAAAAGCCCATCCAAGGGCATAAGGAGGAGAACCTTACCATGCAGGAATTTCATGCAACCACGATCTTTGCAGTAAAGCATAAAGGCAAATCGGCTATGGCCGGAGATGGGCAAGTGACGTTCGGCAATGCCGTCGTCATGAAACATACCGCGAAAAAAGTGCGCCGGCTCTACAATAACGAAGTGCTGACGGGATTTGCGGGTTCTGTGGCGGATGCTTTCACGCTGTTTGAAATGTTTGAAGGCAAACTCACCGAATTCAACGGCAATCTTCAGCGCGCTGCTGTCGAACTCGCGAAGCAATGGCGTGGCGATAAAATGCTGCGTCAGCTGGAAGCGATGCTCATCGTCATGAACAAAGATGAACTATTGCTCGTCTCAGGCACCGGCGAAGTCATCGAACCTGATGATGGAATCCTGGCAATCGGCTCAGGCGGCAATTACGCGCTTGCGGCTGGCCGGGCATTGAAGAAATATGCAGGCGACCAACTGACGGCGGGCGAGATTGCCCAATCCGCGCTTGAAACGGCTGCAGATATTTGCGTCTATACCAACCACCAAATCATCATGGAGGAGTTGTCAGAATGAAAACACAAACCGATTTAACTCCCCGGCAGATTACCGATCACTTGGACCGATTCATCGTCGGGCAAAAAGATGCCAAGCGCTCAATCGCGATTGCGCTGCGCAACCGCTACCGCCGCAGCCGCCTCGATGAAGAAATGCAGGATGAAGTCATTCCGAAAAATATTTTGATGATTGGCCCGACCGGCGTCGGGAAAACGGAAATCGCTCGCCGCATCGCAAAACTGACCGGCGCGCCGTTCATCAAAGTCGAAGCGACGAAGTTTACGGAAGTCGGATATGTCGGGCGCGACGTGGAGTCGATGGTGCGTGATTTAGTGGAAGCATCCGTGCGCATCGTCAAAGAAGAAAAATACGAAGCCGTAAAAGAACGTGCTGAATCCGCAGCTAACGACCGCCTCGTGAAATTGCTGGCGCCGTCGATGAAGAAAAAGCAGACTGCGCAAAACCCGCTTGAAATGTTCTTCGGCCAAAAACAAGAGCAGGAAGAGGAAGACCCTGAAGCTGAAGTCGAGGTGCGCGTCAAGCGCCGCGAAATCGCCGCTGACCTGAAAGCCGGCAAGTTGGAAGATGAGTGGGTAACCGTCGAAGTGACGGAAAACACGGCTTCCATGTTTGACGCTTTCCAAGGGTCGGGAATGGAGCAGATGGGCGAGAATATGCAGGATGCCTTGTCTTCCTTGATGCCGAAGAAAAAGAAAAAGCGCCGCATGCAAGTGAAAGATGCCCGGCGCGTACTGACGGCTGAAGAATCGGAAAAACTGGTCGACAGCGAGGAAATTTCGTCCGAGGCGATTCGCCGCGCTGAACAGCATGGCATCATCTTCATCGACGAAATGGACAAAATCGCCAGTAAAAGTTCCACTTCCTCTGCCGATGTATCGAGGGAAGGTGTCCAGCGAGACATCCTGCCGATTGTCGAAGGTTCAACTGTATCCACCAAATACGGAGCAGTGAAAACGGATTATATGCTGTTTGTCGCAGCCGGTGCATTCCATATGTCGAAGCCATCAGACTTGATCCCGGAATTACAGGGCCGGTTCCCGATCCGCGTCGAATTGACCAAGCTGGAAGTGGATGATTTCGTGAAGATTTTGACGGAACCGAAACATTCCTTGCTCAATCAGTATAAAGCCCTTCTCGAAACAGAGGGAGTTATGGTATACTTTACTGATGCGTCAATCGTCAGACTTGCGGAAATTGCTTATGAAGTAAATCAACAGACGGATAATATCGGCGCTCGCCGACTTCATACAATATTGGAACGCTTATTGGAGGACCTATCATTTGAGGCATCTGAGATTTCACCTGCCCAAATCGATATCACTCCTCAATACGTTAACGAAAAACTTGAAAATGTGGCGAAAAACAAAGATTTGTCACAATTTATCTTGTAGAACAAGGCGTATTGGTTTCATTAAAGTGTAAAAACCTTTAGAATATTGAATAAACGGTGCGAAATACGTACGAATCATGTAGGAGGTTCATAATTATGAATTTATTGGGAAAAACAAGACGAATTAACTCTATGCTGCAAGCAGCAGCCGGCAAGCCGGTAAACTTTAAGGACATGGCTGAAACATTGAGCGAAGTCATCGAAGCAAATGTCTTCGTTGTCAGCCGCAAAGGGAAAGTACTTGGCTATGCTGTCAACCAGCAGATCGAAAACGATCGCATGAAGAACATGCTCGAAGAACGCCAATTCCCGGTCGAATACACACAAAACCTTTCGAACGTTACAGAAACATCCGCTAACATGGATGTGAACAGCGAGCACACAATCTTCCCAGTGGAAGAGCGCGAACTATTCAAAAACGGCTTGACGACGATCGTTCCGATCATCGGCGGCGGCGAACGCCTTGGTACTTTGTTGCTAGGACGCGTTAACGACCAGTTCGGCGACGACGATTTGATCCTTGGCGAATACGGCGCGACAGTTGTCGGCATGGAGATCCTCCGTGAAAAAGGCGACCGCATCGAAGAGGAAGCACGCAGCAAAGCTGTTGTTCAAATGGCGATCAGCTCGTTGTCATACAGCGAACTTGAAGCGATTGAACACATTTTTGAAGAACTTGACGGCAACGAAGGTTTGCTTGTTGCATCTAAGATTGCTGACCGCGTCGGCATCACGCGTTCGGTTATCGTCAACGCACTCCGCAAACTTGAGAGTGCCGGCGTTATCGAATCACGTTCACTCGGCATGAAAGGAACGTATATCAAAGTATTGAATACGAAATTCCTTGCAGAGCTTGAACAATTGAAAATGAATTAATTCCTAAAGCCGCCCTGGACTATCCAATAGTTCCGGGGCGGCTTTTGCGTTTGTTTGGAAATTACTTTGATCGGCGTTCGGTATTGCAATTTATTGTTTTTATAAATATCAGTTGCAGGCACCAGCAACTGCGTGGTATAATTTCAAATGGTGTTAAATACACACGCATTCCGATCTGTTCCGCAGGTGCCTGTATGGGTAACGGTTCAGAAGCGAAGAGTGCGGAGGCAAACAAAAACCTATTAGGAGGAAACACATCATGGCAGTAATTTCAATGAAACAATTGCTCGAAGCTGGTGTTCACTTTGGCCACCAGACTCGTCGTTGGAACCCGAAAATGAAAAAATACATCTTCGTGGAACGTAACGGCATCTACATCATCGACCTTCAAAAGACGGTCCGCAAACTTGAGGAAGCTTATAACTTCATGAAGCAAGTGGGCGAAGAAGGCGGTAAAGTCTTGTTCGTAGGAACAAAAAAACAAGCTCAGGACGCGATCAAAGAAGAAGCAGAACGTTCTGGCAACTACTACATCAACCAACGTTGGTTGGGTGGTACTTTGACTAACTTCGGCACGATCCAAAAACGTGTTAACCGCATGAAACAGATCGAGCGCATGGAAGAAGACGGCACTTTTGATGTCCTTCCGAAAAAAGAAGTAGTTCAATTGAAAAAACAACACGAACGCTTGGAAAAATTCCTAGGCGGTATCCGTGACATGAACGGTCTTCCAGACGTAATGTTCGTCGTAGACCCTCGTAAAGAACGCATCGCAGTAGCAGAAGCTATGAAATTGAACATTCCAATCGTAGGTATCGTTGATACAAACTGCGACCCGGACGAAATCGATTACGTAATCCCTGCAAACGATGATGCTATCCGTGCGGTCAAACTATTGACTGGCAAAATGGCTGACGCTCTTCTTGAGTCTAAGCCTGAAGAAGACGAAGAAGCATCAGCGGAAACTGCTGAGTAATTCGCAATGTTTACAGGTGATAAGCGGCCAACCCCACTTATCACCTTTTTTTGAGAAAACACAGACAAGTTGAAGGAGGAATTTAATCATGGCAGTTACAGCTCAAATGGTTAAAGAATTGCGCGAAAAAACAGGCGCAGGTATGATGGATTGCAAAAAAGCATTGGTACAAACAGATGGTGACATCGATGCAGCTCTAGATTTCCTTCGCGAAAAAGGATTGTCAAGCGCTTCTAAAAAAGCAGACCGTATTGCTGCTGAAGGGATCACTTCGATTCTTGAAGAAGGCAACGAAGCAGTCATTTACGAAGTTAACGCTGAAACGGATTTCGTAGCAAAAAACGAAGGCTTCCAAACTTTGGTCAAAGAAATCGGCGAGCACTTGCTTGCAACTAAACCGGCGACAATCGACGAAGCAAATGCTTCTACTATGTCAAACGGCTTGTCAGTAGCGGACCACATCTCGAACGCAATCGCTAAAATTGGTGAGAAAATCACTTTGCGCCGCTTCGAGATCCGCACTAAATCAGACAACGACTCTTTCGGCCCTTACTTGCACATGGGCGGCCGCATTGGCGTTCTAGTTGTATTGGAAGGTTCTTCCGATTCACAAGCTGCACGCGATATCGCAATGCACATCGCTGCACTTAACCCGAAATATATTTCACGCGACGAAGTGTCTGCTGATGAAGTAGAACGCGAGCGCAAAGTATTGACTGAGCAAGCATTGAACGAAGGCAAGCCGGAAAAAATCGTTGAAAAAATGGTTGAAGGCCGTCTTGGTAAATACTTCGAAGACATCTGCTTGCTTGACCAAGCATTCGTTAAAAACTCTGATCAGAAAGTCCGTGAATTCGCAGCATCTGTTGGCGGTACTGTAGCAGAGTTTATCCGTTACGAAGTGGGCGAAGGCATCGAAAAACGCGAAGACAACTTCGCTGACGAAGTTATGAGCCAAGTCAACAAAAAATAATCCAATTTTCATAAGAATTACCCGGGGAGCACAATGTTGTGTTCCCTGTTTTTCAATAAACGTGTAACGGAGGGTACCGATGAGTGTTCCAAAATACAAACGCATTGTACTGAAATTAAGTGGAGAAGCGATGGCAGGCGGACAAGGTTTCGGTCTTTCCCCTGAAATCATCAAATCTGTCGCAGCGCAAGTGAAGGAAATCGTAGACCTTGGCGTAGAAGTAGCGGTAGTGGTTGGCGGAGGAAACATCTGGCGCGGAAAAGTCGGTTCGGAAATGGGCATGGACCGTGCGACTGCCGACTATATGGGGATGCTGGCAACTGTCATGAACTCACTGGCCTTGCAGGATTCGCTCGAGAAGCAAGACGTGGAAACACGCGTATTGTCTTCAATTGAAATGCGCCAAGTCGCAGAACCGTATATCCGCAGAAGAGCGATCCGCCACCTCGAGAAAAAACGTGTCGTCATTTTCTCGGCTGGAACCGGAAATCCTTACTTCTCAACAGATACGACAGCTGCGTTGCGAGCTGCAGAAATTGAAGCAGATGTCATCTTGATGGCGAAAAACAACGTGGACGGCGTTTATTCTGCTGATCCAAAAACCGATATTGAAGCCGTCAAATACGATGAACTATCGTACTTCGATGTTATTCAGCAAGGGCTTCAAGTGATGGATTCGACAGCTTCCACATTATGTATGGACAATGATATTCCACTCGTAGTATTCTCTATAATGGAAAAAGGAAACATAAAACGAGCTGTTCTTGGTGAAAAGATCGGGACAGTAGTGAGGAGAACATTATAATGCCGAAAACAATCATGAACGATACAAAAACGAAAATGAGCAATGCCATCCAAGCTTTTTCGCGTGATTTGGCTTCTATCCGTGCGGGGCGCGCAACACCGTCTTTGCTTGATAAAATTACGGTCGAGTACTACGGTGCCCCTACACCGATCAACCAAGTAGCCGGCATTTCGGTCCCGGAAGCGCGTTTGATCATGATCCAGCCTTACGATAAGACCGTATTGCCGGAAATCGAAAAAGCGATCCTGAAATCGGATCTTGGACTCAGCCCTTCGAATGACGGCAACGTCATCCGTCTTGCCGTTCCTGCTCTTACAGAGGAGCGCCGCAAAGATTTGGTCAAGCAAGTGAAAAAAGAAGGCGAAGATGCAAAAGTCGTCATCCGTAATATTCGCCGCGATGCCAATGACGATTTGAAAAAGCTTGAGAAAAAGAGCGAAATTACAACTGATGATTTGCGCGGCTACTCGGATGATGTGCAAGATATGACAAACACTCATATCGCTAAAATCGACGACATGGTTAAAGACAAAGAAACTGAGATCATGGCAGTTTAAGCGAACTTCATCTGTTCCCGGGCGTCCTGTATAACAGGACGCTTTTTTCATGCCAAAATTTCGGAAGTGCTTTGAAAGTTCACGCACAACGCGCATTTTTTTGATATGATAAGCAATAGACATTCCGATTGGTTACAAGTGGAGGATTAATTATGTTCAATAAACTATTAAAGAGAAATATAGAGCCGGTAGTGGTGGAATATGGGGAGCGTGCCATGGCCGTAGCCGGCGCAGGCGTACCTTCCCATGTGGCAATTATCATGGACGGCAACGGGCGCTGGGCGAAAAAGCGTTCCATGCCGAGAGTCGCTGGCCATCACGAAGGAATGAAGACGGTCCGCAAAATAACGAAGCTCGCGAGCCATCTTGGCGTCGACGTGTTGACGTTATATGCATTTTCGACGGAAAACTGGAAACGGCCCAAAATGGAAGTCGACTTCCTGATGCGTTTGCCCGAAGAGTTCCTATCGAGTTTTTTGCCGGAGCTGATCGAAGAAAACGTCCGTGTGGAAATGATGGGCTATGTGGATGATCTGCCTGCCCATACGATCCAGGCGATTCAAAGAGCGAAAGAGGCCACCAAGCACAACGATGGATTGGTGTTGAACTTTGCTTTGAATTACGGCAGCCGCGCGGAAATCGTTGACGCTGTGAAGAACTTGGCCGCTTTGGTGCAGTCAGGTGAACTGGATCCATCCGAGATTTCAGAAGACATGATCACGAGCCGCCTCATGACGAGCGGTTTGCCGGAGCCTGATCTATTGATCCGAACGAGCGGGGAGGTTCGTTTGAGCAATTTCATGCTATGGCAATTGGCTTATACGGAATTTTGGTTTACCGACACTTTATGGCCGGATTTCGGGGAAGACTGCTTGCTTGAAGCATTTGAGGTTTATCAGAAACGAAATCGGCGTTATGGTGGCTTGAAGGGGGAAGAAGCAAATTGAAGCAACGCATTATTACGGGAGCCGTAGCGGCGGCTCTATTTATTCCATTTGTCATTATCGGCGGGATTCCGTTTATTCTTTTGGTATACGTTCTTGCAACAATCGGTTTTCAGGAATTGCTTAAAATGAAAGGCCGGAGCCTCATGAGTGTGCCCGGCCTTATTTCTCTTGTGGCCTTGTATGCATTCATGCTGCCTGGTGATTGGTCACAGCAAGTGTACGAATGGACTGGTTATTTGAAAGTGGAGTTCGTCTTCATGGCGGTCATCTTACTGTTAATACATACGGTCGTCGTCAAAAACAGCTTTACCTTTGACGATGCCGCATTCGCAATCCTTGGCACGCTTTATGTGGGCCTCGGGTTCTATTACTTAATCGAAACACGGGAATCGGGACTTGCAGTATTGATTTTTGCCTTGCTTGTCGTCTGGTTCACCGATTCCGGCGCTTATTTCACAGGACGCAAAATCGGAAAACGCAAACTGTGGCCCGAAATTTCGCCGAATAAGACCATTGAAGGATTTGTCGGCGGCATTATATGGGCTCTCGGCATCGCCTTGATCTTCGCCTATTTTGCTGGCATGGAACAGCCATTGCTATTGGTCATCATCGTTGCGATTGTCGCTTCGATTTTCGGCCAATTGGGCGATCTGGTGGAATCGGCATTGAAACGCCATTTCAATGTCAAGGATTCCGGGAAGATGCTGCCTGGGCATGGGGGCATTTTAGACCGCTTTGACAGCATTCTTTTTGTCATGCCGTTATTGCACTTTCTGCATTTTATTTAAGAGAGGATTGTTTTATAGATGAAAAAAATCATATTGCTCGGCGCGACTGGCTCGATCGGCATCCAGACAGCGGATATCATCCGGGAACATCCCGAAGAATTTTCACTGGTCGGATTATCTGCCGGTAAAAACATGGAAAAAACACGCGAGCTCATTCAAGAATTTCAGCCAGAAATCGTCTGCGTCCAGCTTGCCGAAGATGCACAGCAGCTGCAGAAGGAATTTAAAGGCATTCTATTCGTCCATGGCAATAGAGGCCTGATTGATGCTTCGACATATGAAGCGGATGTTTTGGTCAATGCAGTGATCGGCAGCGTCGGGCTCGAGCCGACTTTAGAAGCGATCAAGCTCGGCCGGACAATTGCCATCGCCAACAAAGAAACGCTTGTGACAGCGGGTCATCTCGTCATGCAAAGCGCCAAAAAGTACGGTGCCGATATCTTGCCGGTGGACAGTGAACATTCAGCTTTGTTCCAAGCGCTCAATGGAGAAAAGCTCGAGCAGGCAAGCCGGTTAATCTTGACAGCTTCAGGTGGCAGCTTCCGTGACAAGACGCGCGATGAACTTGCGGATGTTACAGTGGAAGATGCGCTCAATCACCCGAATTGGTCGATGGGATCCAAGATTACGATCGATTCCGCAACGATGTTGAATAAAGGTCTGGAAGTGATCGAAGCACATGTGTTGTTCGATTTTGCCTATGATGATATCGATGTGCTATTGCATCGTGAGAGCATCATCCATTCTCTGGTCGAGTTCCAGGATACGAGCGTCATGGCGCAGCTAGGGACGCCTGATATGAGAGTGCCGATCCAATACGCATTGTCTTATCCAGACCGCCTGCCGCGACCAACTGCCAAACGGCTGGACCTGGCGGAAATCGCGCAGCTGAATTTCAGGGCGATGGATTATGAACGCTTCCGTGCTTTGAAGCTGGCATTTGATGCCGGGCGGGAAGGCGGCACAATGACGACTGTCTTGAATGCCGCCAATGAGCAGGCTGTCGCGATGTTCTTGAACCGACAAATCGGATTTTTGCAAATCGAGGAATTCATCGAACGGGCTATGCTTGCCCATCAGACGATTGCTTCGCCGGATCTCGAAACGATCCTTGCGGCAGATTCTGAAACGAGAAAAACTGTGGAAAACATGCTAAAATAGCGACAGATTAAAACCGAATTAGGTTTATTAAGGATGGGTTCAATATGGAAACAGTATTAGCGTTCATCATCATTTTCGGCGCATTAGTGTTTTTCCACGAGCTGGGCCATTTCCTGTTCGCTAAGCGGGCCGGAATTCTCGTTCGTGAATTCGCTATCGGCATGGGCCCTAAGATTTTAGGCATTACACGAGGCGAGACGCTGTATACGATTAGATTGCTTCCAATTGGCGGATATGTCCGCATGGCGGGCGAAGAAATGGACGCCATCCATCTGCAGGCAGGCCATCGCATCGGATTGCTGTTGGATGAAAAAGGACAGGCTAAAAAAGTCATCCTTAACCAAAAGCATGTCTATCCTGATATCCTGTTTCTGGAAGTAGAACAAGCAGACCTCGAAAAAGACCTTTTCATCAAAGGATACGACGAAGACGAGCAATTGGTGAATATCAAAGTTGCCCGTGATGCGGTAGTGGAAGAAAACGGCCGTGAAACGATCTTGGCGCCTTATGACCGCACATTCGATGCGAAAAATTTGCCGAACCGCTTCATGACGATTTTCGCAGGACCGTTCTTCAACTTTATCCTGGCATTCTTCATCTTCACGGCCATCGGCATGCTGCAGGGAGTTCCGACTTTCGAGCCGGTGATTTCCGAAGTGACAGAAGACAGCCCGGCTGAACAGGCAGGCATGCAAGATGGCGACTTGGTGACGGAAATCGAAGGCCAATCGATCAGCACGTGGGACGAGTTGGTGGAGTCCGTACAAGACAGTGCAGGGACAGCGCTTGATTTTCAAGTCGAGCGTGATGGCGAGCCTTTGAATTTTACGATCACGCCTGAATTGTCCGAGCAAGCTGCAGAAGAAGTCGGCGTCATCGGCGTCTTGTACCAAAGCCCGGTGGAAAAAGACTTTTTCGGTTCATTCGCGTATGGGGCTGAACAAACAGTGTTTTGGTTCAAAGAGATATTCCGCTTGCTCGGCATGCTTGTGACAGGCCAATTCACCATCGATGCCCTGTCCGGCCCTGTCGGCATCTACAAAACGACTGAAGAAGTCGCTCAGTACGGTATCTTTACGCTCATGAGCTGGGCTGGCATGCTCAGCATCAACTTAGGGATCATGAACTTGCTTCCGCTCCCAGCGCTTGACGGCGGGCGCCTCATGTTCTTTGTCCTTGAAGCATTGCGAGGCAAGCCGGTCGATAAACAAAAAGAAGGGATGGTCCATTTTGTCGGGATCATGCTGTTAATGCTCTTGATGATTGTCGTCACATGGAATGACATTCAGCGATTCTTCTTTTAATGAGAGAAAGGGAAGCGTCTAACGCTTTCCTTTCTCTGCTACATAGGGATTTACAAATACAATAACCAGTCGAGGTGTATTCGGATATGAGACAAACATTAAGCTTTATCCCGACATTACGGGAAACTCCAGCTGATGCAGAAGTGAAATCGCATCAATTATTGCTGCGGGCAGGATTTATTCGCCAAAATACGAGCGGGATCTATTCATTCCTTCCGCTCGGCAAACGCGTTCTGCACAAAGTCGAGAAAATCATCCGTGAGGAAATGGAAGCGATCAATAGCGTAGAAGTATTCATGCCTGCCCTTCAGCAAGCTGAACTTTGGCAGGAGACCGGGCGCTGGTATTCTTACGGCGACGAATTGATGCGTTTAAAAGACCGCAACGACCGCGAGTTTGCACTAGGTGCAACTCATGAAGAAATCATCACAAGCCTATTGCGCGACGAAATCAAGTCCTATAAGAAATTGCCGCTAACTTTGTACCAGATCCAGTCGAAGTTCCGCGATGAGAAACGCCCGCGCTTCGGTTTGCTGCGTGGACGCGAATTCCTGATGAAAGATGCTTATTCCTTCCATGCAACAACAGAGAGCCTTGATAAAACTTACGACGATATGATGCAAGCCTACAGCAATATTTTCAGCCGCCTCGGATTGAATTTCCGTGCCGTCATCGCCGATTCGGGCGCAATCGGTGGCAAGGACAACCATGAATTCATGGTGCTGTCAGAAATCGGGGAAGACACGATCGCCTATTCCGATAATTCTTCTTATGCCGCCAATATCGAAATGGCAGCGGTGAATATGGAGTATCCAAAATCCGATGAGCAAGCGCGCCCAGTTGAAAAGGTCTCAACGCCGGATCAGAAGACCATTGCCCAAGTGGCAGATTTCCTTGAGACAACACCGGAAAACTGCATCAAGACACTTGTGTTCAAAGCTGACGACGAACTCATCGTTGTGTTGTCGCGCGGCGACCATGAAGTGAATGACGTAAAAGTTAAGCATATTTCAGGTGCGAAACTAGTCGATATGGCGACTCCAGAAGACGTGCGTGAATTATTGTCTTGCGATATTGGATCGATCGGTCCGGTTGGCTTGCCTGAAGGCACTCGTGTATTTGCGGACAACGCCGTCAAATCGATCGTCAACGGCGTCACTGGCGCCAATGAAGACGGTGTCCATTTGAAAAATGTTACACCTGATGAAGATTTCACGGTAGAAGCATATGGCGATTTGCGCTTTGTAAAAGAAGGCGATGCATCCCCAGATGGCGAAGGCACAATTCAATTCGCCAAAGGCATTGAAGTCGGCCATATCTTCAAGCTCGGCACGACTTACAGCGAACCGATGAAAGCAACATTCCTTAACGACCAAGGCAAGGCGATGCCTTATATCATGGGCTGCTACGGAATCGGGGTTTCCCGCATTGTTGCGGCCGTCGCTGAACAATTCCAAGACGATTCCGGGTTCACTTGGCCGACTGCGGTCGCACCGTATGAAATCCACGTGGTGCCGGTCAACGTCAAAGACGATGTGCAGCGCGAAACCGGTGAAGAAATTTATGAACAACTAAAAGCGCAAGGATTCGAAGTGCTGCTTGATGACCGCAAAGAGCGCGCCGGCGTCAAATTCGCCGATGCAGATTTGATCGGCTTGCCACTCCGCATCACTGTCGGCAAGCGTGCCGCCGAAGGAATCCTGGAAGTGAAAATCCGCGAAACCAACGAAACGGTTGAATGGCATAAAGATGAAATGCAAGACAAGGTACGCGAATTCTTTAAGAAATGAATAATAATCTGATATGATAAAAGGAAAGTACAAACGTACTTTCCTTTCTTTTTCTGAAATAAATGGCGAAGGGGATAATCATGATAAATGAGCAAGACGCCAAAATGAGATTTAAATTGCTGCTGCAGCATCTGGAGTTAACCGACGATGTCCATATGCCCTATTTTGAAGGGGCGGAATTGACGCGCATGACGGTCCACAAAAAAGACCGGGCATGGCGCTTTATTGTCAAACTCAAGCAAGTGCTGCCGCTTGAACTATTTGTTATTTTCCGCGAGCGGCTGCAAGCCAAGTTTTCATCGATTGCAAGCGTTCAAGTGCATATAGAAACACCCGCGCAACAAGCTGACGGCGAGCAAGTTTCCGCATACTGGCGGCATGTCGTCGACGAATTGGCAGATATGGCACCGCCTCTTAGAGAGCGTCTATTGTCACAAGCGCCTGTATGGAACGGCAATAAATTGATCGTCGACTGCTGTCACGAACATGAAATGATGGCTTTGAAATCCAAATACACCGAAAAATTAAGCCAGGTTTTCCAGCAATTCGGATTTCCTGCATTTTCGATCGACTTCCAGCTGTCAGCAGAAGACCAACAGGAAGCGCGTGCTGCCTTTATGGAAGAGCGCAAAGCCGAAGAAGAAGCGATGGCGAAGCGGGCTGTCGCGGATATGAAGAAACGCGAGACCGAACGTAAAGAAAATGGCGCGCCATCCGGGCCTTTCCAAATGGGCTCTGCCATCAAACCGGATGAGCCGATTGTCGAGATCCGTTCAATTGTCGACGAAGAACGCCGCGTCACCATCGAAGGCTTCGTTTTCGATGTCGAAGTCCGCGAGCTGCGCAGCGGCCGTTCGCTATTGACCGTCAAGATGACTGATTATACGGATTCAATCCTCGTCAAAATGTTCTCGCGCGATAAAGAAGACGCGGAGCTCATGGCTCAAGCGAAAAAAGGCATGTGGTTGAGAGCGAGAGGCTCGATCCAAACCGACACATTTGTCCGGGATCTTGTCATGATGTCGAACGATATGGTCGAAATCAATCCATCCGTCCGTAAAGACACAGCCGAAGTCAAACGCGCGGAATTGCACTTGCATTCTCCGATGAGCCAGATGGACGCTGTTTCATCAATCGAATCATTGGTCGCCCAAGCGGCAAAATGGGGCCATCCGGCAATCGCAGTCACTGACCACGCAGGCGTCCAAGCATTTCCAGACGCTTATGCCGCGAGCCAAAAGCATGGCATCAAAGCGATATTCGGATTAGAAGCGAACTTAGTCGATGACGGGGTCCCGATCGCCTATGAAGAACGCCATGCGTTGCTTGAGGAAGAGACTTTCGTCGTCTTTGACTTAGAGACGACTGGATTATCCGCTGTCTATGACACGATCATCGAACTGGCAGCGGTCAAGATCAAGGGCGGGAATATCATCGATAAATTCGAGCGATTCGCCAATCCGCATCATCCTTTGTCGGCGACGACGATCGACTTGACGGGCATTACGGATGATATGGTCCGCAACGCACCGGAAGTCGAAGACGTTATCCGCGAATACCATGAATGGGCAGGCGATCATATCATGGTTGCGCATAATGCTTCATTCGATATGGGCTTCCTCTATGTCGCCTATAAGAAATACGGTATCGATAAAACACATGCCACGATTGATACATTAGAACTTGCCCGCATGCTTCACCCGGAAATGAAAAACCACCGTTTGAACACGCTGGCGAAAAAGTTCAATATCGAACTGACACAGCATCACCGCGCCATCTACGATACGGAAGCGACCGCTTATTTGTTGACGCATCTATTGAAAGAGGCGGACGACAAAGGCATTCTCTATCATGATCAATTGAACGATTACGTCGGGACAGGCGATTCCTATAAGCGCTCACGGCCGACGCATTGCACGCTTTTGGCAAAAGACCAGGAAGGCTTGAAAAACCTGTTCAAGCTCGTTTCAGCTTCCCATATCAATTATTTCTACCGCGTCCCGCGCATCCCTCGCTCATTGTTGCAGCGCCACCGGAAAGGCTTGCTTGTCGGTTCGGGCTGCGATAAAGGCGAAGTGTTCGAAGCGGTCATGCAGAAATCCATGGAAGAAGTAGAGCGCACCGCACAGTTCTATGATTATTTGGAAGTGCATCCGAAAGAAGTGTACCAGCCATTGATTGACCGCGAATTGATTCGCGACGAATGGAATCTAGAAGACATCATCCGCAAGCTGGCCAAAGTGAGCCGCAAGCTCGATAAGCCACTGGTCGCGACAGGAAATGTCCATTACCTTGATGAAACGGATGCCATCTTCCGTCAAGTGCTGATCGGTTCACAAGGCGGGGCGAATCCGTTGAACCGTTCGACATTGCCGAAAGTTCATTTCCGGACGACGAATGAAATGCTCGATGCTTTCGATTTTCTTGGGGAAGAGACGGCACGTGAAATCGTAGTCGACAATTCCCTGAAGATTGCCGATATGATCGATGTTGTCAAACCGATCAAAGACGAACTGTATACACCAAAAATTGAAGGAGCGGATGAAGAAGTCCGTGAACTCAGTTATACGATGGCACGCTCAATTTACGGAGACGACTTGCCGGAAATCGTCGAGGCGCGAATCGAGAAAGAATTGAAGTCGATCATCGGCCACGGGTTTGCGGTCATCTACTTGATTTCGCATAAACTGGTTAAAAAATCGCTTGATGACGGCTATCTCGTTGGTTCACGGGGGTCTGTCGGATCGTCACTTGTCGCGACGCTGACGGAAATTACGGAAGTCAACCCATTGCCGCCTCATTATGTGTGTCGGAAATGCAAGAAATCCGAGTTCTTCGATGACGGTTCTGTCGGTTCAGGTTTTGACTTGAAAGACAAGGATTGCCCGGATTGCGGGATTCCGTATAAGAAAGATGGACAGGATATCCCCTTTGAAACCTTCCTTGGGTTTAAAGGCGATAAAGTTCCCGATATCGATTTGAACTTCAGTGGCGAATATCAGCCGCAAGCGCATAATTACACGAAAGTGCTGTTCGGTGAAGACAATGTCTTCCGGGCCGGCACGATCGGGACGGTAGCAGAAAAAACAGCCTACGGATATGTGCGCGGCTACGCCAATGACCGCGATATGACGATGCGCGGCGCAGAGATCGACCGTTTGGTGCAAGGCTGTTCTGGTGTCAAGCGCAGCACAGGCCAGCACCCGGGCGGTATCATCGTTGTGCCCGATTATATGGACATCTACGATTTCTCGCCGATCCAATTTCCCGCGGATGCGCAAGATTCCGAATGGAAGACGACCCATTTCGACTTTCACTCGATCCACGATAATTTATTGAAGCTTGATATTCTCGGGCACGATGATCCGACAGTGATCCGTATGTTGCAGGATCTGTCCGGTATCGATCCGAAGACGATTCCGACAGATGACCCGGAAGTGATGAAGATTTTTGCAGGTCCCGAATCGCTCGGCGTCACGAAAGAGCAGATCGGCTGTAAAACCGGAACGCTCGGTATTCCCGAGTTCGGGACGCGCTTTGTTCGCCAAATGCTTGAAGATACGAAACCGACGACGTTCTCTGAACTCGTGCAGATTTCAGGATTGTCGCACGGCACGGATGTTTGGCTTGGCAATGCCCAGGAATTGATCCACAACGGCACTTGCCAACTGTCCGACGTCATCGGCTGCCGGGATGACATCATGGTCTACTTGATCTATCAAGGGCTCGAGTCATCACTAGCGTTCAAGATCATGGAATCGGTACGAAAAGGGAAAGGCTTGACGCCGGAGATGGAAGCGGCGATGAAAGAAAAAGCCGTCCCGAACTGGTATATCGAATCATGCAAAAAGATCAAGTACATGTTCCCGAAAGCGCACGCCGCCGCTTACGTCTTGATGGCGGTCCGCATCGCTTATTTCAAAGTTCATTTCCCCGTCCTTTACTACGCCGCATACTTTACGGTTCGTGCGGAAGATTTTGATGTCAACGCCATGGCAAAAGGGTCTCAATCAATCCGTGCCAAAGTGGACGAAATCAATTCACGGGGACTCGAAGCTTCAACGAAAGAAAAGAACTTGCTGACGGTCATGGAACTGGCGCTTGAAATGGTCGAACGCGGCTATTCATTCCAGAAAGTCGATTTGTATAAATCGTCTGCGGATCAATTCCTGATTGAAGGCAATACGTTGATCCCGCCGTTCAACGCTATTCCAGGACTCGGCACGAATGCCGCAAAATCGATCGTTGCCGCAAGAGCGGAAGGCGAATTCCTGTCGAAGGAAGATTTGCAGCAGCGAGGGCGCGTTTCGAAAACGATCATCGAGTACATGGATGACCATGGCTGCCTGGAAGGAATGCCTGATGCCAATCAGCTGTCCTTGTTCTAGTCAGTTGCAGAGCGCCGGGAAGCATGGTATTATTGTAATAACATTTACTGATAGCTCTGTCGCAGAAGAGTGGGTTCTCCCGCTCTTTTCTGTTTGTTATGGCATATTATTGGCAGGAGGCATTTTATGAGCAAAATTACTGAACAAATTGAAGCAATGGCACAACCGATCATCGATGAGCTGGAACTTGAACTGGTAGATGTCGAGTTTGTGAAAGAAGGAAAGAACTGGTTCTTGCGCGTTTATGTGGACAATCCACAGGAGCCGATTGATATCGATCAATGCGCAATCGTCAGCGAACGCTTGAGCGAAGAACTCGATGCAACCGATCCGATCGAGCAAAACTATTTCCTCGAAGTATCTTCACCGGGTGCAGAACGTCCGTTGAAAAAAGAAAAAGATTTCGAAAAAGCGTTGGAAAACTTCATCTATATTAAAACGTACGAGCCGGTGGAAGACGCTAAAGAATTCGAAGGTTACTTGAAGTCATATGATGAAGAACAAGTGGAGATCGAGATCAAGATCAAGACCCGTAGAAAAACCATCAGCATCCCGAGAAATAAAATTGCCATGATTCGTCTGGCGATCGATTTTTCTGCAAGCTGAATAGAAGAATTTAGGAGTGAATAACTATGAGCAGTGAGCTATTGGATGCTTTAGAAGTGTTAGAGAAACAAAAAGGTATATCACGTGACGTGCTGATCGAAGCGATCGAAGCAGCGCTTGTCACAGCCTATAAGCGCAATTTCAACCAAGCGCAGAACGTCCGCGTCGATTTGAACCTCGATACCGGGACGATGCTTGTCTACTCCCGCAAAGACGTTGTCGAAGAAGTCGAAGATGACCGCCTGCAAATCTCATTGGAAGATGCGCATGCACTTAACCCGGTTTATGAAATCGGCGACATCGTGGAAGAGGAAGTCACGCCGCGCAACTTCGGCCGAATCGCTGCCCAAACGGCGAAACAAGTCGTCACGCAGCGTGTGCGCGAAGCAGAGCGCGGGTTGATCTTTGAGGAGTATGTCGACCGTGCAGATGATATCGTCAACGGTATCGTTGAACGCATGGACGCCCGCAACCTGTATGTCGGTTTAGGCAAAGTTGAAGCGGTATTGCCGCAGACGGAACAAATGCCGAATGAAAGCTACCAGCCACATGACCGCATCAAGGTCTACATTACTAAAGTCGAACGCACGACTCGTGGCCCGCAAGTGTTCGTATCACGGACTCATCCAGGGCTTTTGCGCCGTTTGTTCGAGAACGAAGTGCCGGAAATCTATGACGGCATCGTCGAAATCAAATCGATTGCGCGTGAAGCGGGAGACCGTTCGAAAATCTCTGTCCACGCAAACGATGAAGAAGTGGATCCAGTTGGTTCATGCGTCGGATCACGAGGCGGCCGCGTGCAAACAATCGTCAACGAACTTGGCGGCGAGAAAATCGATATCGTGGAATGGTCGGAAGATCCAGTCGTCTTCGTAGCGAATGCGCTCAGCCCATCCAAAGTGTTAGATGTGCAAGTGAGTGAAGACGATAAATCGACGACAGTCGTCGTACCTGATTACCAATTGTCTCTTGCGATCGGCAAACGCGGGCAAAATGCGCGGTTGGCGGCGAAATTGACAGGGTGGAAAATTGATATCAAGAGTGAAACGGATGCCCGTGAACTAGGGATTTATCCGCCTGAGGGCACAGTAATCGTGAAGTCGGATGCTGAAAATGATACAGATGACTTTGATTTTTACGACGAAGAAGAATAAGCTGAGAAGGTGATATCCGTTGGCTATGCAAAAGAAAATTCCGCTGAGAAAATGTGTCGCGACCGGTGAAATGCATCCGAAAAAGGAAATGATCCGCGTCGTGCGTTCCAAAGAGGGAGAAGTATTCGTTGATCTTACCGGCAAAAAGTCAGGTAGAGGCGCATATGTTTCCAAATCGGAAGATGCCATCGAATTGGCACGTAAAAAGAAGGTTTTGGACAAGCAGCTTGAAGTGAAAGTTCCAGGCGAAATCTACGAAGAGCTCGTCCATGCCGTACGCAGAGAGCAGCTGAAATCATGAATAAAGAAAAAATCCTGCAGTTTTTAGGGCTTGCCACACGTGCGCGCAAACTGGTGACCGGTGAAGAACTGGTCATCAGCGAAGTGCGCCGAGGCAACGCAAAATTAGTCATTGTGGCTGAAGATGCGTCTGAAAACACAAGAAAAAAACTGCACGATAAATGCAATTCCTATAACGTGCCAGTGCGCATAGGCGCCAGCCGCTATGAGATTGGGCACGCAATAGGAAAAGAAGCACGCGTCGTTCTGGCGATTACCGATAACGGTTTTGCCAAGAAAATGACGAGCTTGTTTGACGAAAACTAACCGGGGGTGAGCAGATGACCAAAATTCGAGTACATGAATACGCGAAAAAAGTAAATAAACCGAGCAAAGACATCATCGACGAATTGTCAAAAATGAATATTAAAGTCAATAACCACATGGCGACATTAGAGGATACTGCTGTAACGAAATTGGACGGCATTTATAAAAAACCTGCACAAGGAAACCGTGCTCAAGGTTCACAATCCCGCCCACAAGGCCAAAACCAGCGCCGTGGGCAAAGCGGACAAGGCAGCCAAGGCGGCCAAAACCGTACGCAAGGCGGCCAATCCCGTACGCAAGGCGGCCAATCCCGTCCCCAAAGCGGACAAGGCCAGAACCGCACAGGCGGACAAAGCAGCCAGGGCGGACAAAACCGCACACAAGGCAGCCAGAACCGTACGCCATCCGCGCAGCAAGGAACGAGCCAAGCAGGGCGCGGTTCCAACTTTACGCCAAAAGCTGCAAAACCGGCTCCAGGACCAGGCCAACGCGGCCGTTCGAACGGTCCGGGGCGCGGCGGGCAAAACCGCAACCGTAAAGGCAAACAGCAGCGTCCGGTGAATCCGATGCCGCCAATGCCGAAGAGAGAAAAAGAATTGCCGTCAAAAATCACATTCAGTGAATCTTTGACTGTTGGCGATTTGGCGAAAAAACTCGGACGCGAGCCTTCAGAAATCATCAAAAAATTGTTCATGCTAGGTGTTATGGCAACCATCAACCAAGAGTTGGATAAAGATGCCATTGAACTTGTCTGTGCAGAATACGATGTGGAAGTAGAAGAAGAAATCTTGGTCGATAAAACCGATTTGGAAGTCTACTTCGAACCTGAAGAAGAAGCCAAAAAAGAAGAACGCCCATCTGTTGTCACGATCATGGGACACGTCGACCACGGGAAAACGACTTTGCTGGACTCGATTCGCCACACGAAAGTGACAGCTGGAGAAGCAGGCGGGATCACACAGCATATTGGCGCATACCAAGTCGAAGAAGACGGCAAGAAAATCACGTTCCTGGATACACCAGGCCACGCAGCGTTTACGACGATGCGTGCGCGCGGTGCGAAAGTAACGGATATTGCCATTATTGTTGTTGCTGCTGACGACGGCGTCATGCCGCAGACAGTGGAAGCGATCAACCATGCAAAAGCTGCAGAAGTTCCAATCATCATCGCAGTCAATAAAATGGATAAACCGTCCGCTAACCCGGACCGCGTCATGCAGGAATTGACCGAGCACGGTCTTGTACCTGAAGCATGGGGCGGCGATACGATTTTCGTACCGCTTTCCGCATTGACTGGAGACGGCATTGATACACTTCTCGAAATGATCTTGCTAGTTTCTGAAGTCGGGGAATTGAAAGCGAATCCTGGCCGCCGTGCAATCGGTACGGTCATTGAAGCGGAGCTGGATAAAGGCCGCGGATCTGTCGCGACTTTGCTCGTGCAGGATGGTACTTTGCATGTCGGCGACCCAATCGTTGTCGGCAATACGTTTGGACGCGTCCGTGCGATGGTCAACGATCTTGGGCGCCGCGTGAAAACAGCTGGCCCGTCAACGCCTGTCGAAATCACTGGACTGAGTGATGTACCGCAAGCAGGCGATCGTTTCGTTGTCTTTGAAGACGAGAAAACGGCCCGTCAAATCGGGGAAGCGCGTTCGGCTACAGCCTTGCAGGAAATGCGTTCTGAGAAGAACCGCGTTACTTTGGATAACTTGTTCGACCAATTGAAGCAAGGCGAAATGAAAGAGTTGAACTTGATCGTTAAAGCTGACGTTCAAGGGACAGTAGAAGCCATGGCTGCTTCACTCTTGAAAATCGATGTAGAAGGCGTCAACGTAAAAGTCATCCACACAGGCGCCGGAGCGATCACGGAATCCGATGTATCACTAGCGGCAGCATCAAATGCCATCATCATCGGCTTCAACGTGCGCCCGGATGTCAACGCCAAGCGCGCAGCAGATGCAGAAGGCGTCGATATCCGCTTGCACCGCATCATCTATAAAGTGATCGAAGAAATCGAAGCGGCGATGAAAGGCCTCTTGGACCCAGAGTTCGAAGAGAAAATCATCGGCCAAGCGGAAATCCGCAGTACGTTCAAAGTGTCTAAAGTGGGGACAATTGCCGGTAGCTATGTAACTGAAGGCAAAATCACCCGCGATAGCGGCGTACGCGTCATCCGTGAGGGCATCGTTGTCTTTGAAGGTGAGATCGATACGTTGAAACGCTTCAAAGATGATGCGAAAGAAGTCGCAAAAGGCTACGAATGTGGCGTGACAATCAAAAACTTCAACGATGTTAAAGAAGGCGACATCATCGAAGCCTACATCATGGAAGAAATCGAACGAAAATGATCCTTTCGATGGAATGCGAATTTTTCATCCCTACCGCGCATTCATTGAAAGATAAACGTGCAGTCGTCAAAAGCATGCTGACCCGCACAAAACAGAAATTTAATGTATCGGCGGCGGAAGTTGATCACCAGGAAGTTTGGCAGCGCACGCGCCTCGCGTTCGTCACGGTGTCTTCGTCAAAAGAAGCAGCGGAGCGTGAAATGGAGCATGTGCTGCGCTACCTGGAAAGCAATCCGTCGTGGGAATGCATGGAAATAGAGAAAGAATATTTGTAAGAACGGAGTGGATTCGAAATGTCATCAATGCGCTCGAATCGTGTAGCTGAGCAGATGAAAAAAGAGCTCGGCGATATTATCGGCAGAAAACTGAAAGACCCACGCATCGGATTTGTCACAGTGACAGATGTCGAAGTGACGGGCGACCTTCAGCAGGCAACCGTCTATATTAGCGTGCTGGGCGATGACAAGGAAAAAGAGCAAACTTTGCTCGGCCTTGCCAAGTCCAAAGGATTCATCCGCTCGGAAATCGGGCAGCGAATCCGTTTGCGCAAGACTCCTGAATTGGCGTTTGAAATCGATTCGTCTGTCGCATACGGCAATCGGATTGAATCATTGCTGCGGGATATCAAAGATCCAACAGAGGAATAAACCGAAAGCCTGCCCGTCTATTTTAGACAGCAGGCTTTTTTCTACATACTATTTAGTTCGGGCCTAGCACCGATGAAGAGAGGAGCTGTTGATATGGAACCAAATGGGATTCTTCCATTATGGAAAGAGCCGGGCATGACATCGCATGATTGTGTTTTCCGCTTGCGGAAAATCTTGAAAACAAAAAAAGTCGGGCATACCGGGACACTTGATCCCCAAGTCGACGGCGTATTGCCGATTTGCCTCGGACGATCGACCAAAGTGGCAGAGTATATCACTGATCAAGGAAAAACCTACGAAGCGGAAGTAATGATCGGACTTTCAACGGAAACGGAAGATGCAGAAGGCGCAATAGTTGAACAGGACGCGAGTGATAAAACGATTTCACGAGAGCAGCTTGAAGATGTACTGCAAAGCTTGACCGGTGACATTAAACAAATCCCGCCGATGTATTCTGCCGTCAAAGTGAACGGCAGAAAACTTTATGAATATGCGCGCAAAGGCGAAACGGTGGAGCGGCCGGTGCGGACTGTGCATATTGACTCAATCGAATTATTGGATGAAGAGGACAGTTGGCAAGGACAACATATCCGTTTCCGCATCCGCATCCGTTGCGGAAAAGGCACCTATATCCGAACGCTTGCCGTCCAGATCGGGGAAGCACTTGGCTATCCGGCCCATATGTCACGACTCACGCGCACGCAATCGGGCAGTTTTTCGAAAGAACAATGTGTGACGCTTGCCGAAGTGGAGGAAATTGCGCAAAATGGGGATATCGGTTCTATTTTGCAGCCCCTTGCCTATGGCTTAAGTGCGTTTCCTTTCGAAGAAATCACGCCGGATTTATTGTTCGGCATTAAAAACGGCCAAGTTCTCGAGGAGCATCCGGTCTTGAAGACGGAACCATTCGTCGTTTTCACCTATCAAGGCAGACCGGCAGCGTTGTATAAACGGCATCCGGATAAGCCGGGCAAAATGAAACCCGAAAAAATGTTTGGATTTCCTCCAACGGACGAGGTGTAGTATGAAAATCATTCACTTGAGTTACCCTCACGAGATGAAAGCACAAGAACACGGCCCGCTGTCGATGGCAATCGGCTTTTTTGACGGCGTTCACCGCGGGCACCAGAAAGTGATCGGCACCGCAATCGACAAGGCGCAAGCAGGCGGAATGAAATCCGCTGTTATGACCTTCGACCCGCATCCATCGCTCGTGCTCGGCGGCCGGAAAGAAGAAGTTTTCTATATCACGCCGCTTGGCCAGAAGATGGAGATTTTGCAGGAGATGGGCGTAGACATCTGCTATATCGTCCGATTCACTTCAGAGTTTGCCAAACTTTCCCCTGAACAATTTATCGAGCACTTCATCGATGGCCTCGGTGTCAAAGAAGTCGTTGCAGGTTTCGATTTTTCGTTCGGCTATAAAGGCGGCGGGGATATGGCGTTGATGGAATCATACGGAAATGGCAGGTATCATGTCACGACTGTCGGCAAAATCGAAGCGGACAATGAAAAAGTCAGTTCGACGCGAATCCGGCATCTGTTGAAAGATGGTTTCGTTGAGCCGGTGCATCATCTGCTCGGCAGGCCGTACCGGATTTCCGGGACGGTCGTCAACGGCGACAAGCGCGGGCGGACGATCGGCTTTCCGACGGCGAACGTCGAACCAGAACTCGGGACATTCGTTCCAAAACGCGGCGTCTATGCTGTACGGATTGAAGTCCAAGGCGCCTACTTCGACGGCGTCTGCAATGTCGGCTACAAGCCGACATTCAACAATCCCGATGTCAAAAACCTGGTCATCGAGGTCCATATCCTGGATTACGATAAGTCGATTTACGGTGAAAAAGTCGTCGTTGAATGGCATAAGCGCATACGCGACGAACAGAAATTTTCCGGCATCGATGAACTGAAAACCCAAATCGGGCAGGACAAAAATACCGCAAAGCAATATTTCGAAGTATAAGTTGGACAGTTGATTTCAGGAAATCACTGTGCTATGATATCAAAGTACTGAACGTACTAACCGTTGCTTGGCACATCGAATCACCAACGTTTGCTAGGTAATAGGGGCTATCAGAGATTAGGAGGTGGAACAGCATGGCAATCACTCAAGAACGTAAAAATGAATTGATCAATGAATACAAAGTGCATGACACTGATACTGGTTCTCCAGAAATTCAGATCGCCATTCTTACAGAAGACATCAACAACTTGAACGAGCACTTGCGTACCCACAAGAAAGATCACCATTCACGTCGTGGTCTATTCAAAATGGTTGGACGCCGTCGTAACTTGCTTAAATACCTACGCGAGAACGATGTACAACGCTACCGTGAGTTAATCGCAAGACTTGGCCTACGCCGATAATAGCAAGCAGAGAAAGCGGGATTCGTCCCGCTTTTTCTTTATGCTTAAAACTTATCATTGAATCGCACTTGATGTGTTTTTTTGCTACACTATTTAAAGATACATACTACACGAAACACAGTAAGAGAGGAGCTCGACTATGGAGCAAACAAAAAAGGTTTACACATTTGACTGGGCTGGCCGCGAACTGAAGGTTGAAGTCGGTCAACTGGCAAAACAAGCAAACGGAGCGGCATTGATCCGTTATGGCGATACAGCAGTGCTGTCCACTGCAACCGCATCAAAATCACCGAAGCCTTTGGATTTCTTCCCGCTGACGGTGAACTACGAAGAGCGCCAATACGCTGTCGGGAAAATCCCGGGCGGTTTCATTAAACGCGAAGGACGCCCATCCGAAAAAGCGACATTGATCAGCCGCTTGATCGACCGTCCGTTGCGCCCGTTATTCCCAGACGGATTCCGCAACGAAGTACAGGTCATTTCAATGGTTATGTCCGTCGACCAGGATTGCCCATCTGAAATGGCAGCAATGTTCGGGTCTTCCTTAGCATTGATGATTTCAGACATTCCATTTGACGGGCCGATCGCGGGCGTCATCGTCGGGATGGTTGATGGCGAGTACATCATCAACCCAACAGGCGAGCAAATGGAGAAAAGCTCGATCAACTTGACGGTTGCCGGTACGAAAGACGCCATCAATATGGTAGAAGCCGGTGCCAAAGAAGTGTCCGAAGAAGTGATTCTTGAAGCGATCATGTTCGGCCACGAAGAAATCAAGAAATTGATCGCTTTCCAGGAAGAGATCGCTGCAGAAGTAGCCAAAGAAAAATCAGCAGTTCAACTATACGAACTGGACGCTGACTTGACGGCTGATCTGAAAACAGCTGTGGAAGCAGACATGAATGCTGCCGTTCAAGTGAACGAAAAACAGGCACGCAATGAAGCCATTGCAGCTGTCCGCGAACGTGCGCTTGAAGCATACGCAGATTCGGAAGACGATATCAAGAAACAAGCGGGCCAAGTGCTCGATAAAATGGTCAAAGATGAAGTTCGTCGCCTGATTACCGATGAAAAGATTCGCCCGGACGGCCGCGGCCCATCTGAAATCCGTGCGCTTTCTTCTGAAGTTGGCGTCCTTGCGCGCACTCACGGCTCCGGCCTCTTTACACGCGGGCAAACGCAAGCGATGAGCATCTGTACGCTAGGCGCTCTCGGCGATGTGCAAATCATCGATGGCCTCGGCTTGGAAGAGACGAAGCGTTTTATGCACCATTATAATTTCCCGTTGTTCTCCGTTGGGGAAACCGGCTTCTTGCGCGGCCCCGGCCGACGCGAAATTGGCCACGGCGCTCTAGGTGAACGTGCGCTTGAAGCAGTCATTCCAAATGAGAAAGATTTCCCTTATACGATCCGCCTGGTCTCCGAGGTATTGGAATCGAACGGATCCACATCACAAGCAAGTATCTGTGCATCTACTTTGGCGATGATGGATGCAGGTGTGCCAATTAAAGCACCTGTTGCCGGAATCGCGATGGGCCTTGTGAAAAAAGGCGAGAACTACACGGTTCTTTCCGATATCCAAGGGATGGAAGACCATCTCGGCGATATGGACTTTAAAGTCGCTGGAACGGCAGAAGGCGTCACAGCCTTGCAGATGGATATCAAAATCGACGGCTTGTCCCGCGAGATCTTAGAAGAAGCATTGACGCAAGCGAAAATCGGCCGTTTGCACATTCTCGAATCGATGATTGCTACAATCAATACACCACGCACGACTTTGTCGAAATTTGCGCCGAAGATCATCATGGTGAAAATCAATCCGGATAAGATCCGTGACGTCATCGGGCCTGGCGGAAAAGTCATCAATAAAATCATTGATGAAACAGGCGTCAAGATTGATACCGAACAAGACGGCACGATTTTCATCTCTTCTGTTGATGAAGAAATGAACGCCAAAGCGAAAGCGATGATCGAGAATATCGTACGCGAAGCGAAAGTCGGCGAATATTACGAAGGCGCAGTCAAGCGCATCGAAAAATTCGGCGCATTCGTTGAATTGTTCCCTGGCAAAGACGGGCTTCTCCATATTTCTGAAATCCAGGAAGAGCGGACGAAAGAAGTGGAAGATGTCTTGAAGATGGGCGATATCATCAAAGTCAAAGTCATCGAAATCGACCGCCAAGGACGCGTCAACTTGTCCCGTAAAACGGTTTTGAAAGAAGAAAAAGAAGCAGCCGAAAAGGCTTGAAACAGTAAATGAAAACAGATTGAAAAAATTGCCGGTGGCACTCGCCGGCAATTTTTTTCATATACAGGAGGGCTTTCAATGGTTACCACTTATACTTGCCAAAATGGCTTGCGCATCGTTTCTGAACATATTCCGCATTTCCGCTCCGTAGCGGTCGGGGTTTTCGTCAATACAGGGTCACGTGATGAGCGCCCGGAAGAAAACGGCATCACGCATTTCATTGAACATCTCTTATTCAAAGGCACCGAACAACGAAGTGCCAAAGATATCGCGCGGGAATTCGACCGCATTGGCGGCGATTTGAATGCCTATACTTCAAAAGAATATACGTGCTATTACGCCAAAGTGCTTGACCATCATGCGCCGCTTGCAGTCGAAGTCTTGGCGGATATGTTTTTCAATTCAGTGATGGATTCAGTAGAGATCGATAAAGAGCGGCTTGTTGTCAAAGAGGAGATCAGCATGACCGAAGATATGGCGGATGACGATGTCCACGAACAATTATGGCGGGTCATGTATCCCGACAATGCCATCGGCGCACCGATTTTAGGTACCGCCGAAACACTGGACCGTTTTTCAAGACAGCAGATTTTGGATTATATGGAACGTCATTACACCCCATCGAATACGGTCATTTCGGTGGCAGGCCATATCGATGGCAAATTGCTCAGCCAAATCGAAACCTTATTCGGGTCATTTGAACGGAAAAGCCCGGAAAATGCTCATGTCATGCCTACGTTCGTGCCTGGCCAATCGATCAAGCATAAAGAAACGGAACAAGCCCATATCTGTCTTGGATATCCAGGGCTGTCGCTGCAGGACGACCAACTGTTTGCTTTGGCGGTATTGAACAATATCGTCGGCGGCTCGATGTCGTCCCGTTTATTCCAAGAAATCCGAGAAGACCGTGGCCTTGCCTATTCAGTCTATTCCTACCATTCCGCTTATTCGGACCACGGCACGCTCGCTATCTACGGGGGCACTGCCGATCATCAAGTCGGGGAAGTGGAAGAACTGATTCGCACATCACTGCAGCGCATGCGAGAAGGGGACATCAGCGACTTGGAAATTACGGATTCACGTGAGCAATTAAAAGGCAATTTATTGCTTGGGCTAGAAAGCACAGGCTCCAGAATGAGCCGCAACGGCAAATATGAATTGCTGCACGGCAAACATCAATCCGCGGATGACATCATCCACTTGATCGATGCAGTGAAGCGTGAGCATGTGCTGGATTTGATGCAATTGACTGTCACTGCGCCTGCCGTCTCCATCATCCGTTCCCAATGAAACAGCAGGAATTGCGACAATTTGTCACATTAACGCGATAAATTATGTTACAATAACGCAAATTAGCCAAGAAGGAGAGAGTCGAGTGAAAACCTATAATGTAGCGATCATGGGCGCAACCGGTGCCGTCGGTCAGCAAATGAAAGACCAGCTGGAGAAGCGCAATTTCCCTGTAGGGGACATCAAATTCCTGTCTTCTGCACGCTCTGCCGGCAAGGAAATCGAATTCAACGGACAATCCTATACAGTAGAGGAAGCGGTGCCCGAATCATTTGAAGGTGTGGATATCGCTTTGTTCAGCGCAGGCGGCAGCATCTCGGAAAAGTTTGCACCTGAAGCCGTGAAACGCGGCGCAGTCGTCGTCGACAATACGAGTGCATTCCGCATGAATGAAGATGTACCGCTCGTCGTCCCTGAAGTGAATAAATCAGCGCTAAAAGGCCATTCCGGCGTGATCGCCAACCCAAATTGCTCGACGATCCAAATGGTGTGCGCATTGCAGCCGCTAAAAGAGCAGTTCGGCTTGCAGAAAATCATCGTTTCCACTTACCAGGCGGTTTCTGGTGCAGGAATTGATGCAATCAATGAGTTGAAAGAACAGTCAGCGGATTTTGAGAACGCAGCAACTGCCGAAGCGAAGGTCTTGCCTGTGAAGTCAGCCGATCGCCATTATCCGATCGCCTTCAACGCAGTGCCGCAAATCGACCAATTCGCAGACAACGGCTATACGTTGGAAGAAATGAAAATGATTAACGAAACGAAGAAAATCATGAGCGACCAAGGCTTGGCAGTCGCGGCGACATGTGTGCGCTTGCCGGTCGTAACTGGCCACTCCGAATCCGTCTATGTGGAACTGAATGACGCACCGTCCCTCGAGCAAGTGAGAGCGGCGCTGAGCGGCGCGCCAGGCGTCGTGCTACAAGACAATCCCGCCAATCAGGAATACCCGATGCCGTTGATGGCAGCCGGGAAAGACGAGGTGTTCGTCGGCCGTATCCGCAAAGACCTCGACAATCCGAACGGCTATCATTTGTGGATCGTCTCCGATAATTTGATCAAAGGCGCGGCGCTGAACTCGGTTCAAATCGCCGAAGCGCTCATCGAAGAACAATTGCTGTAAGCTGTCAGGCAATCATCCGGTAGCGGGTGATCTGCTGGCGCATGTGAAACCTTTGGCCATCCGGTGCCGCTTGGAAGTCATGTCTTCCTCGTGTCTCTGGGTGGCTTTTTTTGTTTCACGAACGGATGGTTTTGCGTCAGCCATGTGGGGGGAGTGGCTGCGGATATTTTTTCTTTGGACTGTTACCGGTGATTACCGTATAATGAAGTCTATGGATCTGTACGGGTGAAATATTTTTAGGAGGAAATCAATTGAGTAAAATTAAAAACGAAGTCATTAGAGTCATTCCGCTTGGCGGAGTAGGAGAGATCGGGAAAGCGATGTACGTCATCGATATCGATGATGACCTGTTCGTCGTCGACAGCGGGTTGATGTTCCCGGAAGATGAGATGCTTGGCGTCGACATCGTCATTCCGGACGTCACGTATCTCGAAGAAAACAAAGACCGTGTCAAAGGAATTTTCCTGACGCACGGCCACGAAGATGCGATCGGGTCGATTGCATATCTATTGAAGAAAGTCCAAGCGCCGGTCTACGGTTCGAAGCTGACCATCGCGCTGGCCAAAGAACACGTGAAAGAACTCGGTTCGCTCAAGCACCATAAATTCTTTGAAGTGACCAACAAGAGCCGCATGAATTTCGATAAAACACACGTCACCTTTTTCCATACGACACACAGTATTCCGGACGCTCTCGGCATCGTCTTCCATACATCGGAAGGCGCAATCGTCCATACCGGTGAATTTAAATTTGATCAGTCGATGCAAGGCAGCTACCGCCCGGATTACGCCAAAATGGCAAAACTCGGCGAAGACGGCGTCTTGATGCTGCTGTCGGATTCCACCGAAGCCGAACGCCCAGGCTATACGACGTCTGAGACGGTCGTTGCCGATCATATCTTGACGGCCTTCCACCAGGCACCGGGGCGCATTCTCGTATCACTTTATTCATCCAACTTCATCCGTATCCAGCAAGTGTTCGACATCGCGCATCAAACGGGCAAGAAAGTCGCCGTCATCGGAAAAAGCCTGGAGAAGAGCTATGAAGTCGGCTTACGCCTTGGGTATCTAGAAGTTGACGAAGAGACGGTCATTTCCTTGAAAGACTTGGAAAAATACAATGACGATGAAGTCGTCATCATCGTGACTGGTAACCAGGGCGAACCGCTTGAAGCGCTCGATAAAATGGTCAGACGCCAGCATAAAGATGTCCGCATCAATGAAACGGATACGGTATTGATCACGTTCACACCGTCTCCAGGCATGGAAGTGCCGATGTTCCAGACTATGAACAAATTGGCGAAAGCCGGCGCGAAAGTGCTGACATCGAACAAGAAAGTCCACGTTTCCGGCCACGGCAGCCAGGAAGATTTGAAAATGATGCTGAACTTGATGAAGCCGAAGTATTTTGTCCCGATCCAAGGGGAATACAAAATGCTTATCGCCCACTCGAAATTGGCACAACAAGTCGGCATCGCGAAATCGGATATCTTCATCGCCGATAAAGGCGATATCGTCGAATACAGAAAAGAAAAAGTCCGCATGAGCGGCCGTGTCACGACGGGCAATGTCCTGATTGATGGAATCGGCATCGGGGATGTCGGAAACATCGTCCTCCGCGACCGCAAGCTTTTGTCTCAAGACGGCATCTTTATCATCGTTGTTACCTTGAACCGCAAGGAAAAACGCATCGCTTCAGGGCCTGAAATCATTTCCAGAGGCTTTGTCTATGTTCGTGAATCGGAGCAATTGCTTGATGAATCGAGCCAATTGGTGCGCAAAGTCGTCGATAAATACGTGACGCGCGATGCGTTCGAATGGAACAACATCAAACAGGAAATCCGCGACACGCTCAATTCGTATCTGTACCAGCAGACGAAGCGGCGTCCGATGATCATTCCGATCATCATGGAATACTAAGAATACAAGTAAAGGGATTCCATACCGATTTTATCGGCAGGAATCCTTTTTCATTACGTAAGAAAAGAGGGAATCCCATGGCGCCAAGCCGTACGAACAAAAAAACCACTACCACAAAGCCGCGTACCAAGCCGCGCACAAAACCGAAACCGAAAGCGAAGAAGAAGCGCCAGCCGGTGCCAATGATTGCCTATGAAGTGACAGGCCTCATCATGATCGGCATCGCAATCTTGATGGTCTTTAGGCTCGGCTTGATCGGCCGCATGTTCAACAATATGGCTGAGTATCTGCTCGGCTATTTAGCCTTTCTCGCACCACTTGCATTGATCGCAGCCGCACTCCACATTATGGTCAAACGCGGGCTGCCGAAAATCCGTGCAAAAATTGCAGCAGGTTCGGTGTTTCTCCTTGCCGGTGCTTTATTGATCAGCCATTTGATCTGGGCAGCAGGTTCCATACTGCCGATCACTTCGGCAAATGTTTTGTCGGAAACATCGAAGATGACGCAAATGACCGGCACGATCTGGGGCAATTACGAAGCGACTGGCGGCGGCTTTTTCGGCGCTGTGCTATATGCGCTGCTTCACGTGCTGTTTGCGACAGCCGGCACATGGGTCATCGCCATCATCTTATTATCGATCGGCGCCATTATCTTGACCGGCAAAACGGCTGCACCAGTAATTGCAGAGCGCTTGCCAGTCGTTGGCGAAGCGATGCGGTCTCTCGCAGAACGCTTTAAGCCGGAACGCAAACCGGCGAAAAAACAGCCTCGCAGAAAAAATGCGCCTGAAAAAGTATTGGAAATGAACGAGCAATTAGCTTATGACGATGCGCTGGAAGAGACAGAGACGACGCTGGTCTTTGATCAGGAGACCGAGCGCGAGCCGGAAGAGGAAGCGGAAAAAGAGCCGATCATTTCGGCCTTTACGGAAAAGGTCAAGCCGAAGCGTCAGAATGTGGAAGAAGAACAGCCGCAAACCGAAGCTTCTGAAGCAATCAGGCACGTCGATCCGGAAACCGGGGAGATCTTGAAAGAGCCGGTCATGTCGATGAAAGAGGAAGCGGAAAATGAAGATTATGCGTTGCCGCCGATCGATCTCTTGACCTTACCGCCGCATAGCGACCAAAGTGGCGAGTATTCGGGCATCCAGAAAAACGCCAAAAAACTTGAAAAAACTTTTCAAAGTTTCGGAGTTCGCGCGAAAGTGACGCAAGTCCATTTGGGCCCTGCCGTCACGAAATACGAAGTGCTGCCGGATGTCGGCGTGAAAGTCAGCAAAATCGTCAGCCTTCACGACGATTTGGCTTTGGCACTTGCCGCCCGTGATATCCGCATCGAAGCCCCGATCCCCGGGAAATCGGCGATCGGCATTGAAGTGCCGAATACGGAAGTCGCAGTCGTCAGCCTTCGAGAAGTGCTGGAATCGGAAGAAAACAACCGCCCCGACTCGAAACTATTGTTCGGGCTCGGCCGAGACGTGACGGGCCAAGCCGTTATGACCGAACTGAATAAAATGCCCCATCTGCTCGTTGCGGGTTCTACAGGCAGCGGGAAATCGGTATGCATCAACGGCATCATCACGAGCATCATCATGCGCGCCAAGCCGCACGAAGTGAAGATGATGATGATCGATCCGAAAATGGTTGAACTGAATGTCTATAACGGCATTCCCCATCTGCTCGCGCCGGTCGTAACGGACCCGCGTAAAGCGGCACAAGCATTGAAGAAAATCGTTTCGGAAATGGAGCGGCGCTATGAGCTGTTTTCCCATACCGGCACACGCAATATCGAAGGCTATAACGATTATGTCGACACATTCAATGCAGAAAACGAAGAAAAGCATCCAAAACTTCCGTTTATCGTCGTCATCGTCGATGAATTGGCGGATTTGATGATGGTCGCGTCCAACGAAGTGGAAGATGCCATCACACGCCTTGCACAAATGGCGCGTGCTGCGGGCATCCATTTGATCATCGCTACACAGCGTCCGAGTGTTAATGTCATCACCGGCGTTATCAAGGCGAACATCCCGTCGCGCATCGCCTTTGCGGTGTCATCCGCCATCGATTCACGCACCATTCTCGACATGGGCGGGGCAGAGAAATTGCTCGGCCGCGGCGATATGCTGTTCCTCGGTGCCGGACAGTCAAAACCGGTACGCGTACAGGGAGCGTTCCTATCAGATACCGAAGTGGAAAAAATCGTCGACTTTTCCATCGAACAGCAAAAAGCGCAATACCAGGAAGACATGATCCCGTCGGATGTGGAAGAGATAAGCATCGACCAGGAAACTGATGAATTATACGACGAAGCGGTTCAATTGGTGACAGAAATGCAGACCGCATCCGTTTCCATGTTGCAGCGCCGGTTCCGTGTCGGCTATTCCCGTGCCGCCCGGATTATAGACCAAATGGAGCAGCGCGGGGTCGTCGGACCTTATGAAGGCAGTAAGCCACGCCATGTCCTGGTTCCTAAGCAGGAAGAATACTAACCCGCCAATGGCTGATTTGTGACAAAATGTTTAGTATTTGAGAAAGCTTGTGGAGGAAAATTCGCAGAATTCGACAAATTGCTATTTATTTCATTTCTATTAAATGGTATAGTAATTCTGATTAGTAGGAATGTTTTACATCAGATGTCTGATCTCTGTCATGGGTGGTGAATCGTATGACAATCAAATCGGATCACCGTGCATTGTATCTCCAAGTGATCGATCGAATGAAGCAGGATATTGCTTCGGGTGTCTATAAAGAGAAAGAGAAATTGCCATCCGAGTTCGAATTATCGAAATCACTTGGAGTGAGCCGTGCGACTCTACGCGAGGCGCTGCGGCTCCTGGAAGAAGATAATGTAATCGTCAGGCGCCACGGAGTCGGGACGTTTGTCAATTCAAAACCGGTCTTTTCATCGGGCATCGAGGAATTGACAAGCGTTTCCGATATGATCCGCCAGGCGGGAATGGAACCCGGAGTGGTCTACTTAAGCACTTCGGAGTCCATTTGTTCTGAAGAAGATGTTAACCGCTTTCATTGCAATCCGGATGATACTGTCATTTCCATTGAACGCGTCCGAACGGCAAACGGGGAGCCTGTCGTCTATTGCATCGACAAAGTGCCTTCCGTCTATATGCCAGAAGGTTTTCTCGGACGCAAAGAAAGTTCCATCTTCTCGGCGCTTGAAGAATCCGGCGATATCCGCATCTCGTATGCGGTCACCTTCATTGACCCAACAGGGTATCACGAAGAAGCGTCGCCGATTCTTGAATGCGACCCGGAAACTGCATTACTCGTATTAAAACAGCATCATTACGATGAAAACGATCGCTTGGTGCTGTATTCCAAGAACTATTTCCGGGCTGATAAATTCAGTTTTCACGTAGTTCGCAAACGGCTGTAAACATCTGATTCCTGCTATTATCAAAAAAACCTTGGGGGTTATCACATTGATTAAACGTAAATTTGGCGTAGGTTTATCATTAATGCTGGCGGCTGGAGTTCTTGCGGCATGCGGAAGCGAAGAAGACACTTCAAACGGCGGCGACTCTGCTGAAGGCGGAGAAGGCACTGAAGAAGCAAGTGATTTCTCTGTAGCGATGGTTACAGATGTCGGCGGTGTGGATGATAAATCCTTCAACCAATCAGCTTGGGAAGGCATCCAAAAATTCGGTGAAGACAATGGCCTTGAAAAAGGCGATGGCGGGTTTGATTACCTCCAGTCCGCTTCCGACGCTGATTACAACACCAACTTGAACAACTTGATCCGCCGTGATTTTGACGTCGTCTTCGGTATCGGCTTCCTAATGGAAGGTGCTGTTAAGGAAATCGCTGAGCAGCAGCCGGATTCACAAATCGCTATCATCGATGCAGTAGTGGATGCTCCAAACGTGGCAAGCGTCATGTTTAAAGAGCAAGAAGGCGCATTCCTTGCAGGTGTAGCTGCAGCATTGATGACTGAAACCGACAAAATCGGTTTTGTCGGCGGTATGGAAATCCCGGTTATCGAGCGCTTTGAAGCTGGATTCCTTGAAGGCGTAAAAGCTGTTGATGATTCAATCGAAGTCGATGTTCAATACACAGGTGCTTTTGATAAAGCGGAATTGGGTAAAACGACAGCAAACCGCATGTACAGCGCTGGAGCTGATATTATTTTCCATGCAGCAGGCGGAACTGGTAACGGCGTATTCACTGAAGCCAAAGAACGCAAAGAAGCCAATCCTGACGAAAACGTATGGGTTATCGGCGTTGATGCTGACCAATACGAAGAGGGCCAGACTGGCGATGCGAACGTTACTTTGACTTCTGTATTGAAGCGCGTTGACAATGCGGTTATCGACATCTCAGAACAAGCAATGAACGGTGAATTCCCAGGCGGGGAAACTATCACTTACGGCTTGTCTGATGAAGGGGTAGCCCTTGCGGATTCACGCGGCGCGATTCCAGAAGATGTCATGAGCCAGATTGAAGAATACAAAGAGAAAGTTATTTCAGGAGAAATCGAAGTTCCTGAAACAGTCTCTGAATAAGCTGTAGTCAAATACGGTCATCATAAAGACCGGGTATCCGGTCTTTATGATTTTTTTTCGTCTATTTTTCGAAAGATTAATAGATGAAAGGTTTCTGATAAAAGAAGCCTTTCATGTATTAATTCATTTAAACAAAGAACTAACCAGTCTCCGAGGGAGTGAGAACCGTGGAATATGTTATTGAAATGCTGAATATCCGCAAAGAGTTCGGGAACTTTGTCGCCAACGACAATATCACCCTGCAGCTTGAAAAAGGGGAAATTCATGCGCTGCTCGGTGAGAACGGGGCAGGAAAATCCACCTTGATGAATGTCTTGTTTGGATTGTATCAACCAGAAGGCGGGGAAATCCGCGTCAGAGGGAAGAAAGTAGATATTTCCAATCCGAACGTAGCGAACGATCTCGGAATCGGAATGGTGCATCAACACTTTATGCTGGTCGAGAATTTCAGTGTCACCGAAAACATCATTCTCGGCAGCGAGCCGACAAAGATGGGCGTGACGAACAAAAAAGATGCCGCACAAAAAGTAGCGAAATTATCAGAGCAATATGGATTGAATGTCGATCCATACGCCATCATCGAAGACATCTCAGTTGGTATGCAGCAACGCGTGGAAATTTTAAAAACACTTTACCGTGGTGCGGAAATCCTCATATTCGATGAGCCGACTGCTTCGCTCACACCCCAGGAAATCACGGAATTGATCCAGATCATGAAACGTTTGATCGCTGAAGGCAAATCGATCATTCTCATCACCCATAAATTAAAAGAGATCATGGACGTCTCAGACCGTGTCACCGTCATCCGCAAAGGCCAGGGAATCGGTACCGTCACCACGGCGGAAACGAACCCGAACGAATTGGCTGCTTTGATGGTCGGCCGCCAAGTGACATTCAAAACCGAAAAAGGCCCGGCATTCCCAACAGAAGAAACCTTGACCGTCCAAGATCTTGTTGTCGAAGACTACCGTGGCATCGCCAAGGTAAAGAATTTGAATCTGACTGTCCGCAAAGGTGAAATTGTCGGAATTGCGGGAATTGATGGCAACGGCCAATCGGAATTGATCGAAGCGATTACCGGATTGCGCAAAGTCAAAAGCGGCAAAGTGCTAATTCATGGCAAGGACGTAACCGGCATGAAGCCAAGGAAAGTGACTGAATCCGGCGTCGGCCATATTCCACAAGACCGTCACAAGCACGGTTTGGTGCTCGATTTCCCGATTGGCCATAATATTGCGCTGCAAACGTACTATACTGCGCCAATCTCGAAGTCGGGAATCATGGACTATAACAAAATTACAGAAAAAGCCCAGCAAATCATCAAGGATTTCGATGTCCGGACGCAAGGACCTCATGAACCGGCACGTGCGTTATCCGGTGGGAACCAGCAAAAAGCGATTATCGGCCGTGAAGTTGACCGCAATCCGGACCTGCTCATTGCAGCGCTCCCGACGCGCGGTTTGGATGTAGGGGCAATCGAATTTATCCATAGCCGTTTGATCGAACAGCGCGATAACGGAAAAGCGGTGCTATTGATTTCTTTCGAGCTGGATGAAGTGATGAATGTCTCCGACCGGATCGCCGTTATCCATGACGGTGAAATCGTCGACGTGGTCATTCCTGAAGAAACGACTGAACAACAACTGGGTCTTCTCATGGCAGGACATGCGGATAAAGACAAGAAAGGCGGGAAGCACCGTGTCGAATAGAGCGACAAACTTGCTGGTCCCGATCGTTTCCGTCGTGCTCGGCCTGATCGTAGGCGCGATCATCATGCTCGTCAGCGGCTATAGCCCGATTGAAGGCTATGCCGCATTATGGAACGGTATATTTGGAGACCTTTACACAATCGGCGAAACGCTTCGCCAAATTACACCTTATCTATTGGCTGGTTTAGCCGTTGCATTCGCTTTCCGCTCAGGGCTCTTTAACATCGGGGTCGAAGGGCAATTGATCGTTGGCTGGTTCGCTGCAGCTTATGTCGGCGTAGCGGTTGAACTGCCTAAAATCATCCATTTGCCGCTGGCGATTTTGGCAGCGGCTGTAGCGGGGGCATTATGGGGCTTTGTTCCGGGGTTATTGAAAGCCAAGTTCCGCGTGCACGAAGTTATCGTCACCATCATGATGAACTACATTGCCCTTCACGTTACCAATGCTTTGATCCGAACGGTATCCGAAGGGGGAGACCGCACAGAGCGAATTTTCGCCAGCGCATCCCTTCGTTCTGAATTCCTGGAGAACTTGACGGAATTTTCCCGTTTGCACTTGGGCTTATTGCTGGCGTTGATCATGGTCGCCGTCATGTGGTTCATCCTGGAGAAGACGACGCTCGGCTTCGAGCTGAAAGCGGTCGGCTTTAACCAGCATGCTTCTGAATATGCAGGAATGAATGTCAATAAAAATATTATTATGGCAATGGTCATCTCCGGTGCATTTGCCGGACTTGCTGGCGCAATGGAAGCGCTTGGGACGTTTGAGTATGTTTCGTCCAAAGGCGGCTTCACCGGAATCGGTTTTGACGGCATCGCTGTTGCGCTTCTCGGGATGAATACGCCGCTTGGTGTCATTTTCGGGGCCACGTTATTTGGCTCCTTAAAATACGGCGCACTTAATATGCCGAATGCTGCGGGCATTCCGATCGAGATTGTTGAAATTGTCATCGCCGTGATCATCTTCTTCGTAGCATCCGGCTATATCATTCGTTTGCTGCTGCTCCGAGCGGCCGGCAAAAAGAAGGAGGCGAAGTGATATGAGCTTTTTGGAAATCCTATATTTCATCGTCCCTTCGGCAATTTTCTATGCAGCGCCGCTTATTCTTGTCGCAATCGGCGGGGTGTTCTCTGAACGCTCAGGTGTCGTCAACATCGGCCTTGAGGGCTTGATGGTCATCGGCGCATTTGTGGGAATTTTGTTCAACTTGCTGTTTGCCGATACATTCGGCGGCATGACCCCGTGGCTGGCATTGATCGCAGCGATGGTCGCAGCGCTTTTGTTGTCGCTGCTGCACGCTGTTGCATCGATTTCATTCCGCGCAGACCAAGTCGTTTCAGGTGTCGCCATCAACTTATTGGCGATTGCACTGGCCCTTTACTTGGTGAAGAGCATTTTCGATAAAGGCCAGACGGATTTCATCAGCGAACGCTTTGCACGCTATAACGTGCCGGTGTTATCTGAGATCCCTGTCATCGGTCCATTATTCTTCACATCGGTTTACAACACCTCATTCTTTGCAATCGGTGTGGCAATCCTGGCATGGTTTGTCATCTACAAGACGCCGTTCGGCTTGCGTTTGCGCGCGGTCGGCGAGCATCCGATGGCAGCTGATACAATGGGGATCAACGTTGCGAGAATGCGCTATGTTGCAGTCATGATTTCTGGGGCTCTTGCGGGAATCGGCGGTGCGATCTACGCACAGACGATTACTGGCGACTTCGGTCATGCAACAATCAACGGCCAAGGATTCATGGCACTTGCTGCGATGATTTTCGGGAAATGGCATCCGCTCGGTGCGATGGGCGCTGCTTTGTTCTTCGGCTTCGCACAATCCTTGAGCATCGTCGGTTCTTCGATTCCATATATTCAAGAAATTCCAAACGTCTTCTTGTTGATCTTGCCATATGTCTTGACGATCTTCGCGCTAGCTGGCTTTATCGGCCGCGCCAATGCTCCGAAAGCGAACGGCAAACCGTATATCAAAGGACAGCGTTAAAAACAACATCGCATATCAGCGGGAAAAGCAACTGGCGGGGATCTCTCCGCCAGTTTTTTTGTGGAGAAAATCGAGCAGCGGGCACAGTCGATTAGTAAAAACCCTTCATTAAATAAAGCGCAGGATGCTAAGAATGGGTATGGAAATCGCAAAATCGTGGAGCAGCTCGAAATTCGCCTGCTTTTTTCCAGCTGTTTCCTCCGGTTTCATTGCATTTAAAGGAAAAAGTCCGGTATAGTTAGTGTAAGAATCACGAGAGGGGATCCAACATGTTTGAAACAAAGAAGATCGCACAAGGCGTCCATGTCCACGTACATGAAACGACGCAATTCAAGACCATAAATTTCTCGATTCGCTTCAAGGACCGGCTCACCGTGAAAAATGCTTCCGAGCGCGCAATCCTGGCGAATGTTTTGCAGCACAGCAATGAAATGTACCCATCCCATACAGCACTGCGCATGGTGCTTGATGATTTATACGGAACGTCATTATACATAGATTCCACCAAACGCGGAGACGACCATATCGTCAATTTGAATGTTGAAACTGTCAATGACCAATATCTATCGGATAAAGGCGTTCTTGAAAAAGTAATGAATTTGATGTATGTCGTCTTGTTCAAGCCGAATTTTGAAAATGGCCAGTTCAAGGAGAGCATTTTCAAGCGCGAACAGGAATCCATCGTCCAGCGGATTGAATCGGTATTTGACGACAAAACCCGCTACGCTCAGCAGCGCATGATGGAACTTGGGCTTCCGGGACATCCGGCTTCGATCACTTCGAACGGTTCGATCGATCAAGTCAAGCAAGTGACCAATGAATCGCTTGTCGCTGCATATCATCACATGCTGGAAAATAATGAAGTGGAGATTTACGTAGTGGGAGATGTTTCACCGGAATTGATTTCATCTCATATCCGTGATTACTTCCATTTTGCCGACCGCAAGCAGCTTCCTGAAAAAACGCAAAGCCAATTGCAGCCGCCCGAACAGTCCCGCGTGCTGGAATACGAGGACATGAAACAAGGAAAACTGCATATGATGTTCTTCACGCCGGTCACCTTCCGCGATGAGGACTTCCCGGTCATGCAATTGATGAACGGTGTTTTCGGTGGATATGCGCATTCAAAATTGTTCGCGAATATCCGTGAGAAGGAGAGCATGGCGTATTACGTCTCGAGTTCCTATGCATCGCAGTTCGGCTTGATGTTTGTCCTTGCCGGGATTGACCGCAAGCTGGAAGAAAAAGCGGTTTCGCTGATCCTGGGCCAATTGGATGAAATCAAGCAAGGACATATTACCGATACCGAGTTGGAGCAGACGAAAGCATTGCTTACCAATCAGTTAAAAGAAGCGCTCGATTCGGCAAGAGGCCAAATCGACATTTACGATCAATACATGGAACTCTCGGAAGACTTCGAGCCTGCCTATTTGATTGGAAGATGGGAAAGTGTAACAAAAGAGCAGATTGCGCAAGCAGCAAACAATATGAGTTTGCAAATGACGTATTTCTTGTCTGGCAAGGAGGAAGCAAGCGATGAATAAAATGGAATTCAATCAACTTGAAGAAACACTCTATCACGAACAATTGCCGAATGGTTTGACGGTTTACATTTTGCCAAAACGCGGTTTTTCCAAAACTTACGCGACCTTCACTACAAAATACGGCTCGATCGATAACCATTTCGTGCCGCTTGGTGAAAAAGAAGCGATTCAAGTACCGGACGGGATTGCCCATTTTCTCGAGCATAAAATGTTCGAAAAAGAAGAAGGTGACATTTTCCAGGAGTTCAGCAAAAATGGCGCTTCCGCCAATGCGTTCACCTCGTTCACACGGACGGCATATCTCTTTTCAGCGACAGGCCGCATCCAGGAAAACGTCACGACCTTGCTGGATTTTGTCCAAAGCCCGTACTTCACTGAACAGACAGTGGAAAAGGAAAAAGGCATCATTGCACAGGAAATCACCATGTATGACGACCAGGCCGATTGGCGTTTGTATTTTGGCATGATCGAGAATCTATACAAGAACCATCCGGTGAAAATCGACATTGCAGGCACAGTCGAGTCGATTCAGCACATCACGGCAGAGCATCTCTATACGTGCTATCACACATTCTACCACCCGTCGAATATGGCTTTATTCATCGTCGGAAACGTCGAACCCGACAGCATGATGCAATTCGTCAAAGATAACCAAGCAGCGAAAACATTCGATGCCCCTGCACCGATCGAGCGTATTTTCCCCGATGAGCCGAAGGAAGCGGCAGTCAAGGAACGCACATTGGAAATGGCGGTCCAAAAACCGAAAGTCTTTGTCGGAATCAAACCGGAGCGGCTTGATTTGCACGGCCCGGAAATGCTCAAGCATGAATTGTCTGCGCAGCTCGCTTACGAATTATTATTTGGCAGAACTTCGAATTTCTACCATGAAGCATACGAGAACGGCTGGATCGATGAATCGTATTCATTCGACTATTCGTTGGAAAGCGGATTCGGCTATGCACTGATCGGGACGGATACGAATCACCCTGAGAAATTTGCGCAAGAAGTTAAAAAAGCGATCCATCAGGCAGTGGAAAAATGGCCGTTCGGTCAAGAAGACCTGGACCGCGTACGCCGCAAGAAAATCGGCTTTTTCATGCGCGCCCTAAATTCACCGGAATATATCGCCAACCAATTTACACAGTATGCGTTCAACGGCTTGAACCTTTTCGATGTCGTGCCGGTGCTTGAACAGATTGAAGTGGCCGATTTGCAGGAAGCATTCGCTTTAGTCAGTGCAGAAAGCCAGCAATCGGTCTTTACGATCAAATCACCGGAGAAAGAACAGGCGTGAAGCGATTTGCTCTGATTCTCGGGGCGTCGGGAGACATCGGCGGCGCGATTGCCAAGCAGATGGCAGAGGAAGGCTGGTCGCTTTATCTTCATTACCATTCAACCGCCCTTGAACTGTTTGCGCAGGAACTCAGCGTGCACTACCCGCTGCAGGAATTTATTGCGGTACAGGCCGATTTCACGCAAGACGGCGGCGCCCAGCAAGTCGCAAGCCAAGTGTTCGACAGCTCGTGCATCGTGTGTGCGAGTGGGCACGCGCTGTCCGGCTTATTGCAGGACACCAGCAGCGCCGATCAAGACGCTTTATGGCGCGTCCATGTAAAGAATCCAATCGAGACGGTCCGGCTGTTGTCGCCTTATTTGAGAAGGCATGAAAAGTCTTACGTCATTTTCATTGCATCGATCTGGGGCGAAACGGGCGCTTCAATGGAAACGGCATATTCAGCCGTAAAAGGCGCACAGCTCGCATTCACGAAAGCTTACGCTAAAGAGATGGCGCCATCCGGCACACGCGTCAATGCCGTATCGCCAGGGTTGATCCGCACGAAGATGAATGCCGGATTGACAGATGAAGACTGGCTGGAGCTCGAAGAAGAGATACCGCTTGGGGCGGGTTCACCAGAAGATATCGCCCATGCAGTGGCGTTTTTAGCCAGCGGCAAAGCGGATTATATTACCGGGCAGACGATCCGTGTCAATGGCGGCTGGTTGATCTAGCACAGGCGAGCTTTTCATCATTGTCGATGTAGGCTATCATGAAGGCAATGGATCTTAAGGTGACACATGTATGTGAAGGGAGAGTGAAGCATGAAAGAATGGTATTTTGAGTATGAAATCCAAGTCAACCGCCCGGGACTGCTTGGGGACATTGCATCGCTTCTCGGCATGCTGCGCGTCAATATCGTTACCATTAACGGCGTGGACCAGGGGCGCCGCGGCATGTTGCTGCGTGCAGAGCATGACGTGCAGATCGAACGCTTCGAACAGATCCTTTCAACAATCGAAACCATCGCGGTGACGAAATTCCGCGAACCGAAATTGCGGGATATTCTCGCTGTGCGGCATGGCCGTTATATTCAACGCGACGCAGACGACCGCAAGACATTCCGTTTTGTGCGGGATGAACTCGGACTGCTCGTCGATTTCATGGCTGAAATCTTCAAGCAGGAAGGCCATAAATTGGTTGGGCTACGGGGCATGCCGCGTGTCGGCAAGACCGAGTCAATCGTCGCCGCAAGCGTCAGCGCCAATAAGAAATGGATTTTCCTGTCGTCCACGATGATCAAGCAGACCGTCCGCAACCAATTAATGGGCGATGAGCACAACGATAATAATATTTTCATTTTAGACGGCATCGTTACCAGGCGGTCAGCCGACGAACGCCATCTTCAGCTCGTGCGGGAGATGATGCGCATGCCGACCATCAAAGTGGTCGAGCACCCCGATAAATTCGTCGAGCATTCCGAGTACAGCATCGATGATTTCGATTATATTATCGAATTGCGCCATCATCCCGAAGAAAAAATCACGTATGAAGTATTGGAAAAAAACACGTTTATGGACAATAAAGACCAGATGGATATGTTCGGCGACGGTTTCAATTTTTAACCAGGCAGGTGATGACGATGGGACAATTGGGCACGAAGCTGAAACAGGCAAGGCTGGAGCAAGGCTTAAGTCTAGAACAGCTCAATGAACGGACGAAAATCCAAAAGCATCATTTGGAAGGCATCGAGACAGGGGATTATTCGGCCATTCCTGGCGGCTTTTATGTGCGTGCATTCATCAAGCGCTATGCGCAGGCGGTCGGTTTGGACGGCGATGCACTGTTAAGGGAGCACAAAAACGAATTGCCGGAAGATGCACCGGAAGCTGTTCCTGCAGAGCATTTGACGCGCAGGCCCGAGAAGAAAAAACGCAGCTCCGGCCCCGTCGCAGAATCCATGCCGAAAGTGTTGGTGGCCTTATTTATCGTTTTCATACTATTGGTCATTTGGTATTTCTATCTGCTCAGCACGTCAGGGAACGATGTCCAACAGGAAGAAGAAGGCGGCGATGTGGAATACGAGGCACCGGCTGAACAACCGGAAGAACAACCGGAAGCTGCTGAGGAAGAAGAAGCTCCAGTTGATGAACCGGAAGAGCAGCCGGAGCCCGAAGAGCCACAAGCCCAATTGGAACTCGAGAGCGTATCGGGTGAGACAACAACTTATACGTTTTCAGGCCCAGCTGACCGAGAGCTTGAATTCACGGCAGATGGATCCTCCTGGCTGACCGTCTTAAATGAAGGCGGCGTAGAATTACTGAGCCTCGCCCGCGTGTTCGAGGCAGGTGAGACGGAAGCCATTGATGTGTCTGAGGAAACAGAAATCTTCATGCGCGTCGGGGATTATGCAATGCTGTCAATTGAACTGAACGGCGAAACGGTGCCGTATGAACAAGAACGAAAACCGCAAAACATCGTCATCCGTTTTGATGATGCTGAGTAGCCATCACCCGATGGCTACTTTTCTGCAAGGATTGAAAGGAGAAAAACAAATGAATATTCCAAACCAAATTACCATCTCACGCATTTTGCTTATCCCGATTTTTATGGCGTTCATGCTCATCGATTTCGGCTGGGGAGATATGACGCTTCTAGGAGCAACGCTGCCGGTGGCGCATTTCATCGGCGCTATGATCTTCATTTTCGCGTCCGCCACTGACTGGGTCGATGGCTATTATGCGCGCAAATACAATTTAGTTACGACTTTCGGCAAGTTCTTGGATCCGCTTGCCGATAAACTCCTCGTCTCTGCGGCATTGATCATTCTGGTCGAACTTGGCTTCGCGCCGGCATGGGTCGTCATCGTCATCATCAGCCGCGAATTCGCCGTCACAGGCCTGCGCTTAGTGCTAGCGGGTGAAGGAGAAGTCGTGGCAGCCGGCAACTTGGGCAAAATCAAGACCGTCACTCAACTATTCGCGATCATTTCGCTATTGCTTTACAATATGCTCTTCACATTAATCGGCATTCCATTCGGCGAGATCATGCTTTATATCGCATTGCTGTTTACGGTATGGTCCGGATGGGATTATTTCTACGCCAACCGCAAAGGGCTTATGACCTCCAAATAAGCGCTACACGAAAGGAAGACCGCTATGAACGCTGAAATTATCGCAGTTGGCTCGGAGCTCCTGCTCGGCCAGATCACCAATACGAATGCCCGCTTCATTTCGGGGCATCTCGCTGAAATCGGCATCAATGTCTATTACCATACGGTTGTAGGCGACAATCCCGAGCGTTTGAAAGAAACGATCGCTGTCGCGGAATCCCGTGCAGACCTGATCATCTTCTCCGGAGGGCTCGGGCCGACGAAAGACGATTTGACAAAACAGACCATCGCCCACCATTTGGGCACGACGCTTTCGATGGATGATTCGGCGATGGAATCGATTGCTGCGTTTTTCGAACGTGCCGGCCGCCCGATGACCGACAACAACAAAAAGCAAGCGCTCGTGCTTGCAGGCAGCGAAGTACTGGTCAATGAAAACGGCATGGCCCCGGGAATGATGTATCAAAACGGTGATCATATGTATATGCTGCTGCCTGGGCCGCCGCATGAATTGGAGCCGATGTTCCAGTTCGAGGCGAAACCGAAATTGGTGCGCATGCTCAATGAGGAAAATGTTATCCTGTCGCATGTCTTGCGTTTCTACGGCATCGGGGAAGCGGAACTTGAAGACCGCTTGCAGGATATTTTGGATAAGCAGACCAACCCGACGATTGCTCCGCTGGCATCCGCCGGCGAAGTCACGTTGCGCATCACGGCAAAAACGGACACCACCGATGAGGCATGGAAACTGATTGACGGCGCAAAAGAAGAAATCCTGGAGCGCGTCGGTGATTATCTGTACGGCTATGATGATGATTCTCTTGCCTCGAAAGCCATCGATTTGTTGAAACAGCAAGGCAAAACGGTTTCGGCGGCAGAAAGCTTGACGGCTGGCCTGTTCCAGTCTGAGCTTGCTTCTGTCGCAGGGGCGAGTGCTGTCTTGAATGGCGGCGTTGTCACCTATAACGAACAAATGAAAATCCAACAGCTCGGCATGATACAAGAATTTTTCAAAGAGCATTCCGTCGTCAGCGAAGAAACGGCTGCAGCGATGGCTGAGGCTGTCCGGGAGAAGTTCAATACCGATATCAGCGTCAGTTTAACCGGGGCGGCTGGGCCCGATGCACACGGCGAAGAACCAGCCGGCACGGTATGGATCGGCATTGCGAGCGCTGAAGGAACGACAGCCCATCGCCTTCAGTTATCCGGGATGAGGAATACAAACCGCATCCGTGCCGTGAAACTGGCCTTGTACTACTTGATACGAACACTGGCAGATGAAGACGCACGCAAAATTTAATTTTGCGTGTTTTTTCATGCCCATTTTGGGGGAATGATAGGATAGCGGCGATCAAATTCGGAAAACAATTATACGAACACGAATAAACGTTCGCTTTTTTCTTGTAAATTTCTCAATAAACTAGTATACTGAAATCAGTTAGAAAAATGTTTTTCACATAAGAGGAGGATTTCTTTTGAGCGATCGTAAAGCAGCGCTGGATATGGCGCTAAAACAAATAGAAAAGCAATTTGGTAAAGGGTCTGTCATGAAATTGGGTGAAAGCACAGGCCATAATGTCTCAACAGTTTCAAGTGGTTCGTTGTCTCTTGACATCGCACTAGGCATAGGCGGATATCCGCGTGGGCGCGTTATCGAGATCTACGGGCCGGAAAGTTCCGGTAAGACAACGGTTTCCCTCCACGCGATTGCAGAAGTCCAGGCTTCAGGCGGCACAGCTGCATTTATCGATGCAGAGCACGCCCTTGACCCTGTGTATGCTAAAGCGCTTGGCGTCAACTTGGATGAACTATTGCTGTCTCAGCCGGATACAGGCGAGCAAGCACTTGAAATCGCAGAAGCGCTCGTGCGCAGCGGCGCGGTAGACATCGTTGTCATCGACTCCGTGGCAGCACTTGTGCCGAAAGCGGAAATCGAAGGCGAAATGGGCGACTCACACGTCGGCCTACAAGCCCGTCTCATGTCACAGGCTCTCCGTAAACTGTCGGGTGCTATCAACAAATCGAACACCATTGCTGTATTTATCAACCAAATCCGAGAAAAAGTCGGCGTTATGTTTGGTAACCCGGAAGTCACGCCTGGCGGACGCGCGTTGAAATTCTATTCATCAGTACGCCTTGAAGTACGCCGTGCAGAAGCTTTGAAATCAGGCAACGACATCATCGGTAACCGGACGAAGATCAAAGTCGTCAAAAACAAAGTAGCTCCGCCGTTCCGCACAGCGGAAGTAGACATCATGTATGGACAGGGCATCTCGCGTGAAGGTGAGATCGTTGACCTAGCGGCTGATTTGGATATCGTCCAAAAGAGCGGCTCATGGTACTCTTACAATAATGAACGTGTCGGGCAAGGCCGTGAAAACGCCAAGCAATTCATGCGCGAGCATGAAGACATCCGCAACGAAATCGCAGGAAAAGTCCGTGAACATTACGGCATGACAGCTGCTTCTTATTCAGTCGCTGTTCCGAAAGCTGACAAGAAAGAAGCAGAAGACTTCAACTTGCTTGTCGACGAAGAGGAATAGGGTTCAGCTGGATCTTCATAAAGACTTTCCGTAAAGACTGCGAAGCGAATGCTTCGCAGTCTTTTTACGAGCAAGGGGCGCCGGCTTGGCAGGGTTGACAGGGCATAGGTCCATCTATACAATTAAAATTGTATTATTTACTAATTTTTAAACGATTGATGAAAGACAAAGAGTTATTGATTCATCCTTTGAAAATGTAAAAAATCAATAGCAAGAGGAGGTGTCCGAATGGGTATTACTGAGTTCATCTTCGCTTTGCTTGGTATCATCGTCGGTGTAGTTGTTGGGTATTTTGCATTGAAAAAGGCAAACGATTCCAAAATGGCAGGCGCCAAACATTCCGCAGAGCAAGTCGTCGAAGATGCAAAACGGGAAGCAGAGGCGCTAAAGAAAGAAGCCTTGCTGGAAGCGAAAGACGAAAATCATAAATTGCGTACTGAAGCTGAATCTGAAATTCGCGAACGCCGATCGGAAATGCAGAAACATGAAAATCGGTTGTTGCAAAGAGAAGAAAATTTGGATCGCAAGGATGATGCATTAAACAAACGCGAGGCCGGCCTTGAACGCAAGGATCAGGCTCTTGCCGAAAAACAACAGCATATTGAACAGATGGAGAGCAAAGCTGAGAATTTGGTTCAGCAGCAACAAACCGAAATGGAACGGATTTCATCTTTGACACGCGAAGAAGCGAAAAGCATCATTCTCGAGCAAGTGGAGAATGAATTGTCGACAGACATCGCCGTCATGGTCAAGGAATCGGAAGCCCGTGCCAAAGAAGAATCGGATAAAAAAGCGAAGAACATCTTGTCTCTCGCGATGCAGCGCTTTGCTGCAGACCATGTAGCGGAAACGACTGTTTCTGTGGTCAACTTGCCGAATGACGAGATGAAAGGCCGCATCATCGGGCGTGAAGGACGCAATATCCGGACGCTTGAAACCTTGACCGGTATCGATTTGATTATCGATGACACGCCGGAAGCGGTCATTCTTTCCGGATTTGATCCGATCCGCCGCGAAACAGCGCGTCTGGCACTTGAGAAACTGGTGTCGGACGGGCGCATCCATCCAGCGAGAATCGAGGAAATGGTTGAGAAGTCAAGACGTGAAGTCGATGAACAAATTCGTGAAATTGGGGAACAAACCACATTTGACGTAGGTGTACATAACTTGCATCCAGACTTGATCAAAATACTCGGTCGACTCCGCTACCGTACAAGCTATGGCCAGAACGTCCTGAAACACTCAGTGGAAGTGGCATTCTTGTCAGGCCTTATGGCAGCAGAGCTTGGAGAAGATGTGACACTTGCACGACGCGCAGGTCTCTTGCACGATATTGGCAAAGCCATCGACCACGAAGTCGAAGGCAGCCATGTGGAAATCGGCGTCGAGCTCGGAACGAAATACAAGGAACATCCAGTCGTCATCAACAGCATTGCTTCCCACCACGGCGATACAGAAGCGACTTCGGTCATTTCGGTCATCGTCGCAGCAGCGGATGCACTATCCGCGGCTCGTCCAGGTGCCAGAAGCGAAACGCTCGAGAACTACATCCGCCGGCTTGAGAAGCTGGAAGAGATTTCAGAGTCTTATGAAGGGGTCGAGAAATCGTTCGCCATCCAAGCAGGCCGCGAAATCCGGATCATGGTTCGTCCAGAGCAGATCGACGATATGACAGCTCACCGCCTTGCACGCGATATCCGCAAGCGCATTGAGGAAGAATTGGATTATCCAGGACATATCAAAGTGACGGTCATCCGCGAAACGCGCGCCGTTGAATACGCAAAATAAAAAAACGAAAAAGGCTTCGTTGAATATCCATTCAAAGAAGCCTTTTTCTTATGGAGAAAGGTGATTGTATGAAAGTTTTATTTATCGGGGATATTGTAGGGTCAATCGGGAGAGAAGCACTCGAAAGTTATTTGCCGCGGCTGAAGCGCAAATATGCACCGGATGTCGTCATCGCAAACGGCGAGAACGCCGCTGCAGGACGCGGCATTACCAAATCGATTTATCAGGATCTATTGTTCATGGGGGTCGACATGGTGACGATGGGCAACCATACGTGGGACCAAAAAGAAATTTTTGATTTTATCGACGATGTGGATTACTTGATCCGCCCGGCGAACTTTTCGGAAGAGGCACCTGGACGCGGCATGGCAACTGTCACGAAAAACGGCAAAACTTTGTCGGTCATCAATTTGCATGGACGCGTGTTCCTTCCTGCACATGACGATCCATTCAAGATGGCAGATGAATTGATCGAAGAAGCCAAGCAAGTGTCGCCGCTCGTCTTCGTCGACTTCCATGCGGAAGCGACAAGCGAAAAGATTGCGATGGGCTGGCATTTGGATGGCCGCGCTTCTGTCGTTGTCGGAACACACACCCATGTCCAAACAGCGGATGCACGCGTCCTCCCTGGCGGAACGGCGTATATTTCGGATGTCGGCATGACCGGCCCGTACGACGAAATCCTTGGCATGAAAAAAGACTCGGTTCTATACCGTTTCAAGACGAATATGCCGACGCGCTTTGAAGTGCCAAAAACAGGCCGTTCGGTCGTCAGCGGATTTTTCACGGAGATTGACGACAATACAGGGAAAGCTTTGAGTTGCGAGAGAATCTATATCAATGAGGATTACCCTTTCCAGGCATGATCCCGGTGTCGAATTAACGACAATTGCCCGGACAGCTTGTATCAAGCCCCATCCGTTCAGTATAATGGTTAGAGATGGACGAATGGCTGGCTTGAGACGAAATTCTTGTCGTGCTTAGCGAATTCACTGTACAATCGTAAGCGAAAGTGTTCTGACAGATAAAGAAAATCAAAATACAGTGTCTGATGCCAGCTCTCGGCACCGGACCAGGAAATGGGTGTCTACGGTAATGACTTATACAAAACAACAAATCGTCGATAAAGCGCGTGAAGTAGCGGACATGATCGCTGAAACAGAAGAAGTGGATTTCTTTAAACGTGCAGAAGCACAGATCAATGAAAACCAGCAGATCCGTGAAAAAATCGCCAGCTTGAAAAGCCTTCAAAAACAAGCCGTCAATTTCCAGCATTATGGAAAAGAACGCGCGCTTGAATTGATCGAAAAGAAAATCCAGAAAATCGAAGATGAAATCGACGCTGTGCCAATCGTTCAGGAATTCAAGCAATCACAAAGCGATGTCAACTCGCTATTGCAGATGGTCTCTACGGCGATTGCCAATCAAGTGACGAACAACATCATCACCGATACCGGCGGCGACTTGCTGCGCGGCGAAACAGGATCCAAAGTAAGAAACGATGGCGGCGGGAGCTGCTCATAAGCCACAGCGCGGAACGAATTGCGCAGTGATTTTATAGAAACTGAAAGAGCCCAGCTCTTTCAGTTTTTTCGTTTCTGACTGTGAGTTTGTTATAATGGGGAGACGAATAATTGATTGAATGAGAGAGGGTAAACAATGGCACCGACACCAATGATCCAACAATATTTGCAAGTGAAATCAGAGTACCAGGATGCATTCCTGTTTTTCCGTTTGGGCGATTTTTATGAAATGTTCTACGACGACGCCATCAAAGCGTCCCAGTTGCTAGAAATCACATTGACGAGCCGCGGCGGCAACGGAGAAGACCGCATTCCGATGTGTGGGGTGCCACACCATTCCGCGAAAAACTATATTGACCAGCTGATCCAAAAAGGGCATAAAGTCGCGGTATGCGAACAAGTGGAAGACCCAAAAACGACCAAAGGCGTAGTCAAGCGCGAAGTGGTCCGCCTCATCACGCCTGGGACGCATACCGAAGGCAAGAGCGTCGATGCCAAGGCGAATAATTTCATTGCGGCAGCAGATGAAGTGGCAGGCGGTTTCGGCCTCGCATATTTGGACATCTCAACAGGCGAATCAACCGCCACATACATAGCAGGCAACGAAAAAGCATTGCTCAACGAACTCCAGGCGCTGCACATCCGTGAATTGGTCGTCTCGGAGCAATTGCGCTTATTGCTCGCAGAAGAAGACCAGCAACTCATTTTATCAGTCGAGCATATGGAAGCGCCGTTTACGGCGGAACCGGCCTTGTTCGCCAACTGCCCAAGCGAGCTGGAAATGTGCGGCAAGCGATTGCTTGCCTATATCGCAGCGACCCAAAAGCAATCGCTCGGCCATATCCAGCCCTTCGCATTCCGTGAAAATGCCCGCATCCTGGGCATTGATTATTACTCGAAACGTAATCTTGAGTTGATCGAATCCATTCGAGGCGGAGACAATAAAGGCACGTTATTATGGCTATTGGACGAAACGGTCACGGCCATGGGCAGCCGCAAGTTAAAGCAATGGCTTCATCAGCCCTTGGCGGACCGCTTTGCAATCGAAGCACGGCAACAAATGGTCGAAGCTTTAATGGACCGCTATTTCGTGCGAGTGGAATTACAGCAATTATTGAAACAAGTATATGACTTGGAGCGTTTGTCTGGCCGTGTGGCATTCGGCAGCGCTAGCGGGCGGGATTTGGCGCAGCTGCGCAATTCCTTGGAGAAGATTCCAGAACTCGTACGTGAGCTTGAAGATTCAGGCCACGCCTCGCTCGAGCAATTCAGCGCCGGTTTGGATCCTTGCCCGGAAGTATGCGAGTTGCTGGCAGCGATCAGCGACAATCCGCCACTATCCGCCAAAGAAGGCGGCATCATCCGCGACGGCTTTAACGCGCAATTGGATGAATACCGGGACGCTTCACGAAACGGCAAGGATTGGATTGCGGAACTCGAGCAAAAAGAACGGGCCAAAACCGGAATCCGATCGTTGAAGATCGGCTATAACCGGATTTTCGGCTATTATATTGAAATTTCAAAAGCCAATATGCATTTGGCGGACCTTGAACGATACGAAAGAAAACAGACCTTGGCAAACGCAGAGCGCTATATTACGCCGGAATTGAAAGAAAAAGAAACTTTGATTTTAACGGCTGAAGAAAAGAGCCTGACACTGGAATACGAATTATTCGTCAGCGTGCGCGAACAAGTAAAGGAATACATTTCGCGCATCCAGCAATTGGCTTCAAAAGTCAGCGCACTCGACGTCTATATCAGCTTTTCGGAAGTCGCGGAAAAATACCGCTTCACGAAACCGGTCTTTAACGACGGGCGAAAAATTTCGATCCGCGAAGGCCGCCATCCGGTCGTCGAAAAAATGCTCAATAAACAGCATTACGTACCGAACGACTGTGAACTCGGCGACGACGGCAATATGCTATTGATCACTGGCCCGAACATGTCGGGGAAAAGCACTTATATGCGCCAAGTCGCTTTGACGATCGTCCTGGCACAAATCGGCAGCTACGTCCCGGCGGCTTCTGCGGAACTTCCGATCGTCGACCAGATCTTCACGCGCATCGGTGCAGCGGATGACCTCGTCTCCGGCCAAAGTACGTTCATGGTCGAGATGATGGAATCGCAGTACGCGATCACCCATGCGACGGAACGCAGTTTGTTATTATTCGATGAAATCGGCCGCGGTACATCCACTTATGACGGCATGGCGCTGGCACAGTCGATGATTGAATACATCCATGAACAGATCGGCGCGAATACCTTGTTCTCAACGCATTACCACGAACTGACGGCTTTGGAAGAAACCTTGCCGAAGTTGAGCAATGTCCATGTCTCGGCAATGGAGCAATCCGGAAAAGTCGTCTTTTTGCATAAAGTGAAACGCGGGCCGGCCGATAAGAGCTACGGCGTCCATGTGGCGGAACTGGCCAATTTGCCGGAAGCGATTTTGCGCCGCGCGCGCGAATTATTGCTTAGTTTCGAGGCAGATAACCACAAAACGCAGCAGCAAGCAGAACAATTATCGTTTTTTGATGAACGGGATACGGTGAATGAAGAAGTGCTGCAAACGATAAAAGATGCGTCGATTTCACGAATGACGCCGCTTGAAGCATTGCAGCTGATCAACGACTTGCAGGAGAAAATAAGCGGAGGAGGCTGATCCCATGGGCAAAATCCGGTTGATGGACGAACCGCTGTCCAATAAAATCGCGGCAGGGGAAGTCGTCGAACGGCCGACTTCTGTCGTTAAGGAATTGGTGGAAAATGCGATTGATGCCGGTAGCACGGCTATTGAAGTGCTCTTGCAAGAAGCAGGGCTGACATCGATACAAATTATCGATAACGGGGCGGGAATGGACGAAGAAGACGCGTTATTGTCTTTTTCGAGACATGCCACGAGCAAAATCGAGAATGAACATGATCTGTTCCGCATCCGTACGCTTGGTTTCCGTGGAGAGGCGCTGGCAAGTATCGCTTCCGTCTCGAAAGTGGTGTTGCACACATCCGACGGAACAACAGGGACCCACCTGGAGATCGAAGGCGGGCGGCTCATTGAACAGCGTGCAGGGGCCTTGCGGCAAGGGACGGATATCCGCATCGGCCAGTTGTTTTTCAATACGCCGGCAAGATTAAAATACATGAAAACCTTGCAGACAGAACTCGGACATACAATTGATTTAATGAACCGATTCGCGCTCAGTTATCCAGGGATTTCATTCCGCTTGGTCCATGACGGCAAGCAATTGCTGCAGACAGCGGGAAGCGGCGAGATCCAGCGTGTGCTGGCAGATATTTACGGAGTGGCCATCGCCAAGAAAATGATCGCGTTTGAAGGCGAATCGCCTGATTACCAAATCGAGGGCTTTGCTTCACTTCCTGAAATTACGCGTGCCAATAAAAATTACATCTCGCTGTTCGTCAATGGCCGCTGGGTTAAGCATTACGCCATCGCCAATACGGTGCATAAGGCATATCATACGTTCCTGCCGCTGGAGCGCCAGCCGATTGTCGTCTTGAACATTAAAGGGGACCCCTATTTGACGGATGTCAACGTGCATCCTTCTAAACAGCAGATCCGGCTGAGCAAAGAAAAGGAATTGCTCGAACTGGTCCATGACACGATTCGACGTGCCATCCAGACCGCCGTTCGCGCACCCGTCATCGAGAAGCCGAAACCGGCCAAGCAGGCGCCGAGCCGGCAATTGGATTTGTGGAAGCGCCCCGTTGAAGAAACGGTGCGCCATCAACCGGAACCCCTGTCATCGATGGATTGGAAACAGGACAAACTAAAAGAACGAGTCGAGGATTTCAAGCTGGAGCCAAGGCTTGAACCGGTCTATGAACCGGCCCAGGAACCGGTAGAAAACGTGAAGGGACCTTTTGATGAACCCGAAAGCCGTCAAGCGATTGACGACAGTCCTCAATTTCCAGAACTGGAAGTGGTCGGCCAGATCCACGGGACCTACATTGTGGCACAAAGCTCGGACGGCTTTTATTTGATCGATCAACATGCAGCCCAAGAACGCATCAAGTATGAGTTTTTCCGTGAAAAAGTCGGCGAAACTGACTCGAACGAACGCCAGTCGCTGCTTCTGCCGTTAACCTTTCATTACAGCCGCGATGAGGCACTGCATTTGAAAGATCAATTGAATGCTTTGGAAGAAAGCGGCGTGTTTCTCGAGGAATTCGGCGATACGACGTTCATTGTCCGGGAATATCCGACCTGGTTCCCGAAAGGTTTTGAACAGGAAGTCATCGAGGATTTAATTGAGCAAGTGTTAGCCGAGCGCAGGGTCGATATTAAGAAATTGCGTGAAGATGCGGCCATCATGATGAGCTGCAAACGTTCGATCAAAGCAAACCACTTTCTGCAAAAGCATGACATGGAACGTTTATTGGCTGATTTAAAAAATGCAGAACAGCCATTCACTTGCCCCCACGGGCGCCCGGTCATCATTCATTTCAAAACTTACGATATTGAAAAAATGTTCAAGCGCGTCATGAATTGAGTGCCTGCGCTTAACGGCGACTACTTAAGGGAATGGCAGAAGATGTATCATTATAAGATTACAGAAAGGATGTGGATCAATGGACATGACAAGTTCATTCGTTCGAATGTCGGATGGCCACGAACTCTACTGCAGCTTGCATAGGGCGGAAAATCCGAAAGGCCATGTGCATATTATCCACGGGATGGCGGAACATAGCGGCCGCTACCAAGATTTTATCCATTTACTTAACGAACAAGGATTTACAGTGTCAGCGCATGACCAAAGAGGGCACGGCAAAACAGCGGAACACAATGGTTCAGCTGGGTATTTTACGGAAAATGAGGGCTTCTTGCGCGTCGTCAAAGATGCACACGAAGCCATTGTTTATGCACAACAAGAAATCGGCAAGCTGCCGTTCACGCTCATCGGCCATTCGATGGGATCGTTTGTCGCCAGGCGCTATTTGCAGCTTTATGGAAATCAAGTGGACTGCGCTGTGCTGTCTGGTACCGGCGGGCATCCTGGATATTCATTGTCTGCAGGAGTCGCTGTGGCGAAAAGCTTCAGCAGGCTCGAAGGGAAATCAAAGATCAACCCGTTTCTCGGGAAGTTGATCTTCGGCAGTTACAATAAAGATTTTCTGGATGAAAAATCCAAGTTTTCCTGGTTGAGCCGCAATACAGAAACAGTCGCACAATACGAAGCGGATCCGTGGTGCGGATTTGAAATGGCCAATCAATTTTATGTCGACTTGTTCGAAGGCTTAGGGATCATTCATCAAATGGATGAAGTCAGGCGAATTCCCAAAAATCTCCCCGTCTTGTTCATCAGCGGATCGATGGACCCGGTCGGCGCAAAAGGCAGCGGCGTATTCGAAGCGGCGGCCCAATTTGATAAAGCAGGCATCGAAAACGTGAAAGTCTATATGGCAGAAGAAGGCCGCCACGAAGTGCTGCATGAGTTGAACGCTGAAACGTACCAGCAAGTCATTGTCGATTGGATAAATGATTATGGTTGAAGTGATCGCCATTGTCGGCCCGACAGCTTCCGGCAAGACCGCACTAAGCATCGAACTTGCCAAACGTTTGAATGGAGAGATCATCAACGGGGATTCAATGCAGGTTTATCGGGGAATGGATATCGGGACGGCTAAAATCCGCCCGGAGGAGATGGACGGTATCCCGCACCACTTGCTCGACATTCGGGACCCGGACGAATCGTTTTCAGTTGCTGAATACCAATCGCTGGTCCGCGAGAAGATTGCGGAAATCCAACAGCGCGGCAAGCTGCCAATCATCGTCGGTGGGACGGGGCTATATGTCCAATCGGTGCTGTTCGATTACCGCTTCTCCAAGCAGCAAGTAGATGAAGAACTCAGGCAGACGCTGAATGCTGAACTCGAACGCTTAGGACCCGGGGCGATGCACAGCAAGCTAATGGAATTGGATCCCGAGATCGATATCCACCCGAACAACACGCGGCGCGTCCTGCGTGCACTGGAAATTTTATTGAGCGGCGAGGAAAAAGAGGACGGCAGTCTGGCAAGGACGCCGATGTATGATGAATTGATCATCGGCCTCGACGTTCCGAGGGCTAAACTGTATGAGCGCATCGATAGCCGCGTCGACGGGATGATGGAATCGGGATTGTTGGATGAAGTCCGGCGCTTGCATGACAGCGGACTGCGTGATGTCCAGTCCATTAAAGCGATCGGTTATAAGGAATTGTATGCATATTTCGATGGCATGTATTCATTGGAAGAGGCGGTTGCGAAACTGAAACGCAATTCAAGACAATACGCCAAGCGTCAATTTACATATTTCCGCAATAAAATGCCGATTCTTTGGCTGGATGCAACAGTGGATGCGGAAAACAATTTGGGAGAAATTATGCGTTTCTGGCAGGAAAACGACCGGAATCGTCGAATTGAACAAATGGCCAAAACTATACGCTAGAGAAACAGGGGGAGTTCCATGAAACCGGTTAATATCCAAGATGTATATTTAAACCAGCTGCGCAAAAACAATATATTCGTTACGGTGTTTTTGCTGAACGGCTTCCAATTGAAAGGCACCATCAAATCCTACGATAATTTCACGGTACTCGTGGAGACGGAAGGCAAGCAGCAATTGATCTACAAGCATGCCATTTCGACTTTTTCACCGGCAAAACCGGTGTCGATTGAACATCAGGAGTAAGTGGGGCAATTGCACAGCAAGATAGGAGGGGTAGCGGATGAAATCAATCAGCACAGATGAACTGAACCAGAAAGTCGATGCTGGAGACGAACTACACATCATTGATGTTCGCGAGAAAGATGAAGTGGCTGCCGGCATGATTCCAGGAGCCCGGCACATTCCACTCGGTGAATTGCCGGAGCGCACCGAGGAGTTGGATTCCTCGAAACAGTATTATGTCGTCTGCCAGGCAGGCGGCCGCAGCGCAAAAGCTGCAGAATACTTGGAATCGAACGGATTCCATCCAGTCAATGTCGACGGCGGCATGTCGTCATGGCGCGGCGTTACAGTTTACGGATGAGAAAAAGCCGATCGGCAATTGCCGGTCGGCTTTTATGATGTGGTGAGTATTTTTCGTGTCGGCAATTTCCACTTATACGTATAGGATAAGATCCTCAGCGATGTAATAGCCAAAAACAAGGCGTAAAGCATAAAATCGGTTCGGATAACATCAATGCTGATCAGCAACCCAGCGATTGCTGCCCAAACAGCATATATTTCCGCCTTCAACACCAAAGGCTTTCTTCCTGCAAGAAGATCCCGCACCATGCCGCCGCCTGACCCTGTCAACACTGCAGCCACAACAGCTGCATAGACCGGCAACCCTAATTCGACCGCAAATAAAGCGCCTTGCACCGCGAATGCGGACAAGCCGATCGCATCGAAGAAATGGCCCCAGCGATTCCAGTGGCCAAGTGTCTTATGCGGGAACAAGAACACGATGGTAATGGAGATGAGCGCTAATTGGAACATGAATTCCTGTTCCCATAGAGCGGATACGGGCACCCCAATCAATAGATTGCGGATGGCTCCGCCGCCGAATGCGGTAACGACGCCAAGCAGATAGACGCCGAAAATATCGTATTCCTCTTCCATGGCGATGATCGCCCCGGATACCGCGAAAGCAATGGTCCCGATGGCGCTTAGTACTTCCCAAGCCATTATTCGACGCCCTCCTTAACTTAAACAACTCTATGAATTGTAGCAGAATTGGAGTCATTTTCAAATAGCCTAATGAGCAATCAACCACCGAAGAGAAATGGAGATTCCTATGTATAACCTAATCAAAAAGACAGAAGATATGATTCGACCGCAATTACAAGCTGCAGATGATATCGCCTTGCAAAATCAGCAGAAAGTGCTTGAAGCCTTTCACCGGCAGAAAGTGAGCGACCATCACTTCCACCCATCTACTGGCTACGGTTATGATGACGAAGGCAGAGATACATTGGAGCGTGTCTATGCTGACGTGTTCAAGGCAGAAGCGGCGCTTGTCCGCCCGCAGATCATCTCCGGCACGCACGCTATTACCATCTCGCTGTTCGGCATCTTGCGGCCAGGGGATGAACTCCTATACATCACAGGGCAGCCCTATGACACGCTCGCTTCGATCGTCTCGGGCGGAGCGGAAGATACAGGTTCCCTCAAGGATTTTGATATCTCCTACCGGCACGTGGACCTGGACGAACAGTATAAAGTGGATTGGCCAGCTGTTAAGCAAGCCATCGCACACAACACCAAAATGATCGCGATTCAGCGTTCGAGAGGCTATGATAACCGGCCATCTTTCACTATCAGCGAAATCAAGGGCATGGTCGAAAAAATCCGGGACCTCAAGCCGGACGCTGTTATATTCGTCGACAATTGCTACGGCGAGTTCGTAGAAACCGAGGAGCCGATTGAAGCAGGTGCAGATTTAATAGCCGGCTCTTTAATTAAGAATCCGGGAGGAGGCCTTGCCAAAATCGGAGGGTACATCGCTGGCAAACGTGTTTTTGTTGAAAAATGCGCTTACCGGATGACCTCTCCGGGTATAGGAGGGGAGGCTGGAGCTTCTCTCAATGCGCTCGCTGACATGTATCAAGGGTTTTTCATGGCTCCGCATATCGTGTCCCAAGCCTTGAAAGGGGCGGTTTTCACCGCAGCCTTATTGGAGACGGCCGGCATGAAGACCAGCCCTCATTACAGTGCAGCACGGACAGACCTGATTCAATCGGTATCTTTCCAGACGGCTGAACAGATGGTAGCGTTTTGCCGTGCGATCCAAGCGAATTCCCCGGTCAATGCGCAATTTCTGCCCGAGCCTGCTTATATGCCGGGCTACGAAGATGATGTCATCATGGCGGCCGGTACCTTTGTTCAAGGCGCGAGCATCGAATTGACGGCTGATGGGCCGATTCGGGCGCCATTTACCGCATTCGTCCAAGGCGGATTGACTTATGAACATGTGAAGCTCGCGGTTGTCCATGCATTGCATGTCCTGGAGAAAGAACAATTGCTATAATTGCTTTTCAAAACACTCTGAAAAAATCATGTCAGAAAATCTAACATCCGTTTGACAAATAACCTGACATGTAATAAACTGAAAATGTAGTAATTAGTGAAATGGGTGAAACTTATGACAAATCGGGTTCGCCGCACCATGCCCATTCTCCCGATCAGCATCGTAATGCAACTGACGGATTTGACAGCACGGCAAATACGCTATTACGAAGAGCAAAAGCTGATCAGTCCGGCCAGGACAGAAGGCAATAAGCGCATGTTTTCATTGAATGATGTCGATGCGCTGCTCGAGATCAAGGATTATCTGGAGCAGGGACTCAATGTTGCGGGCATCAGAAAACTGTACGAAACAAAAGAGATGCCGCTTAACGATCAAGCCGAGCCGAAGACATTGAGCGATGCAGAACTCCGCAGCTTGCTGCGCGAGGAGATGAAGCATCAGGCACGGCCGTTTAGCCAGGCGTCCCAACGACACGGTGATTTATCCCGTTTCTTTAAATAAGCGGGCTACATAATATAACCTAGGAGAGTGAACAGTACATGAGCAAGTATTCAAAAGAAGACATTATTCGTTTGGTAAAAGAAGAAGACGTCAATTTTATCCGCCTGCAATTCACCGACATTCTCGGCGTTATCAAAAACGTAGAAATCCCAACATCACAGCTTGAAAAAGCACTCGATAACAAAATGATGTTTGATGGATCTTCAATCGACGGCTTTGTCCGCATCGAAGAATCCGATATGTATTTGTTCCCAGATCTTGATACATGGGTTGTATTCCCATGGATTACAGGAAAAGGAAAAGTTGCACGTCTAATCTGCGACATTTACAATGCAGACGGAACGCCATTTGCTGGCGATCCACGCACAAACTTGAAGCGTGTCTTGAAAGAGATGGAAGAACTTGGATTCACTCATTTCAACCTAGGGCCAGAGCCGGAATTCTTCCTGTTCAAACTTGATGAAAGAGGCGAACCGTCTCTTGAGTTGAATGACCACGGCGGCTATTTTGACTTGGCGCCGATGGACCTTGGCGAAAACTGCCGACGCGACATCGTGCTTGAACTGGAAGAAATGGGCTTTGAAATCGAAGCATCCCACCACGAAGTAGCTCCAGGACAGCATGAAATTGACTTTAAATATGCGGATGCCATCAAAGCTTGCGATGATATCCAAACGTTTAAATTGGTTGTTAAGACGATTGCCCGTAAACACGGCCTTCACGCAACATTCATGCCGAAACCATTGTTCGGCGTCAACGGATCAGGCATGCACATGAACGTTTCCTTGTTCAAAGGCAACGAAAATGCTTTCCTAGATGAAGATGGCGATTTGAAGCTGAGCAAAACGGCTTACCAGTTCATGGCAGGCATCATCGAGCACGCGAAAGCATTCACAGCTGTCACAAACCCGACAGTCAACTCGTACAAACGCCTTGTACCAGGTTATGAAGCACCTTGCTACATCGCTTGGTCAGGTAAAAACCGCAGCCCGCTGATCCGCATCCCTGCTTCACGCGGCTTGTCTACACGCGTAGAAGTGCGTTCAGTTGACCCTGCTGCTAACCCTTACTTGGCTATGGCTGTATTGCTAGGCGCAGGACTTGACGGCATCAAGCGTGATTTGACTCCGCCAAAAGCTGTTGACCGCAATATCTATGCAATGAACCGCAAAGAACGCAAAGAAGTCGGCATTGAAGATCTGCCAGGCACATTGTATGCAGCACTTGACGAGTTGCAAAATGATGAAGTCATGACAAAAGCGCTCGGTTCACACATTTTGAATAACTTCGTGGAAGCGAAGGAAATCGAATGGGATATGTTCAGAACAAGCGTGCACCCATGGGAGCGCGAGCAATACTTGAAAATGTATTAATAGCGAAAAAACCGGAGCCCAGCGCTCCGGTTTTTTTATGATGGAAAATGACTTAGGCCATACGGTAAGCGGCGTAAAGCGAACGCTAGGAAAACTGTCTAAAGTTTGTGTCCTTTCACACATACGCTGACAGATGAAAACGTGGTAAGATTTTACTTATATGAAAGAACTTTTAATATCTGGAGGGATAAAATGCGGTTTATGAATGTCATCATCGTCTTTCTCATTGCCTTTTCGTTCGCGGGAATCGCTTTGTATGCAGTGGGACCGAATCTATCTTCGGAGGCAGTAGCGCAAAAAGCATTTGAAGAACTCGAGCAAAGCGGCAAGATGGAGGAAATGGTCCAGCAAATCGAAGCGGATCCGGAAGTCAGCCGCTATATGGAAGAATGGCAGTCCCAGCAAGAGATTCCGCAAGAATCTCAAGAAAGCGGGATGGAGGGCCAGTTGGAAGAAGAAGCAATTAATGAAAGCGATTCTATCGAAATTGAACCACCGCAAGTGCCGGAAGAGCAGGAATTGGCTTTTGATACTAAGGAAGATGCGGCAAGTGTCATGATGGAAAAAGTCGGCTTCCGCAACTTGCTGAAAATGAAAAATGCAGTTGAAAACGACACGATGACAGCTGAACAGGTCATGGATGAACTCGACGACGATTTAAATGAGGAAGAAATGCTGGCTCTGAAAGTGATGATTTTCAAGGAATGGCAAAACCGAAACTAAACAACAGTTTATGCTACACTAATATATGCATTTCCATTCATTTTGAAGGGAGGAATCTCGGTGAAAACGTTTCAAGTAGAATTCTTCTTTGATCAAGGGAATACCATCGTGCATACAGTAAAAGCGATCGACAAGGAATCGGCCATCAGCCAAGTGCCATCGAACGGCACTTATGAATTGACGGACGAAGCGAATGGCAAGATTTACCGCATCACCATCAACTTGGTAAAATACATCGTCGTAACAGAAACGCAAGCAAACTAAAAAAATAAGACAGCCGGAGATAAGCATCTCCGGCTGTCTTTCTATCATCAAGATTACATAAGATAATTATAGGTAGACACAAAACGATAGAAAAAAGGAGGAACTTTTGCTTTCCTCCTTTTTTCTATCGTTTTGTGTATTAAGGCTATATGTTTAATGGATTTGGCGGTAGACGCCGACGACTTTTCCGAGAATGCTCACCTGGTCGACAATAATCGGATCCATTGACGAATTTTCGGGCTGCAAGCGGAAGTAATTGTCCTCACGGAAAAAGCGTTTAACGGTTGCTTCATTTTCCTCGGTCATGGCGACAACGATGTCCCCATTATCCGCAGTCTGCTGTTGCTTGACGACGACATAATCGCCATTCAGGATGCCGGCTTCGATCATACTTTCACCCATGATTTCCAACATGAAGATATGGTCTTCTTCCGTGCCGTAAGTTTGAGGCAGCGGGAAGTATTCTTCGACGTTTTCGATGGCGGTGATCGGCATCCCCGCTGTGACTTTACCGATGAGTGGCACATGGAGGACAGGGCTCTTATCGATGAGCGCTTCTTCTGAGCCGATGATTTCGATGGCTCTTGGTTTGGTTGGGTCGCGGCGGATCAGCCCTTTGCTTTCGAGTCTCGCTAGATGGCCGTGGACTGTCGAACTGGATGCAAGGCCGACCGCTTCGCCAATCTCCCGGACGGAGGGTGGATAGCCTTTTGCACGGACTTCATCTTTTATGAAATTCAGGATGTCTTCCTGACGCTTAGATACTTTTTTCACCAGTTTCACCTCTTTATAGGATTTATTCAAGATTAACTATCTATAGTATAGCAACTCGGGCATTGAAATGCAAACATAGGTTCGAATTTAATCTTGACAAGAAACGTCTGTTCGCTTTACTATGAGAACATACATTCCGAACAAATATCCTAAAGGGGGCGGCTTGAATGACATTCTTTCGACGGAACTCATATTTAGTTTTCTTTTTCTCACTCATAGTAGTGTTTACATTTTACACGGTGATCAGCCATAACGCCGAAAAGCAGCAATTGGGCGAGCTGCAAATTGAAAAAGGTGATACGCTATGGGAGTTAGCTGAATCGTTCAGCGGCGAAACTCCCCATCATGAATGGATAGAAGAGATCATGGAAGTGAATAATTTGAAGACGACGAAAATCGTGGCAGGGCAATCATTGAAGATTCCAGCAGAACAGTTGAACTTCACGCCGGATGAAACTAAATATTATGCAGGTGATGCAGAATGAAGAAAAAAGCTTTAGTTTACTGCCGTGTCAGTACCACTAAAGACGAGCAGGAAACTTCGCTCGAACGGCAGGAAGAAGAATTGCTGTCGTTTGCATTCGAGCAAGGCTACCTGGTGGAAGATGTATACAGTGACCAGCACAGCGGATATGAAATGGATCGTGAAGGGCTTCTCGAGATGCTCAATCAAGTGAAGAGCCAAAAGGTCGATGCCGTGTTCATCCAAGATGAGACGCGCCTTGGCAGAGGGCATGCACGTATCGCTTTATTGCATGTCATGAAAAAACATGAGGTCGATGTCTATACGCTATCGGATCATGGCCCGATCGCCTTGAACGATATGGATGACATGGTCCTTGAAATTTTGGCCATCGTGGAAGAATACCAGCGCAAAATCCACAATGCCAAGATCAAACGGGGCATGAAGCGTGCGGTGGAGAATGGCTATAAGCCCGAGCGCAATTTAAAAGGAAAAGGCAATCCGGACGGCCGTGAGCGACTGGATCTTCCGGTAGATCAGATCGTCAGCCTAAAAGCGAGCGGCTTGACCTTCCATGAAATCGCGGTTACGCTGCAAGGCTTCGGCTACCAAGCAAGCAAAGCGACGGTGCACCGCCGTTTCCGCGAGTACCAGCAAATGAAAGAAAGCTGAAATCTTGCACTGTCCCGCCTTTTTTTGTACCATGGAGCAGTAGAAAGGGGGACTTTACATGCTATCTCCAGATAAGATCGGACGCATCAATGAACTGTCCAAAAAGTCCAAGCGCGACGGGCTGTCGCAAGAAGAAGCAAAAGAACAATCGGCGCTGCGCCAGGAATACTTGCAAAGTTTCCGCAAGTCGATGCGTGGAACGATTGAAAATGTCACCGTCATCGATCCGGAAGGAAAAGACGTAACGCCAGACAAAATTAAAAATAAACGGGAGAATAAGTATTTGAATTAATACTTATTCTCTTTTTCGTTGTATTCTTCCCTAGAGTTGACTAAACTAGAATAGGATTAAATTTAGTTTCAGAGAGGATGTCACTATGTCAAACCATGCAGATCAACTTGCAGTAAATACCATTCGAACACTTTCCATCGATGCGATTGAAAAAGCCAATTCCGGACACCCGGGACTTCCAATGGGCGCCGCTCCAATGGCGTATACACTCTGGACAAAACATATGAACCATAACCCGAACAACCCAGACTGGTTCAACCGCGACCGTTTCGTCCTGTCAGCAGGACACGGCTCCATGCTTCTTTACAGCTTGCTTCATTTAAGCGGATACGGATTGCCGATGGAGGAAATCAAAAACTTCCGCCAATGGGATTCGAAGACGCCAGGACATCCTGAATACAAGCACACAGTCGGTGTCGAAGCGACAACTGGGCCGCTTGGCCAAGGGATCGGCATGGCAGTCGGCATGGCAATGGCAGAACGCCATTTGGCAGCTACATACAATAAAGATGGCCTCGACATCATCGACCACCACACGTTCGCTCTTTGCGGAGACGGGGATTTGATGGAAGGGGTTGCCGGAGAAGCGATTTCGCTTGCAGGGCACTTGAAACTGGATAAATTGGTCGTTTTGTATGACAGCAACGACATTTCACTCGACGGCGATTTGTCGATGAGTTTCTCAGAGAACATCCAGAAGCGTTTCGAGTCATACGGCTGGAACTATCTCCGTGTGGATAACGGCAACGATATGGACGATTTGTCTGAAAAAATCGCTGAAGCGAAAAAATCTACGGACAAACCGACATTGGTGGAAGTCAAGACGGTCATCGGCTATGGTTCCCCGAACAAATCCGGTAAAGCGGATTCGCACGGTGCACCACTTGGCGAAGATGAAATGAAATTGACGAAAGAATATTATAAATGGACGTTCGATCAAGATTTCCATGTTCCGGAAGAAGTTTACGAAACCTTCAAAGAAGCGACAGAATCACTAGGCGCTAAAGCGGAAACAGCTTGGAACGAATTGTACAAGCAGTACGAAGAGCAGCATCCTGAACTTGCTTCCCAGCTGCAAGCAGCGATCCGCGGTGACTTGCCGGCTGATTTCGACTCACAGTTCCCACAATACGAAGTCGGCAAAAAACAAGCGACGCGTGCATCATCCGGTGATATGGTCAATGCCATCGCTAAGACGGTTCCTTCGTTCTTCGGCGGCAGCGCTGACCTTGCTGGTTCGAACAAAACCAATATCAAAGACGGCGGCGACTTCGATGCTGAGCATCCAGAAGCCCGCAATATCTGGTTCGGCGTTCGTGAATTCGCAATGGGTGCTGCACTTAACGGCATGGCGCTTCACGGCGGCTTGCATGTCTTCGGTGGTACGTTCTTCGTGTTCAGTGACTACGTCCGCCCAGCGATCCGCCTAGGCGCATTGATGGGGCTTCCAGTTACCTACGTGTTCACGCATGATAGCGTAGCGGTTGGAGAAGACGGCCCGACACATGAACCAATCGAACAGCTTGCATCACTTCGCGCAATGCCAAACTTGGGCATTATCCGCCCAGCCGATGCGAACGAAACAAAAGCGGCATGGCGCTTGGCGCTCACGTCTAAAGACAAGCCGACCTTGCTCGTATTGTCCCGCCAAAACTTGCCAGTCCTTGAAACGACAGGTGAAAAAGCGGAAGAAGGCGTCGAAAAAGGCGCTTACGTCGTGTCTCCAGCTGATGACGCACAAGCCTTGCTTCTAGCGACTGGATCTGAAGTCAGCCTAGCAGTAGAAGCACAGAAACAATTAAAAGAACAAGGCATCTCGGTGTCTGTTGTGTCGATGCCATCATGGGATCGTTTCGAACAGCAGGATAAAGAGTACAAAGAATCCGTCTTGCCGAAAAACATCACAAAACGCCTCGCCATCGAAATGGGCTCCTCATTCGGTTGGGACCGCTACACTGGATTTGAAGGCGATATCCTCGCGATCGATCACTTTGGTGCAAGTGCCCCTGGTGAGAAAATCATGGAAGAATTCGGTTTCACGCCTGAAAACGTTGCATCCAAAGTGAAGCAATTGATCAACGGGTAAATTCCGTTTTTGAGAACGAAAAGAAAGTCTTGAAATAAGTTGAAGCCGTCAGAAGTTAACTTCTGGCGGCTTTTTTTTAGTGGGAAGTTTTTTGTTCGATCATTTTATAGCCCTGTCCGGTTATAATCATTTTAAGAGGTGGGATTATGAAGAAACTATGGAGTTTAATACCAGCGTTTGCTATTTTCATCGCTATAAGCATTGTCGGCTTTTTTGGAGGCATCATGTTATTACTCTCGGGGGAAAGGGGGTGGCTGCCGCTGTTTTTCTTTGTTCTGCTTTTTTTATTTTTTATTTTTTTATTATCCAAGCGAATTGGCGACGCAAAAAGGTGGAAACAGACAGCGGTAGTGTTCGTTGTTCTTGCCATCATGCTCGCCGTTTGGCCGCTTTACCAAGCTTATTTGGATTCCATCCCTGCCGTTTCGGCTGAAGTGGACATCTATTCATATATACCGTTTCAAGAAGACTCCAAGTTGAATGTGTTGGAGGAGGAGCCCGAACTCCAGTTTGAAGGGGATTTGCCAAGGCTTGACGGAGCGACCGCGCTTTACCCAATATATGCAGCCGCTGCAGAAATGATGTATCCAGAAGATTGGTATGAACCATCAGCTAGTGAAGTGATGGTCAATACCACGCCTTTTGCTTATTCCAATTTGTTCGAAGGAGAGGTGGATGCAATTTTTGCCGCTGCGCCATCACAGGGGCAGTTGAAAACAGCAGATGCCAAGGGGCTCGAGCTTACACTGACGCCGATCGGGAAAGAGGCGTTCGTCTTTTTCGTCCATGCAGACAACCCGGTCGAGTCATTGAGTTCTGAAGATCTTCGCATGATCTATAGCGGCGAAATCACCGATTGGTCTTCAGTTGGTGGAGATGCTGAAGAGATCAGGGCTTTCCAGCGCCCTGAAGACAGCGGCAGCCAAACAACGCTGCTTCAGTTCATGGGCGAGGTGCCGGTGATGGAGGCTCCCCGTGAAAACATAGAAGAAGGCATGGGCGGCATCATCGATCAGGTGGCAGAATATAAAAATCACAAAAATGCGCTCGGTTTTACATTCCGTTTCTACGGGGAGGAAATGGCCGGCAATAAAGTGATTCGATACTTGGCTATCGATGGCATTGTGCCGTCAGTTAACGCCATTCGAAATGATGAATATCCACTAACTTCGGAGTTTTATATCGTCACCACGCAGCATAGCAGCCCGGAAGCCTTGGAACTGGCAGAATGGTTCACTTCCAGTCAAGGGCAGCGCTTGGTCGAAAAAGCGGGATATGTGCTCTTGAATTCGTCTGGCGAGTGAGCGTACCGTCGCTGCTCGGGGTGTGATGGGAGGCAGTCTTTGTTTCTCCGCAATTTTAATGCCGTTCATATAGTCACGTCCTGAAATTTATAGTATAATCCTTTTTGGTGCATGATTTAATTGGCAACACGAAGGAGGTAATTTGTATGGATACATGGATCTGGATTGTTATCGTAATTGTGGCTTTACTCGCAGGTGTTGCACTTGGATTCTTTATCGCTCGCCGATACATGATGAAATATTTGCAGGACAACCCACCGATCAACGAAGAGATGCTGCGGATTATGATGATGCAAATGGGTCAAAAACCATCTCAAAAGAAAATCAACCAAATGATGGCTCAAATGAACAAAGCCTCGACAAAACCGGGCAAAAAATAAACGCTTATGCAATTATTCGCCCATAGGTGATGAATACAAGAAGAACCACCGTTCGTTTCTGAACGGTGGTTCTTTTTTGTGCATTCATTTTAGCTCAGCTGGAAATCTGTGAAACATCAGCAGCAGGTTTGGGTGCCAATAAACCGTGGGCCATCAGGAAATCTGCAACCGTCTCTTCGTATTCTTCCGGATTTTTATTGAATGATTGGGCATGCTCGCCTTCATCAAACAATTTCAGCTGTTTGGCGCCTTGTTTCAATTCGAATAATTCTTTCGTCATTTTCGGCAAGACGAATTCATCCGGCAGGCTATGGATGAACAGCACGGGCTTTGCAATCTTTTTTACGACTTCCCGGGGTGATACGGTGGTAATGGAATAGCCGTCGCGCAGCTTCAGGAATACATTGGCAAGGCGAAGCGCCAAAGAAGTGCGCATCGGCGTCGTCGTGCGCATGACGTGCAGAATCTGTTCGCTGATATCGGAATAGGCACAGTCGGAGATGTAAAAATCCGCCGAGTCCTCCATTCCGGCATATAATAGCGTCGTCGCGGCGCCCATCGATTCCCCGTGGATGCCAAAGAACAAAGATGGCCCGACATGGAGTTGTAAGGCCTTTACAACTGCTTGCAAATCCAGCTTTTCATAATGCCCGAAGCTCGTCGTCTTGCCGCCCGATTCGCCGTGCCGGCGGTGGTCATAGACGACAGAGTTGAACCCGAGGCGTTCGAACATGCGCGCATATTTAAACGAGTTCACTTTGCTTTCGGTGACGCCATGGCAAATGATGACGTAACGGTTTGTGGTGTGCGGCTCCAGGAAAATCGCTTTGATCGGATAGCCGTTAGCGGATTCGATCCATTGTTCGCTTTTTTTGGCGTTGGCATACCAAGCTTCATCATAGCGTTTGGCGTTCGTTTCCCGTTCCAAAATCAAAGAGGCGTCTTTATTCTTTACATACATCAGACGGTTGCTTGCGGCAAAACCCAATGCGGCAAAAGAAGCAGTCAATGTGCTCGAGACGATGGCTGTAGTCATCAATAGTCGCTTTTTCACGGCGCACACACCTCATTTTCTGTTTTTGTACAACGTATACATCCCTGTATGCAGCGGATTCGATACATGCGGTTCAATGAGCGAAATCGCTTCGTAAAGTTTCTCGAGATCGACCCCGGTGTCGACACCCATGCGGTGGAACATATGGACCAAATCTTCGGTCGCGACATTGCCGGTAGCACCCGGTGCAAATGGGCAGCCGCCAAGCCCGCCGGCAGATGCGTCGAACCGGTCGACTCCGGCAATAAGTGCTGCATAGGCATTGGCCAGCGCCATGCGTCTCGTGTCGTGGAAATGCGCCGCAATCAGCACTTCCGGAAATTGCTCTTTCAATCGGCTGAACAACTCATGGCTTTCTTGCGGGTTCGCCAGGCCGATCGTATCGGCGACGCTCAATTCATCGACTCCCCAATCGACGAATTGGCGGCATAAATCAATCGTTCGCTGCGGATCGATTTTTCCTTCAAACGGGCAGTAGAACGCTGTTGAAATACAGGCGCGCACGAAGATGCCGTCTTGTTTCGCTTTTTTAATCAATGGTTGTAATGTTTCCATCGACTCAGCCGTCGTCTTGTTGATGTTTTTTTCATTGAATGAATTGGTAACCCCGACAAAGACAGCGATCGAATCGGCCCCGGCCTCCAAGGCAGATGTGATGCCGCGTTCATTCGGCGTCAGGACCATTTGGCGGCCGATCTTTTGTGCGCCGGCAACAATATCCCGTGCATCGGCCATTTGCGGTACCCATTTCGGCGACACAAACGAAGTCAACTCCATTTCCTTTAATCCTGCTTCCTGCAAGGCCTTGATAAAATCCAATTTGTCTTCGGTGTTGACGGTCCTGGCTTCATTTTGCAGGCCATCGCGCGGCCCAACCTCGATAATCGTAGCTGTTTTTGGTAAACTAAACATACTATCCCCCCTTAGCTTTATTGTAGCGATAGGGGGGATAAAAGAGCAAGAATCAGACAAGGGGGATAAAAGAAATGTCACAAGAAATCGTAATTGCAAGCGCTGTCAGAACGGCGGTCGGTTCTTTCCAGGGTACGCTGAAAGATGTGCCGGCGACAGATCTCGGAGCCATCGTTATCAAAGAAGCTTTATCGCGCGCAGGGGTAGCGGGCGATCAAGTATCGGAAGTCATCATGGGCAATGTCCTGCAAGCAGGGCTCGGGCAAAATCCGGCGCGCCAGGCTTCCATCAAAGCAGGGCTTCCGGAGACGGTGCCGGCGATGACCATCAATAAAGTATGCGGATCCGGCTTGAAATCGATCCATTTGGCGTATCAGGCGATTTTTGCAGGTGATGCCGATATCGTGGTGGCAGGCGGCATGGAGAATATGAGCCGTGCCCCATATCTATTAGAAGGCGCAAGAGACGGCTACCGCATGGGCGACCAGAAAGTGGTCGACAGCATGGTCCATGACGGCTTGACGTGTGCATTCAACGATTATCATATGGGCGTGACAGCCGAAAACCTATGTGACCGCTACGAGATTTCGCGCGAAGAACAAGATCGTTTTGCGGCTCGTTCACAAGCACGGGCATCCGCGGCAATCGAAGGCGGACGTTTTGACGAGGAAATCGTGGCTGTAGAAATCCCTCAGCGCAAAGGCGATCCGGTCGTCTTTACTACGGATGAATACGTGAAAGCTTCTTCAACCGAAGAGAAGCTTGCGAAACTGCGCCCGGCGTTCAAGAAAGACGGCTCAGTCACAGCCGGAAACGCATCCGGTATTAACGACGGTGCGGCAGCAGTGATCGTCATGACGAAAGAAAAAGCCGACGAACTGGGCATCGAACCACTCGCGGTCATTTCTGCGAACGGCAACGCAGGCGTCGATCCTGCTGTCATGGGCATCGGTCCTGTACAAGCGGTGAAAAATGCTTTGAAGAAAGCCAATATGACACTTGGCGACATCGATTTGATCGAAGCGAACGAGGCATTTGCGGCGCAATCAATTGCAGTTGACCGTGAACTGAAGTTTGACCACGAAAAATTGAATGTCAACGGTGGCGCCATCGCGATCGGTCACCCCATCGGCGCGAGTGGTACACGGATTTTCGTGACGCTTCTCCACGAAATGAAAAAACGCGACGCCAAGACAGGCCTTGCGACACTTTGCATCGGTGGCGGACAAGGGGTGGCAACGATCGTAAAACGCCCATAAGGAGAGAATGGTATGGCGAAAGACAAACTCAACGACAACGGCCTTTTTTCGGAAGAGCAGCTAATGAAGCTGAAGGCCACAAAAAAAGAATTAGTGAAAGACAAGCAGAAGCTTGAAGAAGAAAAAGAAGCGCAGCGGCAGTTTGAACGCAAAGAGCGCGAAAAGAACCTATCGTTTGCCGAATTGCTCGAGCGGCATGGAGATTCAGGAACTAAATATTAAACGCAGAACCCCCCTGTCACGTTTGTGACAGGGGGGTTCTGCGTTCAAGCCAACCATTCCAGCAGAAAAGTGATTAAGTATAAGGGGGTGCCTATGATGACCACCCCAGCAGCAAAATAAGAAAAACCCCATACAATCCAACTTAGGATATCATAAATCGCGCCAGCCAGATCATCGATAAGTTTCATGGCCTGCCACCTCATTTCCAAGAAAATAACCATCTTTTGCCATGCAGTGTTTTTTCTATCTTACCAAATAATCAGCCAACAGATGGGATAATTTTTAATTAGTTAATTATTTCCAAAATATTTTTATATTCCATTTACTATCAATTGATATAATGAAAGAAGTGCACGTTACTATCAAGACTAATCAACGAGGCTTAGAAGCTTGAATAGGGAAAATTCAATTACAGGAGGATAAGAAGATGAACGACGAAGAGTTTCCGCCAAACTCGGCGCTGGAGAAAGAGCCGGAACAAAGGGAACCCAGGCTGATTCAGCCGCATACGAAACCGTGGATCCATTTTGGTTATTTTGTGTTTGTATTGATGGTATTGTCCATCATTTTTTCATTGATTAAAGTGATGGCGGACTAGTTTTTAAAAAGAATGGCTATTCTTTCCCTTTTTTTGAAACATCTTACTGATTCGACCGTATAGAATAGGGCAGGAGAAAATCAGCTTACTGAAAAGGATGGGATAAGATGGAGTCAATCGGAATTATTTCAATTTTAATTGTGGTTCTCATTTTGGCGGCAGTTGCCGGCGTCGGCTATTTCTTTTGGATGAAAATCCGCTACCGTACCGCCAAATCGAACGAAGCCTTGATCATTACAGGGCCGAAACTCGGGGATCCGAAAAAAGACACGAACATCTTTACGGACGATGAAGGGCGTTCCATGAAGATCATCCGCGGCGGCGGTTATTTGCTGCGCCGCTTCCAAACGTCAACGCCAGTCAATCTAACGTCGTTCCAATTGAAGTTGTCGACGCCGCGTGTTTACACGAATGCGGGTGTCCCGATCGTAGCGGATGCTGTCGCGATGGTCAAAGTTGCAGATACTTTGAATGGCATTGCTAATTACGCCGAGCAATTCCTTGGGAAAAAGCAAGAGGAAATTGAAGTTGAGATCATCGAAGTGCTCGGCAGTAATTTGCGTGCCATCTTATCGAAGATGACCGTTGAAGACATCAATAGCGACCGGGAAAAATTCAATACCGATGTCCAGGAAATCGCACAAAAACAGCTTGATTTAATGGGCTTTAAAATTACTTCACTCGGATTGACCGACCTTCGTGATGCTGATGAAGACAATGGCTATCTCGAGAACCTGGGTCGTCCGCGCATCGCTGAAGTCCGCAAGCAAGCGGAAATCGCAGAAGCGAACACGGAACGGGAGACACGCATTCACCGTGCCCAGACCGATCAGGAAGCGAAAGAAGAAGAGTACAAACGCCAAATTTCCATTGCTGAATCCCGTAAATCAAAAGATTTGAAAGATGCGGCATTTAAGGAAGAAACCGAACGCGCACGCGCCAAGTCTGAGCAATCGTATGAACTCGAAAAAGCGAAACTCGCGATGGAAATCCAGGAAGAAGAATTGAATATGCAGTTCATGGAACGCGAACGTGCGGTCCGCCTTGAAGAAGAAGAGAGCAAAGTCCGCAAAACAAAAGCGGATGCTAGCTACTACGAAACCACGCGTACGGCAGAAGCGGAAGCGAGACGTTCTGTCATTGACGGTGAAGCGAAAGCGAAGATCAAGCGCGATGAGGGTGCTGCTGAAGCGGAAGTCATCCGTGAACGTGGTAAAGCGGAAGCCGAATCCCGTAAATTGCTTGCTGAAGCCATGGAAGAACATGGCGATGTCATCATTGCAGAGAAACTGATCGATATGCTGCCGGTATTCGCCGAAAAAGTGGCACAGCCGCTCAACAATATCGATTCCGTTAAAATCATCGATTCCGGAAACGGCCAAGGCGTCCCGTCATTCGGCAGAAGCGTCACTCGCACAATGGTCGATATGCAGGAACCATTGAAGGAAATGACGGGCATTGATATTGCTGACATGCTGAAGACCTACACTTCGAGAAATACACAGTCTATCGAACCGGTCAGCCAACCAGCCAATGATCAATTTGATGACCAGCCTGTAGATGAAGCAGCCAAAGAGGATCCTGAACAGATTTAAAGTAAATCAAACGCAAAAAGACGGAGAACAGTTGATGTTCTCCGTCTTTTTTATATGCAAAGCTTCTAGACCGTCATGATGTCTTTGAACATTTGCTTTAAGCTCTTGGCGACGTCGTTGAAATGAAATTCCCTCCGCGCTTCAGCTTGCTGCTGCTCGATGAATGTTTCGGAAGTGCGCTTTCTGGAAAAAGGCGTCAAGGTATGAAGCTCTTTTGGCTGGGTTTCGGCCAGCAAGCGCAAAGATGCAAATACAGGCTCTGAGAGTTCAAAGCGCTGATAGCCGTCAGGCATATGGATGATTTTCTCCGGGGCGTCTGCAAGCAGCCAGCGATCTTCCGCTTCCCATGCCAGCTTATGATTTTTAAACTCCTGTCCAAGGGATCTAGTCACAGATTCAACAACGAGGTATGAATGCATCGAAATGGCATCTCCGTCTGCTGACTGATAAGATTTTTTGGATTGGGTCAAATAAAAATTCATCATTTTGCACGCCCCCGATTTCTTGAAATTAAGGTTTGAAAATTTCAGTCGTAATCAGTATATTCACTTCTAGGTATTCTTTCAAACCTTCAAAAGTCCTTTTCGATAAATAAAATACTCTAGGTACAAACTCTGTTTTTTCCGAAAAAACACCCGATAAAAATTAGCAAACCCGCGATGTAAATGGGGTTAGCTTAAAATCACATAACCGCGTAATTTACATGTATAAGCCTTGCCTATGAAAAAAGGTACAAACGTCCTTAATGGGATTGAACTGCTTTTAAAGAGACAGACATGGAACAAAAAAGCGCCCCGCAGCAGGCGGGACGCCATTCTCTTAAAGCAACTGGTTAATCGCGATGTTGTTCATAGCGGTCCAGCCGCGTCGCTTTCTTGGCTTCTTCAACCTGCTGTGCAGTGACAGTCTGTTGGTAAGCTTGCAGCGTTTCGCGTAATTGCCCAGGGTTGCTCGCTCCTGTGACCGCTGCAGCTACGGTACTATCTGACAGCACCGAATGCAGGGCGAGTGCATGGACATTGTCATGGATGGCCGAAAGCTTTTTCAACGTAGCCGTCAGCTGATCCGGTCCATACTGCAGATAGTCGCCCATCTTCTCAGCGCGTGTGAAACCTTCAGCCGTCAGCAAGCCTTTTGCCAAACTGCCGCGTGCAATGACAGAACGGCCGGCTTGACCGATCTCCGGCAAGAATTCTTCAGGGCGCCGGTCAAGGAGGCTGTACTGCATCATGATGGAAGCAATCTCACTATTGTTCAAAAAGCGCCGGATGACATTCGGCCGAATGGATGAGATCCCGTAAGCACGGATCAAGCCTTCTTTTTTCAATTCCTCGAACGCTTCAATCGTTTCTTCTGAGTTATCGGAGATCATCCCCCCGTGAAGCTGGTACAAATCCAAGTAATCCGTTTTTAGGCGGCGCAGCGAGTTATGGATTTGTTCTTTGATATATGCTTTCGTCGGGTTCCATTGGACTTCATCCGAGTCTTCCGACCATTCATTGCCCACTTTGCTCGCGAGGATGATGTCTTTGCGCCGGTTGCCAAGTGCGGCCCCAACGATTTCCTCGTTCTGTCCTTTGCCATAAAAATCGGCAGTGTCAAAATAAGTGACGCCATTGTCTATTGCTTCGTCAATTATGGCTCCTGCTTGTTTCGGGTCTTCCGGCAGGGACATGCAGCCAAGTGCAATTTCACTGACTTCAAATCCGCTGGTTCCCAGTGTATTGTATTTCATCATTTCACCTCATTGTAAAAATTTGTTTCCTCTATGGTATACTTTGCGGTATTGAAACTACAAATGAAATGAGGGCCAGTATGAAGAAATTTGAAGAAAAAACAATTCATAGTGAACGTTTATATGAGGGAAAGGTCATTAATTTGAAAGTTGACGACGTGACACTGCCAAATGGCAAACAGTCGAAGCGAGAATTGATCGAACACCCGGGAGCGGTAGCGGTCATCGCATTGACGGGTGAAAAGAAAATCATCATGGTTGAACAATACCGCAAAGCGCTAGAGCGCTCACTTGTCGAAATTCCGGCGGGTAAACTGGAACCTGGCGAAGCTCCGGAGTACACAGCCATGCGCGAGCTGGAGGAAGAGACAGGCTATTCAGCGGACAAGCTCGAAAAAGTGATCAGCTTTTCGACATCTCCGGGATTTGCTGATGAAGTAGTGCATGTTTTCTTCGCGAGCGGCTTGCACCGAGCGGTCAACGACGCCGTGACGGATGACGACGAATTCGTGGAATTACTGGAAGTGACGGTAGAGGAAGCACAAGGCATGATCGATAACGAACGGATTTTTGACGCCAAAACCGCTTACGCTGTGCAATGGGTTAAAAACTACTTATCAGATAAGAATTAATCCAATTACTAGTTAAGAATCATTCTAAATAATAAACGGCATCGATTGTTGTAATCGAGAACGCCCTTTTGATATAATGAATACAGTTTGAGGGAGGGCGTCGCATGGAAACAAGGATAGATCGTATAAAAAAGCAATTACACGCTGCGAGTTATAAGCTGACGCCACAGCGTGAAGCAACGGTACGAATTTTATTGGATCATGAAGAAGACCATCTAAGTGCTGAGGATGTCTATCTTTTGGTCAAGGACATCGCACCGGAAATCGGCTTGGCTACGGTATACCGTACATTGGAACTTCTGACCGAATTGAAAATTGTCGATAAAATAAATTTTGGGGATGGCGTTTCCCGTTATGATTTGCGTCAGGAAGGCGCAGCACACTTCCATCATCATCTGGTCTGCCTAGAGTGCGGAGCGGTGGATGAAATACAGGAAGACTTGCTTGAAGATGTCGAAACAGTCGTGGAAAAGCGCTGGAATTTCCAGATCAAAGACCACCGTCTGACTTTTCATGGCATTTGCTGGCGCTGCAATGATTCGGGTGCTGATAAGCCGGAAAAAGACGCTTAAAAGGCGGCCTGTCGTAGGCCGTCTTTTTTTCATCTTCAATAAACAGCAAAAGGAGGAATCTCAATGAATGACGCGAAAGATGCACTGGATGATTATTTGCATTTTCTCCGTGTGGAAAGGCAGCTGGCCGATAACACGCTGACTTCATATGAACGTGATTTGAAAAGCTATATACAGTACATGAGTGAAGTTGAACAATTGGAACGGCTCGGAAAAATCGAACGGGTCCATATTTTGAATCACCTTCGCCATCTGCAGGAAATGGCAAAAACCTCGCGTACAGTGGCAAGGCATATTTCCTCAATTCGCAGTTTTCACCAGTTTTTGATCAGGGAAAAGCGCAGCGATTCGGATCCCACCGTCCACTTGGAAATGCCTCAAATGGACAAGAAGCTTCCAAACATCCTATCTATAGAAGAGATCGATGCGTTATTGAATTCCCCGGATACATCAAAAGCCAGCGGGCTGCGCGACCGGGCCATGCTGGAATTGCTGTATGCGAGTGGCATGCGTGTCAGTGAGTGCATTAACCTGGATATGGAAGATGTCCATTTGACGATGGGATTCGTGCGCTGCATAGGAAAAGGCGGCAAAGAACGGATCATTCCGCTTGGCCGGGCTGCGCTTGAGGCGAACCGCCAATACATTGAATCGGGACGCCTCACGCTGCGAAATCCTTCTGAAAAAACTGATGCCCTGTTCATCAACCAAAGAGGGAAACGCTTGACGCGGCAAGGGTTCTGGAAATTGCTCAAGCAGCACGCCCAGAAAGCGGGCATCCAGAAAGAATTGACGCCGCATACATTGCGCCACTCATTCGCCACCCATTTAATTGAAAATGGGGCAGACCTGCGTGCTGTACAGGAAATGCTAGGACATGCCGATATTTCAACGACCCAAATCTATACCCATGTCAGCAAGACGCGTTTAAAAGATGTATATTCGCAATTTCATCCTCGTGCCTAACAGAGGTCTGACTTCCGACAATGGCTATTGATATGATAGAATAAAAGGGCAAATAAGGAGGAACTTACATGACAATGAAACCGTTTACTCGCATACACTTAATCGTACTGGATTCAGTCGGTATCGGCGAAGCGCCGGATGCTGAAGCTTTTGGAGATAAAGGGGCAGATACGCTCGGCCATATCGCGCAATCCGTCGGCGGGCTATCGATGCCGAATATGGAGAAGCTGGGTCTAGCGAATATCGTCCCGGTCAAAGGGCTTGAAGCGCAAGAAGCGCCAGCTGCCCATTTCGGGCGTCTCGAGGAGGCTTCTGTCGGAAAAGATACGATGACAGGGCACTGGGAAATCATGGGGCTCAACATTGACACACCGTTTAAAGTTTACCCAGAAGGATTTCCACAAGAATTGATCGTTAAGCTTGAACAAGCGACAGGCCGCAAAGTCATCGGCAATAAACCGGCAAGCGGCACTGAAATCCTTGACGAACTTGGCCAAGAACACATGGAAACGGGCGCGTTGATTGTCTATACGTCTGCTGACCCGGTTCTGCAAATTGCGGCACACGAAGAAGTAATTCCATTGGATGAGCTGTACCGAATTTGTGAAACAGCCCGTGAATTGACTTTGGACCCGGAATTTTTAGTCGGGCGCGTCATCGCTCGCCCATTCCTGGGTGAACCTGGAGCATTCAAGCGCACATCCAACCGTCACGATTACGCCTTGACGCCTTTTGACCGCACTGTCATGAATGAACTGCAGGATGCTGGGAAAGATGTCATCGCTATCGGCAAAATTAACGACATCTATAATGGCGCCGGCGTGACGGAATCTGTAAGAACTGCGGATAATGCGGATGGCATGGATAAGCTCGTTCAAGTCGTCGGCAAGGATTTCAATGGCTTGAGCTTTTTGAACCTTGTGGATTTTGATGCGCTCTTTGGCCATCGCAGAGATCCTGAAGGCTACGCAAAAGCGCTCGAAGCATTCGATCAGCGCCTGCCGGAAGTACTGAAAGGCTTAAAAGAAGACGATTTACTGCTCATCACGGCAGACCATGGAAACGACCCGACTTTCCCGGGAACCGACCATACGCGCGAATATGTTCCGCTTCTCGCATTCTCTCCCCGCTTTAATGGCGGATCTGACCTTGGAACAGGGTCGACATTTGCAGATATCGGTGCGACCATTGCCGATAATTTCGCTTGCGAACTGCCGAAATTCGGCACAAGCTTCCTATCGAAACTAAACTGAAAAGGCGGTAATGATCAATGAGAATGGTGGACTTGATTGAAAAGAAACGGGACGGCCATGAGCTGTCCACAGAAGAAATCCGTTTTATCGTCTCTGGCTATACGAATGGCGAAATTGCCGATTACCAAATGAGCTCATTCTTAATGGCAGTGTTTTTCCAAGATATGAGTGAACGTGAACGGGCAGATTTGACGATGGCGATGGCGGAATCTGGAGACCAAATCGATTTGTCAGCCATTGAAGGCATTAAAGTGGATAAGCATTCAACAGGAGGAGTCGGCGATACGACAACGCTAGTCCTCGGGCCGCTTGTCGCAGCGTGCGGCGTTCCGGTAGCGAAAATGAGCGGACGCGGGCTTGGACACACCGGCGGAACAATCGATAAACTCGAAGCGATCGACGGTTTCCACGTCGAGCTGTCGACAGAAAATTTTATCCGCCAAGTGAACGAACACAAATTGGCGGTCATCGGGCAAAGCGGCAATTTGACGCCTGCCGATAAGAAAATGTATTCCTTGCGCGATGTAACGGCGACTGTCAACAGCATCCCGCTGATCGCAAGTTCGATCATGAGCAAGAAAATCGCAGCCGGCGCAGATGCCATCGTCCTTGACGTGAAAACAGGCGAGGGCGCATTCATGAAAACCGAAGAAGATGCCAAAAAACTGGCGCACGCCATGGTCGGCATCGGCAATGCGACAGGGCGCAAAACGATGGCCATCATTTCAGACATGAGCCAGCCGCTCGGCTTTGCGATCGGTAATGCGCTGGAAGTAAAAGAAGCGATTGAAACGCTGCAAGGAAAAGGCCCGGAAGATCTCACGGAGCTATGCCTCGTGCTCGGCAGCCAAATGGTCGTCGTCGGCGGCAAGGCAAAAACTTTAGAAGAGGCGCGTGCCATGCTAGAAGGCGTCATCAAAGACGGCTCAGCACTCGAAGCGTTCCGCCAATTGATCGAAGACCAGGGCGGCAACCCGGCTGTAGTGGATGATCTCAGCCTATTGCCGCAAGCGAAGTTCGTTACCGAACTGCCGGCAAAGCAGGATGGCTATATTTCCTATATGGAAGCGGATGAAATCGGGACAGCAGCGATGGTGCTCGGTGCAGGCCGCGCGACGAAGGATTCGGTCATCGATCTATCGGTCGGTTTGGTGCTGCATAAGAAAGTCGGCGATTTCGTCAAAAAAGGCGAAGCTTTGGCGACGATTTATTCCAATACACAGGACCTCGCGGAATGCCAGGAAATGTTATACAATAGTATCGAGTATTCAAACGAGCCGGTTGAAGCGATTCAACTCGTCTCTGCTTTGATCACCGATTAAACGAATCTTGCTGGGTCTAGGCTCAGCAAGATTTTTACTATACATAGCCCATTCAGGAGGAGTCGACATGCATTTATACGGGACACAATCAATCAACGAAAATGGCCATTTGACAATCGGGGGAGTAGACGCGGTAGATCTTGCAGCACAATACGGCACACCGCTTTTTGTCTATGACATCGCGCTATTCCGTGAGCGCGCACAGGCGTTCCAGAAAACATTTGAAAACGAACAAGTCGGCTATCAAGTCGCTTATGCCAGCAAAGCTTTCTCGGGGATCGCCATCTATCAAGTCGCAGCACAAGAAGGGCTGTCGCTCGATGTCGTGTCCGGCGGTGAACTTTACACGGCGATCCAAAGCGGATTCCCGAAAGAGAAAATCCATTTTCATGGCAATAACAAGAGCCAAGCGGAAATCGACATGGCTTTTGATGAAGAAATCGGCTGCATCGTCGTCGATAATTTCCACGAAATTGATTTATTGAAAAAAACGGCGGAACAGCGCCAGCAGAAAATGAACATCTTGCTGCGCGTCACGCCAGGGATTGAAGCCCATACCCATGACTACATCACGACAGGCCAAGAAGACTCGAAATTCGGTTTTGATTTGAACAATGGCCAAGCAGACCGTGCTTTCATGGAAACCTATGCACATGAACAACTTGAGTTGATCGGCCTTCACTGCCATATCGGGTCCCAGATTTTCGAAACCGCGGCGTTCCAGATGGCTTCTGAAAAATTGCTGTTGAAAATGGCGGGCTGGAAACAAGACCACTCATACACATGCAGCGTGTTGAATCTAGGCGGCGGCTTCGGCATCCGCTATACGGAAGAAGATGCTCCGCTTGAGCCTGCCGTGTATGTGAAAGACATGATTCGCACGGTCAAAACCGCATCCGAAGGGGCAGGGTTCCCGGTGCCGGAAATTTGGATTGAGCCGGGCCGCTCATTGATCGGAGACGCTGGCACGACGCTCTATACGATCGGATCGACAAAAGATGTGCCCGACACACGCCGCTATGCAGCGGTCGACGGCGGCATGTCCGACAATATTCGCCCTGCGCTGTACGGCGCGAAATACAGTTCCTTGCTCGCCAACCGCGCCCAAGAACAGGCGGAACAAGTTTATACGATTGCCGGGAAATGCTGTGAATCCGGTGACAAGCTTATCGAAGAAGCCCAGTTGCCGGAAGTTTCAGCTGGCGATATCTTGGCTGTTTTCTGTACAGGCGCATATGGTTATTCGATGGCGAGCAATTACAACCGGATTACGCGGCCGGCAGTCGTTTTTGTAGAGGAAGGGAAGCACCAACTCGTCATTCGGCGGGAAAGCTTTGAAGACTTGATCAAAAATGAAGTGGGGTATGTGCAAGAGGAGGCTAAACCTTGAGAAAACAGAACATCATGCTGTTCCTGTTCGTCCTGTTGATGGCAGTCGCCTGGGGCATCGCCTATTGGCTGTTCTTTGCAGACAATGTCACCGGCGGCTGACCTTGCGTAAACTTGAGTTATTGGGGAGTTTATAGTAGTATGGGTAAAGCTGCTTTTAAGATGAAAATGAGGGATCAATTATGTTGTACAGATACAAAAAATCATTTGAAAAGATCGCCATGGGCTTATTGTCTTTCATGCCCAAAGAGCGTGAACTGAAAAAGCTGCAGCAAACTATGCACATCTACGAAGAAAACCCGGAATGGCAATTGTTCCTATGGAAAAAAGAGGACGATTTTGTCGGGTTGTTAGGTGTGGAAGTCGCAGATGATCATTACACCATCCATCATGTGTCGGTGAATCCATCCCATCGGGGTGACGGGATCGGCCATCAGATGATCGATAAGATTCAAGACATGATGCAGCACCGGGAAATGCGCGCTACAGACGAAACCGAAGCTTTCCTGAATAAATGCCCAGTAAAAAAAGGCGGCCTTTAATTCTTAAAGGTTCCGCCTTTTTTTCTGTTGCCGGAGCGCAATGATTTCCGTCCGGTCGCGCAACCGGTGCTTGTGCATCAAATAATACTCATCGTGAGCCGGGGCCAGGTATTGCTGCTTCTGTTCTTTGATCGCTTGAACGAGTTCGCCTGGCACAAGCGGCAAGTCGCGGTGCTTGAACGGCTCTCGGTCTGTAACTCCTTGTATTGATTCAGCCAAGAGCTGTGTCAGTTGCTGCTGGTCGAAGCCTTCGGTCCAAATGCCCGCTTCAGCGAGTTTCGGTTTGGCCCGTATAAGCGAACGGAGCGCGCCGGGATAATTGCTGCGGCGCCAATGATACATGCCGACCGCCAATTGGATCCACCCGGTCAGTGGATGCGTCTTGTCTTTCGGTGCGATTAATTTCCAGTACTCTTCGCCGACTTCATGGCATTCGAAATAATCTTTTTCGTCATTGAAGTGGATGATGTACTGAAGGAATAGGGGATGGTTAAGCGGATGCATTTCAATCTCCTTTCTTTTATAATCAAGTATAGTAGGAAAATGAACAGTCAGGTGGTAGTCACATGTCTTATGAAGTGAAAGTGGATGCCTTTGAAGGCCCGCTTGATTTATTATTGCATTTAATTCATCGTTTGGAAATCGATATTTACGATATACCCGTTTCACAAATCACTACACAGTATATGGAGCATATTCGTGCAATGCAAGTGCTCGAACTCAATGAAGCGAGCGAATACTTGGTGATGGCGGCGACTTTGCTGGCAATTAAGAGCAAGACGCTGCTGCCAGTGCATGAAGGGGAAATCGATGAAGTCGATTACGAATTCGATGAGCAAGACCCCCGCGACGAATTGGTGTCACGGCTAATCGAGTACAAAAAATACAAAGAAGCGGCTGGCGAACTGAAAAAATTGGAAAATGAACGGGCGGTGCTGTATTCGAAAGCGCCTGCTGATTTATCGGAACTCCAGCAGCAGCCAGATGCCATGGATTACGATGCCAATGCTTACGATATGCTCGGGGCATTCCAGAAAATGCTGCGCCGAAAGCAACTGAGGGCGCCACTGTCGACCCGTGTCGCACGCCAGGAAGTATCTATTAAAGAACAGATGGGTTCGATGGTCGAGCGGCTCAAGTCATTCAAAGGACGTGCTAATTTTTCCGAACTTTTCCCGTCTGATGACCAGGCAGTGCTCGTCGTTTCTTTTTTGTCCTTGCTTGAGTTGATGAAGCGGCAAGTGATTGCGGTCGAACAGCAAAAGAATTTCACCGAATTGTCGGTGGAACTGAGAAAGGAAACGTGGCAAGATGAAGAAGAACCTTTTGGGCCAAATTGAAGCATTGCTTTTTGTCACAGGAGACGATGGCTTGAGTTTCAGCCAATTGCAGTTTCTGACAGAAGCGAATGCAGAACAAGTGGAGCAAGCGCTCTCGGAACTGAAAAACCGTTACGATGGGGAAGCTTTCGGGGTGACGCTAAAAGAACTGGCGGGTGTTTATCAATTGGTAACCAAGCCGGAAATGGCAGAAACCATACAAAAGCTGGTTGAGAACCCGACGCCACAATCGCTGTCGCAGGCTTCACTCGAAGTGCTCGCGATTGTGGCGTATAAACAGCCAATTACCCGGGTCGAGCTGGAAGATTTGCGCGGGGTGAAGAGTGAAAAAGCGCTGGCGACTCTCGCTGCGAAAGGCTTGATCCAGGAACGTGGCCGTGCTGAGGGAACAGGCCGTGCCATTCTGTATGGCACGACTGATGAATTCCTCAATTATTTCGGTTTAAAGAACTTGGAAGAGTTGCCTCCATTGCCTGAAGAGATGGCACAGGAACCGGAAGAAGACACCGATCTCTTCATGACGAAATTTCAAGAAGCATTCAAGGAAGAAGTAAACGCATAGGAGCTTACTGGGAAGACTGGGACGCATTAACAGTCTTCTTTTCATTTGAGCGATGCGCTTTCTCTTTGACCGGAATTATGCCATAATTCCGGTTAGAAAGACCGCGAAGAACGTGAATCGGCGGCCTATGCCGCCGGTATTTAATTAGATGGGGTGAACAGGAAATGGAAAGATTGCAAAAAGTAATGGCACATGCAGGAATTGCATCTAGGCGCAAAGCAGAACAAATGATTTTAGATGGCAAAGTGAGAGTCAACGGAAAAACCGTCAAGGAATTGGGCGTCAAAGTGACGCCGTCCGATAAGATTGAAGTGGAAGGCGTCCAAATGGAAAAAGAACGGAAAGTATACTTTCTTCTATACAAGCCGCGCGGTGTCATTTCGGCAGTATCTGATGACAAGAACCGCAAAGTCGTAACGGATTTCTTCCCGAATGTCGAAGAACGCATCTATCCTGTCGGACGTCTAGATTATGACACATCAGGATTGTTGTTGTTAACCAACGACGGGGAATTCGCCAATAGCCTGACGCATCCGAAATTCGAAATCGATAAGACCTACGTCGCGCGTTTAAAAGGCATTCCGACGAAGGAAGATCTCCAAAAACTCGAACGCGGCATCAAATTGGAAGACGGAATGACAGCTCCGGCAAAAGTGAAATTATTGTCAGCCGACACGAAAGCGGCAAAAGCGATCGTCCAGATTACAATTCATGAAGGGCGCAACCGCCAAGTCCGCCGCATGTTCGAAGCGATCGGCTTCCCGGTGCAGAAGCTTAGCCGTGAACAATTCGCCTTTTTGACCTTGCATAGCTTGAATGCTGGGGAATCGAGAGAACTCAGCCCCCACGAAGTGAAGCAATTGCGTGTGCTTGCGGATACCGGCAAGCGCCGCTAACGTTCACAAACCCTTCAAAACTGTGGGCAGGCGCCCATTGAAACTTTGCTATAATTGATGTGCATCCAATCCTTCGAAGGAGGATCTTTATGAGTACGGAGAAAAAGAGAAACAAAAAGAAAAACCGGACGATCATGCGCTCCGTTATTTTGCTGCTATTGATCGCGGCCATTGGCTATACGATTTACAATAGTGTGACGGCCGATGAAGTGGAAGTGCTGAAAGTGGGAGATCCGGCACCGGATTTTACGTTGACGGATCTTGACGGGGAAACACATAAGCTGTCCGATTACAAAGGGCAGGGCGTGTTCCTGAATTTCTGGGGCACATGGTGTGAACCGTGCATCAAGGAAATGCCCGCGATGGCTAGTCAGTACGAAGTATATGAAGATCAAGGCGTCCAGATCCTTGCGGTGAATATTGCGCAATCGAATTTTGAAGTAGAGACGTTCGCCCGTCAATACGGACTCAATTTCCCGATTGTCATCGACCGTGATAAAAGCGTCATGACTGCATATAATATCCGCCCGCTTCCAACGACCATGCTGGTGAACCCGCAAGGTGAAATCCAGCGCATCGTAACCGGTGAAATGACAGAGCAGGACATCGCAGGTTTTATGGAAGAAATCAAACCTGAATAAGGAGATTTTGGGATGGACAAATTGATTTGCAAATGCGGCCATGAAAACCCGCCAGGCACGGTTCTTTGTGAATCTTGCGGGCGGCCGCTCAACGAAGAGGAACAAAACAAACAATTGGCGGATATGCGCTATGAAGGAACGGCAAGACGTTCCCAAACGTATAATAAGTCGATCATCGACAAAATTTGGAATTTCTTTTCAAGTGTTAAAGTCGGCGTCGGAATCATCATAGTCTTATTGGTCGCTGCCGCTCTTGGCACGATCTTGCCGCAGAAACAATACGTCCCGGCAACAACCGAAGCAGATATCGAAGCTTATTACACCGATATCTACGGATCGGTCGGGACGGTGTACCACGCGCTTGGATTCCATGATATGTACAACTCCTTCTGGTTTATCGGGTTGGTCGGGATGCTCGCAATCTCGCTGATTATTGCGAGCCTCGATCGTTTCGTGCCGCTTTATAGATCGTTGAAAAACCAGCGCGTGCTGCGCCATTCCAGCTTTATGCGAAAACAGCGCATTTTGGCGGAAGGGCCAGGAGACGCGGAGACGCTGAAAAAAGCCGAAGAGAAATTAACCGATTTGAAATATAAGGTGTCGACCGACAAAAATGGCTTGCTTGCTGAAAAAGGCCGTTTTTCGCGGTGGGGCCCTTATGTCAATCACATTGGATTGATCATTTTCTTGTTCGGTGTCATGCTGCGCATGATGCCCGGATTCTATGTAGACGAAACGCTGTGGATACGTGAAGGCGAAACGCGTGCGATTCCGGATGCACCTGGCTACGTGTTAGAGAGTAAAGGCTTTACGTTGGAAACTTACACAGGTGAAGGCGAAGAAGAAAAATTCGGTGAAGCAATCGACCGCGTCGGAACGGTAGCGAAAAACTACCAGACGGATGTCGTTCTTTATAAAATACCGGAAGATGCATTGCCAGGCGATACAGACGAGATGGAAAAAGTTGAAGAACACGCCATTCGCGTTAACCAGCCATTTAAGTTCGATGGCTACGCTTTGTATCAGATGGATTTCCAGCAGGATGAGCTGAAAACGATGAGCTTTGCGCTTCAGAACAAAGAAACGGGCGAAAGCCGCGGAGATTTGACAATCGATTTGGTGAATCCGGAAACCAATTATGAGCTTGAAGACGGTTCTGTTGTGGAATTGCTCGGTTATTATCCTGATTTCTCCGGTTTTGAAAACGGTGAACCGCAAACAGCGACGCCGCTGCCGAAAAACCCGGGCTTCCTCGTGAAAATGACGACGCCCGATACGCCGGACGGTGAAACAAGTTTCATCACCATTCAGAACACAGTTGAGCCATTGGGCGATAACGATTATAAACTTGCCTTCCAGGGTGTTGAGACGCGGGATGCATCTGGCTTGACGGTTCGTAAAGACCGTACCTTGCCGATTCTTGGGCTCGGCGGTCTGATCTTCATGATCGGCGTGGCGCAAGGGATGTACTTCAACCACCGCCGCTTCTGGATTCAGCAGCAGGCGGATGGCAGCATCTTGCTTGCGGGCCATACGAATAAAAACTGGTTCGGGCTGAAAAAAGATCTGGATCAGGTGACTGAACACGCTTCTCTTCCGGCATATCGCGACCAACAGGAAGACATGGAAGCACAGGAGAAAAAGGAAGGTGAACAATTGACATGACATTAGCCGACATCAGTTCCAATTTACTATTCGTAGCCTTCATCGCCTACCTGATTGCAACATTCGTATTCGGGGGGGCTGTAAAAGGCAATAAAAAAGGCACTTACAGATCCGAACAGCGTTGGGGCAAAGTCGCGATCACCATTACGGTCATCGGCTTTCTTGCGCATTTAGGGTATTTCATTACACGGTGGATGGTCACGGGCCACGCGCCGATCAGTAATATGTTCGAATTCACGACTGCATTCGGAATGACGCTTGTCGGCGGATTCATCATTCTTTATGCATTGTATAAAACAGCAGTGCTTGGGATGATCGTCTTGCCGATTGCGTTATTGATCATCGCTTACGCAAGCATGTTCCCGAGTGAAGTGAGCCCGCTGATTCCGGCCCTTCAGACAAACTGGCTGGCGATCCACGTCATCACAGTCGTCATCGCCGAAGGGATTCTTGCAATCAGTGCGGCGGCCGGCTTGATTTATTTGCTCAAAGTCGTCGACCAAAAGAAAAAGTCGAAGCAGCGCTTTTGGCTTGAAGCCATCATGTACTCACTCGTCTTGGTCCTTGGTTTTGTCGTTACGAGCACATTCTTTACCTTGACGAATTACGAAGCGGATTTCGCTTATGTCAATAAAGACGAACAACCATCAGAAATCACATACAATATGCCGGCAATTTTCGGGATGAACGAATTCGAGTCAATGACAGATGGCGCGTTTACGCCGCTAGTGGAAATGCCGCCAATCGTCCATGCCGGAAAACTGACGACCGTGTTTTGGTCAGTCATGGTGGGGACCGTGCTGTATGCATTGATTCGCCTGATCTTCCGCAAACGCATTTCCGCCATGCTGCAGCCGTTTACGAAAAACGTCAACTTGCAGCTGATGGATGAAATCAATTACCGTTCGATCATCATCGGCTTCCCGATCTTTTCACTCGGTGCATTGATCTTTGCCATGATTTGGGCGCAAATCGCCTGGTCGCGCTTCTGGGGCTGGGACCCGAAAGAAGTGTGGGCACTCGTTACATTCTTGTTCTACGCAGCGTATTTGCACTTGCGGCTTGGCAGAGGCTGGGCAGGCGAAAAGTCTGCTTGGCTCGCGGTCATCGGTTTTGTCATCATCATGTTCAACTTGGTGGCAGTTAACTTGATTATTGCTGGACTGCATTCATACGCTTGACGACAAAAGCCTTTTCCTATCCTGGAAAAGGCTTTTCGTTTATTTTTGGGAACCTTATCGGTACAATGAAAGGTATAGAGATGAAAGTTGGAGGGATTAGGATGTCTGAAGAAATTACAATTCTTGTAGTGGATGATGAAGAGAGGATCCGCCGCCTGTTGAAGATGTATCTCGAGCGCGAAGGATATATGGTGGAAGAAGCCGAAAATGGGGTAGAAGCACTGGAAAAAGCGATGGAGAAGGATTACCATTGCATCCTGCTTGATCTCATGATGCCCGAAAAAGATGGCATCGAAGTGGCAACCGAACTTCGGGAAACGAAAATGACGCCAATCATCATGCTGACGGCTAAAGGCGAGGAAGCAAACCGCGTGGAAGGGTTTGAATCCGGAGCCGACGATTATATCGTCAAGCCGTTCAGCCCGAGGGAAGTCGTGCTGCGCGTGAAAGCGATTTTGCGCCGATCGTCGGCTTATTCACCTTCTACGAGTTCGACCGTTTCAAAAGACTTGGTCGTCTTTCCACATTTGACGATCGACCACGATGCCCATCGCGTCACAGCAGACGGCGTCGAAGTGAATTTAACACCGAAAGAATATGAACTTTTATACTTCTTGGCAAAATCCCCGGATAAAGTATTCGATCGGGAGCATTTACTAAAAGAAGTGTGGCATTATGACTTTTTCGGCGATTTGCGTACCGTGGATACACACGTTAAACGCTTGCGTGAAAAATTGAACCGCGTTTCGGAATCCGCCGCTAAGATGATCGTCACCGTATGGGGTGTCGGATACAAATTCGAGGTCGGCAATGAATAGAATATGGAATAGCATCGTCGGGAAGCTGTGGGTAACCATTTTGCTTCTCGTTTCCTTTGTCCTGTTTATTGTGACGGTGCTGCTATTGGAGTTTCTCGGGAATTTCCATAGCGAAACGGTGGAAGAAGCGCTTCACAACGAGGCGAATATGATAGCCCGAATCTTTAATGACCACTCAGGGGAGGGCAATTTATCAATCGTCGACGAAGTGTTGGGACCTGAAACCAATGCGGTCATCGCAGAAGAACCGGGGGAAATCTCCTATTACCTGCATGACGGCTTGAACGGCGAGGAAATCAGGAAAAAGATTGTCAGCGAAAGCGAATTTCAAAAAGTATTCGAAAGCGACGAAACCGTAACGAAAGAAATGCTGCTGCCGTCCTTATCGGAAGCAGACCGCATGGAATCATATATTGTCATGGCCTCGCCTCTTCAAACAAGCGATGAGCTTCACGGAACGGTTTTTATTTATCAATCATTGGAAGTGATGGACCGCACAGCGGAAAGGACGACGAATATTGTGTTCCTGTCCGCATTCATCGCATTATTATTGACGACATTTTTCGCATTTTTCCTCTCGACCCGCATCACTTCCCCGCTGCGCAACATGCGCGAAGGGGCATTTGAATTAGCGAAAGGGAATTTTGATACGAAAGTGAAAGTCTCTTCTGGAGACGAAATCGGCCAATTGGCGATCGCCTTTAACCAGATGGGACGCCAACTAAAGCATCATTTAGAAGTGATCAATCAGGAAAAAGAGCAATTATCGAGCATCTTGACTTCAATGGCGGATGCCGTAATTACGTTCAACCAAGACAAGACGATCCTGTTGAGCAATCCGCCGGCGCAGAAGCTGCTGCAGCAATGGCTCTTCAAAGACGGGACGACTGATGCCAATGCGCTGCCATCGGAAATGCTCCATATGCTCGACCACGTCTTGACGTTCCAAGAGGAAATAGAGGAAGAGCTTGAAATCGAAGGCGCCTATTATGCAGTCAATTTCAGCCCGCTTTACAGCGGCGAAAGCGTGCGCGGCGCGGTGGCTGTGCTCCACAATATGACAGAACAGCATCGCCTCGAGAAGCTGCGCGAAGATTTCATTGCCAATGTATCACACGAATTGCGGACGCCGATCGCCATGCTACAAGGCTATAGCGAAGCACTGCTTGATGACGTCGGCGCAAGCGAGGAAGAACGCAATGAAATGACCAAGATCATCTACGAGGAATCCCAGCGAATGGGCCGACTCGTGACTGACCTCTTGAATTTGGCGCGATTGGAATCAGGCCATATGCGCCTCTACAAAGAATTAGTGCAGTTCAATAATGCCATCGAGCGGATGAGCTTGAAATTCAGCCAAGCCGCGAAAGAAAAAGGCATCGAACTGAGCTTCACGACAGAGCTCGACGACTGGGCAGCAGCCGAACTGGATGAAGACCGCATCGAACAGGTCATGACGAATTTGATCGATAATGCACTTCGACATACTCCTCAGGGAGGGCAAGTGCATGTGCATGTCGAAAACATGGGAGACTACGCAAAAGTTTCGATCAACGATACCGGGGCGGGAATTACAGAGAAAGACCTGGAATTCGTCTTTGAGCGTTTCTATAAAGCCGATAAGGCAAGGACGCTCGGCAAAGGCGGCACAGGGCTCGGTCTCGCGATTGCCAGCAATATCATCAAAGCGCATTCGGGAGAAATCCGCGCCGAAAGCAAATTCGGCGAAGGCACTTCGTTCATCTTCACATTGCCGCTGAAGGCGATGTAACTTTTTTGTTGTCGTGACGACTAATCCAAGGAACGGGGGGAGTTGCGTGAATGACTCCGTGTTTCATCGGCTATACGATCAATACCATCAGGATGTCTTTCAGTTTTTGGTGTATTTAGTAAAGGACCGGCATGTGGCAGAAGATTTGATGCATGAAGTTTATGTGAGGGTGCTGCGCGCTTATGACCGGTTCCAAGGAAAGAGTTCGGAAAAGACCTGGCTCTTTTCGATCGCCAAAAATGTCGCCATCGACCATTTCCGCAAGACCGCAGTGAGGAAAAAGCATTCGATGGATTTCTTCGACTGGGAAACCCAACAATTGGTGTCGACTGAACGCATACCGGAAGAAGTTTCATTGCTTAATGAAGACAAGATCCGCTTGTACCAAATGCTCGATTTGTGTACAGGGGACCAAAAGCTCGTCATCATCATGCGCTATTTCCAAGATCTCTCCATTGCGGAAACTGCTGAAGTCCTGGAGTGGTCGGAAGGCAAAGTCAAGACGACACAGCACCGGGCGATCCGGTCCCTCCGCCAAAAATTACTAGAAGCAGAAGGGGGAGGAGAATATGCCGAATGACAAATGGAACGATGAAGAAATCGAAAATTTGTTGCGGGATTTCCCCAAAATACAAGACAGGCGGCCAAAAGCCGAAGTGTATAAAAAGCTTTCCCATAAAGAGCAAACACCCAAGCAGCCGAAGCGCTGGCTGCCGCTGCTGGTTGCCATCGTCGCATTTTTGAGCATCTCAGTACTTGTGGTTTCCTTGCTGCAGCAGAACGGAACCGACTCTAGCAGCAGCAGTAGTGAAAGCAGCGACGCGGAGTCGACCATGTCGACAGATGAAGCGCAGACAGAACAAACTGAACAAGCGGAAAGGGAAACACAAGAGTCTGAAGGGGCAGCGAGTTTGGCTGCGGAAGACCCGCAAGTACAGCGGAGTGCAGTTTATGAGAGTGAGATAGATGGTGCGCATGTGTTTCGTATCGGGCTTGCTTACAATGGCTATGTCGTACCGATCAGTTTTGTCATTCCAAGTCAAGACATGGAAGAACCGGCTGCACTTGAATTATACGAAGCATTCGCCGGGCAAATTGATGAAACCGGATTGGGTTTTGATGAGTACCACCCTTATGAAGGAGAGCTCCAGCAAAACGATTCAACAATCAGCCATTTCCTGCCGGACGGGCAAACTTATGATCAAGGTTCGTCTTCCACTTTGCTGTATCTGAATAGTTTAAAGGAAACGTTCATGGATCAGCAGGAAATCCGTGTATTGAATGAAGACGGGGAGGCAGCGCAATTATCTCATGTGGGGACGGTGGAACCGCTCGTTCCGGGCGAACAAGGGCAAAGCTTTTACTTGCTTGCTTCGTCAACGGGTGACTGGCATTTGGCTCCCGCTTACGGCATGTCGCCAGGGAACGTGAAAGAAGCGCTATTGTCACTTCAGCAATCGCCGAATGACGACTACCGTTCACCGGTTCCGGAAGAGATCAATTATCGCGTCGAAGTGGACGGGACAAATGCCGACTTGATATTCGAAGAGCCGTTGGATTTGGATGCGCTTGATGAAGCGGAAGCGATGCAGATGGTCGAAAGCATGGCGCTGACTGCGCAATCCTATGGCTCTGCACTTACGCTATCCAATACAGAACAAACGGAATGGGCAGGCTTCGATTTCACTAGAGAATTGGAACTGCCGGTTTCACCCAACCGGATCGACTGGCCAAAAAAATAAAAAAAGGCAGTGATGTAAGCAGTATGGTTTACATTGCTGTCTTTTTTTTATAAGATTAAGTTGTATAAAAAAATATCGATTCATCTTCGGGGCAGGGTGCAATTCCCTACCGGCGGTAATTGGACATCATGGTCCATCAGCCCGCGAGCCGTAAAAAGCAGGATTTGGTGAGATTCCAAAGCCGACAGTATAGTCTGGATGGGAGAAGGTGAAGGTACGGACGCATGCCGTTTGTTAATAACGGACCGTTTATTTCAGTGTGCCTGACTCTCCCTTAAGCAAACCTTGCTTAAGGGATTTTTTAGGCAGCATGCGTTCCGAACCTTTCTTCTGGTGAATCACGACAAGGAGAGAGGAACATGAAGAACAAGAAATTGCAATCGATGATCGTCATCGGTATGCTAAGCAGCATCTCATTTGTATTGATGCTATTCAATTTTCCGCTGCCGGCATTGCCAGCATTTTTGAAAGTGGATTTCAGTGATGTGCCCGCGTTGATCGCGGCGATTACGATGGGGCCTGTAGCAGGCATTTTGGTAGCATTCTTTAAGAACGTATTGGACTGGATCTTTTCGGGAAGCCCGACTGGCGTACCTGTAGGGCACATGGCGAATTTCGCGACGAGCCTATTGTTCATTTTGCCGGTCTATGCCATTTACCGTAAAGTTTCCACAAAAAAAGGCATCGCATTCGGTTTGGTGATCGGGACATTCTCGATGGCAATCGGCATGAGCTTGCTCAATTATTTCGTCTTTTTGCCGATGTACACGTATTTCCTGAACATGCCTGAACAGACAGGGAACGCATTGTACACGACCATTGTCCTCGGAATCCTGCCGTTCAACTTGATCAAAGGCTTAGCACTTACGACCGTCGTTTTATTGATCTTCGGCAGCATGCATACGTGGATTGAAAAACAACGTTCCTATTATTTATCATAAAAAGAAGCGGCTGGAAGATGATTCTTCCGGCCGCTTTTTCTATTGACCAAAATTTGGTCAGTCTTCGTATTTAAGTGGATCTCCTTCAAATGGCTCGTCTGACACTTTAATGGAATCGGTCGGGCATCCTTCAAATGCGTCTTCCATATCCTCCATCAGCTCATCTGGCACTTGTTCAGTCCCCGTGTTATCATCAAGAATAACGAAGGCGATGCCCTCATCATCATAATCGTAAATGTCTGGTGCCGCTGCTCCGCAAGCCCCGCATGCGATACACGTATCTTTATCAACAATGGTATATTTAGCCATTCCAGTTCCTCTCCTTTATCTCCGAACAAGTTCAGTTATACTATCGTGTTTATTCTATAGATATTTCATGATTTTTTCAACCCAAAACCGCCAGGAGGGTAATTCAGTGCGATTCGATGAAGTCGTTTTAGCAATCATGAAAGCGGTAGACGGTCAACGGACCGTATCTTCCCCTTATCATTTAATTAAAGGAAAGAAATCAGGGCAAACGATTCAGGACATCGGCTATTTTGGACTGCATCCTTATTTTGCCGTACTCCCGAAACTGGACAAGCAAGAATACCTCGCGTCCATCGACAGGCTGCAAGCTCAAGGCTTACTGATCCCGGATGACAGCAGCGTCCGGCTCGATCGCTCCGCATTCGATTTGGACATTCCGGCTACGCCGTTGAACGGCTGGAAATACAGGGGCAATGAACATCGGTTTTTTGCGCGTTTGTCACTAGTAGTGCAGACGATGTCCAATTTCATGCAAGGCCATAAGCGCTTTGATCCAGTTGTTGCCGATGAAACGGTGCAGGCATGGGCAAAGGCTTATTTGAACCGCATCGATTTTCGTTCTGCTGCTGTTCAAGAGGCTTTCAAAAATCAAATCGAAACCAGCTTGGCTTTGGCAAAAACAACGGAAGCGCATAAACAAATCCTGGTGGAGCGATTGTCGGGCTATGGAGTCGGCGGGCTCACCTGGGATCAATTAGCTATGCAGCAGAACCTCATGCCGATAGATGTGAAAGTTGCAGCTGTTGAAGCTGTACACGCTTGGCTGGACGTGATTGAAGGCATGGAATATCCTTTGCTAACGGGCATGCTTGAAGGCATCATCCAACAATCCGCCTTGACGGAATCGGCGAAACGAACACAAAATCTGTCCGAGCGCGGATTTTCACTCCAGCAGATTGCCGAGCTCCGGCAACTGAAAACCAGTACGATCGAGGATCATTTCGTGGAGATGGCCATGAACGACCCGGCGTTCAGCTTTGTGCCCTTTATGGATGAGCATTTGTTTCAATCGATCCATCGCATCAGCAAAGAGTTGAAGTCAATGCGCTTGCGGGATATTAAAGAGCGTTTGCCCGAAGCCAGCTATTTTCAGATCCGGCTGGCACTGGCCATGAGAGGAGGCGAATCATGAATCTCGAAAAACTATTGTACGAGTTTTATGGCTACACGGAATTCCGCCCCGGCCAAAAACAAGTAATCGAGCAAGTGCTGGCAGGGCGCGACGTCTTGGCGCTGCTTCCGACCGGAATGGGTAAATCTCTATGTTATCAGCTGCCTGGGAAAGTCTTACCGGGCGCTGTCGTCATTGTCTCGCCGCTTTTATCGTTGATGCAAGATCAAGTTGCCCAATTGAAAAAGATGGGGGAAAAATCGGTTATTGCTATCAATTCCTTCATGAAACCGGAAGATCGCGAAAGGGCGTGGAATACGCTTGGCACTTATAAATTCATCTTCGTAGCCCCCGAAATGCTTGTACAGCCATATGTGCTTGGAAAATTAAAAGTGCTTGGCATCTCATTGCTTGTCGCGGATGAAGCGCATTGCATTTCTCAATGGGGCTTTGATTTCCGTCCGGATTATTTGCGCATTGCAGAGGTTCTGCCCCAGCTTGGCAACCCGCAAACTTTGGCATTGACCGCAACGGCAACCGACAAAGTAACAGATGAAATCAAGCGTTATCTTAAATTGAGTGACCCTTTCGTCTATTCACATCCGATGGACCGAAAGAACATCAGTTATGATATCCGAAAATTTGAAAACGATCACGACAAGCTGGACGCGCTGATGAACTTGGTGTCAGAATACGGCGGGCCAGGGATCATTTATGCCGGCACACGGCGCAAATCGCAGGAGTTGGCTGGGCGCTTGCTCACACTTGGGGGCCGGGCGGCTTTTTATCATGGCGGCATGGAGCAGCAGGATCGTATATTTGTGCAGCAGCAGTTTGCCAATAAGGAGCTCGAGTGGGTATGTGCGACCAATGCATTCGGCATGGGGGTCCATATTCCCGATATTCGCCATGTCATCCATTTCCAATTACCTTCTTCTATAGAAGGATATGTCCAGGAAGTGGGGCGTGCTGGCCGGGATTCTTTGCCTTCACTGGCAACTTTATTGTATACAGCTGGGGATGAGCGGCTCGTGGAGAGTTTGATCATGGACGATTTACCCGAGAAACATGAAATCGAACTAATCTATGAGCAGGGCGAAAAAGCGAAACAATTGATTGAGCAGGGGATGATAAGGGAAACGGCGTATCGCATCATTTCCTATTGGCGCGAGCGTCTGCCCCTTGAAGGCACATTGAACCAGATCGAGCAACTGAAAAAAGAAAAACAACGTCAAGCTGAATCCGTCCGTGGGCTGGTCCATGCGAGCGGTTGCATCCGGCAATATATCAGTACAAGTTTCGATCAAGAAAACCCTGCTATACCAACTAATTGCTGCAGTTTTCACGGAATCGACCACAGCCTGTTCAAAGGCAGTCAAAGCGAACAAAAAGCAACTCCACAAGGCTCTTGGAAAGAGCGTTTGAAGGTCCTTCTCCCTATATGAAAATCTCTATTTCTATTATTTACAAATAAGCCTTTTTTCGTCATAATAGATATATTAGTACAGATAGGGGTAGTCGTGAAATGGGAAACGATAATTATCATGAATCAATGGAAAAGAATCGCCAGGAATTGTCACAGGAACGCATGGCAGAATTGACGAGGCGCGCACGCCAAATGCCCAAGCCGAAAAGCAGGGGTTTATTATTGCCTTCTTTGTTTTTTATCTTTATCTTGATTCCGGTCACTTTGTTGATCTATGTTGCGTTTTACTATGAACCGGATGACACGCTAACTGCCAAAACAAATGAAAATGAAGTGAGCTTCGAACTGAACTCCCAGCCGCCTTCTGACAGCACGGTACTTGCTGCTGCAGACGACCAGGAGAAAGACGAAGATGAAGAGAAGAAAAACGCTAAAGCAAAAGAAGCGGAAGAACAAAAAGAACTGAAAGAAAAAGCGCGTGAGCGTGAAGAAGAGGCAGCTGCCAAAGCGAAAGAGGAAGAACAAGAGCAGGCGGCCGCGGAACAGCAAGCAGAGAAGAAAGCCCAGGAAGCAGCACTGGCAGCACAACAAGCGCGTGAAGAAGCTGAAGCAAAAGCAAAAGCAAAAGCTGAAGCTGAACAACGTGCACAAGCCGAAGAAAAAGAAAAAGAAAAAGAACAGCAAGAAGAGCAGGAAGAAACACCGACTGCCGGCGGCAAGACAGTAACCGTTCAATCGAGTGAAACGCTTTACCGCATTGCCGTCAATAATTACGGCGCGAGCGGTGCAGCGGCCGCTGTTGAGAAAATCAAACAGGCCAATGGATTGGCATCTAACGATATCAGCCCTGGACAAACATTGATTTTGCCATAAGGTGGGATTAAATGCCTCCTGTTAGGGAAAAGATAAGAAGAATCTAAAAAGAGGTGAGCGAATGTTTGTCAAAAGTGCATTGGTGAAAAAAGAAAGATGTTTTACGGTCACACCGGAAGATACGATGGAAAAAGGGCTCAAGTTATTGGAGCAGCATTCCATTGATGCATTGCCAGTCGTGGATGGCGATGAATTCAAAGGGATCTTTACCTGGTACCATGCATACCGTGCGTTTTTCTACTCGAACGCCCAGAAAGATGAGTTTGTGCGTTCGACAAAGGTGAAAGATATCATGGTCAACCAGGATGTGTACTTGAATATCGATGATGTATATGAAAAAGCTTTAGTGGAATTGCGTGATTTCCCGATCATCGCTGTCGTCGATGAAGGAAAATTCCTCGGAATCGTCACCCGTTTTGATGTCGTCAACCAATTGCAAAGTGCATTCGGCATGAAGCAAGCAGGGGTCCGCATCACTGTTACATCGGTAGAATCAGAAGGCCGCATTGGCCGACTTGGTGAAATCATCGAAAAACATAAGGAATCCGTCGTTTCACTCGTTACATTCGATGAAACCGATAAAATGGTGCGCCGCATCGTCCTTAAAGTGAAGAAAAAGAACAATATCGACAAGTTCACGAAGGAACTGGAAAAATCAGGCTTCCGTATTCTTGATATCACTGAAGATTGAATAGCGGCTTGAACAGGAAAACATAAGCGCAGCTTATGTTTTTTTGTTGCTTCGGAAAGGATGTACACGATGAAATGGATTTTACGGATTGGATTAGCGGGCTTGGCTATACTGGCATGGATGTTCCGTGCCGCCCACAGCGAAAACAAGGAAACGGCAATCGTCCGCTTGTCGGGAGAGGCTAGGTTTTCTCCTTTTAAGTTGCTTTTTATCTCCGATGTTCACCGGCGTAAGCTTCGGCGTGATATATTCAACGATCCAGTGGATCTCATCGTCATCGGCGGTGATTTTGTCGAACGCGGGGTCCCAGAACAACGCATCCGTGAAAACTTACGGATTCTAACTGAACTTGCTCCGGTTTATTACGTATTTGGAAACAACGACAGGGAAATCGGCGAACAACGATTGAGGGCGTTGCTCGAAGAACAAGGCGCCACTATTCTTGATGATGAAACTGTTGAATTGTTCGGAAATGATAAACTAAAATTAACAGGAATCGATTATTTTGCTTTTCGGGAACACAGTGTAGAAGATGCTTTCCGCACTGTCGGAGAAAGAGATTCTGTCATTTTCATCTCCCATACGCCTTTTGTCTTCAAACACGTAAAACAACATTATCCAGTCAGCTTGATGATTGCCGGCCATACCCACGGAGGTCAGATCAGGTTGGGGCGATTCGGGATATTCGAACAGGGTTCTTTGAGGATTACAGATGGAATTACCGAACTTGTCAGCAACGGATTCGGTACGACTACGTTGCCGTTAAGGTTTGGCGCGAAAGCGCAATACCATGTCCTTGAAATTCATCCTGCACCGGGCATGAAGCATTTGGCACAAAGCTCTTCAATCGGCTAAGATGGATATGGACATTATTACAGGAGTGGTTGAAATGGAACATGCAGATGTCATCATCATAGGAGGCGGGCCGTGCGGTTTATCGGCCGCCATCGAAATACAGAGAATGGGCCTGCACCCTATCATTCTCGAAAAAGGGAATATCGTCAATGCAATCTATCATTACCCGACGCACCAGACGTTTTTCAGCAGCAGCGAAAAATTATCGATCGGGGATGTGCCGTTCATTACCGAAGACCGAAAGCCAAAGCGCAATCAAGCACTAGTCTATTACCGTGAAGTGGTGAAGCGGCACGAGCTGGATGTGCGGGCTTTCGAAACGGCGTTATCGATCGAACAATCGGACGGTTTTCTTGTGAAGACAACGAAAAATGACTATAAGGCAACATATGTCGTAGTGGCGACAGGCTATTATGACCATCCAAACAAGCTCTCAGTGCCCGGTGCGGACTTGCCGAAAGTGATGCATTATTTCAAGGAAGGGCATCCTTATTTCGACCGTGACGTGTTGGTGATCGGCGGCAAAAATTCGGCAGTAGACGCAGCGCTTGAACTGCATAAAGCCGGCAGCCGGGTGACTGTGTCCTATCACGGCACCAGCTATTCGAAAAGTGTCAAGCCCTGGATTTTACCGGAGTTCGATGGGCTCGTGCGCCAAGGCGAAATTACTATGCTGTTCGACTCAATCGTCGATGAAATCCGTGAAGATGAAGTGGAACTGACAGTCAACGATACGAAAGAAACCTTCGCGAATGATTTTGTCTTCGCCATGATCGGCTATCATCCGGATCACCAATTCCTCCGTCAGATGGGAATCGACATCGATGCGGCAAGCGGCAGGCCATCTTTCCATGAAGAAACGATGGAGACCAATGTCGAGGATCTATTTATCGCTGGCGTCATCGCGGCAGGGAACAATGCCAATGAAATCTTTATCGAGAATGGCCGTTTTCATGGCCGGCAAATCGCAGCGGCGATTGCGGAAAAGCAGGCGCTGAGAAATTCAACAGACTAGATTATTTAAAAGAGGTGCATTATGAAAAAGAAAGTATCGCTAATTACGACAGGGGGCACCATTGCAAGTAAAGCCATTTCCGACGACGGTTTGCTGAAATCCGGTGCCATTTCGGGAAAAGACCTGGCGGAACTTTGCCAATTGCCGTCTGAGATCGAAGTGAAAGTGATCGATGTTTATCAATTGCCAAGCATGCACATCGGCTTCGATGAAATGAACATCGTCAAGGAAGCGATTGTGAAAGAATTGGAAGATCCAGAAGTAGAGGGCGTCGTCGTTACACATGGCACTGATACATTGGAAGAAACCGCCTATTTCCTGGACTTGACTGTTGGCGATGAACGGACGGTCGTAGTGACGGGAAGCCAGCGTGCGCCAGAAGCAGTCGGGACGGATGTTTACTCCAATTTACGCAACTCGATTTACGTTGCTGTCGATCCGGTGATCAAAGGCGTTGGGACGGTCGTCGTCTTCAATGAGCGGATCTACAGCGCGAAATACGTCAAGAAAGTGCATGCCAGCAATTTACAGGGCTTTGATTCATTCGGCCATGGCTATTTGGGCATCATCGATAACGATAAGGTCCGCATCTATCAAAAGCCGGTGCTGCGTGAGGTGCACCGGGTGCCTGGCGGTATGCCGACTGTCGATATCGTCAAATGCTATTCAGGCCAGGGAGGGTCGATTGTCGATATGCTGGCTGAAAGTGGGTCGAAAGGCATCGTCCTAGAAGCGGCTGGCCGCGGTCAAATTTCCCCCCACATGGTGGAAGCGGTTGAGCGCGCCGTGAAATCCGGCATTACCGTCGTGTTGACAACGAGCGCCGAAGAAGGCAATGCCTATCCAGCATACAGCTATCCAGGCAGTGCACACGATTTGCTGACGCGCGGCGTTATTTTGGGAAGTGATTACGATAGCAAGAAAGCGCGCATCAAGCTGGCAATCCTGCTGTCTGGCAATGAACCGATCGACAAGGAAGCATTTGAAATTTAACAGCACCGGCTGAATGGAATGAAGGAGGGCGTCTTATGTTAGAGCTGTTGACGGTGGCTATTGCGCCCGGGCTCGCATTGTTCAGTTATTTTTATTTGCGTGATCAATTTGCAGGAGAACCGTCGAAACTGATCTTCCACTGCTTTTTATACGGCGCTCTTCTTACATTCCCGATACTGTTTATCCAATATGTGTTTGAAGCCGAAAATGTCTTCCAGAATACCTTCGTGAAGTCCGTCTTATTCTCGAGTTTATTGGAAGAGTTTTTCAAATGGATCGTCCTTCTCGCGGCAGTATTTCGCCATATCGATTTTGAAGACCCGTATGATGGAATTTTATACGGCGCGAGTTTATCTCTCGGGTTCGCCACAGTCGAAAATATTTTGTATCTACTGGAGTTCGGGCTAGGGGCTGCTTTTCTAAGGGCATTTCTTCCTGTATCGAGCCATGCCTTATTTGGAGTGGTCATGGGTTTTTATTTCGGGAAAGCGAAATTCACCGAAAAAAGAGAAAGCAAATGGTGGCTTGTGGCAGCTCTATTTGCTGGGGCGCTTTTGCACATCGCCTATAATGCTTCTCTCTATGCCTACGATAATCTATTGTACGGCGCCGTCCCATTCATGCTGTTCTTATGGTGGTTCGGTTTACGGAAAGTACGCCAAGCTCACCAATTATCGGTCAGCCATTATCACAAGCACACCCCAATCGATTAAACCAAAAGCCTTGCACTGCGGGGCTTTTTCTTTTTATACTGCTTTGGCTTCGGAACTATTCAGCGGACGCTTTGATTTTGCCCGAAACCTTTAGGATATTGTGATAAAATGAAATCATTACATAAGATGAGGTGACAGTTTTGACGAAAGCTATACAAATCGCGATCGACGGTCCGGCTGCTGCGGGCAAGAGCACGATCGCTAAAATAGTGGCAGAAAAATTAGGCTATATTTATATCGACACTGGCGCGATGTACCGCGCCATCACGTTGAAGGCATTGAACGCAGGCATCAACCTGGCGAGCAATGAGGAAGCCGGGGCTTTGCTCACGGCGACTGAAATCGATTTGATCCCTGTAGAAGGCGGGCAAAAGGTGCTGCTTGACGGAGAAGATGTTTCGGAAGCGATCCGTTCCCAATACGTGACAAAGGCAGTATCGGAAATGGCTGCCCATGAGCTGGTCAGAAAGCGCATGGTCGAGCTGCAGCAAAAGCTGGCGGAAGACCGAGGCGTCGTCATGGATGGCCGTGACATCGGCACACATGTCTTGCCAAGCGCTGCACTTAAAGTATTTATGTCCGCGACAGTCGAAGAACGCGCAAGACGCCGCTTCGAGGAAAATAAAAAACGCGATATCCTGACACCGCTTGTCGAGCTGCAGGAGGAAATCGCCATGCGTGACAAGATGGATTCCGAGCGCGAAGTGGCGCCTTTAAAGCAAGCACATGATGCTGTGTTTCTAGACACCACTCCTTTAACGATTACAGAAGCGGCGGAAGCCATCTTGAAATTAGCGGAAGAGAGGCTGATGGCATCATGAATTTGTATGCAGTAGGGAAAACGCTCGTAAAGACTGCGCTGAGCCCACTATACCGTTTCCAGGTCAGCGGCACTGAAAAGTTCCCGAAAACAGGCGGAGTGCTTCTTTGCAGTAACCACATCCATGCACTCGACCCGCCAGTAGTCGGCATGACCGCGCCGAGAACCGTTCATTTCATGGCGAAAGAAGAATTGTTCAAAGCACCTGTGCTCGGTTCGATCCTGCCGAAGGTCAATGCCTTTCCGGTGAAGCGCGGGATGAGCGACAGGGAAGCGCTGCGGACGGCGTTGAAATTGCTGAAAGGCGGGGAAGTCGTCGGGCTGTTTCCAGAAGGCACACGTTCGACTGATGGTGTATTGAAAAAAGGTTTGAGCGGCGCCGGGTTCTTTGCACTTCGCGGCAATGCAGACGTCATGCCGTGTGCCATTATCGGGCCGTATAAGCCATTTGGCAAAGTGAAAGTAGTTTACGGCGATCCGATTTTGATGGACCCTTATCGCGAACGAAAAGCTTCCGCAGAAGAAGTGACAGAAGCCATCATGGCCAGTATTCAAAAAATTCTGGATGAAAACGCTGAAAATAAGTGATTATTTTTGTTTTTATTAGAGAATTCGAATAAAATAGAAGATGGATAGTTTGTGAAGGAGGGCTACTTATGTCAGAGGATATGAATTTGATGGAAAACCGTGACTTCCAAACAGGAGATCGCGTAAAAGGAATAGTCGCCAAAATCGAGGAAAAAGCGGTGACGGTGACAATTGATGGAGCGCCGTTCGACGGGATCATCCCGATCAGCGAGTTATCGAGCCTCCATATCGAAAAAGCTTCAGACTCGGTCCAAGAAGGAGACGAGCTTGAATTGATCATCACCAAAGTGGAAGATGAGAACTTTGTGTTGTCGAAACGCAAAGTCGATGCCGAATCCGCTTGGGACGATCTCGAGAAGAAATTCGAATCTGGCGAAATCATCGAAGCGGAAGTGAAGGATGTCGTCAAAGGCGGCTTGGTCATTGACCTTGGCGTGCGCGGTTTTGTGCCGGCTTCACTTGTTGAAGATTATTTCGTCGAATCTTTTGAGGATTATAAAGGCCGCGTCATGACCTTTAAGATTGTTGAAATGGAAAAAGAGAACAACCGCTTGATCCTCTCCCACCGCGCTGTCGTGGAAGGCGAGAAAGAATCCAAGAAAGAACAAGTGATGGATTCGATCAATGCAGGAGACGTGCTTGATGGCAAAGTTCAGCGCATCGCATCATTCGGTGCCTTCGTCGATATCGGTGGAGTGGATGGGCTTGTCCATATTTCCCAATTGTCACACGAGCATGTCGACAAAGTGTCGGACGTTGTGACGGAAGGCCAGGAAGTGAAAGTCAAAGTTCTTTCTGTTGACCGCGACTCTGAACGCATTTCGCTGTCGATCAAGGATACTTTGCCTGGACCATGGGATGCTATCGATGAGAAAGCACCGAAAGGCTCTGTTCATCAAGGGACAGTGAAACGCCTTGTCAGCTACGGCGCGTTTGTTGAAGTGCTCCCGGGAGTAGAGGGACTTGTGCACATCTCCCAAATCGCGCATAAGCACATCGCTACGCCTCATGAAGTGCTTCAGGAAGGCCAGGAAGTTGAAGTGAAAGTGCTGGAAGTCAATAAAGAAGACAAGCGCTTGTCCCTCAGCATCAAAGAGCTTCAGGAAAAAGAAGCGGAACAGGATTTCTCACAATACGATATGCCGGAAGAAGCATCTGGATTCTCGATTAGTGATGTCATCGGAGATAAATTAAAAGGGTTCAAATCCGAATAAATGTCACGGGCAAAAAGAAAGATGGATCATATCAATTACGCATTGTCCACCGGGCAATGCCGGGCTACTTGGCTCGACTGCGTCCGTTTTGTCCACCAGGCGCTGCCGGGAATCGGCGTCGCTGATGTATCGTTGGAACCCAAAACAGGTGATTTGAAACTAAAATCACCTGTTTTTATTAATGCCATGACCGGAGGCGGTGGTTCTGAAACGCTGCAGCTGAATGCGATGCTTGCGCGGGCTGCAAAAGAAACGGGAATCGCCATGGCGGTCGGTTCACAAATGGCCGCGCTGAAAGACAAGCAGGAGCGCGAAAGCTATCAAATCGTCCGGAAAGAAAATCCGAACGGAACCATCTTCGGCAATCTCGGGAGCGAAGCGACTGTTGAGCAGGCGCTCGAAGCGGTCGAGATGATCGAAGCGGATGCGCTGCAAATCCACTTGAATGTCGTCCAGGAATTAACGATGCCAGAAGGCGACCGACAGTTTCGCGGGGCGCTTGATCGCATCGCCAGGATAGCAGAAGCATTACATGTGCCGGTTATCGTCAAAGAAACCGGCTTTGGCATTTCACAGGAAACTGCAGTAGCGCTCGACAACACCCAAGTAGCGGCGATCGATGCGAGTGGCTTCGGCGGCACCAATTTTGCGAGTATCGAAAATGAACGCAGAAAACGCAAGCTGGCTTATTTCGAGGACTGGGGCATCCCGACAGCTGCTGCAATCGTTGAATGCAGAAATGGCTTCAGCCGCACCGTATTGGCCTCAGGCGGGCTTCAAGATGCAGGAGACGTGGTCCGGGCATTGCGGCTCGGTGCAGATGCTGCCGGCATTGCAGGCAGTTTCCTGAAGCATGCAGTAAGCCTTGGAGAGGCGGGCTTGATCGACGAGATCAATGGGCTACATGAAGATGTGCGCATGCTGATGACCGCACTCGGGGCCTGTACAATTGAAGATATCCGCTCCGCCCCTGCTGTCATCAACGGGGAATTGCTTTCCCATTTGAAGCAAAGAGGCTTTGAGACGGAACATTTTGCAGTTCCTTTGAAAAACTGAATATTGGACAATTTAAGGGGATGGACATTATTCAGATGCCATCCTCTTTTTCGTGTATAATAGGCTTATCAGAAGTGGAAGGATGAATTAATTATGTCAAAACCGGTAGTAGCAATTGTTGGCCGGCCGAATGTAGGGAAATCCACGATTTTTAATCGCGTGGTAGGAGAACGTGTCTCCATCGTGGAAGATATTCCAGGGGTTACGCGTGACCGCATCTACAGCTCGGCAGATTGGCTGACGCACGAATTCAATATCATTGATACAGGAGGCATCGACCTTAGCGACGAGCCGTTCCTTGAACAGATCCGCAGCCAGGCAGAAGTGGCGATGGATGAAGCGGATGTCATCATCTTTCTCGTCAACGGGCGTGACGGAGTGACAGAACAGGACGAGCAAGTAGCGAGAATCCTGTACCGTACGAAAAAACCTGTGGTGCTGGCTGTCAATAAAATTGACAATCCCGATATGCGCCACATGATTTACGATTTCTATTCCCTTGGAATCGGCGAACCTTACCCGGTTTCCGGATCGCACGGGCTTGGCTTGGGCGACCTTTTGGATGAAGTGGCGAAGCACTTCCCGAAAGAGGACGAAGAGGAATATCCAGACAATGTCATCAAGTTTTCATTGATCGGGCGCCCGAATGTCGGGAAATCTTCATTGGTCAACTCATTCCTTGGCGAAGACCGCGTCATTGTCAGCGAAGTGGCAGGAACGACACGCGACGCTGTCGATACGCAATATGAATACGATGAACAGCCGTATGTCATCATCGATACGGCCGGCATGCGCAAAAAAGGGAAAGTCTATGAAAGCACTGAAAAATACAGCGTGCTTCGCGCTTTGCGCGCGATTGAACGTTCAGACGTTGTTCTGGTCGTCTTGAATGCAGAAGAAGGCATCCAGGAACAAGACAAGAAAATTGCCGGATATGCTCACGAAGCAGGAAAAGCGATCGTTATCGTCGTCAATAAGTGGGATGCTGTGAAAAAAGACGACAAAACCTTGAACAAATTCACGCAGCAAATCCGCGAACATTTCCTGTTCTTGGATTATGCCCCGATTATTTTCGTTTCTGCAGTCAGCGGACAACGTGTGCACAACATTCTCGACATCATAAACCGTGTCAATGACAACCATTCACGCCGCATTCAGTCGAGCATTCTTAATGAAGTGATCGAAGATGCTGTGGCGATGAACCCAGCTCCGTCTGATAAAGGGCGACGCCTGCGTCTTTATTATGTGACGCAAGTGGCAGTCAAGCCGCCGACTTTCGTTGTGTTCGTCAACGAACCGGAAATGATGCACTTCAGTTACGAACGCTTCTTGCAGAACCGCATCCGGGAAAGCTTTGATTTCGAAGGCACGCCGCTGCGTTTGATTACGCGTGCACGTACTTAAATACAAGCAGCGGGTGTTTTCACTTTCCTGCTGATGTTAATTGATCCAATCGGACTTTACGGAATATCATGGCTCCCACTTGAAGAGGTGGGAGTTTGGTTTTCTGCTAAAGCAGGATAAAGGAGAGATAAAGATGGAAAAAGTTACTGTATTTGGTGCAGGGAGTTGGGGAACAGCGCTTAGTTATGTACTAGCGCAAAACGGCCATGATCTTCTATTATGGACCCATCGCCAAGACCAGTCGGATGAGATCAATCAGCATTCGAACGAACGCTATTTGAAAGGGGTGCGCTTGCCGGATTCATTGAAAGCGACAGCAAATCTCGATGAAGCGGTGGCGCACGCCGATATTTTCGTATTGGCCGTACCCACAAAAGCCATTCGTGAAGTTTCACGGGATATTCGTGAACGGATGACGAAAAAAGGCTTGTTCGTCCATGTTTCTAAAGGCATCGAACCGGATTCACTCAAACGCATCAGCGAGATGATCCGCGAAGAAATCCCCGCTGATCTGATCGAGGAAGTCGTTATTTTATCTGGGCCAAGCCATGCAGAAGAAGTTGTCCAGGAGCATCCGACAACGGTCACCGCAGCATGTGAAAATACGCAAGCGGCAAACCGTGTCCAGGATCTGTTCATGAACTCCTATTTCCGTGTCTACACGAATACCGATGTCATCGGAGTGGAAATTGGCGGGGCATTAAAGAATATCATTGCTTTAGCGGTCGGAATTACAGATGGCCTAGGCTATGGCGATAATGCGAAAGCTGCGATCATGACGCGCGGCCTTGCTGAAATTGCACGCCTCGGCGTCAAGATGGGCGCAACGCCGCTGACCTTCTCGGGCTTATCGGGCGTCGGCGACTTGATTGTTACATGCACAAGCGTCCATTCGCGCAACTGGCGGGCTGGCAATATGCTCGGCAAAGGCAAAAATGTCGAAGAGGTGTTGGACGAGATGGGCATGGTCGTCGAAGGGATCCGGACTACGAAAGCTGCCCATCAATTGGCCGCTGAGTACAAAGTGCCCATGCCGATAACGGAAGCCTTGTATGCGGTGTTGTTTGAAGGCGTCAAGCCGGAGAATGCCGTGGAAGAGTTGATGGGACGCATGAAGAAAAATGAGATGGAAGATTTAATCGACTTGCTGTAATTGTCACAAACGGAGGGGCTGCTTGCTGCTGCCCCTTCTTTTTTTATGCTATACTATGGACTGAAACTCCACGAAAGGCGGCTTATTCATGAGTTCTTTGGATAAAATGTGGGTATCTTTTGCAGGCATCGCTTTTTTGATCATTTCCATGGGAATGATTTATTTGAGCCGGTACAAATTGCAAAACGGCATCCTGAAATTTCTATTTGCGCTGATCGCGTACGTTCTGCTGATCCTGGGCTTCTTTATTATGGTTTTCACTGTATTCAGCGGACCGACCGGTGGCGCCTGAGGGGATGGACATAATGAAAAAAACAACAGCGTTGCTGCTCGTCCTGCTGACGGCAAGCTTGCTTACAGCTTGTGCGTATCCCAGCAGCGAGCGGGCGGAAAATCAGATTCCCTATGAAGATCAGTTGGCCACTGCGCAACAAGCGGTTGAACGCTACCAAGAGGCCAATGGTGGCTTATTGCCGATCAAGACGCGAGATATGGACGTCGATCAATTCATTAAGTATCCTGTCGACTTTTCCAAAGTTGTGCCGGATTTTACAGCTGAAATCCCGAGCAATGCGTTTGAAGTCGGCGGAATTTACCAGTATGTCTTGATGGATGTTGAGGAAAATCCGACCGTCAAGCTCGTCGACCTTCGGGTAGCGGAAGGCATCCGTTCTGTCAATGTCAGAAAGAGCGCGAATGGCGGAAGGGCACCAATTTCTGAAATCATTGCCGATAATGTCTATAAATTCAATCACGAGGCAATGGGCTTCAATGAGGAGCCCATGGTCGAAAGCCCATACAGCGGCAAGATGCTGCCGATGGTCATCACTGGACAAGGCGATGTGTATATCGATTATTCCATTGATTTGTATGAAGCGATCCAAAACTATGAAGGCGAACTCGAGCAAGGGCAGGATATCCGTTTTATCCTCTACGAAAACAGCCCCGTAGTGCCTGCATATTCGCTTCCGTACACCATCGATGAAAATGGCGAACCTATTTTTCTGACCGATGAAAAAGCCTGATACAGCACGGATTTGCCCGAAATCCACATGTTTTTGAAAATATTGGGAGTATTTGGTGGTTTTCTTTGAAATGCGGCCTATTTGTTGTTGCTATGCGATTTTCGTTGTGATACTCTTTTTACAGGATTGATGGCAAGCATCCCCTTTGAGAGGAGGTGAATAGCATGAACAAAACAGAATTAGTGAACTCTGTTGCAGAAGCGGCTGAACTTTCTCGTAAAGATGCTGCGAAAGCAGTTGACGCTGCATTTGAAGCGATTCAAGATGCTCTAACTAAAGGTGACAAAGTACAATTGATCGGATTCGGTAACTTTGAAGTTCGTGAGCGCGCGGCCCGTAAAGGACGCAACCCACAAACAGGTGCTGAAATCGAGATCGCCGCAAGCAAGGTTCCTGCCTTTAAGCCAGGTAAAGCACTTAAAGACGCAGTGAAATAAGCTTCGGCTACTGTACATAGAATGGCTTTTGCGAGATCTAATCTCGCAAAGGCCATTCTTTTTTTCGGCCCCGTTTTTGCCAATACCCCCCGTAAATGCTACAATTCAGGTGAGAAAAGCGGAGTTGTCTCTCGGCTCAGCAGAAATAGGCGCGTGAAACTGCAATGATCCATGGCTGTTTTCAACCGCTGCCCCAAATAGAGTGATTTTTCTACAGGAGGAAACAATGTGATAGATATGAAGAGCCATAACGTAGATCTGGATAAAATAGAGCAAGCTGTCGGCATGATTTTGGAGGCAGTCGGAGAAGATGTGGGCCGTGAAGGGCTACAGGATACCCCAAAACGCGTCGCGAAAATGTATGCGGAAGTTTTTGCGGGGTTGAAGGAAGACCCAAAAGAATATTTCCGCACCGTGTTTCATGAAAATCACGAAGAACTCGTATTGGTTAAAGATATTCCGTTCTATTCGATGTGCGAGCATCATTTAGTGCCGTTCTTTGGAAAAGCGCATATTGCCTATATCCCGCGCGACGGAGTGGTCACAGGGCTCAGCAAATTGGCGAGAGCGGTCGAAACAGTCGCCAAACGCCCTCAGCTGCAGGAACGGATCACTTCTACCATTGCTGACTCGATGATGGAAACCTTGAACCCTCACGGCGTGTACGTCATGGTCGAAGCTGAACATATGTGCATGACGATGCGGGGCATCAAGAAGCCGGGCTCAAAGACCGTCACGGCTGTGTCAAGAGGGGTATTGGAGACAGACGACATCAAGCGTTCGGAAGTCATTACCTATATCAATATGAACTAAAACTATGGAAAAGCAGGTGTAAACAATGGCACAAACTGAATATGTAGTGATTCGTGCACAAGAAGACGGCGTTAACGTCATCGGGCTGACCCGCGGCAACGATACAAAATTCCATCATACGGAAAAGCTTGATCGCGGCGAAGTGATGATCGCCCAATTCACCGAGCATACATCGGCGATGAAAATTCGCGGCAAAGCGGAAATCCATTCCGCGCACGGCATCATTGAAAGCGACGCGAAAAAATAAGCGTTAATGGTGAAGGCCATAAGGGCATTATGCTATAATATGAGCTATGGCTAACCTATGAATGGAGCAGGCAGTATGAACGGACAACAAATACAATCCAAAATCATCTCCATGGAAATCGACGTACTAAAAGCAGTTCGCCAACGAACGTTAGACCAGTTGACGGAAGGGCCTTTTGTTAAAGAGGCGCGCCTGTTTTTCTTGCTGCTGCCGTTTTTTAACGGAGAGCAATGGTCGGATAAAATGGAGACAAGCGCCCGGACAGTGGCAATTGTCTACGCTGCGCTGCACGCACACGACCGGGTGAAAGAAGAAATGCCCATCAGCAAAGAACAGCAGCTGACAGTACTTGCCGGAGATTTTTACAGCGGCATCTATTACCAATTGCTGGCTGAAGGAAAGAATATCGAAATGGTTCAAAAGCTTGCTACTGCAATTATCCAGGTGAGCGAAAAGAAAGCCTCTTTCCACGAACTTGCGCTCCAGCAGCCGGAGCAAGTGGAAGAGACGGCGACAGTGATCGAAACTGCTCTGCTGAATGCGTTTTATGTGGAAAATGGCTTTGGGCATTATAAGCAGCTCATGGAACAATCTTTATTGTATATCCGCTACACAGAAGAGCTGGAAGCGCTGAAGAAAGGCGAGTTCAGTTATCTTCTGAAATTGCTCAGCGGATCATTGATTCATTCGACATTTATCGAGCGCTGGCTCGTTGACCGCCTGGAGGCTTTGGGCAATGAAATCCTGGAGTCCATTAATGATTGCGAACTGGATTTTGAACTCAAGAATATATTGCTCCACCAAATTATTCCGCATCGGCATAGCGCTGAACCGCTGACGCGAGAAGGATGACGATGATGCAGAAAACGAAAGAACAACGAGTTCACGAAGTGTTTGAAAAAATTTCCGAAAACTATGACCAGATGAATTCGGTCATCAGCTTTCAGCAACACAATAAATGGCGCAACGACACGATGCACAAAATGCAAGTAGCAAAAGGCGCGTCTTGCATCGATGTCTGCTGTGGCACGGCGGACTGGACCATTGCGCTTGGAGAAGCTGCAGGGCCTACCGGTCGTGTGGTCGGATTGGACTTCAGCCAGAACATGCTGAATGTCGGTCATCAAAAAACAGCCCATATGCCTCAAGTCGAATTGGTGCAAGGAAACGCGATGTCTTTGCCTTACCCTGACAACTCATTCGATTTTGCAACAATCGGTTTTGGGCTGCGCAATGTTCCGGATTACGAACAGGTGCTATCAGAAATGCACAGAGTCTTGAAACCTGGGGGCATGATTGCCTGCTTGGAGACTTCGCAGCCTGAAAGCTTTGTATTCAAGCCGTTTTTCCGGATGTATTTCCGTTTTGTCATGCCAGTATTCGGCAAGCTTTTTGCGAAAAGCTATAAGGAGTATTCATGGCTTCAGGAATCAGCAAAAACATTCCCAGGTATGAAAGAGCTTGCGAAACTGTTCAGCAAGGTCGGCTTCGACAAAGTCAAATACAAACCGTACTCAGGAGGGGCTGCTGCCCTTCATATGGGATTGAAAAAGTAAACAAGCGGGAGAAGGTTATTAAGTGGAAAAGATGAAGTTGAAATTGCTCTATTCCGACCTGAAACCGGAGCTGGAACTGATTGAAAAAGAATTGGAACAGGCAGTGGATTCCGAATCCCTTCTATTAAATGATGCTTCTCTTCATTTATTGCAGGCCGGAGGAAAACGAATCCGCCCTGTTTTTGTTTTGCTTGCCGGAAAATTCGGGGATTACGATATCGAATTGCTGAAGCGTGTCGCTGTGCCTTTGGAGCTTATACATATGGCGTCTTTGGTCCATGATGATGTCATAGATGATTCAGAGATCCGCCGGGGTCGCCCGACCGTGAAATCGGAATGGAATAATAGCGTGGCGATGTATACCGGCGACTTCATCCTGGCCAGGGCACTGGAGCGCATTACGGAAATCGAATCACCAAGAATCCATGACATCCTGTCGAAGACATTGATCGAAGTGTGCCGCGGCGAAATTATTCAGATCGAAGACAAGTATAGGCTTGACCAAAGCTTGCGGGATTATTTGCGCCGCATCAAACGCAAAACCGCGTTATTGATTTCTTCCAGCTGTGAATTGGGTGCCTTAGTGGCAGGAACCGATGAGAAAACTGCAGCGCATTTGCGCCGATTTGGTTATTTTATCGGCATGTCGTTCCAAATTATCGACGATATCCTTGATTTCACAGCAAGCGATCAAGAATTGGGCAAGCCGGCCGGCAGTGATTTTATCCAAGGCAATATCACGTTGCCGATTTTATACGCGCGCCGGAATCCGCAGATTTATCAGATGCTCCGTGACAATTTGAACCAGGACATTTCCGATGAAAAACGCCTGGAAATCGTCCGTACGATCCGTACAAGCAGTGCGGTCGATGAAGCGAAGCGGGTGAGTGAACGTTATTTGGAAAAGGCGCTGAAAGAACTGGACTATTTGCCGAAAGGCCCAGCGACGAAAACGATGCGAAAAATCGCCTTTTTCATCGGCAAGCGAAAGTTTTAGTTTCCAGTTGACAAATGATCGGACAATGATAGTATTTTTTAAGGTGGGCAAAGTGCCCGAGCTTTTTAACAGAGGAGTGTTCTATAATGGAAAAAACATTTTTGATGGTAAAACCTGATGGTGTCCAACGCAATGTCATCGGTGAAATCGTTTCCCGTTTCGAGAAAAAAGGCTATCATTTGGCAGGCGCTAAATTGATGCAAATCCCAACTGAGCTAGCTGAACAGCATTACGGCGAGCACAAAGAGCGCCCATTCTTTGGCGAACTAGTAGACTTCATCACTTCTGGACCAGTTTTCGCAATGGTTTGGGAAGGCGAAAACGTCATCTTGACTGCCCGTCAAATGATGGGAGCTACGAACCCGAAAGATGCAGCTCCAGGAACAATCCGCGGTGACTTCGCAGTTACTGTCGGCAAAAACATGATCCACGGTTCTGATTCTGCTGAAAGCGCTGAGCGCGAAATCGGCTTGTTCTTTAAAGAAGAAGAATTGGTATCTTACGAAAAAACTATGAACAGCTGGGTCAACTGATCCAACTATTGAAAATGCGGCCGCGCAATCGGCCGCATTTTTTTAATTTCACGAAGCGATTGGAATCACCTAAAGCAGGCGGGTAACCGAATAAATGAAAGCGGTTTCTTTTGGTGGCGCGGGTTTGTTGCTATTCGAATGTTTAGTTTTCTTCATATTTAGGATAGAATTGAACAAATGCCATATGGTATAGTGTTACTTAAATACTTTAGCACGTTGAAGGGAGAAAGCGTACATGCGTTACTTAACAGCAGGAGAATCTCACGGTCCACAATTGACCGCCATTATTGAAGGGTTGCCAGCGCAATTGCCTTTGACGGCGGAAATGATCAATAAAGAGTTGAAACGGCGCCAGGGAGGCCATGGCCGCGGCCGCCGCATGCAAATCGAGACAGATACGGTGGAAATCGTTTCAGGCGTCCGCCACGGGAAGACTTTGGGCTCTCCTGTCGCATTGGTCGTCAAAAATGACGATTGGAAGCACTGGACAAATGTCATGGGCATCGAACCGATCGAAGAAACCGATGAAGTGAAACGTCAATTGACACGCCCGCGGCCTGGGCATGCTGATTTGAACGGCGGCATGAAATATGGCCACCGTGACCTTCGGAACGTATTAGAACGTTCTTCTGCACGTGAAACGACCGTGCGCGTTGCGGTCGGCGCAGTGGCTAAACAGCTTCTCTCAGAACTCGGCGTCAAGATCGTATCGCACGTGACAGAAATCGGCGGCATTAAAGTCGACCCGGCAAGCTATATTGGAAAATCCGCAGATGAAATCCGCGACATTGTTGAACAGGATGCCGTTTATTGCGCAGACTCATCAAAAACGAAAGAAATGACTGATTTGATCGATGCCACGAAGAAAAACGGCGACTCGATCGGCGGTACTGTAGAAGTCATCGTGGAAGGCATGCCAGCTGGAATCGGCAGTTATGTGCATTATGACCGCAAACTGGATGCTAAAATTGCGGCTTCTGTCATGAGCATCAACGCATTTAAGGGCGTGGAATTCGGTCTTGGATTCGAAATGGCGCGCCGCCCGGGCAGTGAAGTCCATGATGAAATCATTTGGAGTGAAGAAGCGGGATATACCCGCAGCACGAACAACCTCGGCGGCTTTGAGGGCGGGATGACGACAGGCATGCCGATCATCGTGCGTGGCGTTATGAAGCCGATCCCAACGCTCTATAAGCCTTTGAAGAGCGTTGACATTGAAACGAAAGAGCCGTTCCAGGCGAGCATCGAACGTTCAGACAGCTGTGCAGTTCCGGCAGCCTCGATTGTGGCGGAACATGTCGTCGCTTTTGAAGCGGCAAATGCATTGCTTGAACAATTCGACGCGGATCAATTGCCGCGGCTGAAAGAGAACATCGAAAGCTATAAAGCCTATACAAAGGAGTTTTAATCCATGAGGGAGTTGCGGGTCGAGACTGAACATCCATATACGGTGCATATCGGACAAGGGGCGGTCAAGCTGCTGGTAAAACACTATCGTGATTTGCTCGCTGCAGCCGACCAAGTTGTTGTAATCGCAGACAGCCAAGTGGCTGAACTGCATTTGCCGCAGCTGCTCGGGGCGCTTGAGGATTTTCAGCCGAAAGTTTTCCGCGTACCAGCAGGTGAAGGAGCGAAATCAGCCGAAAGTTTTATGGATTGCCATAGCTTTTTGCTTTCGGAGAATTGCTCACGAAATACGGTCATTCTCGCATTTGGGGGAGGCGCAGTCGGGGATCTGGCTGGCTTTGTCGCATCGACTTTCATGCGCGGAGTGCCTTTTATCCAAGTACCGACAACGATCTTGGCCCATGACAGTGCTGTGGGGGGCAAAACCGCCATCAACCATCCGCTCGGCAAGAACATGATCGGTACCTTCTATCAGCCGCGTGCGGTCATTTACGACAGCGACTTTCTCCAGACCTTGCCTGAAAATGAAATTCGTTCAGGGATGGCTGAAGTGATCAAGCATGCATTCATTTCGAATGAAGGCTGGCTGGATGAACTGATGGCGTATCAAGATTTCAGCACGATGTCCGGACAGGAACTCGAAGGGCATCTGGAAAAAGGGATTGCCGTCAAATCGGCGATTGTTGAAGAAGATGAGTTTGAAGGCGGCGTCCGCAAATTCCTCAATTTCGGCCATACGCTGGCCCATGCCATCGAAGCACATTTGGGCTATGGCAAACTGACGCATGGAGAAGCTGTCGTGCTTGGCATGGCCTATGCACTTGAATTGTCCGAAAGCCCCGAGTTGCCACGCTTCTTGAACTGGACGAAAGTGAACGGTTATCCAATAACGCTACTGGTTAATATGCCATTCGATGAATTATTGCCCTATATGAAAAAAGACAAAAAATCGACCGCTGCTGCACTTAACTTCGTGTTGCTTGGCGCAGTAGGCCGACCGTATATTGAAACGATTCCAGAACAACGAGCACAAGCGGCTTACGACAAGCTGAGAAAAACGATCAAGGAGATGATCTGATGATTCGAGGAGTCAGAGGCGCCATCACCATCACGAAAGATGAAGCGCCCGAAATTTTGGAGCAAACGCGACGCCTGGTCTTGGAAATGGCCAAAGAAAACGGCATCGAACCGGATGAAGTGGCTTCGGTCATCGTATCGACGACGACGGATATTTCTGCAGCTTTTCCTGCAAAAGCCGTGCGCACTATCGAAGGTTGGACGTATGTGCCGGTCATGTGCACACACGAAATGGATATACCCGGCAGCATGCCGCTATGCATTCGCGTGATGATGCACGTCAATACGAAACTTGCACAGGATAAAATCCAGCACATCTACATGAATGATGCTGTGAAATTGCGTCCTGATCTATCTCAGAAAAGCCAGGTGAGCCAAGCGTGAAAACAGAAGTCCTCATTATCGGCCTCGGATTGATTGGCGGATCGTTAGCAAAAGCATTGCAGCGTAATGAAAATGTTCACGTATCGGGCTATGATGCGGACGCATTGACTGCCAGAAAAGCTTTCAAAATGGGCATCATCCAAAGCTCGCCGCCTTCTCTTGAGCAGGCAGCGGCTGCGGCTGATGTCATCGTTTTTGCTACGCCGGTCGGAGCAACTGTGAAATTAATGGAACGAAGTAAATACTGGGATTTAAAGGAAAATGTCATTTTGACAGACACTGGCAGCACCAAAGTCCAAATTATGGAAGCTGCAGAAAAGTTGGCGCATACCTTTATCGGCGGCCACCCGATGGCCGGTTCCCATAAAAGCGGTGTCGAAGCCGCCAAAGAAGTGCTTTTTGAAAATGCCTTCTATATCTTGACGCCCGGCAAAGAGACGGCTGAGGAAGACGTTGAGAAACTGGTGGGGCTATTGTCGGTCACCAAAGCGAAGATCAAAGTACTCGAAGCAAAAGAACACGATCATATGACGGCGATCGTCAGCCATTTCCCTCACTTGATCGCTGCTGCTCTGGTTCATCAACTGGACCGTGAAGAGCAATTTCCGTTCGCGCGCCAGCTCGCAGCGGGTGGATTCCGCGATACGACGCGAATCGCTTCGGCGAACCCGGATATGTGGCGTGACATCACGACGCAAAATAATGAGATGATTGTCGAACAGCTGGACCACTGGATGGACCAGATGACGCATTTGCGCGAGATCTTGCAGAAGAACGAGCCCGAACCGATTCACCGCTTTTTCGCGAAAGCGAAGGAGACACGTGATGAACTGCCGGTTGCAGGGCACGGTGCCATGTATTCGGTATTTGATTTGTATATCGATATCCCCGATGTGCCGGGAATCATCTCAGAAATGACGGGCTATCTGGCAGAAGCCGGCATCAGCATCGTCAATTTGAGGATTTTGGAGACGCGTGAAGATGTCTTCGGGATTCTTGTCCTTAGTTTCCAGACAGCGGAAGACCGGGAAAGTGCGCAACGCGTCTTTTCCGAACGAACCGCTTATGATACGTATATCTCCTGAAAGGAATGAAAATCATGTCCAAAACGATCAGTTACGCAAAACCTGTGCTAACGGGCAGCGTTCAAGTGCCCGGCGATAAGTCCATCTCACACCGGGCAATCATGTTCGGCGCACTGGCACAGGGAACGACGACCATCGAAGGTTTCTTGATGGGAGACGACTGCTTAAGTACCATCAGCTGTTTCCGTTCTCTGGGAATCGATATCCAAATAGATGGCGAACACGTGACAGTGACAAGCGGTGGCAGGAAAGCCTGGAAAGAGCCAGATGTCGTATTGGATACCGGAAATTCCGGCACGACGACGCGCTTGATGCTCGGTTTGCTCGCAGGTACTGATTTCCATTCGGTCATGGCAGGGGACGAATCCATCGCACGCCGCCCAATGAAACGCATCGTTGAACCGCTGCGTTTGATGGGTGCGGATATCCGCGGGCGCGCCAATGGGCATTTCACGCCGCTTGCCGTTCAAGGGACAGCTCTTCAGGCAATCGACTATACGATGCCTGTTGCAAGCGCACAGGTGAAATCGGCAGTGCTGCTTGCAGGTCTGTCGGCGCAAGGGACCACGACCATCCACGAACCGGTTCCGTCGCGCGACCATACGGAAATTATGCTGAAGCATTTCGGAGCGGACATCTCCCGCAACGGCGACATCATTTCATTGACTGGCGGACAGGAGCTGCATGCTGCGCATGTCCAAGTGCCAGGCGATATCTCCTCCGCTGCTTTTATGATCGGTGCGGCGCTCATTGCTGAAGGCAGCGAAATCCAATTGAAAAACGTTGGCGTCAACCCAACGCGTACAGGCTTGCTTGATGTGTTCAAAGCCATGGGCGCGGACATCCAAGCAAGCGGCCATAAATCCGAAGGGGAAGAAGCTGCAGATTTGACGGTCCGCAGCACTCTCTTGACGGGCACGGACATCGGCGGCGATGTCATTCCACGATTGATCGATGAGATCCCGTTGATTGCACTTGTGGCGACCCAGGCGCAAGGAAAGACCGTCATCCGCGATGCGGAAGAATTGCGCGTCAAAGAAACCGACCGCATACAGGCGGTCGTCACCGAGTTGAAAAAACTCGGCGCCGATATCGAAGCGACAGAAGACGGAATGGTCATACAAGGACCGACTCCACTGACTGGCGCAGCGATGAATAGTTACGGCGATCACCGCCTCGGCATGATGGCCGCAGTTGCTGCGCTCATCGCAGATGGCCCAGTAACGATTGACGACCCGGGCTGTATTTCGATCTCTTACCCGAACTTTTTTGACCATCTGGATAAGCTGACACAATAACTCTCCTTCGGGGGAGTTTTTATTATGCTAGCATGATGGTTTCGTGTACGATAACTATATAACGGCAAGGAATAGGTGATGCAAATGGCAACTTTACAAAAGATCCAAGAAGCGGTGCAAGCTGGAGACACGGCTGCACTCGATACATTACTCGAACAATATTTGCTCAAAGGCGATCCCGATGAACAATACGCGGTCATGGAATGGCTGCAGGAAATCGGCTTTATCGAAGAAGCGCTCCGCGTGGTGGAGCATCTTCAGTACATGTTTCCGGAAGAGGCGCAATTGCGTGTCGACCGTTCCAAACTGCTGATTGATGCCGACCGTGAAGATGAGGCGCTCAATGAGCTGATGGCGATCCCGAAAGACGATGAATTATATCCTCAGGCACTCGTCACATTAGCCGACCTGTTTCAGCTGCAGGGGCTTCTCGAGGCAGCGGAACTGCGGCTGGACGAAGCAATCGGCCTGATGCCTGACGAACCGCTGCTGCAGCAGGCAAAAGCGGAACTTTTGCTCGACTCGGGACGCTACCTGGAATCTGCACGCATCTATCAGGAATTGGAAAGCCGCAATGTCAAAATTGATGGCGTTAACCTGAGCGAACGCTTGGCGGAAGTCTATAGCGCCGGTGCGGCTTACGAGGAAGCTTTGCCTTATTATGAACGTGCTCTGGAAGACGAAGCACAGCCTGATGTATTATTCGGAGCTGCATTTGCCGCCTTCCAAGCGAAACAATATGAATTGTCGGTGAAGCGCCTCGATGAACTTTTGAATGCCGATCCCGATTATTTCTCTGCTTATTTATTGAAAGCGCAATGCTTCAATATGATGGAAGATTATAAACGTGCTTACGATGCCATCAAAGAAGGGCTTGCGCGTGATGAGTTTGACAAGGAATTGTATTTGTTTGCAGGGAAACTTGCGCTGAAGCTCGGCAAAGGTGAAGAAGGCGTGGAAATGCTGCGCCAGGCAATTGCGCTCGATCCTGAATACATGGAGGCTCTATATGCATTAATCTCCTATTTCCATAATGAAGAGCGCGACGACGAATTGCTTGAACTTGCCTCGATGGCTGTGGAAAGCGGCAATGACTGGCATGCGCTTTATCCGCTGATTGCGAAAGCTTACGACCGGACCGAACAATTCGACAAAGCTCTGGAGTACTACGAGAAAGCCTATCCGGCCTTTTCCGACGATCCCGAATTCCTCGAATCCTACGCCTTATTTTTGGTCGAGGAAGGGAAACGCGATCGCGCTCTCGAAATAATCAAACAGCTTCAAGCGCTGGAGCCGGAAAACCCGCAATGGTTCGATTGGCTGCAATCGTTTGAATGAAAGGGGGAGACGATATGACTGCATCCGTTTCTGTAGGCGAGAAAAAACAATTTGTCCGTTGGTTCCTCGGTTCTTATAAGATGAAAAGGCGCGAATGCATCTGGATCCTCAACTATCTGTTGAGCAATGATGAATTGCTAGAGAAAACACATTTTGTCGAAGAAGCGCATTATTGTCCCCGTGCCATGGTCATGTCGACAACTGAATCGAAGGACATCCCGTTCCAGTTCTATAAAGGCAAGCTCATGACCGCCGATGCTGAAAAGTCTTTTCACGACCTTAGGCTCCATCCCGATGAGCCTTTATATGTGCAATTGAATTTCCCGAGCATTCCGCCTGCGCCGCTTTACTTGGCGGTGTTAGAAGAGAATCCGCATATGCCAAAAGGGGCATCGGTCAGCGAACAGGACCGCTTGATTGCAGAAAAGGTACTGAATGAGAGTTTGTCGTCTTACCAGGAAGAAACAATCCTCAAAAAAATCGACGAAGCACTGGACGCAGGAGATAAAGAGCGGTTCTTTGAACTGTCTGCCTTGCTGTCCGTAGTGAAATCGGCCAAAAAAATGGAGAGTGACTGAATACATGCATTTCAACAGCAAAGACATCGATTTATACGCAAGCCAAAAAGATTATGTCGATACGGCGGTCGTGCCGCTGATCGAATTGGACTTAAGCGCATCGGGCATGAAGGCGAGCGCTGGGGCTTCAGAATATTTGCAATCGCTAACTGTTATACTGGAAAAGCAATTCAAAGGGCGGATTCTTTTGCTTCCGCCTATTTCTTATGTCCGTGCGGCAGACCGAACAGAGCTGGGCGAACAATTGAAAAAAGAGCTGTCGGAAACAGGATTCAAGCATATTTTTTACCTGACGACTGACCCGAAATGGCGCTCTGTCGAAGAACTTGACAATGTTCTGTGGCTGCCGGCTATTCCAACGGGAGATATGGACCAATCGTTCAAGAAATCGGTCATGGAAGACCAGCTGCGGCAAGTGCTGCCGCTGTTTACCAAAGAATGGACACATCATTCATGAAATGTTCACAAACTGTTCCATTAGACTGAATGCGATATTGACCTTAAGTTTTGATTGATATATCATTAGGTTGTCCTAGTAATTATATTTGAATGAGTATGTCCATTGGACTGACCTTGAATGTTAGAGGGGGGAAAAGAATGAGTAATAATCGTGTATCACGACGCCAATTTTTAGGTTACACACTGACTGGTGTAGGTGGTTTCATGGCAGCAGGAATGTTAATGCCGATGGTGCGTTTTGCAGTCGATCCAATTCTGCAGCAACATGACGCCGGTGACTATGTTTTGACTGACCAAGCTGTTGCCGATATCACAGAAGAGCCTGTACGTGTCGACTTTACATTTGAACAAGTGGACGCATGGTATACATCCGAAGTCACGAATTCTGCATGGGTTTACAAAGAAGGCGATAAACTAATCGCACTTTCACCTGTCTGCAAACACTTGGGATGCACAGTCAACTGGGGTGGGGATCCAGAAAACCCAACACAGTTCTTCTGCCCTTGCCACGCTGGACGCTATGAGAAGAATGGCCAGAACATCGCAGGTACACCGCCGCTCGGACCTCTTGATGAGTATCAAGTTCAAGAACAAGATGGTTTTGTAGCCATCGGAGCAGTAAGAGAAAACACTTTAGTTTAATAGTTAGGGGGTACGACACCAGTGCTAAACAAGTTATATGATTGGGTAGATGAGCGATTGGACATCACGCCGATCTGGCGCGATATTGCAGACCATGAAGTACCGGAACACGTTAACCCCGCACACCACTTTTCAGCATTTGTCTATTGTTTCGGAGGACTGACATTTTTCATTACAGTCATCCAAATCCTGTCTGGCATGTTCCTTACCATGTATTACGTGCCAGATATTGAGAATGCTTGGCAGTCGGTTTATTATCTCCAGAATGAAGTCGCTTTTGGAGAAATCGTGCGTGGGATGCACCACTGGGGAGCTTCTTTAGTAGTAGTTATGATTTTCCTTCATACGCTACGTGTATTCTTCACAGGGTCTTATAAGAAACCTCGTGAGCTCAACTGGGTAGTCGGCGTTATGCTATTTGGCGTAATCCTCGGCCTATCTTTCACAGGTTATTTGCTTCCATGGGATATGAAAGCATTGTTCGCAACAAAAGTTGGGATTGAAATTGCAGCTTCTGTACCGGTGATCGGTGAAACGATTAAAATTTTGCTTGCAGGGGATTCAACAATTCTCGGGGCACAAACTTTGACACGCTTCTTCGCGATCCACGTCTTCTTCTTGCCCGCTGCTTTGCTTGGGTTGCTTGCAGCACACTTTATCATGATCAGAAGACAAGGTATTTCAGGACCATTGTAATTCATCCTTGATCAAGGATTTTAAGGAGGGGACACTATGCACCGCGGAAAAGGGATGAAATTTGTAGGGGATTCACGTGTTCCGAGCATGGAGTTTCGGAAACCGAATATCCCGAAAGATTACTCCGAATATCCTGGCAAAACAGAAGCCTTTTGGCCGAACTTCCTTCTAAAAGAATGGATGATTGGTTCCGTCTTCTTAATTGGCTATTTGCTCTTGACTGTCGCCCACCCTTCGCCTCTTGAAGGCCAGGCTGATCCGACAGACACGGCATATATTCCACTGCCAGACTGGTATTTCTTGTTCTTATACCAATTATTGAAATATGAATTCGCGTCCGGACCGTTTAACGTTGTCGGCGCAATCATCATTCCGGGCCTTGCGTTCGGTGCTTTGATGCTTGCCCCGTTCCTCGACCGAGGACCGGAACGCCGTCCGTCAAAACGCCCATTGCCGACTGGCTTTATGCTTTTGGCAATCGCGTCCATCGTCTTCTTGACTTGGGAATCAGTAGCTAACCATGACTGGGAAGCAGCGGCTCGCCAAGGGGAAATCACAGAAGAAGTTGAAATCGATACAGCAGATCCTGGATATGAAATCTATTCAGCAGCGGCTTGTATCAGCTGTCACGGCGACAATTTGGAAGGGGCAGTCGGGCCGAGCTTGATCGGAACTGGCTTGTCAGCTGAAGAAATTGCTGAAATTGCTGTGAACGGTATCGAAGATGGAGGTACTCAATTGATGCCACCTTCTTGGGATGGAACTGATGAAGACCTTCAAGTCATGACAGAGTTCATTGCTGGACTTGAAGCTGAATAAACTTACAGAAAAAGAGCCGGGAAACCGGCTCTTTTTTTCTGCACAGGAAAGGACGATTGGATGGTGGAATTTACAGCGAAAATCTCTGCTTGGCTGATGTTCAGGCCGTTTTTGATATTGCTGTTCTTCGTCAACTTAGGAGGCACGATATACGGATACATTTGGTATGGCTGGCAATTGCGCATCACCGAACCGATATTTCTCATATTCGTGCCGGATAGCCCGACCGCAAGCTTATTCTTCACGATAGTGCTCGGCCTCTGGATTATCGGCAAGCACAGCCCGTTAATTGAAGCACTCGCTTTTGTCACCTTGATCAAATATGGTTTGTGGGCAGTCGTCATGAATTTGTTGACGCTCCTGCAAACCGGGTCGATCGGCTGGTTGGGTTGGATGCTCGTCGCATCGCATTTCGCCATGGCGCTGCAAGCTGTGCTTTATTTCGAGCATTACCGTTTTGGGTATTTGTCTGTGGCACTCACCGCTATTTGGACGTTACATAACGATGTCATCGATTATGTGTTCGGGCAGATGCCGATCTATTCGAGCTTAAGTGAATTCAGCGCACAAATCGGCTATTTCACATTCTGGCTGTCAATTGCCTGCATCGCGTTCGCGTGGTTTACGGCGTCACAGAACCGCCACCTAGAACCGCGGCGTATCAGTTGACCAAAAGTCAGAAAAACAAGTAAAATAGACATATAGAAACAAAAAGAGAGGTTGATCAATAAAATGGGATTGGGCGGCTATTTGATTTATTTTATCGTCTTGTTGATTGTGCCGATTTGGGCTCAAATGAAATTGAAAAGCACGTATAAGAAATATTCCAAAGTCCGGTCGACTTCCGGGCATACAGGGGCCGAAGTGGCTCGCATCATTCTCGACCAAAACGGCTTGAATAATGTCAAAGTCGTCGAAAGCCGCGGCATGCTCAGCGACCATTACAACCCGATGACGAAAACGGTTGCGCTCAGCAGCCATAACTACCATGAGCCATCGGTTGCCGGCACGGCTGTCGCAGCGCACGAAGTGGGGCACGCCATCCAGGATGCAACGGATTATTCGTTCTTGCGCTTCCGCCACCGCCTAGTGCCGATGGTCAATATTTCATCGAACATGTCGTGGGTCTTCATCATGATCGGCATATTCGCACAGATGAGCGGCGCCTTGTTGATCGGTATCGCGCTTCTTGCGGTCGGTGTGTTGTTCCAATTGGTCACTTTGCCTGTGGAGTTTAACGCTTCAAACCGTGCGATGGACCAGCTGTTGTCGCATAACATCATCCGCAACGATGAAGAGAGACATGCGAAAAAAGTATTGAACGCAGCGGCGATGACTTATGTAGCAGCCACTGCTGTTGCAGTGATCGAACTTGCTCGTCTGATCTTGATCTACACAAGCATGGACCGTTCATAATAAAACGAAACGGGCGGGAAAAGCATTTGCTTTTCCCGCCCGTTTTTTATGTGGTCCGATTTCATTATAGAGGTTGTTTTTGTTCATCGAGCGTAAACCCTTCACCCATGACGTCGTGCACTTCGATCAACGAGACGAATGCGTGGGGATCGACGGAATTGACGATGTTCTTCAGCCGCACAAGCTCATTGCGCGCTACGACGCAGTAAAGGACTTCGCGCTCTTCTTTAGTGAAATGGCCATAGCCGCGGAGAATCGTGATGCCGCGATCCATTTCGATGGCAATGCGGCTTGCAATCTCTTCTTGCGAATTGGAAATGATCAAGGCGCCGCGTCCGGAGTATGCCCCTTCTTGGACAAAGTCGATGACGCGGGCGCCGACGAAGACCGCGACGAGCGTATACATCATGGAGCGGTAGTCGAGAAATGTCAGCCACGACAGCATGATGACCAATGCATCGAACAGGAACATCGTTTTGCCCATGCTCCAGCCGAGATATTTCTGAACGAGCCTGGCAATGATGTCAACCCCGCCAGTCGTTCCCCCGTAGCGGAAGATGATGCCAAGCCCCACCCCGACAAAGACGCCGGCAAACAAAGCGGCAAGGAATAAGTCGTCGCGCAAAGGGATTTGGACTTCGTAGACAAGGAAGATTTTCAAGAAGACGGAAACAGCGACCGTGCCGATGATCGTATAAAGAAACACCTTGCGCCCGAGCAGTTTCCATCCGATAAAGAATAAGGGAATATTCAATAACAGGTTCATCAAAGCCGGGTCCCAGTTCCAAAGAAAATAAAGGATCAAAGTGATGCCTGCGAAGCCGCCTTCCCCCAGCTCATTTTGAATATTAAAATGAACAAAGCCGAAACTATAGATAGCTGAACCGAGTAGGATGAAAAAAATGTTTTTCAACTGAAGATCTTTCATAAAAAAGCAGCCTCCCTTTTTTGTCATTAACTTCTGTATTATCTGCCATGATGCCGTTTTTGACAACACCCCCTGTTTTCTTTACGATTGAATGGGAGTGTGATGACAGTGAACGCAGATAAAAGCATGAGGCAATTACAGCAAGAAGTGGACCGCCATATCGGTCAGTTTAAAGAAGGATATTTTGCACCGATGGAAATGCTTGCACGAATGACCGAAGAGCTTGGGGAATTGGCGCGTGAAGTCAATCATGTTTACGGGCCGAAAAAGAAAAAAGAGACAGAGGCAGAAAAGCTGATCGAAGAGGAAATGGGCGATGTACTATTTGTCTTGATTTGCATGGCCAACTCCATGGAAATCGACTTGCAGGAAGCTCACGACGGGGTCATGGAAAAATTCCGGACCCGTGATAAAGACCGCTGGACGAGAAAGGAAGAACAATAATGACGATAAAAGTAGCGATTGCCGGAGCACGTGGGAAAATGGGCAAAGAAGCTGTACATACTGTAATGGAAAATGCCGATATGGAATTGGTGGCAGCTCTGGATTATAAAGACATCGGCGCAACGTTAGCAGAGACGGGCTTGTTTCCTGAAAGTTTTCAAGTGCCGGTCTTTACCGATCTAGAAAAGCTTCACGGCCAGCATGCACCCGATGTCCTCGTCGATTTGACGACGCCCGAGCATGTTTATGCCCATACAAAACAAGCATTGCAGCTCGGCATTCGCCCAGTTGTCGGAACGACCGGATTTTCTACAGAGGAATTGAAGGAATTGACGGAACTCGCAAAAACTTCAGCTCTCGGCTGCATCATCGCGCCGAACTTTGCGGTTGGAGCGGTATTGATGATGAAATTCGCAGAACAGGCGGCGAAATATTTGCCGGATGTGGAAATCATCGAAATGCATCATGACCAAAAACTGGATGCCCCGTCAGGCACCGCAATGAAGACGGCCCATATGATGAGCGAAACGCGGCAAGTACATCGGCAAGGGCATCTTGATGAAAAGGAAACATTACCAGGCGCTCGCGGCGCAGATTACGAAGGCATGCGCATCCACAGTGTCCGTCTGCCGGGATTAGTTGCACATCAGCAAGTACTGCTTGGCGGCGAAGGACAGCTTTTGACATTGCGCCACGATTCGTTCAACCGTGGTTCATTCATGTCTGGAGTCAGTTTGTCGATTCGCGAAGTGGTAGAACGTAAAGAATTAATTTACGGCCTGGAACATATCATAGGCTAAAATAATGGAGGCGATTGGATGAATATCGCATTGGTTGCGCACGATCGGAAAAAAGATGACTTGATACAATTTGCACTAGCTTATAAGCCGATTTTGGCGAAGCATCAGTTGTACGCAACAGGAACGACCGGCTCCCGCTTGGTTGAAGGAACTGGCCTATCGGTCCATCGTTTTCAATCCGGGCCGCTTGGGGGAGACCAGCAGATCGGGGCGATGATAGCCCAGAATGAAATGGATATGATTATCTTTTTCCGCGATCCGCTGACAGCCCAGCCGCACGAGCCGGATGTTACGGCTTTAATCCGCCTTTGTGATGTATACCAAATCCCGCTTGCGACCAATATGGGAACAGCTGAAGTCCTCCTAAAAGGTTTGGAAAATGGATTGGTCGATTGGCGGCTCCTCAGCGACCGCCGGAAATAGGAGGAGAGATTTTGCGAAAAATGAAGATCGGAATTACATGTTACCCGACAGTCGGCGGATCTGGCGTAGTGGCGACGGAACTGGGAAAAATGCTGGCTGAAAAAGGCCATGAAATCCATTTTATCACCTCGAGTACGCCGTTCCGGCTAAACCGGCTGTATGCGAATATATTTAGCCATCAAGTGGATGTTAACAGCTATTCAGTGTTTCAATATGCACCGTATGACATAGCGCTGGCCACCAAGATTGCAGAAGTGATCAAAAACGAAGAACTTGACCTGCTGCATGTGCATTATGCGATCCCTCATGCCGTTTGTGCGATATTAGGACGCGATATGGCAGGATCCGATATTGGCATCGTCACGACTTTGCACGGAACGGATATCACTGTCCTCGGTACAGATAGTTCATTGAAAGATGCAATCCGCTACGGCATCGAGAAATCCGATATCGTGACGGCAGTGTCGGATTCATTGAAACAGCAAACCTATGACATGATCGCACCGGATAAAGAGATTGAAACCGTCCATAATTTTGTCGATGAACGGGAGTACCACCAGCGCGATTCAGCCAAGTTGAAAGAAGAACTGGGCATTGAAGCGCATGAAAAAGTATTGATCCATGTGTCGAATTTCCGCAAAGTGAAACGCGTGGAAGATGTCGTCTCCACTTTTGCGAAAGTGCAAAGCGCTATCGGCGCCAAATTATTGCTGGTCGGCGACGGCCCTGAAATGAGCCGCATCCACCAGCAAGTGAAAGATCTCCATATCGAGCAGCAAGTCTTGTTTCTCGGCAAGCGCGACAATCTATCGGAACTTTACAGCATGAGCGATGTGAAATTGCTGATGTCGGAAAAAGAGGCATTTGGCCTTGTATTGCTTGAGGCAATGGCTTGCGGCGTGCCGGCAATCGGAACACAAATCGGTGGCATCCCGGAAATCATCGAACCGGAGGAAAACGGCTTTTTGGTTAAACTTGGCGATATCGATGCTGCAGCTGATGCAGCAATCCGTATATTAACCGACGATATGCTCCATGAAAAAATGTCGTCGACTGCTTTGAAAACCGCGACCAAACGCTTCAGCTCAGAGAAAATCCTCGCCGAATACGAAATGCTATACGCTCGCTTGCTGAAAAAGGCCGACAAGCAATGAAACAGGCCAAGCAGATTATCGCGCGTTTGAAAGAAGCGGGATTTGAAGCCTATATGGTTGGCGGTGCAGTGCGGGATTATTTGCGCGGATCTGTGCCTCATGATATCGATGTGGCGACTTCCGCTTCACCCGAACAAGTGAAAGCCCTATTCGAACGGTCGATCGATACAGGAATTGAGCATGGAACGGTTATGATCCTCATCGAAGGACAAGGAACCGAAGTCACGACATTCCGAACAGAAAGCGGCTATTCGGATAATCGGAGGCCGGATAAAGTGGAATTCGTCAATTCATTGCAAGAAGATCTAAAACGCCGTGATTTCACCATCAATTCAATGGCCATGACTGAACAAATGGAAATCATCGATCCTTTCGGCGGCAAGGAAGATCTAAGTGCAGGCATCATTCGGGCAGTCGGTGTTCCACAAGAGCGTTTCGCAGAAGATGCTTTGCGCATGCTGCGGGCGATCCGCTTTTCAGGGCAGTTGAATTTCCATATCGAGCCCGCGACCAAACAAGCCATTATCGAACACGCAGAGAAGATCCAGTCCGTCGCCATGGAGCGCATCAAGGCGGAATTGGACAAAGTCATGGTTTCTGCAGCTCCGGACATCAGCATGCGTTATTTAAACGAAACCTGCCTGAACCGGTTTTTGCCATCCGGCGGACTTTTTGAGCTGGACTGGTCTGGCTACACAACCAGCAAAGATCCATTGTCGGGCTGGTTTTACCTATTGCATCAAAATGGCGAGACTTTCGGTGCGATACGTGAATACCGTTTCTCCAACCAGGACAAAAAAGACCTTCAGCGGGCGCTTGAAGCGAGCCGGCTGCCGTTTTGGGACGACTGGGTTTATTATAGCTTCACCGAACGCCAATTGATGATTGCACAGGCCGCATCGCATAAAACGCAAGCGGTGAAAGAGCGGCAACAGGCGTTGCCAATCCAATCGAAATCAGAACTTGCGGCCAATGGGCGTGATTTGATGGAATGGACTGGAAAAAAGGCAGGGGCATGGCTGAAAGAGTGGACCTTGCATATTGAAAAAGCAGTGGTCGAACGCCGCTTGGCCAATGACAAAGAACGGATAAAGGACTGGTTCATAGATGAATATCACCGTCACACATAAATTGGCGACACGGCTTTTGGAAGCGGGATCTGAACCGGTGTCAGGCCAGCAATTGGCAGATGAGTTCGGAGTTTCCAGAACGGCGATTTGGAAACATATGAAAGAACTTGAGGAAATGGGCTATGGAATCGAATCGGTACGGAAAAAAGGCTACCGCATCCAAAAAAGCCCGGACAGCCTGGAAGCTTTTCTTGTCCAAGCCGATCTCAAGACGAAAAAAATCGGCAAGCGCATCGAGTATATGGAACAATGTGCATCAACTCAAATTGTTGCGCACCAATTGGCACAAGAAGGCGCGCCGGATGGAACGGTGGTCATTGCGGAGCTTCAGACAGAAGGCAGAGGCCGTTTGATGAGAAAATGGGATTCGGCGAAGGGCCAAGGAATCTGGATGAGCATCATCTTGCGTCCGGACGTCCCGCCCCATAAAGCGCCACAGTTTACATTAGTCGCTGCGGTAGCGATCGTCCGGGCGATTCAATCGGTGACGGGTTTAGAAGCATCTATCAAATGGCCGAACGATATCCTGTTCGGCACGAAAAAAGCGACAGGCATCCTGACAGAGCTGCAATCGGATGCTGATGGCATCCAAGCTTTGATCATCGGCATCGGGGTCAACGTCAATCAAGAACGGGAAGATTTTGATGCTGCCGTGCAGGACATCGCCACTTCTTTGCGCCTTGAGTCTGGCCAGCCGATAAACCGCAGGGAATTAGTGCAGGAAATTCTGCACTTCCTTGAAGTTTATACAGAGCTCTATATTGAAAAAGGTTTTGCCCCGCTAAAAATATTATGGGAAGGGCATTCCGCGACAATCGGCAAAGCCATTCGCGCACGCATGTCGCGTGAAACCTTAGAAGGCATAGCGGAAGGCATTACAGAAGACGGCGTCTTGCAGCTGCGTACGGCAGACGGCAAGCTTCATGGCATTTATTCCGCAGATATCGAGCTAAAGTAAAGCATATAGGCATTTTCCAGAAATTCTGCTATAGTGAAAATAACGGGCAGTATCCGATGCGAACTGCACCGTGGCACGCAACAGCAAGCAATAACTGAATACGATTCTGCCTTGATCATTACATGACAGGGACGGAGGAAACCGAATTGGAATTTTCTGTCCTTCTGTCTTCTGACAGAAGGTTTTTTATATGGTTTTCTCCTAAAAAGGAGAGGAAAACATGCAAGTCGTAAACACGGTGAAGGACTTAAGAGACTGGGTACTGAGCACAAAAGAAAACGGGCAGTCGATTGGATTGGTGCCGACGATGGGCTTTTTGCACGAAGGGCATCTGGCACTTGTTGAATCCGCGAAATCGGAAAACGACGTGGTCGTCATGAGCATTTTCGTCAACCCGGCGCAATTCGGCCCGAATGAAGATTTTGACCGCTATCCACGCGATTTCGAACGGGACAGCCTGCTCGCTGAACAAGCGGGCGTCGATGTGATATTCTCCCCGCCTGTAGAAGAGATGTACCCGCGCAAATCGCAAATCACGATGGGAGCGGGAACGCTTGCGGATGTCTTATGCGGAAAAAGCCGCCCGGGACATTTTGATGGTGTGCTGAAAGTGGTGACGAAATTATTCCATCTTGTTCAACCCGATACGGCCTATTTCGGCCAGAAGGATGCACAGCAGCTGGCGATCATTGAGTCGCTTGTGCGGGATTTCGATTTCCCGCTGGAAATCCACCGCATCGCAACAGTCCGAGAACAGGACGGGCTTGCCAAAAGCTCGCGCAATGTCTATCTGAGTGAAACAGAACGCGCCGAAGCGCCAAAACTTTATCAATCCTTGCAACGGGGAGTGACGGCCGCTCGCGACGGCAAAGACCCAATTCCGGAAATGACCCGGTTTATCCAGTCGGAAACTTCCGGCAAAATCGATTACATCGAGCTGCTGTCTTACCCGGACTTGACCAAAGCGCCGAACGGGCAAGCGATCCTCGCGCTCGCTGTCCAATTCCAAAAAGCCCGCCTCATTGACAATATTATTTTCAATTTAAAGGAGAACTGACCTATGCTTAGAATGATGCTCAATTCCAAAATTCACCGTGCAACGGTAACTGAAGCCGATTTGAATTATGTCGGCAGCATCACGATTGACCAGGATCTATTGGATGCAGTCGGCATGCTGCCGAATGAGAAAGTCCATATCGTCAATAATAATAATGGCGCACGCTTCGAGACGTATATCATTGCGGGAGAACGCGGAAGCGGCGTTATCTGTGTCAACGGGGCAGCAGCGCGTCTCGTGCAGCGCGGGGACATCGTCATCATCTTGTCTTACGGCTATGTCATGGACAAAGATGCGCGCAGCCATAAACCGACTGTGGCGATTATGGACGCAGACAATTCCATCAAAGAAATCATCCATTACGAACCGGAAGCGACGGTCATGTAGGGATCGATCCTTGAACACTCCAAAAGGGAAAAGTTCCCCCTTTTGGAGTGTTTCTTTTTTTGGCGTGTTCCCGCCGGCGAACAGCGGGCGAATATGTTACAATTTTTCCTGAGAGAATCACCTGAGAAAGAGGGGTTATCATGAATTCCCAAAAATATGTCGTTGTCGATATCGAAACAACGGGCCATTCCCCTGCAAAAGGTGACCGGATCATCCAATTGGCGATGGTGGCGATCGAACAAGGAGAAATCGTTGATACATATACGAAATTCATCAATCCGCAACGGAAAATTCCGGCGTTTATACAGGATCTGACCAATATTACGGAGCGGGACGTGGAAAATGCAGAGCCTTTTGAAGCGTACGCCGAGGAAATCTACAGGCAATTGGAAGGCGCTATTTTCATTGCCCATAATATCCATTTTGATTTACCGTTTTTGCAAGCGGAACTGAGCCGTGCCGGCATGCCGAAATGGCAGGGGCTGGCCATGGATACTGTGGAGCTTTCACGCCTTATTTATCCGACGGCCTTCAGTTACAAATTACAGGACATTGCTGCAGAACAAGGCATTCGCTTGAACAATGCGCATCGCGCTGATGATGATGCCTTGGCGACAGCTGAACTGTTTTTACGGGCGAAACAGGAACTGGCTGAACTTCCTTATGATACGCTTGTCCTTTTGCATAAGCGCTCTTTCCAATTAAAATCGGACCTATCGCGCTTGCTGTTTGAAATTACGCAGCAAAAACGCAATGGCCAAGCCGATCGATATGGCCGTTTCCGCGGCATTCCGATCGTCCCGAAAGCGGAGCGCGCGCAAGTCTCCGACGATTCGCCGCAGCAGTCGGCTTGGCGAAAAGGGCTGGAGATGGTCAAGCCGGAATACGAACAGCGGCCGAGCCAAGTCGCGATGATGCAAGCGGTGGAGCGGGCAATCCATGAGCGAAGTGAATTGGTAATTGAAGCATCGACAGGCATGGGCAAGACACTGGGCTATCTATTGCCAGCAGCGGCTTATGCCAAAGACTCGGGCAAACAAGTGGTCATCAGTACGTATACGACCCACTTGCAGGATCAGCTCGTTTCCAAGGAAGTCAAGCTCGCAGAAGAATTTCTTGGTTCAAATATCCACGTTGCGCTCATCAAAGGGCTGTCGCATTATATCGATTTGGGCCGCTTTTTCGAGTTGCTTCACGGTGATGATGAGTCTTATGATGAAACGTTCACGATCATGCAGATCATGGTCTGGTTGACTTCGACCAAGACCGGCGATTTAAACGAATTGAATGTGTCGAGCGGCGGCCAGTTGCTGGTCGATAAAGTACGCCGTTCGCATTTAAGGAAATTGACAAAGCTAGAAAAAACCGTCGATTTCTATGAACATGCACTGACAGAAGCTGAACATGCCGATGTCATTGTGACCAATCATGCATTCCTGTTGAATCCACATAACCAAAAGCGGACAATATTGAAAAACGTCGATGCCTATATATGGGATGAAGCGCATCAAGTCGTACAAGCGGCAGTTGCCCATAAAGAGAAAACTTTCGTCTACACGCAATGGCGCTATGTATTCGGCCAATTGGGAAGCTTTGATGAAAACCAGCTGTTTTCAAAATTCTACCGCGTTGCCGAATCGCACGGTTTTGCCAGAGTGCCCGAGCTATTGCAAATGGAATCCTTGTATTTAAAGTACACCAGTTTATTCGATGAAGTGACGCTTTATCTTGCACAGGCCTTCCAGAATAGATTCCATAATAGCCGCACACGAAAATGTGCATCTTTATTGGATGAATTGGATTTCGAACGGGAAAGTTTCATGGATTTTCTGAGATTCTTGAACAGTTGGATCGACATCGCCCAGACCATTCTGCAAAAAGCTGAACGCTTCACGGAACTGACGATGAATGAACGGCTTGTGCTCGCGGATTTCCGTTATTGGACTGAAGAGTTGATGCTGAAATCGGTGGAGTTCAGTGAGATTTTCCTGTTCCCGAAAGAAGATGAAGTTTCCTGGATCGAAGGCGATTTGCGCAGCATGCCGACGAGCTTATCGCTATACAAACGGCCTTACGAAGTCGCGTCGCTCGTCGATAAAGTCATCGGCCAGGCGAGAGGCGAAAAAGCAGTCATTTGGCTGTCGGGCACGATGAGCGTTCCGTCGAATGAACGCTTTATCGTCAACCAGCTCGGTATACCGAATCAGGTGCCGATCGAAAAGTTTGAACCTGCTGATCAATTTTACAGCGGCGCTAAAGTCTATATCGTTGAAGACATGCCGGATATCCAGCAAGTGTCCCAGCAGGAATACATCGAATCCGTAGCGGACGCGGTCACCCAGACGGTGCTTGTTACCGAAGGGCGCTGTTTTGTGTTGTTCACGTCACAGGATATGCTGAGGAAAACCGTCGATTTGATCCAGGATTCACAGCTGCTCGACGATTACATGCTGTTTGCGCAAGGCATGTCTTCAGGCAGCCGCATGAAATTATTGAAATCGTTTCAGCGATTCCAGAAATCGGTATTGTTCGGGACGAATAGTTTTTGGGAAGGCGTGGATGTGCCTGGGGATGCGCTGCGCGCTGTCGTTGTAGTAAGGCTCCCTTTTACATCACCCGAAGAGCCTGTTTTTAAAGCGAAATCACGGATCATCTCGAAAGAAGGCATTAATCCATTTATGCATTATGCTTTGCCAGAAGCCGTGCTGCGTTTGCGCCAAGGGTTCGGGCGGCTGATCCGCTCGAAAAAGGATAAGGGCTTGTTTATCGTGCTGGACCGCCGTATTGAAACGAAATCATACGGTGAGGAATTCTTGCATGCCTTGCCGGATGTGCCGGTCGCCAAAGTGTCTTTGGAAAAGATGGTAACCGATATTGAACATTGGTATAATAAGCAAGGATAAAGAGGGAAGAATGGTTCCTTCAATCGAAAGGAAGTGCCGAACAATGGAATCCAAGATCGAAGTATTAAATACTGTGCAAGTCGAGTATCAATCCGACCTGTACAAAGTGGTCGATGCATTGAACCGGACATTGAAAGACCGCGATTTGATGTTTGGACTGGCGCTCGATAAAGACGATCAGTCAAAAGCGGTTTTCACAATTTATAAAACCTAGGTGATCATATGAAAGAATGGATGAAATTCATCATCGTTTTTCTGTCTTTTTTGGCTGTAGCCATTGTGCTGGTCATTTTATTCCTCGGCAATAAACCGTTCTCGGAAGCTGAACAAGCAGCCGCAGAAAAAGTGGAGGCGGAAGGGCTGCTCGATGAAGTGGAGCGGGCATACGTCTATTCGAGCTCGACCCAATCCGTTACAGTGCTTGGAACGGACGGGGAAGGACAGATAAAAGCCGCCTTCGTTCCTGAAGAAGGGGACATGGAAGCATTGATGCTTGAAGACCAAGTAACCGCTCAACAAGCGCGCGAAATCGTTCAGGAAGATATGGAAGTCGAGGAAATCCTTCATACGAAGCTCGGCATGGAAGAGGCCGGGGCTGTATGGGAAATCGCCTTTTTGAATGAAGCTGGGCGCTTGAACTACGTCTATCTCTTGGCGGAAGACGGCACTTGGTGGAAGCGCATATTGAATTTGTGAAAGGGTTGATCAATTTGTTGAAATTAGCAAACCGCGTACAGACCTTAACGCCATCCACGACATTGGCGATTACGGCAAAAGCGAATGAACTAAAAGCACAAGGCGTCGACGTCATCGGGCTTGGGGCAGGAGAACCGGATTACAATACACCTCAAAACATTCTCGATGCTGCCGAGCGCTCCATGGAAGAAGGCAAGACGAAATATACGCCTGCTGGCGGGTTGCCAGCGCTAAAGCAAGCGATCCAGGATAAACTGCAGCGCGACCAAGGACTGAGCTACGAAAAAAATGAAATCCTTGTCGGTGTCGGGGCAAAACATGTACTTTATACGCTGTTCCAAGTATTGTTGAACGAAGACGATGAAGTCATTATCCCGATCCCTTACTGGGTCAGCTATCCGGAGCAGGTGAAATTGGCAGGGGGCGTCCCGGTTTACATAGAAGCGACTGCCGGACAATCGTATAAAATCACTCCCCAACAATTGCGCGAAGCGATTACAGACCGCACAAAAGCCGTCATCATCAACTCGCCAAGCAATCCAACGGGCATGTTGTACTCGAAAGAAGAGCTTGAAGCACTCGCTGAAGTATGCCGCGAAGCGGATATCCTCATCGTTTCCGATGAAATTTACGAAAAATTGATCTACGGAGATGCCACCCATATTTCCGTAGCAGAGCTGTCAGAAGATGCGAAAAGCCGCACGGTCATCATCAATGGCGTATCGAAATCGCATTCGATGACCGGATGGCGCATCGGCTATGCAGCTGGTGATAAGGAATTAATCAAAGCAATGACCGACCTTGCGAGCCATTCGACGTCAAACCCGACGACTACATCACAATACGCTGCAATCGAAGCTTATAACGGCCCGCAAGATGCAGTGGAAGAAATGCGCCAGGCATTTGAAAGCCGCTTGGAAGCTATTTTTCCGAAAGTGCAAGAAATTCCAGGATTCACCGTTTTGCGTCCTCAAGGGGCATTCTATTTGCTGCCGGACGTTTCAGAAGCTGCAGCGAAAACCGGCTTTTCATCTGTTGATGATTTTGCGAAAGCACTGCTCGAAGAAGCAAACGTGGCAGTAATTCCAGGATCTGGCTTTGGCGCGCATTCGACGATCCGTTTGTCCTATGCCACATCACTCGAGCTATTGGAACAAGCAGTCGAACGCATCAGCCAATTTGTTCACAAGCATTGGAAAGAATAAGCACTATACATTTGGAGGCTATTTAATAGATGAAAAAAATCACTATCGCCGAAATGGCAAAATATAACGGACAAACCATCAAGCTTGGCGCATGGGTCGCCAATAAACGCTCAAGCGGCAAAATCGCCTTTCTTCAATTGCGCGACGGTTCCGGCTTCGTGCAAGGCGTCGTCGTTAAAGCAGAAGTAGGCGAAGAAATCTTTGCCAAAGCGAAAGCATTGACGCAAGAAACTTCATTGTATGTGACTGGTGAAGTAAAAGAAGACGAGCGCTCTGCGTTCGGTTACGAGCTGGCCATTTCAGAGATCGAAGTGATCCAGGAAGCGAAAGATTTCCCGATTACGCCGAAAGAACACGGCACTGAATTCTTGATGGACAACCGCCATCTATGGCTGCGTTCAAGAAAACAACACGCCATCATGAAAATCCGCAACGAAATCATCCGTGCCACTTACGAATTCTTCAATGACAATGGATTCGTCAAAGTAGACCCGCCGATTCTGACGGGATCGTCGCCGGAAGGCACATCGGAATTGTTTGCGACGAAATACTTCGATGAAGATGCGTATCTATCACAATCCGGCCAGCTTTATATGGAAGCGGCTGCGATGGCATTAGGTAAAGTGTTCTCGTTCGGCCCGACTTTCCGTGCTGAAAAATCGAAAACCCGCCGCCACTTGATTGAATTCTGGATGATTGAACCGGAAATGGCCTTTGTGGAACATGCTGAGAGCTTGGAAGTCCAAGAGCAGTATGTGGCGCATATTGTGCAATCCGTCTTGAAGAATTGCCAGCTTGAACTCGAGCGTCTTGGCCGCGACACAACGAAGTTGGAAAAAATCCAAGCACCGTTCCCGCGTGTCACATATGACGAAGCGATCAAATGGCTGAACGACAACGGCTTTGACGATATCAAATGGGGCGAAGATTTCGGGGCGCCCCACGAGACTGCGTTGGCTGAAAGCTACGATATGCCGATCTTCATCACGCATTACCCGATCGGCATCAAACCGTTCTATATGCAGCCGCATCCAGACCGCGACGACGTCGTGCTATGCGCTGACATGATCGCACCTGAAGGCTATGGTGAAATCATTGGCGGATCTGAACGCATCCATGATTATGAGCTAATGAAACAGCGCATCCAAGAGCATAACCTGGACGAAGCTGCCTACGAATGGTATTTGGATCTCAGCAAATACGGAGCGGTACCGCATTCAGGATTCGGTTTAGGCCTTGAACGCACCGTCGCTTGGATCAGCGGGGCAGAACATGTCCGCGAATCCATTCCATTCCCGCGTTTGTTGAACCGTCTGTACCCTTAAAAAGTTAAACAACTGCTCCAGAAATCCTTTATACGAGATTTCTGGAGCAGTACCTGAAATATCCTAATAGATTTAGACAGCTAGAAATTTGCATACAGAAAGGTGGTTGGGATATGAAACAGTCTGACCGATTGCAACAATGGATTGAGCAGGGAAATGTGACCATTTCCCAGCTTTTTTTTCAGTTTTACCGGCGCTTGAAGATCAGTGACGAGGAAGCGATCATGCTATTGCAAATTCATTCCTTCCAACAGGCAGGGAACGTGTTCCCGACGCCGGATGAAATCGCCTCCCGGATGTCGGCTAGCCAGAATGGCGTGACGACGATGTTGCAGAAATTGATGCAGCAGGGCTATTTATCGATACGCCAGGAAACGGTTGATGGCATGCTGACCGAGACGATTTCTCTCCAGCCTCTATGGGACAAACTCGTGGATTGCTTAGAACTTCAAGCGCAAACCGAAAAAGAGCATACGCAAAAAGAACAGGAAGGCGAGATCTTCCAACTGTTTGAGCAAGAGTTCGGCCGCTTTCTATCGCCGATGGAGATCGAGACGATTTCCATGTGGATGGACCAGGACGGCCATACCCCGGAAGTTATCCGTATGGCATTGAAAGAAGCTGTCATCGCGCAGAAGATCAGCTTGCGCTATGTTGACCGTATTTTGTTCGAGTGGAAAAAAAAGAATATCCGGACGTCGAGCCAAGTGTCACGGCATGCGAATTCGTTCCGGGAAAAAAACATCCGCATCCAGCCGCAGGAAAGCACCGCAAAAAAAGTGCAATTCTATAATTGGCTGGAAGAACGGAATTAGCAGGTGATAGGATGATGACGAAAAAAGAATGGCTCGCTTGCCTGGAGGAAATGGACTATATGTTTCCGGATGCTCATTGTGAATTGATCCACCGCAATCCGTTCGATTTGGTCATTGCGGTATTATTGTCTGCACAATGCACTGACAAGCTCGTCAATAAAGTGACAGCAAATCTGTTTGAAAAATACCATACGCCGGAAGATTATCTTTCAGTTCCTTTGGAAGAATTGCAACTGGATATCCGTTCAATCGGCTTGTTCCGCAATAAAGCGAAGAACATCCAGGCGCTTAGTCGGATACTGATCGAGCAGCACGGCGGGCGGGTGCCGGAAGACCGCGACCTGCTCATGACTTTGCCGGGCGTCGGGAGAAAGACCGCCAATGTGGTTGTTTCCGTTGCATTCAATAAGCCGGCGCTGGCCGTCGATACCCATGTCGAACGCGTCTCGAAACGGCTCGGCTTATGCCGTTGGAAAGACTCTCCCTTGCAAGTTGAAGAGGCCATCATGAAAAAAACCCCTGCAGAGGATTGGTCGAAAACGCATCACCAGATCATTTTTTTCGGCCGCTATCATTGCAAAGCGCAAAACCCCGGCTGTCACGTGTGCCCGTTATTTGACCGTTGCCGAGAAGGAAAAAAACGCGATAAAAAAGGTCTAGTGAAACATGATGCTGTCACGGAAATCCATTGATCAGGCCGTTTCGCCATTCTATGAAGATTGGGCGAACGTAGGACATGAAATTCAATCCTGTTTTCAGCGGCAAGCAGGTGATTGCCGCGAGCTCATTGAACACGGCTATCAGATTTACGAAGCATTGCGAACAACGCTGGATGAAATGTTTGGAAACACTGCGCCGTCTCCATTAAATGAAAACGAACGGCTTGAATTTGTGCGAAATTCTAAAAGTGCACATGCAGCTTCTCGCCAGCTGGAGCAATTATTTGGAGAGCTCAAAAAGAAAATTGCACGCATAAAGATCGGCTATCCAGCTGAGTGAAGGATTGAACCCCGGACAGAATCCACTTCTGTCCGGGGTTTTTTATACAAAAAAAGCCTGCCCTAAAATCTAGGGCAGACGATTTAAAAGGGGATGAAAGATCAAGAAGCGTCTTCATCGTCCTCGCTGTTTGAGTTGTTTCCGTTATTATTTCCATCATTGTTGCCGTTCTCATTATCGTTGCTGTTCCCGTTGCCATTTTCATTGGAAGAGGAGGCATTGCTGCCTGATCCTTCTTGGTCTGCTTCTTCCGGTTCTTCCGGCTGCTCAGGAGTGTCCACGGGCTCATCCGGAGTTTCAACGGCTTCTTCTTCAGCTGGCTCTTCTTCAGCCGGTTGTTCTTCAGCCGGTTGTTCTTCAGCCGGTTGTTCTTCAGCTGGTTGTTCTTCGGCCGGTTGTTCTTCAGCTGGCTCTTCTTCAACCGGCTCTTCTTCAGCCGGTTCTTCTTCTACTGGTTCTTCTTCAACCGGTTCTTCTTCCGGCTCTTCCTCAGGCTCTTCTTCAGGAGGAGGCGTGATCTCGATGGTCGTGGAAGCAGGGTCACTGCGTCTGCCATTTTGCGTGGCAACGACACGGAATGTGTATGTGACGCCTTCTTCCAGGCCATCATAAGAATAGTTGGTGTCATCTGTCGTTGTCAGTACTTCGCCGTTGACGGAGACTTCGAATGAAACATCATCCGAACCATGGCTCCAGCTCAAGTTCGCGGTATTGCCGCTGACGTCTGCTCTTAGTCCAGAAGGTCGGTCAGGGTCTGCCACAAATCGCTCTGATACTGTACTGGGCTCCGTCCCCCTTGCAAATAATTCTTCACTGCGCATGCTCCATGGGGTGAACGGGCTCGCCAAGCGAAGCGGTTCAGTGCCGACTTCGATGACTTCTTGTGAAACTGAATCCGGCTGTTGGAAGCTCGCCGTTTCCGGTGAAGAGATCTGGCTCATCACTTGCTTGAACAAACGCTGTGCAAGCAGGCGTTCGTTCGAAGCGGTGTCGATTGGTGTTCGAACATCAGGGTAACCGCTCCACACAGAGATGGAATAATCTGTTGTATACCCTGCAAACCAAACATCTCGTGCAGAGCTTGCATCGAGTCCGTATTCCTGAAGATTTTCTTCAGAATAATTGGATGTACCAGTTTTACCGGCCATATCCAATCCGCTGATAGCAGCTTCTTTGCCGGTCGCTCCGGCGATGCTTGTATCGACTGCATCACGCAGCATGTCTGTCACCATATAGGCAGTGCTGTCTTTCATTGCCGTCACAGGTTCAGGGGCGACAATTTCTTCAGTTGAACCGTCGCGGAAGACGATTTTCTTGATCGTGTGCGGTTCAGTGAATACTCCATTATTGCCGAAAGCCGCAAAAGCGCCGGCTAGTTCGACAGAGGAAATATTGTCTGCGCCGAGTGCCGTAGATTCATATACATTATCTAAATCTAAACCGAGTTTTTGTATAAAGTCTTTTGCATTATCAGATCCGACTTCAGCCAGCGCTTTAACTGCTGGGATGTTGCGTGAGCGGTACAGGGCTTCGCGCGCTGTCATTGGCCCGAGGAACTGGCCGTCGACGTTGCGGATTTCCTGGCCGCTGCTATAGGAATATTCTTCATCGACTAATGTCTGCCCGGTCGACCAATCCAAATACTCAATGGCTGGTCCGTAGCTGACAAGCGGCTTGATCGTCGAGCCGATGACGCGGTCTTTGGATGTTGCAAAGTTTCTGCGCACATCGCCTTCGTACTCACGTGCTGCACCGACTGCGCTGATGCCGCCGGTTTTTGTGTCAACGACCGTCATGGCGGATTCGACTTCGTCATCAAAGAAGAGGTCTGATTCCATCGTCTCATTAACGCGTTCTTGCACATACGGCTCAAGTGTCGTGTAAATCGTCAAGCCTTCATCGAGCGAATAACCGCCTTCTAGGGCTTCGAGCTCATCGACGACCATTTCCATGAATGCCGTGTATTCGGTGCTTTCTTCTGTTGTGGTGCGCTGATCTTCCGGAACAAGGGTCGATTCGACTGGCGTGTTCCATGCTTCTTCTTTTTGTGCTGCATCGATTTTCCCGTGCTGTTCCATCAAATTCAAGACGACATCGCGGCGCTCTTCAGCGGCTTGCGGGTTCTTGAATGGGTTGTAGCGGTTCGGGCTTTGCGGCATGCCGGCAAGGAGGGCAGCTTCGTGAAGTTCCAGTTCAGCCGCTGGTTTTCCGAAGAATTGCTCTGCAGCTGTACCGAAGCCGTACGTATTGCCTGACATTAGGATCTTGTTGAAATACATTTCAAAAATTTCTTCTTTGGAATATTCCTGTTCAAGCTTGAATGCCAAGTAGGCTTCCTGTGCTTTACGCTTCAAAGTTTTTTCATTGGACAGGAAGGAGTTCTTGATGACCTGCTGGGTAATGGTACTGGCTCCTTGAGAACCAAAGCCGCCTGTGATGTTGGCGACGACTGCACCGCCGAGGCGAATCAAATCGATTCCGGAATGGTCGTAGAAGCGATTGTCTTCAGTTGCTAGAATCGCATCTTCCATTACTTGCGGAATGTCGTCATATTCCACATATTCACGATTTTGGGCGGTGAAATACGGGATTTCGGTTTCACCGTCATTTGCCAGGAATACCGGGCTGATCGGATCTCTCAACAGTTCTTCGTCGAGTTCAGGCGCACTGGACGCATAAACAGCGAATAGGACGACCCCGAACAGAAAGCCAGCAACCGCTAATGCGGCAATGGCCAGAAATCCTCTTTTGATCCACGTTTTTGCACCGGATTTCTTTTGTTTGTTCGAGTTTTTCCGTTGCCGTTCAATTGATTTTCTGCGTTCTTCACGCGATATTTTCTTATCACTCACTAGCGCTTCCTCACTTTCATGTATATGCTATTTCATTAGCTGATGGAGCACGGATAAATAATCGATTCTCGGAAATGCGCCTGGCTTTACTTCAACCGAAGCTTCTTCCACTTCTGCCAAAGTCATCGATTTTCTGCCGCCGGCGGCCATTCGCTTCCAATAGGTTTCCAGTATTTCGAATGGCAAGACGAAATAGCGGTCGAGGGAAGAGAATCGGATAATCAAAAAGGCCAGGCCCCCGTGGCGGATGATGTCTGCCATATGATGCACTTGGTGTTCGTGGATGTTCTTTAGCGGAAAGGAGGTCCGAATCTCGGTTTCTTTCGCTTCGAAATCGACGTAGCGGCCTTGCCAGATGCCGTTATAATCGGTCGTCGAGGGCGCTTGGAAATAAGCTTCCCGGATGACCGCGGCGCTTCGTGACGGGTATTCGACACGCACGATTTGCACCGGCACGGGCTTTTTATGGATGACGGCGAGCCCGCGCTGCAAATAAAAACTATTCGTTTCGTTCAGTTCATCTTCCAGGGTTTTCCCGCGATTGCTGAATGAAACATCTTTTTTCTTTTTCTGCACCGGTTGATCCTTCGGTGGAGAAAATTTCTTTCCGTTTGGGTAATTGATCGCCATTTGTGATACACCTCGCTTACTTTATCATATCACACGCACATAGACGACAAATATGATGAAAGGTTTCCGAACTTTATTCCTAATAATAGCGGATTTTTGAGCCATCTCCAACTGAAAAGAATGCTTGTTCGGCAAACTGTATATGGCTTGCCGGATTGTGATAAACTAATGGCTATGGAGGGGGAAAAAAATGGACCTCAAGCAATTATCAACCGATCTTTACCACGAATGCGATATGTGTCTCGCGCGCTTTAAGAAAATGCGTGAACTGGATGCAGATCCTGATTTTTTTCAAGATGTAAAACCGTATGCCGACAAATGGCATGCTGCCATAGATGAATGGAAAGATGCTTCGCTTATGTTTATCCGGAACGAACGGCCGAAATACGTCCACAAGCTGCAAATCGACAATGCGGCAGAAGGCATGGGGCAAGTATTCGTCCAAAGTTTCTATAAAGATACAAGCAAAAAACGTTTTGTCCAAACGATCCAAGCGGCTCAGTACACGATACAGACCTTGCTTACAGCGATAGATGAAAAGGGCGATGAGAAACAATGAGAATCAAAAAGACGATACCGGAAATCCTTAAAGAGTGGAAAGTGGAGCCGGAGATGATGGAGCGCATTTACCACTGGCACACGAAAGCTGAAAAACCGGCAAGCTATGCCGATTTTCCGGAAGCGATGCACGATAGCCTGAAACAGGCATTGCGCAAGAAAGGCATCGAACAATTGTATACCCATCAGCGGCAGGCGTTCGACTTGGCGCAAGCGGGCAATTCATTTACAGCCGTAACGCCGACCGCATCCGGCAAATCGTATTGCTATCATTTGCCGGTGCTGCACAAAATATTGAATGACCCGAATGCACGCGCCTTGTACTTGTTTCCGACAAAGGCTTTGGCGCAAGACCAAAAAAGTGATTTGCACGATTTAATCGAAAAGACCGAGCAGTCGATCCTGTCTTATACCTATGACGGCGACACGTCCCCGTCGATCCGCACCAAGGTAAGGAAAGCCGGACAAATCGTCATGACTAATCCTGATATGCTCCATTCCGGCATTTTGCCGCATCACACGAAATGGGTGTCTCTTTTCGAGAACCTTCATTATATAGTGATCGATGAGCTCCATACCTATAAAGGAGTGTTCGGCACCCATGTGGCGCATGTCATCCGCCGCTTGAAACGCATCTGCAACTTTTACGGCAGCGATCCGGTCTTTATCTGTACGTCGGCGACCATCGCCAATCCGAAGCAGCTGGCTGAAAGTTTGACCAATACCGATCATGAATTGATCGACCAGAATGGCGCGCCAGCGGGCAAAAAGCATATCCTGTTTTATAATCCGCCGATCGTCCACCCGACATTCGGCGTCCGGCGCAGTGCGGTGCTCGAAGTGCGTGATTTGGCGACATATCTTGTCAAGCAAGGTGTCCAAACGATCGTTTTTGCCAAAAGCCGCGTGCGCGTGGAAATGCTGGTAACTTATTTAAACGAAATTACGAAATATAAGTTGCAGGACGAATCGATTAAAGGCTACCGCGGCGGTTATTTGCCTTCGGAGCGGCGCGCCATCGAAAAAGGCTTGCGCGACGGTTCCATCCAATGTGTTGTATCGACTAATGCACTCGAACTCGGTGTCGACATCGGCCAATTGCAGGCGTGCATCATGACCGGCTATCCAGGCAATATCGCGAGCGCATGGCAGCAGGCAGGCCGTGCAGGCAGACGCCAGGACGAATCGCTCGTCGTCTATGTTGCCCAGTCGACAGCGCTCGATCAATACATCATCAACCATCCGGAATATCTTCTCGACCAATCACCGGAAGAAGCGCGCATCCATCCGGAGAACATCATCATCTTGATGGATCATTTGAAATGCGCCTCGTTTGAACTGCCGTTTTCGACAGATGATATGTACGGGGAATTTGATGTCCAGGCCTTGCTTGAATATCTTCAGGAAGAAGGGGTTCTCGTCCGGACATCAGACCGTTGGCATTGGATGAGCGACCGTTTCCCGGCGCACGATATTTCCTTGCGCTCGGCGACACAGGAAAACGTCGTCATCGTCGATCAATCGGTTCCGGCCGATACGAAAGTCATCGGCGAGATGGACCGCTTCAGCGCCATGACACTTTTGCACGAAGAAGCGATCTACCTTCACCAAGGCACTCAGTTCCAAGTGGAGATTTTGGACTGGGAAGAAAAAAAAGCGTATGTGCGCGAAGTGGATGTCGATTATTTCACCGACGCGAATCTCGCGATTGAATTAAAAGTGATCAGCGAAGACAAGCACCGGAAACTGCATCAATCCAATGTGTATTACGGCGATGTGGCGGTTCTGGCCATGCCGACAATTTTCAAGAAAATCCGTTTCGATACGCATGACAATATCGGCTCTGGGCCAATTTCACTCCCAGCAGAAGAATTGCATACTTCATCGACTTGGCTCAGCTTCGACAAGCCTGCGGATTTCAGCGATTCGGATTTGTCGGATATGATGACCGGCGCGGCTTATGCAATCGAAAGCTTTATCCCAATATTCGTGCAATGTGACCGGAGGGACGTCCATGTCGTGCCTCAAGTGAAATCGCCGCATAACGATCAGCCGTCATTTTTCATTCACGATTCCTACCCAGGCGGCATCGGCATCAGCGAGCGCATCTATGAGTTATGGCAGCCGCTGCTTGAAAAAGCGCGCCAGCACGTCACGGAATGCCCATGCTTCGACGGTTGTCCGTCGTGCATCGGCGCTCAGGATGCAGCGATGGATATGAAAGGGCGCGTCATCGAATTGCTCGTGGAATTGGAGAAAGAGGGGTGAGCGTATGTCTTTTGAAAACAAGTTGATGCAGATGAAAGGCATGCTGAATAAAAAACCGGCAGCCCGAAAAGCGCAAACGACTCCTGTACGGCCGTCTCACGAACTGCAATGGAAAAAAATCGGATTGACCTTAAAGGAAAATAAATTCGGTTTTGTGTTTGAGAAGAAAATCGCATATCCGCTTGATTACCGTCACGGCAATGTCGTGCTGGGCGAACTCGACCGCGTGCTTGAAGCATGGCAGAACACCGAGTATGATCATCCGTTCAAACTTTCGGAAGAGGCTCCTTTGGTGTTTTTCGATACGGAAACGACAGGGCTTGGTGGCACGGGGGCATATATTTTCCTGATCGGCGTATTGGAACGAAAACCGGGCGGCTTTGAAATGACCCAATGGATCATGCCGGATCCGTCGCAAGAGGCGGCTTTTCTCTATGAGTCGAATTTGTGGCAAGCCCAGGATTCGGTCATTTTTTCTTATAATGGCAAAAGCTTTGACTGGCCGCAGCTTCATTCACGCTGGACGATGCACCGCGGGGCCTTGCCGAAACTGCCTGACCCGAAGCAAATCGATTTATTCCACGGCACGAAACGGATCTGGAAAAACGAATTGCAGCGGCTCAAGCTCAGCGTCATCGAAGAAGAAAAGCTCGGCTTTGCCCGCAGCGGTGACGTGCCGGGATATTTGATCCCCGCAATTTATCTCGATGCAGTCAAAAGCGGTTTTCCGGAAGGCTTGGCGAAAGTGTTATACCATAATGAACTGGACATCCTCTCGCTTGTGTCGCTGTACATCCGGTCATCCGATTTGCTGATGGAGGACCTCTCAAGCGAATCGAGCGGCGCCTATACGAATATCGGCAAATGGTACGCGGACTTGAAGCAATTCGACCAAAGCGCCGCTTATCTCGAGCATGTCACGCTTGAGCGCGGAGACGCCGGGGCGCTTGCCCGCTTTTTGCTGGCAGTCCAAAAAAAACGCAAAGGCGAATTTGCGGAAGCGCTTCAATTGTTCAAAGAAGCAGCGCCTCATCTGCGCGGCCCTGTGGAAGTGGAGGCATGGGTGCATTTAGCGAAACTTCACGAACATCAATTCAAAGACCCATCGCAGGCACTTGTCATGACCGGTTTTGCAAAAGAAGCTGCCAGCCATACGAAAGTCAGGCAGTCGATATTGGATGACTTGGCCAAGCGCGAATTGCGGCTCGAGGAGAAAAAAAGAAAAAAAGCCGCCGAATCTACGGTTCACAGAACACGTTAAATATCGCTTATGCTATACTAGCCGTAAGGAATAGACATATTTCACGAAGTTTCTTTTAATGGAAGGACGATTCGAATGGATATTAAATATGGAGCAAAAGACATTTTAGAAAAAGACTTTAAAACAGCCATGCGCGGCTACAATCAGGACGAAGTAGATCATTTCCTGGATGAAGTCATTCAAGACTATGAATTGTACAACAAAAAAATCGAACAATTGCAAAATGAAAACCGTCGATTGCGCACGGAGCTGGAGGAATCGCCAAAAAAGCAAGCAACTCCCGCGCCTGGAACGACCAATTTTGATATTTTGCGTAGATTGTCCCATTTGGAAAATCACGTATTCGGCAACAAGCTGGATAACAGATAACAAGCTTGTCAACAGCGGCTGAATAGCGTATACTTAGTTAGCCATTTGAAATTCTGGCAATCGCTCCCGCACTTGATGCGGGAGAGGAAAGTCCATGCTCACACGGATCTGCGATGACCGTAGTGATCGCGCTCAGCGAAACAATAAGCTGGGGCAGCAGTAATGCTGACGGCGGGTAGAACGCCTAAGTCTTCGGATATGGCCGAAATACCCTGAAGGTGCCACAGTGACGGAGCTGTCTAGGAAACTATGCAGGTGGAACGAGGTAAACCCCGCGAGTGAGAAACCCAAATTATGGTAGGGGCACTTTTCCAAGGGAAATGAACCGACGGAAGAGGCGGAGTGAATCCGCAGATAGATGATTGCCATCCGCTAGTACGAGGCTTTGGCTGTTTGAGTACGTGGAGACAAAACATGGCTTATAGAATTTTGAATGGTCTTAACTTATCTTTTTTGAAAGGCTCTCCTGTTGGGGAGCCTTTCTTCATATGAATGAAGAAAAATTTGAAGTAAAAAATTATATATGGTTCAAGCTGCCGCCTATCGACATCTGGTAGTGTCAGCAGTAGCTGCTATATGACCAAAACAGGTATTAGGAAGACGGAAAGGAAGTTGTTATGACTAGTTATAAATTACTGGCCACTGCAGCGATGGGGCTCGAATCCATCGTGGCGAATGAAGTAAAAGAACTTGGGTACGAAACGACGACAGACAACGGCAAAGTATTTTTCGAAGGAACGGCCCGCGATATCGCGAAAACGAATCTTTGGCTGCGAACAGCTGACCGCGTGAAACTGATCGCCGGCGAATTCGAAGCGACGACATTCGATGATTTGTTTGAACAGACGAAAGCAATCGAATGGGAGAAATATTTGCCAGTCGATGCTGAATTACCCGTACAGGGAAAATCGGTTAAATCGAAGCTTCACAGTGTGCCGACCTGCCAGTCAATCGTCAAAAAAGCGATTGTCGAACGAATGAAAAAAGCATACCACCGCAACGCCTTTTTGGATGAGTCGGGACCGCGCTTTAAGATCGAAGTATCGATCCTAAAAGACAAAGTGCAGTTATCGATCGATACAAGCGGAGCCGGACTCCATAAACGCGGCTACCGCGTCGGGCAAGGCGAAGCACCGCTGAAGGAAACTTTGGCAGCTGCGCTCGTCAAGTTGTCGCGCTGGACCCCAGACCGCCCGTTCGTCGACCCGTTCTGCGGTTCAGGGACAATCGTTATCGAAGCGGCAATGATCGGGCAAAATATCGCACCGGGCTATAACCGTGAATTCGATAGCGAACAATGGCCATGGGTTGGATCCAAGATTTGGGATGAAGTCCGAGCTGAAGCGGAAGAACAAGCGGATTACGATCAGCCGCTCAATATTCTCGGTACGGATATCGACCACCGGATGATCCAAATCGCCGAAGAAAACGTCATTGAAGCGGGATTTGCAGGAATTGTCCGCTTGCAGCAGCGCCAAGTGACAGATTTCACGACGACGGAAGAGAACGGTGTTGTCATCGGAAACCCGCCATACGGCGAGCGGATCGGTGAAGTGGAAGTCATCGAAGAAATGATCGAGGATATGGGGCAAATGTTCTCGAAATACCCGACATGGTCTGTTTATATGCTGTCTTCAATGGAAGGCTTTGAAAAACTCTACGGTCAAAAAGCGACGAAAAAACGCAAATTATACAATGGCTTTATCCGCACGGACCTGTTCCAATTTTGGGGAGAACGTCCAAAAAATAAATGAGGAAACGGAAGGGCGCCAGCCCTTCCGTTTCTCTGTGAGGGGTTTTATATGAGACAAGCATTGCCATTTCCGTTATCCAAAGATAAAACGTTCTTTGACTCATTGAACGACTGGATCGGGGATATCTTCTACGATATTCTGCCTGAAAAAGGGTATGAACTTCGTGATGAACAGATTTTCATGTCGTTTCAATTGGAAAAAGCGTTGAAAGAACGACAAGTGCTATTTGCAGAAGCTGGTGTAGGAACAGGCAAGACGATGGCGTATTTATTGCCAGCGATTGCGTACGCACGCTATACAGGAAAGCCCGCGCTCATTTCTTGTGCCGATGAGGCATTGATCGAGCAATTGGTGAAAAAAGGCGGCGATATCGACCGGTTGGATGAGTTGTTCAATTTGAACCTCGATGTCCGCCTTGCGAAATCGCGCGACCAATATTTATGCCTGCAGCGTTTCGAAGGGGCGAAAAAACGCAGCGAAGCGGATTTTCTCGACCATATCGAAGATACGCTTCCAGAATTCGTCAACAAAACCTATTCAATGCAGCAAATGTATCCATATGGCGAACGCTCAAGTTATCCGGAATTGACCGATGACCAGTGGCAGCAAGTCAACTATCACCCGATCCAAAACTGCAACGCATGCGATATGCGTAATAAATGCGGACAGACGCTGCACCGTAACCATTACCGCGAAGCAACTGACCTTGTCATTTGTTCACATGATTTCCTGATGGAGCATATTTGGACGAAAGAAAACCGCAAGCATGAAGGCCAGGCGCCGTTGCTTCCGGAAGTTTCCCAAATCGTGCTTGATGAAGGCCATTTATTGGAGTTTGCAGCACAGCGCGCGCTTACTTATGAAGTGCAGGAAAGCTCGCTTTACGACGTGACAGAAAAAGTCATGGTCGACGGCGTCCGTGAAAAGACACTTGGCCTTATTGAACGGACCATCGATTTGCATACCGAATTTTTCCGTGTACTGCGCAGCAATTTGATTCCAAGTGAAGAAGACCGCAAAGCGATCCAGGAAGACCCGCTGCTGAAACGCATCGGAACAGAATTGATCCGAACCGTTGACAGCCTATTGGAAGAGTTCGTCTTTGAGGGAGAATTGTTCAGCATTCCTGAATATGAACTCAATTTGGCCGAGGAGTATTTTGAGCAGTATAACTTCTCGATGGGCTTGTTTGTTGAAAATGGCGACGCGATCAGTTGGCTTGAAGAAAAAGATGAAATTGAAACCTTGGTCATCATGCCACGCCTTGTGACGGATATTCTCGAGGAGAAATTATTCGATGGCAAACTGCCGATTGTCTTTTCTTCCGCCACATTGTCTGTCGCGAAAGATTTCACTTATTTGGCGGATACTTTGGGGATCGACAATTTCGAATCGTTCTCAGTGCCATCGCCATTTGAATACGAAGAAGTGATGGAGATCTTCAAGCATCCAGTTGCACAGCAGGCAAAAGCGCCAAAAGTACTGGAGTTGGCAGCGGAAGGCGGACAAACCTTGGTGTTGTTCAAATCAAAAGCCGCCATGCAATCATTCAAACGCGCAGTGCCGACAGACACGCCACTTGCCATCGAGTTCGAAGGCGACCGTGAGCTATCGTCCGTCGTGCGTGATTTCCAGGAAGGTAAATTCCAAGTGCTGTGTTCCCACCATCTATGGGAAGGGATGGATTTGCCTGGCGATGCCTTGACGAAAGTCATCATTGTCGACTTGCCGATGCCGCCGAGCGATCCGGTATTCGACGCGAAACGTAAATTCAGCGAACATCCGCTAGAAGAGATCGACTTGCCGTTCATGCAGCTGCGTCTGCAGCAAGGCGTCGGACGACTCATCCGTTCTTCTTCCGATCATGGCGAAATCCATTTGCTATTGACCGAAGAGGAATTGCGCATTGAACACCTCTGGCAGAATGTCTTGCCGGTGCCGGCGAAAAATCGCTGAATAAAATAGCAGTTACGAATCAGCGGGGGATTTCCTCCGCTGATTTTTTTTTATGTTTTTTCTGATATCCTGCCCTAAAAAATGAATTTCCCAAAAGCTGATGCGGCGTGGAAATGACTGCTTATGATACAATAGACCGGAAAAGAAGGAGGAATATTGTGTCAATGGAACAACAATTCAGGGAACTACACCAGAAAATGACAAGTTATAACGAAGCCATCTCCTTGCTGTATTGGGATATGCGGACAGGTGCACCGAAAAAAGGCCAAGACCTGCGTTCAGAGACGATCGGGACCTTGTCTTCAGAACTGTTCGCGATGTCGACATCCGAGGAATACGGCAAGCTAATCGCTGAGCTGAAAAAACAGGACGGTTTATCAATTGCAATGCAGCGCTCTGTGGAAGAAGCGGACCGTGAATACCAATTAAACGCCAAAATTCCGCCAGAAGAATACCGCGAATTTGTCGTCTTGACGAGCAAAGCGGAATCCGTATGGGAAGAGGCGAAAGAGCAGGAAGATTTCGCCATGTTCCAACCTTACCTTGAGCAGCTCGTGGAAACGACGCGCCGCTTTGTCGGCTATTGGGGAATGAAAAACGGCAGTGTCTATAATACTTTGCTCGACCAGTATGAGCCGGGCGTCACAACCGAACAACTGGATGAGGTATTCGGGCAATTGAGAGAGCGCATCGTGCCGCTCGTCAAACAAATCCAGGCGTCTGAAAATCAGCCAAACACCGAATTCTTATATGGGCATTTCCCAAAACAAGCCCAGCAGGATTTCAGCTTGGAAGTGCTGAACCAATTGGGCTATGACTTCGAAGCGGGCCGACTGGACGAAACAGTCCATCCATTCATGATTGCGGTGAACCGCGGAGATGTCCGGGTAACGACAAAATACGATGAACAGGATTTCCGTACGGCTGTCTTTGGCACGATTCATGAGGCAGGCCATGCTTTGTACGAACAGAACATTAGCAGTGATTTAAGCGGCTTGCCGGTCGACGGCGGCTCATCGATGGGCATCCATGAATCGCAGTCATTATTCTTTGAAAACTTTGTCGGGCGCAATGAGTCATTTTGGCGCCATAACTATGAAAAATTCCTGTCTTACGCACCCGATTCATTCAAGGAAGTGGCGCTCAATGAATTTCTTGAAGCCATCAATGAATCAAAGCCTTCATTGATCCGCATCGAAGCCGATGAATTGACTTATGCACTCCATATCATGATTCGTTATGAATTGGAAAAAGGCTTGTTCGATGGCGACTATGAAGTGAAAGATCTCCCGGCTTTGTGGAACGATAAATACGAGGAATATTTAGGCATCCGTCCGGAACATGACGGGGAAGGCGTACTTCAGGATGTCCATTGGGCAGGCGGCAGTTTTGGCTATTTCCCTTCCTATGCATTGGGGCTTCTATATGCAGCGCAGTTCAAGAATGCCATGCAAAAAGACATCCCGAATTTCGATGAATTGCTGTCAAAAGGAGAAATCGGCCCAGTGACCGAATGGCTGACTGAAAAAGTCCACCAACACGGAGCTGTCAAGAAGCCGCTTGAGCTTTTGGAAGAAGCGACTGGCGAAGGCTTGAATGGAAATTATCTGGCCGAATACTTGGAAACGAAATATGCAAAAATCTATCAATTGGATTAAAGTAATGAAATGAATAGAAATGACTAAAGGGGGATTTTTTGTGTTGGCATCTTTTCGTTTAGAAGGCAAGACCGCAATCGTTACCGGAGCCGGAAAAGGCATCGGGCGTGCGATTGCATTGGCGCTTGGTGAAGCAGGAGCGAATGTCCTGCTTGTCGCACGGACCGAAAGTGACCTCGAGCAAGTGATGGAGGAAATGGCTGGCGATCGCACAGCTTATGCAGTTGCGGATGTGACTGACCGAAACGATATTCAATTGGCAGTCGAAAAGGCGGTTGAGCGGTTCGGGGGCGTCGATATCCTGGTCAATAATGCAGGGATGAATATTCGTTCCAAACTGGACGATGCGACCGATAGTGAGTGGCATAGAATCATGGATACCAATGCGCAGAGTGTATTCATGTTTTCACAGGAAGCGGCGAAACACATGACTAAAGGAGCTTCGATCATCAACGTCAGTTCTGTCGGCGGAGACCGTGCCCTGAAAACAGGCGTCGTCTATGCGGCTTCTAAAGCAGCAATTATTCAAATGACGAAAGTGATGGCGATGGAATGGGGCGAGCGGGGCATCCGCGTCAATGCAATCGGCCCTTGGTATTTCCGTACGCCGCTTACGGAGAATTTGCTGTCGGATCAGGAATATCTGGATTCGATCCTTGCAGTGACACCGCTGAAACGCGTCGGCGAATTGCCGGAAGTAGCTTCTCCTGTTGTGTTCCTTGCATCGGATGCAGCGGGCTATATCACCGGGCAGACTTTGTTCATCGACGGCGGCATGTCGATCCACGGATTTTCATGAAGAAACATCCTTCCAGTAATGGAAGGATGTTTTTCGTTCTGCTGGAAAAAATGATATGATGAATAGAAGTAACGGTGAAGGAGATATACATATGACAGCGACAGACCATAAACAGGAATTAATCGAAACAGCGCATCTTTACCGGATTTTCAAAGACAATGAAGATACGGAACGTGAAGAAAAAGCGGAATTATTTGCGCGCAAAATCTTAAAAGACCAATTCATCATCGGGTTTGCCGGCCATTTCTCCTCCGGAAAATCGTCCATGATCAACGCTTTGACGGGCGAGACATTATTGCCATCGAGCCCGATCCCGACAAGCGCGAACATCGTCAATGTCCATAAGGCAGAAAAAGACTATGCCATCGTCAACCGCAGGGGAGACCGTCCCGTGTATTTCCCTGAAAACTATGATTTCCAGGCAGTGAAGGATTTCTGTAAGAGCGGGGACGTCACGCAAATCGACATCGGGCATTCGACTTCTGTGTTGCCTGAAGGGATCACCGTCATGGACACGCCAGGCGTCGACTCAACGGATGATGCCCACCGGATGTCGACTGAATCGGCTTTGCACGTGGCAGACATGGTGTTTTATGTGATGGATTACAACCATGTGCAATCCGAACTCAATTTCAATTTCACAAAGGAATTGCAGAAATACACGGAACTTTATTTGATCGTCAACCAGATCGATAAGCATCAGGAAAGCGAGATGTCGTTCGCGGAATTCCAGCAATCGGTTGCGGATAGTTTTGCCGCTTGGGGCGTCGAACCGAAAGGCATCTTTTTCACTTCATTGAAAGTCCATGACTTCCCGGGCAATGAATTTCCAGAAGTGAAACAGCTCGTTTCCTCAGTTATGGACAATTGGCAAGGGCATCTCGGCGAAGCATCGGCGTCTGCACTTCGTCAATTAAAAGATGAGCACATCGGCTTTTTGGAAGATGAAAAAGCGGAGCGGCTCGAAGCCTTCGCAAATGTGTTGTCAGAGGAAGAATGGGCTGCACGCGAAGACCTGAAAAAAGAACACGAACTGATCAAGCGCCGCAGTTCTGTCCAGGATTACGACAATTGGCGATCGAATTTCGAGAAAAAGCGCAAAGAGCTGCTTGAAAACGCCAATATCATGCCGTATGAAGTGAGGGATGCGCTCAGTGCTTATATAGAAGCGCGTCAACCAGGATTCAAAGTGGGTTTGTTGTTCAGCGGCAAGAAAACCGAAGAAGAGCGAGAAAACCGCAAAAAAGACCTTCATGACAAGTTGTCGAAAACGATCGACTCACAAATGTCCGGCCATTTGAAAAAGTTGATGAAAACATCGCTGCGAGAAGCGGGCTTATTGACAGATACCGAGTCGCTTGAAATCGACAAAATAAAATTTGACTTGCCGTTTGAAGTTGTCGAGGAGAATGTTCCAGAAACGTCTACGATGACTGCGGATACAGTGCTCAATGTCAGCAAGAGCCTGACCGCTCAAGTGCAGCGCTGGCTCATACAGGAAACCGATCCATGGAAAGCCCGCCAGCAAGAAGGCTTCGAAGGGCTTCCAGACGATGCGGGAACAGAGATCGACATGAAATCCGAGTCGCTTGAACAAAAGGTGCTTGCGATCCGCACGCTCGAGGAAATGGACGAAGCGATCGATAAAGTGAAAAAATCCTTCACAGCCATTTTGCCAAAACAGATGGATGCGGCAGAAAAACAAGTGGCCGGATGGCAAGATGCGTTTCATTTGTCAGCTGAAGACATGGTAGAATTCACGCCATCGATGCTCGAAGAGGAAGAACAGCAGCAATGGGACGATGGCGAAAGTGCCCCGACACACGAACTGGCATCTTTTGATGAACAGCAAGTACTGTCGCGCGTGAAGACAACTGCCGATATTTTGGAGCCGGTGCGAGGATTCTCGGAAACGGTAGCTTATTTAAAACGCAAAGCGAAGCGTTTGGAAGGCCAGGAATTTACCATTGCTTTGTTCGGCGCATTCAGTGCCGGGAAATCATCGTTCTCGAATGCATTGATGGGCGAGACGGTTCTGCCAGTCTCCCCGAACCCGACGACTGCGACCATCAACCGCATCCGCCCGGTGACCGACGCACATCCGCATGAAACCGCTGATGTGCGCTTGAAAACCGTTTCGGCGATGACCGAAGATGTTAAAAACTCATTTGCCGTGTTCGGCGTGAAAGTGGAGACATTGGAACAAGCCTATGCGAAAACCGATGCGCTGCCGGACGATGCAACAACCGAGCAGCAAATCCACAAATCGTTCCTGCTGGCCTTTAAAGGCGGCTATGAAGCCTTTTCCGGACATCTTGGCGAAACCTTGCGCGTAAACCGCGAAGAATTCAGCTTGTATGTTGCTAAAGAAGAACGCAGTTGTTTTGTCGAGGAAATCGACTTTTATTTCGATTGCGAGCTGACAAGAAACGGTGTTACCTTGGTGGACACGCCAGGTGCGGATTCGATCAATGCGCGTCATACGAATGTCGCATTCGAATATATCCGTAATGCTGATGCTGTGTTGTTCATCACATATTACAACCACGCCTTTGCCCGCGCGGACCGCGAATTTTTGATTCAGCTTGGCCGCGTGAAAGACGCTTTCGAAATGGACAAAATGTTCTTTGTCGTCAATGCCATCGATTTGGCGAATAACGAAGAGGAAAAACAGGCAGTCATCGACTATGTCGGCAACGAATTGCAGCGCTTCGGCATCCGCTTCCCGCGCCTGTTCGGCGTTTCAAGCCTGCAAGCCTTAAAAGACCGCGACATTTCCGGCATGCCGGAGTTCGAAGAAAACTTCCAGCATTTCCTGAAAGAAGAGCTGAAAGGGATGGCGGTCCAGTCATTGTCGGAAGAAGAACAGAAGACAGTGGACCGTTTCCGCAATTTGATTCAGTCGACCGAAAAGAACCTGGAACGCAAAGACGAGCGCTTGGAAGAATTAAAGCAATTGGAACAGAAAGTACGTAAACGCTATAGCGAAACAATGGCACCGGTATTGGAGCAAGAAGCGAACCAAGAACTCGGTGAATTGCTGTATTATGTGAAACAGCGCGTATTTTACCGCTTCAACGATTTCTTCAAGGAAGCATTCAATCCTTCGCTATTCGCAAGGGAATCCTCGAAGCAAGCGCTTGATACGGCAATGCGCGATTTGCAGGAAATGACGGCTTTTGATTTCCAGCAGGAGATGAGAGTGACTAATCTGAGGCTTGCACGATTTGTCGAAAAGAAATTGACGGAACGCTTTAAAGACGATGCCGTTAAACTGAAGGACTGGAATTCGGAGTTTTCGTTCCTTCCATATGAAGTGAAAGAAGCCCAGTTGATCGAAGCAGGCCAGCCGTTTGGGGATGCTGATTATTCCCCAGCTAAATCGTATTATAAAAACAACAAGAGCTTTTTTGAGAAAAACGAAAAAGAAGCGATGCGCGATGCACTGCAGGGAATGATGGAACCGGATGCAAGCCGTTACTTGGAACAGGAAAAAGCTGCGTTGACCGAATGGGCGGAATTCTGGATCGAACAGGAAGCGGAAGGGCTCCGTCAGCATCTGTTGCGCCAGGCGATTGAACAGATCGAATCCGAGCGCAGCTTGTTGCAGCAAAGCGAAATTTTGGCGCAATGGAAGAAATTGCACGAAAAATTGATGGAAGGCAGGGGATAACATGACTGTTTTTATTGAAACGACAGATACAGAGAATTACCGTTGGATCGATGCACGCTTTGACTTAAAGGATTCCGCATGGGGAAGCGAACGCTTTGCGGCGGAACATGTGGCAGGGGCGATCCATTGGGACTTGGAGAACGATTTATCCGATATGGCGTCTGAAAACGGCCGCCACCCGATGCCGAGCAAAGAACAGCTGACGCAATTGTTCCAAGCAGCTGGTTTGGAATTGACGGATTCGATCGTCGTCTATGACCAGGGCGGTTCTCCTTATGCCGCACGAGCATGGTGGTTGCTTTCTTATGCCGGATTCGAACACGCTTTTATCAGCCGTGTCGGTTTTGACGAACTGAAGCAGCAAGGCATTGCCACTTCGACAGAATCAACATCCTATTCAGCTTCATCCATTACGCCGGAGTTTAACGATGGATTGCTTGCGACGCGTAAAGACGTCCAGCAAATCGTCGACGGCAAAGAATTGGGCGTCTTGATCGATGCCCGTTCTGCGGAACGCTATGCCGGCATCAACGAACCGATCGACGCCGTCGCCGGGCGCATCCCGGGTGCACGCAATTACGATTGGTCGCAATTGGTGTCGAATGGCGCATTCCGCACCGATGAAGAGTTCGGCGGATTGCTGCAGCCAAAAGAACCAGCTGTCGTATATTGCGGCAGCGGCGTAACGGCGGCTGCGCTGTATGCCATGCTTGCCGAAAAACAATACGAAGGCTTGAAATTGTATGTCGGCAGCTATTCCGACTGGATCTCCGATGAGGATAGTGTCGTGGAAATCGACCGCGATGAGCATCCAGAAGCAGCTGATGACCAGACGAGAGCGGTACTGGCGAAGTTGATCGAAGAAGGCTACACCGGTGAGATGCTGATGAAGAAATTTGAATACGAAAAATCGCTCTTGGAAGATAAAAAGTAAATAAAAAACGGCATTGCTAATGACAAGCAATGCCGTTTTTTTATGATTTATTTTTCTTGTTTAATTGGACAGTGATGATTTGGTGGTTCTCCATCTCGCGTACGATAAAGCGGAAGTCGGTCAAATCGATGACGCCACCCTCTTCGATATCTGTGTCCATCATCTGGACCCAGCCTCCGATAGTGTCGATGTCTTCACTTTCTTCGAATTCGATCGGGAAGCGGGCTTCGAGTTCTGACAGCAGCACACGGGCGTTGACGAGGAAATTATGATGATCTATCCGTTTGATGTCATCGGTTTCATCGTGATCGAATTCATCGCGGATTTCACCGACAATTTCTTCCAGGATGTCTTCCATGGTGATGACACCGGCTGTCCCGCCGTATTCGTCGACGACAATTGCCATATGGACATGCTGGCTTTGCATGCGCAGCAGCACATCTTGGATCGGCGCCTGGTCATGGACGAACGGCAAATCGTGAATTGTCAAGCTTTTCGAGAGATCCCCGGCCGTCGTATAGCTCGTCAGCAATTCCTTAATATTGACAAAGCCAATGATGGCGTCTTTATCGCCGTCTTCGGTTACCGGGTAGCGAGTATATTGATGTTCTTCGATAATCTCCATTAATTCAGCGTGATCCATTTCCAATGAAATGGTAATCATTTGCGTTCTCGGCAGCATGATGTCTTTCGCAAGCCGTTCATCAAATGAAAAGATGTTTTGCATATACGCCAATTCATTCTGGTTGATTTCGCCGCTTTGGTAACTTTCATGCATCAGATGCTTCAAGTCTTCTTCGGAGTGGCCATATTCCGGCTGCAAAGTTCGAATGCCGAGCGGGCGCAACAGAAGCCGTGCCGCTGCGTTAAGCAGCCATAGTACGGGTGCAAATACACTGCCGGCAAGACTCAGTGCAGGGGCGAGGCGAAAGGCCGCGCGTTCTGCGTACTGGGCCGCCAATGCTTTCGGCGCCAGTTCCCCAATGATCGCCCGAATGAAAAAGACCAGGACGAGCACAGTGATATAAGCGATTGGTCCTGCCGCATTTGGTCCGGCGTTGTCTGCCACTGCCTGTACAGAAGGCAATTCGGCAATGTTTTTTGACAACCAGCCAAGACCAATTGCTGTCACTGCGATGCCAAAGCGCGAAACGGATAGATAATAATCCAAATTATTGCTGATTTTTTCCAGCCAATTGGCATTTTTACGCCCTTCCGATAAGGCTTGTTCGATGCGCGATAAGCGCACCCGGATGATGGAGAATTCCGCTCCAACAAAAAAAGCGGTAAAAAATAAAAGAATACTTGCGGTTGCGATATAAAGATAAAATATACTGTCCAATTCGTCCCCCATGTCCGGGAGCTCACCTCAGCTTTCTAAAGTTGTGCATAGTATATCATAAATGGGGAAGCTTGTATCTGCGGGCGGGCGCAGAAAAATTTAGCCGTTTCCAGCCAAACTTATTGAATGCACTGAAAAATATATTTATGATGAACAAAGAGAAAAGGAGTGGTTTTAGATGAAGGTGCTTATTTACGGGGGACAGATTTATACAATGGCAACAGAAGGCGAGACCGTAGAAGCGGTGCTGGTCTCTGACGACCACATAGAAAAAACAGGGTCTTACGAAGAATTGCGTCAACTAGCCGATAAGGAAATCGATTTAGCCGGCCGTACGATGTATCCGGGGCTTGTTGACAGCCACCTGCACCTGATCCAGCACGGAGAAAAGTTGATGCGTGTCGATTTATCGAAGATCGACAGTTCAGATGAGATGAAACAGCAATTGATCCGCTCGACGGAAGGCCATTCTGGAGATGAATGGTTTATCGGAGAAGGTTGGAATGAAAATAATTTCCCGGACCGGAAAATTTTCCATCGCAGCGAACTCGATGCCATCTGCGAATCGCCGATGATGTTAAAACGCGTGTGCCGCCATGCGGTGCTCGCCAATTCGCGCGCGCTTGAACTGGCAGGGATCACAAAAGAAACTGAAGATCCAGAAGGCGGCGTCATCGTGCGTGATACAAACGGTGAACCGACAGGGTATTTGCTCGATGCAGCCCAGGATCTCGTCGCAGGAGTCGTGCCGGAAGTGAGCGTCGACTATTTGACGAAAGCGCTGAAAACCTCGGTCGACGATTTGCTCAAGCTCGGGCTAACGGGAGGCCATACAGAAGATATGGGGTATTACGGCCATTACTCACGGCCGCTGCAAGCTTTCCGAAACGTAATCGGCAAGGAAACGAAATTCCGCGCCCATTTGCTGCGCGCCCATATCGCTTTTGAGGAGATGATGGAGAACGCCGACTACTTAGAACCGTTTATCGATCCAGGCCCGATGAAATTATTCGCTGACGGTTCGATCGGAGGCAGAACGGCACTGCTTAGCCGCCCTTATACAGACGACCCATCGACTAGCGGCGTGGCGATTCATTCCGATGAAGAACTGAAACGCCTGGTGTCGGTCGCGAGAAAACACGGGGAAGCGGTCGCTATCCACGTCATCGGGGATTTCGCTATGGAAAAAGCGCTCGATGCGATCGAAGCCCACCCAACGCCTGAAGGCAAGAGGGACCGCCTCATCCACGCGATGGTACTGAGAGAAGACTTGCTTGAACGCTTGAAGCGCCTTGATGTGGCGCTTGATCTACAGCCAAGTTTTGTGCCTTCAGATTTCCCGTGGGTAGTGGAGCGTCTCGGCGAAGACCGCCTCGCGTTATCATATGCTTGGAAGACGCTATTGGATGAGGGCATCATCTGCGCAGGCGGATCCGATGCGCCGATTGAAGAAGTCGACCCGCGCCAAGGTTTATTTGCGGCTGTTGCACGCAGAAAGCCTGAAGAGACGCATGAAGGATATTTGCCGGAACAAAAACTCAGCCGCTTCGAAGCGATCCGCTTGTATACGTACGGCAGTGCACAAGCGATTTCTATGGAGCACCGCCGCGGCTTGATCAAAGAAGGCTTCGATGCGGATTTCACCGTGTTTGACCGTGATTTGTTCGAAGGGCCTGAGGAGCAATTGCTAGACGCTGAAGTGGAAATGACAGTCGTCGCAGGCGAAGTCATGTACGAGAAAAATGGCGTGGAGGTGTGAAGATGGAAACGTTTATCATCACCGGTGCTTCAAAAGGCATCGGCCTTGCACTCAGCAAGCAATTGGCAGAGTCCGGTCATCAAGTAATCGGCATTGCCCGCACGCAGCCTGAAGACTGGACAGGTGCACTGTTCATCAGCCATGATTTGACCGATATCGCTGGGATTTCCAAAGTCATGTCACGAGCGGCAACAGAAATTTCAGCTGAAGCCGAAGCGGTTACTTTGGTCAATAATGCCGGGACGGTCGAACCAATCGGCTTTGCCGCCGCGAACGACGGACAGGACATCGAGAAGAGCATCACTTTGAACTTGACGGCGCCAATGGCTTTGTCTTCCGCTTTCTTGGGCGGGACAGAGTCCATAAAGACGCGCCGCATCGTCAATATCTCATCAGGTGCCGGCAGAAAACAGGTCAAAGGCTGGAGCGCCTATTGCGCCGGCAAGGCGGGTCTCGACCATTACACGACATGCCTCGATGCTGAATATGAAAACCTTAAAGCGGTTTCGGTGGCACCGGGCATTATCGATACCGGCATGCAAGAAAAAATACGGGAAAGCGGGGAAGAGGATTTCCCGCAGATCGAGCATTTCCGTGATTATAAGCGCAGCGGCAAACTGAGCACCCCGGAAGACACAGCATCAGGCTTGATCCAGTTGATGCAACGCCCTGATTTCAATGAACTGCCGGTATTGCTTGATTTGAGGGAGCTGCCGAAATGAAAAAGGGGGAAGCCCAATTGGCTACGAAACAGCAAATGCTAACGAAATTGCGTGAAGCGGACCAAGCAGGCGTCGATGTGTCGAGCCCAAAAGCCCTTGTCACACATATGCTCGAACGTGGGGATAAAGATGCCGTGCTATGGTTTTATAAAAAAGGAAGCGTAGAATTCGATTTTGACTACTATCGGAAGCTTGTAGCGGAATTAAAAGCGCATTAAGCTAAAAAACCCCAATCCAGTATTTGTGGATTGGGGATTTTTGGCTGTTGTTTTAGCCGAAATCAAGCCGCTTTCTGGATGTGAATTATGCTATAGTAGCTGTAGTTGATGTTAAAAAATGACTTAATCTTTCAACAAAAGGATGGAATTCAATGGACACGTTGTTATTTATCGCAATAATTGGGGTGGCGGTTTTTGTCGGGATCGCGTCAAAGAAATACTACGATAAACCCTATATCGTCAATTTCGGAATCGCGGCTTTGATGCTATTGCTTGTCGTTCAGTCGATTTTGATGCAGCCGATTACGATACTTGGCTATATCGCCATTGTGGTCTGTTCGATCGCATTCGTTTTCCAAGTGGTGATCGGCTACCGCAATTGGAAAGGCCAGGAGTATACAAAAGCATGAAAAAAAGAAGGTGAAGAGAAAGTCTTCACCTTCTTTTTCGTTTCATTAAATTTGTTTTAAGGCGTCTTCGATTTGGCTGTCGCCTGCGGTCAGCTCGAATACTTTGTCTGTAAGATCTGTGGATTCAAGGCACGCGACGATGACAGCTGCGACGTCTTCTCTCGGAATGCTGCCGGGATCGAGTTTCCCGGCTGCAGCAATTTGCCCTGTTGCCGGATCGTCTGTCAATAAGCCGGGCCGGACAATCGTATACGCCAAGCTGCTCGATTGCAAGATGCGATCAGCGTGGTGTTTGGCGATATAGTACGGCGTCATTTCCTTAGTCCAATGGGAGCGGTCATCGGCATGGATGGCGCTGACCATGATGAAGCGATCGATGCCGGCTAGTTCTGCCGCTTCTACCGCTTTTGCCGCGCCGTCCAAATCGACAGTCATCGTTTTGTCTGCACCGGTTGAAGCGCCGCTGCCAGCTGTGAAGACTACTGCATCGCAGTCAGTCATCGCTTTTTGCAGTTCTTCCACGCTTCCTTCGAGGCTTGCCACGACAGTTTCCGCTTTTAACTCTTCAAAAAACGGGCGTTGCTCTGGTTTGCGGATCATCGCTTTCACTGTGTGCTCTGGATGTTTCGCAAGCAGGCGCACCAAATGCTGTCCAATCTTGCCGTTTGCTCCAATTACGAGTGTCTTCATTTCAATTTCCTCCTTAAAATTTGGCTACCTACACCCTATACCCGAAAAATCGGACTATAGCCAAAATATAGGATATGATGCAAAAAACTAGCATGTTTTCTTGGCGCAACTTTTAGTATAATTGTAAAAAGAAAAATAATTTAAAAATGTTAAATTATAGGGGTGTTTATATATGAGCAAACAATTCGAGGAAAATGACCTGTCCATACAGCAACGCAATCTAAAAGAAACGCCGCCGGATTTTTCACAGTTCAAAGGCAAACGTCTCGACAAGCAGCCGAATCTTTTGGTGGACGGATTGGTCCACGTCGTCTTAACCGGTTTTGGAGCCGCTTTACTGCTGGGCATCGTTTATGTGTTGTTCAATTATATCAATTGGTAAGGAGGAGAGACAATGATCCGCTATCCCGATCGAGCGTTAAGAACCATCGGCGTCACGGCACCTTCTTCAGGGGTGTCTGAAGAACTTCATCATTTGCTTGAAGGAGCTACAGCCCAGTTGGAGAAACAAGGATTTGCTGTCAAAACTACGGCGAATGCCTGGACCCAAAAAGAAGCGAAGTCATCGCCTGCAGCCATCCGCGCGAAAGAACTGCTCAGCATTTGGCGTGATTCCAAAGTCGACGCGATCATTCCGCCATGGGGTGGGGAGTTGTTATTGGAAGTATTGGAGCATCTGGATTTTCAGAAGTTCACGCCGAAATGGCTTCTTGGGTATTCGGACGTCAGCTTGCTGTCATTGGCAATTACGTTAAATACCGGAATCGCGACGGCACATGGCACCAATATCGTCGACTTGCGCGGCAGTGAAACCGATCCGACTACTGCGCGTTGGGTGGATGTGCTGTCTTCGACGAAAGGCGCGGTCATTAAACAAGTCTCTTCTGAGCGGCACCAAAAAAATTGGAGCCATGACAAGCCGGCTCCTGGCGTTTTCAATTTGACCGAGCCGACCGACTGGAAAACCGTATCGGGACAAGCTGAGCGGCTGGAAGGCCGACTCCTTGGCGGATGCATCGACGTGATTCGCCACCTCATCGGTACGCCATACGGTGACGTGGATGCTTTCCGAAAGAAATTCATTTCAGGGGAGCCGGTCGTCTGGTTTTTGGAAAACTGTGAAATGAACACACCGGATTTGAAGCGCAGTTTGCTGCAGATGAAATATGCAGGCTGGTTCGATAATTGTTCCGGAATCGTCTTCGGCAGAAGCGAAGCGAACGATGCCGTGCAAGGCTATACCGCGGAGATGGTGTACCAGGAACTGGCGGAGCAATTAAAAGTTCCCATCGTTTATGATGCCGATATTGGCCATCAGCCACCGCAAGTGATTTTGGTCAACGGGGCGCACGCGATTTTCCACGTTGACGACGGAAAAGGACGTGTCGTCCAGGAATTCCGCTAAAGAAAGGATGAATGCCATGGATTATCGCCAGTTAACACCAGAAGATGCTGAACAGTACCGTGAACTCCGCTTGATCGCATTGCAGACAGATGCCGATGCGTTCTCGACTGATTTCAATGAAGCAAACCAAAGTCCGTTGAGTGCGACCGCCAACAATCTTGCCAATCCTTCCGCTGTGACATTCGGGGCTTATGACGAAGGCCGTTTGCTCGCGATGATGACACTGCTCAGATTATCGGGGAAGAAGACCAGCCACAGAGCCGAAGTACTCGCCGTCTATGCAACGGAAGAAACGAGAGGGACAGGGGTTGCGTCCACGCTTTTTGATCAGTTGCTGGCATTTGCAAGGGAATGGGATGGGCTCGAACAGCTTGAACTCGCCGTCAATTCTGCCAACCCGCGCGCCATCCGTTTTTACGAACGATCCGGCTTTCAGCGCATCGGCACAACGCCGAATGCCCAGAAGGCAGACAGCCGTTATATCGATGAGTTGTTGATGGTGCTGAAGCTGTAAAAAAGAAAAAATAGAAAAAAGCGGAGACACTGGTCTCCGCCTTTTTTTATTGTTCATTTAAAATATACAGTTTGTCGTCGCCTTCTGTCGGGGTTCCCCGGCCATCAGTATTATTCGTGATGAAATACAAATCGTCGCCGTCAGAATGGACATCGCGGATACGGCCGTACCCTTCGATGGAATCGGTGATTTCTGCCGATTCTGGATCCATCACTTTGATCGCCGTCCCGCGAAGTGCTGCGATATACAGCGCACCGTCGTGGAAATCGATCCCGCTTGGCGCCCATGTATCATCATCGCCGCTAGTTGCTAGAGGTGCTTCTAAGCCATCTGCTGTTTCTTCTCCTTCGATATCGGGCCAGCCATAATTGGCGTCCTGTTCGATGATATTAATCTCATCGTTTGCGGATTGGCCATGTTCTGCTGCATACATTGTCTCCCCGTCCCACGCCAAGCCTTGTGGATTGCGGTGGCCGAGCGAATAGATTTCAAATTCATTGAATTCGTTGAGGCGGAGAATCTTCCCGTTGACTGAAGCGGGATCCTGCGCAAGATCAGGTTCGGATGCGTCTCCGATGGTCGCATACAGCGTGCCGTCTTCACTGAATTCTAACCGGCCACCGTGATGGACATTGCCTGTTGGAATGCCTGACAAGAGAACGGCCGTTTCCGACCAGCTGCCGCCGTCCAACCGGAATTCCGCAATTTTATTATAAGTATTTCCATTATCTTCATAGACATAATAGCCGTAAGCTTCCTGTGAGTCATCGAAATCAGGCTTCAGCACAAATCCGAGAAATCCGGCTTCAGAAGCCGAGGACAAGGGCGAAGAGAAATTGACGTCTTGGCGTTCCAACTTTCCTTCAGCATCAATGTAAGCGACTGTGCCTGGACGTTCTGATATATAGAAAGCGTCTCCTTGCTTGTTGATTGACCAAGGGGCTTCAAGGTCTGTCGCGATTGCATCTGCAGGTGCGGTCGCTTCATCGGGATTCGCCGGCCCATTGCTGCATCCGGCAAGTGCTATTGCCAGAACCCCGGGAAAAAGCCATTTTTTCAACTTGAAAACCTCCTTTTTATTCATCATAATCGAAGCAGGAAGCGTTGGGAAATGAAATACAGCAAGGAGGGCGAGAAATGCCACTGCTAAAAGACGTGAAAGAACAAGAAGAACTGCGTAAAAAACGCAATTTGGTCCGCATCATCACATGGATCAGTATCGCGGTCGTGCTGTTCATCCTGTGGTATGTAATTTAAAGGGACTGCATAAATAAACGCGAAGCCCGTAGTCTAGGCTTCGCGTTTATTGCGTTTTTGCAGTTATGCATTCGTTTTTTGCTGTGGTTTGGCGATAATCCATTCGACGATGACAAACACTGCTACGAGGACAATCATTAAATTGATCAGCCCAGCGTCCAAATACTTATCGCGGAAAATGATGGCGACCGTCAAAACGTAAAAGACGGCCTGTGTTACTTTTGCAGCAGGCGGCACTTCGTTTTTCGGATAGCGCAGCCGGCCGAGCTGGAACGCCAGGAAAGCGAACAACAGAATCAAGTATTGGGGCCAAGTAAAGCTGTCGTTGACCAGATTATTCATCAGTGCATAAACGATTAATGGAACAAGATACAATAAAAGCGTTTTCAAGGGATATCCTCATTTCTGCTATTTTTTGCGCGGTGTGCTGTTTTGTCTTTCTTTCAACAGCTGGACCAAATTGAAGACGGCGAAAGCGAGTGCAAGCCCGACAATGATTACCGACAATAACGGATAGAGTGATACACCGTTTTGCATGATGTCCACGATGCGTGCATAGATAATGAATGGGCCGATCAGGATGATGAAAATATCGAGTGCGGTGCCTAGTTTCGATCTCATAAATAGCCTCCAGTAAATCAGTATGACTCCATCATATCAGAATCGTGCGATTTCTGGCATCCCAAAGTAAAAAGCAGACGCTCAGTTGAACGGCTGCTTTCTTTATTTATGCTCTTTTAGTTTGTCGTTAGCAAGTGTGTGAGCCGCCTTGTTCTGGGAATCGGGGATCCATTTGATGAAGCAATAATCGAATTCGTCCGCAATCGACAAGGACTCGTCCAGCAATTTTTTGTAGACCGGATTTTTCACAAAGCGTTTTTCGAAGGCGTCAACGACGAGTTTTGAGTCCGATTTGATGGACACCATGCCGGTCGCGAGCGGACGAGCGAGCTTCAGCCCTTTTAATAGCGCCGTGAATTCGGCCTGGTGATTATCCATTTCGCCGACGTATTCACTCCATTTGATGGAATGCCCTTCGCCTCTTAAAAATACGCCGACTGCGCTGACGTTGACACCGCCAGCAGTCGATGCGTCCACGAACAATTCGATCATCGCACAGCCTCCTGTTCATCGAGCGGCCGAATTTTCTTCGCGATATAGCCGAACGGCGTATCCAGCACCGACACGATGAATTTCAATACATACGTTGAAATAAAGATCTGGATCCAGACATCGAACGGAAAGACGCCGAAAAAAGCGATCGATGTGAAGATCAAGGTATCGATCAATTGACTAAGCAAAGTCGAGCCATTATTGCGAATCCAGAACTGGCTGTCTTTCGGAAAGATTTTTCGCAAAGCCGAAAAGACGATGACGTCGATATGCTGCGCGAGCAAGTAAGCGATCATGCTGGCAATGGCGATTTGCGGCACCAATCCGAAGACTGTCTCGAGTGCTTCGTGCGCAAAATCACTGTCCGCCGGAATGAATTGAAGGCCGAACTGCATCGTCACGACCATGATCAAAAGTGAGGAAAAGCCGAGCCATACTGCTTTCTTCGCTTCTTTTCTGCCGTATTTTTCATTGAGAATATCGGTTGCGAGAAAAGTCGAGGCGTACAAGCTATTGCCGAGCGTTGCGGTCAAACCGATGATCTCAATCGTCTTTGTCACTTGAATATTCGCCAGGATGGTGGCGAACGCGACCCAGGCGAACAGCCCGGTCTTGCCGAACACTTTATACATGATGAGCAATAACACAAAATTGAACAGGGCGAAGCCTAGCCCTAAAAATTCATTAAACAAACTGCTTCCTCCTTAGTTTTGGTAGAGCGGGAAGTTTCGAACCGCTAAGGACGAAAATGTCCCAAGCCAGTATACCGATTGTTGCAGAAAAAAACAAATTCATAGTAGAATAATAGAATGACATTTTGCGGAGGGACCCGAATGAAAAAAGTATCCATCATCAACGAAATCGATGAAATGCTCAATACGTATTGTGAAGGCTGCTTTGTCAAAGCCCAACTCCGCAAGGACGAAGGAAAAACGGCGGCGCACCGCTTTTGCATCAGCGAATGCACAGTCGGCACCCAATTGCAGTTTTTGGGGCAGGAATTAAATAAAATTGGCACGGGCGGTAAGTAAACCCTCGAGCAGTTGCAGGGTGTTTTCATTAGCATAGCAATCCAGTATGCACAGATTTACTTGAATAAAAAAGAAGACCCAGGAAAAATTCCTGGGTCTTTTGCTGTTTCAATTTTTATGGTTGGTCCTGCACGACGTTTGCTGCTTGCGGCCCGCGATTGCCGTCGATGATATCGAACGAAACGGCTGCGCCTTCTTGCAGCGAGCGAAAACCATCACCTTGGATGCCGGTAAAATGGACAAAAACATCATCACCGTTGTCACATTCGATAAAGCCATAGCCTTTTTCTGAATTGAACCATTTCACAATTCCGTGGTGCATGGACCTTCCCCCTAATATTCAGATTGTCAAACCCTTAGCCTTAGAGCCAATGGATGGCTTAACTATACATGATGGTGCATATAAGGTCAATACGGCGATGGGGCGCCGTTTCAGCCGGTTTCACGTTATAATGGAGTCAGGACACCTTAAAGGAGAGAATCCATGAATCCCCAAGTAATAGCGGACTGCCGCATGAAAGTAAAAAGCATCTATGAACAGTTTGACGCGAGCCACGACTGGCAGCACATCGAGCGCGTGCTGGAGAACGCCCGCCATATTGCACAGGCAGAAGGCGGCGATCTGGCGCTGATCGAGCTTGCCGTGCTGTTGCATGACGTCTCCGATCCGAAATACAAAAAAGCAGGGGAAGACCCGGAACAAGAAATCCTCTTGCAGCTTGAGCTGACGGACAAAGAGCGCAGTGACATCCGCTCAATCATTCGGACCGTTTCCTTTAAAGGCGGGACGAACGAGGAGCCGGAAACGCTTGAAGGCAGAATCGTGAGGGATGCTGACCGGCTCGATGCCATTGGCGCCATCGGCATCGCCCGCGCCTTTGCCTACGGCGGCGCAAAAGGCCGCAAATTATATAACCGGAATGAACAAGCGCGCACAGCGATGACTGAAAACGAATACCGGAACGGCGATACGAGCACCGTGACGCATTTTTACGAAAAGCTTTTGCTTTTGAAAGAGCGCATGGTGACGGATAGCGGAAAGCAAATGGCTGAAGAACGCCACCGATTTATGCTATCCTTTCTAGAGCAACTACAAAACGAAACGGATGGGAAAAAATGAGCCACTTACACGTAACAAACTTAAGCAAATCAGTGGGGGTCAAGACCCTCTTTACCAATGTCGAATTTTCATTGTATCCGGGAGAACGCGCCGGCTTGATCGGCGTCAACGGCACCGGCAAGTCGACTCTTTTGTCGATCCTCGCAGGGGATCTCGAATCCGACACGATGGAAATGGACCATCCGAAAAAATACCGGATTACCTACTTGATGCAGGAGCCTGAGTTCGATGAATCGTTGACCGTCCTTGAGACTGTCTTCTCCGGCGACTCGCCGCTGCTCGCGCTCAACCGCTCTTATGAAAGAGCGCTGCAAAACATGATTGCTGACTCTGGATCTGAACAATTGCAGGAAGAATTGATGAAAATCCAGGAAGGCATGGAACGCGAAAATGCCTGGGACATCAACGCCTTGGCGAAAACCGCCTTGACCAAACTTGGCATCGATATGTACGACCAGCAGATCAGTGAATTATCCGGCGGCCAGCGCAAACGCGTAGCACTTGCAAAAGCATTGATCGAACCAGCTGATTTAATTCTTTTGGATGAGCCGACCAACCATTTGGACGCAGGCTCTACGGAATGGCTGCAGGAAACACTTTTGCGCATGAACAGCGCCATGCTTTTCGTGACGCATGACCGCTACTTCCTTGACGCGGTCTCGACGCATATCTTTGAACTGGCGGATCAGACGATGTATACGCATAAAGGGAACTACGGCGATTATCTGGAAGCCAGAGCCGTGCGCGAAGAAATGGCCGAAGCGACCAAACAGAAGATGCACAACCGTTTCCGCTCAGAGCTGAAATGGATTCGCCGCGGTGCGAAAGCCCGCAGCACGAAACAAAAAGCGCGCATCCAGCGTTTTGACCAATTGTCGGAAGATCTGCAATCAACGTCCGATAATACGAGCCTTGAATTATCAATGCAGAGCCAGCGACTCGGCAAGAAGATTATTGAAGGGGAAAACTTGGGCGTTTCATACGGCGACCATGAAATTTTCCATTCGTTTGACTTCCTCTTGCAAGGCGGCGACCGCATTGGCATCGTCGGCCCGAATGGCGCAGGGAAATCGACACTTATGAAATTGATCGCTGGCGACTTGGAAGCGACAAGCGGCACGTTGGACTACGGCAGCACCGTCAAGATTGCCCATTTCACGCAGCGTTTGCCGGAAATGGACGAATCCCAGCGCATGATCGAGTACATCCAGGAAGTGTCGAGCGATTTTGAAGCGGAAAAAGGCGTACGCTTGTCCGCGACACAAATGCTTGAACGATTCCTGTTCCCGTCGAATGCACACGGTACTTTGATCGGCAAATTGTCAGGAGGCGAGCGCAAGCGCTTGTACTTACTGAAATTATTGATGGAAAAACCGAATATCTTATTGCTCGATGAGCCGACAAATGATTTGGATATCCAGACTTTATCTGTTTTAGAGGACTTTTTGGAGAATTTCCCGGGCGTTGTCTTGACCATTTCCCATGACCGCTTTTTCCTTGACCGAATTGCGAAAAAGCTATGGACGCTTGGCAGCGGCACTGTCGACGAGTACCAAGGACTCTATACGGACTGGCTGAAAGAAAAGAAGCCGGTAGTTGAGCCGCAAGCTGTTACTGTGGCAAATGACGCACCGGCTGTTGAACCTGTACCGCAGGCACCGGAAAAAAAGAAAAAGATGAGTTTCCTCGAGAAAAAGGAATATGACGGCATACTCGACAAAATCGCGGAAGTGGAAGAGAAGATCGAACAGACCGAGGCAGAAATGTCCAAAGCTGGGTCTGACTTTGATAAATTGCAGGAATTGACCAACCAAATCGATGCCTACACCGCCCAGTACGATGAATTGATCGAACGGTGGAGCTATCTGCAGGAACTGGCAGAAGCGTAATTTACACAGGAGGGATTATCTTGAAAATAGTAGCTATTGAACCGACACCAAGCCCGAATACGATGAAAGTGATCATCGATCAGGAATTGCCGTTCGGGAAAAGCCATAATTACAAGAAAGACCAGACAGAAGGCGCGCCGAAAGAAGTGCAGCAAATATTAGAAATCGATGGCGTCAAAGGCATCTACCATGTGGCAGATTTCCTAGCAGTCGAACGCAATGCGAAATCCGACTGGGAAGGCATTCTTGCGGATGTGCGTAAAGTCTTCGGCGAAGGCAATGGCTCCGAAGAAGAACTCGAGATCGATGAGCATTTCGGCGAAGTGTATGTCCATGTCCAGGAATTCAAAGGCATTCCGCTGCAAGTAAAAGTGTTCGATTCGCAGTCGGAAGAGCGCTTTGCGATGCCGGAACGGTTTGTGCAGGCGATGAACAAAGTCATGGATCCAACCGATGAAAACTTCATTTTCCAGCGCAAATGGGCAGATTACGGCGTCCGCTACGGCGAAAAAGAGGAAATCGGCAAAAGCATCGTCGAAGAAATCGAAGCGGCTTACCCCGATGACCGTTTGGTGTCTTTGACAAGCAAAACCGAATCGAATGAATCGGCTGGCAAAATCAACAAACGCAGAGTGTCGCTGGAAGAATTCGACGCACCGGATTGGGAGACACGCTTCCAATTGCTCGGGCAATTGGTTGAAGCGGATCTTGAAGATTTGCCGCTGTTAGGCAAGGCATTGGAAGACGACAAAATGTCGATCCGCCGCCAAGCAGCCATCTATCTCGGCGATATCGACGACGAAGCGGTCTTACCTTACGCTGAACAGGCGATGAGAGACAAGTCATGGGCGGTCCGCCGCACAGCTGGTGACACCATCAGCGACCTTGGCTTCGAAGCGTTCGAGCCGATCATGATCGAAACCTTGCAAGACAAGAATAAGCTCGTGCGCTGGCGTGCCGCGATGTTCTTGTATGAAACCGGGACAGAAAAAGCGCTTCCGGCACTTAAGGAAGCGGAAAATGACCCTGAGTTCGAAGTGAAGCTTCAGATCAAGATGGCGATTGCCCGCATCGAACAAGGCGAAGAAGCGCGCGGTTCGGTATGGAAGCAAATGACCGAAGCCCGCCAGACGATGAAAGACAATAAGTAAGAGGCAAATGTTTCCCACCTGTCTCCTTGAGGTAAAGAGCAATACGACGCTTTACTTGGAGGAGAGAGAACATGGCTGAAAAACAAGTATATTCAATAGAAGTTCTTTGCCGCGGCAAATACGAATCGTGGGAATTTGAAAAAGAAGATGAGCGCGACAGGTTTTATGAATCGGTGAAGAAAAAATTCGCCGATCATGCTTTCGAAGAAGAACCGACAGATGTGGAAGATACGGAAATCCTGCAGCTGAGCGCCAATTCCATGCATATCGATGAGGAAGGCGAAGTGGACCAAAAAATGCGCTATGACTGGTTCCATTACGATAGCTTCGGAGACATGCTGTCCTATATCAACGGGCAATATAAGAACAAATAAAATGTTATTACGAATAAAAAAGAGTCGCCCGCTTGTGGAATTCTACAAGCGGGCGACTCTTTTTGCATAGCGGTATAAGCTTTTAGAGGCATATCATTCCATTTTTTTCTTCAAATAACGCTGGATGAGCTGGTGGTCTTCTACAGTCAGTTTTTCGATTTTTTTGATCGAATTGACGATGTCGAGTACATGGTCTTCTTCCAGTGCTCGCCTGCGGGAGGCGAAATAGGCAGAAATGGCGCTGGTGAAGGTTCCGATAATGCCAATTCCAACAAACATCAAAATGACCGCCAACAAACGTCCGACGCCGGTTTCAGGGGTGATATCGCCATATCCGACAGTCGTAATCGTCACAATAGCCCACCAGATGGCATCGGTGTAATTAACGATTTGGGGTTCGATTAGGATCATTGGGATTGGCACAAGGAAAATCAAAATGACCGCGAAAATCAGCAGCTTTTCCAAGCCATTCGTTTTTAGGACGGCATACACAGGCCTCAAAAAGCGGGGGAGGATGCCCCATAATTTCAACATCCGGAAAAACATGAAAAAGCGCGCCGCCTGATAAATCGCATCCAGCGGAATGATGGCGATCAATTCCAATGGGTGGGACTTAATAAAATGCCATTTGCGTTCAGCGGCAAAGAAGCGGATGAAATAATCAACGAAGAAAATCCCCCAGATGATCCAATGAACTAAAGTGAAACGTTCGTTGGAAACGAGCGCAATGACGACAGAAACAATTACCAGCAGGAACAGGAATACCTCGTAAAAGAAATTGCGTAATTTCATGTTAATCCCCCTTTAATTTGAAACAGGAGTTAATCCACTTCTCCCCATGCAGGATTCCATACAATTTCCCATAAATGGCCGTCCGGATCTTGGAAATGGCCAGAGTAACCGCCCCAAAAGGTATCGTGAGCCGGATCGGTTATAATGGCTCCCGCTTGTTCAGCCTGGGCAATTGCCGCATCGACTTCGGCTTTGCTGTTGACGTTATGGCCGAGAGTGAATTCTGTAGGACTTGGCGGCCCAATCGATACTTTCGTTTCGTGGGCGATGTCTTGGCGTTTCCAAATGGCAAGTTTCAGCCCTGGCTGTAGATCGAAAAAGGCCACGGCTCCGTTATCGAACTCTTCCCCGACAATTCCTTCTGTCGGTAAGCCCAGGCCGTCTCGGTAAAATTCCAGCGATCGCTTAAGATCATCCACACCAATGGTAATGACAGAGATTCTTGGTTTCATACGATTCACTTCCTTTTTAGCTTCAGTTTATCAGAAGCTGGGGAATGCCTATCAGGTTTTAAATTATTATGGTAGCTTTTGACAGTGATGAGAAGCTGGAGTTTGGTGGCAAATGGAAGGACAAGGATTCGAGTAGAATAAAAACGTACTTAAGCAGAAGAACTCATACGGGTGACGAAGCCAAATATGAAAAATATAATGTTTGATAAATCTGAAATGGATTGGTCTTCGTATGAGGCTATCTCATATCCCTAAATAACGCATTACAGATTCTTTAATAAAAATCATTTTTGAAAAATGTTCTAGATGTGTTATTTGTTCAATTTCATCATTTTTTATTTTTTGTTTTACACTTAATTATAGGTTCGGGAAGTTGAATAGCTCCACTACAGTGTGAAGTACCGAAAATCATTTTTAAATTCCTCCCATGATAATTACTTTATTTGTTAATATTAAGCAAGAAGGAGAGGATTTAAATTGGATTGGATAATCCTGGTTTTAACTAGCAGCGTGGTAACTGCAATAGTAAATATTATATGGAAACTCATTGAAAATAAAAAACAGTTTGCAGACACAAAATATTTGCAAATATCGAATTACTACCGTAATAGAAGTGGTGAAGACATGCATAAGATCCTAAATCAGTGGACCGATATGTTGATGTCTAACGATGATCCTAAAGTTAAAAAAAGAATGGCAGATTCTGTTCATCTAAAAAACCTAATCAAACAAACTTATCTATACTCATCTCCAGAAACCGTGAGAAGGCTTGCTAATTATCAAGCCTACAACTACCGAGAATCTGAAAAAGATGATTTCTATGAAATGTTAGTATTGGTGACAGGTATTATTGTCTCGTTACGACATGACTTTACAGGCGATTGGGTATCTATCGGAGAAACATTAAAATTAAAGCTAACTGATTACGAAAAAAATAAACAAGGTTTTCTGAAAGAGATTAGTAAACTTGGATATGAAAAATCGTAGAAAACCAACTCTTCGGATGTGTTATTTTCTTTGTCTCTAAACTAAATACTCTTATCAACCGATATGTATTGTGTAGGAGGTGAGGATCTTTGGAAATAGATTTTAGTGTTTTCCAGCCAATGATGAATGAGTTCGTCATGCATATAGTAGTGGTATTGCTTTTACCTTTTATAGTTATGTTGGTTGTAGTAGAAATTCTTAATATACTTAAGGTACCCAAATATATTGGAGGTGTTGGTGCAAGCCTATTGTTTTTATTTTTAGTTTATCAAATGTTTCTAATAAGGTTCTAATATGGTTTATTTATATTAAAAGGTATTGGTTACTTCTCTGTAGAATTAAATTATGTTATTTAGTAAAGGAAGGTGAGAAGATGAAAGCCAACCCATTTTATATATTATCAACCAGCAATGGTGATGATGAAAAATCTTGGGACTTTGACACCGAAGAAGAGGCTGGGAATGTTTATAGAGCAATTATAAATGAATTTAGCAAGCACGTGTATTTAGAGGAGAATAAAGAAAATGCTGCAAAAGGCGTTACTCAATTAAAAATAGTTGAAACTTATTTAGGTGAGCTACCGGTAGGAGTTGTGGCATCCTATGCATCTGAAACCTGGTTCGCTGTGGACACTTATCCGAAAATAGTAAGATGGGTATTCGAGAATATAAAATGATTTTTGCATACAGGTGTTCAAGCATTTCTTAGGAGGTGCTTTTTATTATGTCTAACAAAGAGGTAAAACTATATCTGTTTAAATGAATTGTCACTCTCGAATCTCTAGCAAGTCTGAATTACGCATATGTAAAAAAGGTATTTATTTTCCTTATATAGAATGATTGTATAGGAGGGGGTGTAGAAATGTCTAAACGTATTAAGGTATCAAAGCAATTAGACAAGAGGTTCAAAGAAATTGAAAGTGGAGCTAAAGAAATAAATGAAACTAGCTCTGTAGACTTCAAAGATTTGTTTACTCAGAATTTCATGACAAGATATACGAACTTCACAAATATCACCGATTTTTTTGAAGAGAGTCCTTTTGAGTTTGAGACTCAAAAAGAATTTGAAAGTATCGATGAAAAACGATTGGATGAATACATACGGCAACAGAGTAAGTTTGAAAGCTGGAAAGATATGTTTTCAACCGCAGGCAAAGAATATGTAGTGAAGAAATTAGGTTTCTAAAGCAAAGGAGGCAATTTAAATTGGCTAAAGTGTTCGTACACTTACACAGTGATGGTGAATCGGATTTCAGTAATCAGTATTACAATTTCGAAAGACTTCCAATTGAAGATGAATATTTAACTATTTCAGAGGACTCTGAATGGTACCAAGTTGAAATGGTTGTTCACACTCCCTTCTCTGAACAAATGTGTGCAGAAATTTTCGCGGTTCAAGTTGATCACAATAAAGTAATGAATAAGAAAGTGAAAAATCAAAGTCCAGCTATCCGTGTATTAGAATGATCAATTAAAACATCCTTAGGGATGTTTTTTATGTCTGAAAATTGGTGAATAACCTCAAAGTTGGTTGTAGATGGTAAAGTTTACGTAAAAGCAACAGATGTTTATTGATGAGTATTTGATTGATTTGAACGTTACACAGCGGCTATTCGACATTGATACAGTAAGAAGGCGGTGAAGTCCCAATGGTGCAGAATGTTTACATCCGCGCGAATAGAAGAATTAAAGAAAATTCGTGCTGATCGTTTAAATTTAAAAGCTTACTAGATGCTTATACACTTACTAGACATTTCAGACAGAGCCATGTAGGCAGAACCGGTTATGGAATGATATTACAGTGAGCAGCAACTTGTTCCTCCCAGTGATTATTAATTCGATAGCAGTAATGTAGACAAAGCAACCGAAATGATCGACAAGCATCTTGAAATGTTTAAGGAAACTGTGAAATAGGAGGGTGATTTGAACTTAACTTTCCTGGACGATATCGATAGTGGAGAAGATGTTTGGTAAGCCCTCAGAATTCATTCCTACAGAATTTCATCTGGTTTAAAAGGATTTGATAATGCCTAGTAACATTTTAAACATTGTCTGAATGGCTACGCATGATTTTAGAAAGTCTTCGGACATGTCACATATCTTTGGGCAGCTGTCGATGGGACTTAAATGGTATTGCCAACCAGAAAATCGATAACACTTCGAACTATCCAACTACTAGCTGATTTACTTAACAATGTCAGAACAATACGTTTCCCAATCTGTTCAAAGTCAATAAGTCTCCAATGTCATATCGCTATATTTTCTATCAGGTTTCTGCTGGTCAATGTGGGACGGCACCAAATATGTGGGAGACGAAGAAGCTCCAGAACCCCAACCGTTCATCCCATCCGAAGTCGAAGTCCTTCGAGCTCAGGCTCGTGCATTAGGTGATCGAGCCGACTTCGTGGCAGAATGCTTGCTTGGTAGAAATGGCGCAGCTGGTGTACAAGTGATACTCAAACTACTGATGTTTTTGACGGGAGGTGAAATCATGAGGGCGATGTTGATGGCACAACGAATGATTTTGGAGAAAATGACGTTCGCAGAAGTATCGGCTATGTTGCAGCTGCAAGTGAAAAAGATTTTGTTGGATAGCGGTATGGGATTTATGGTTGAGTAAACGAAATTAGAAAAAAATGAAATTGAAGGAAACCTCTTCCTATTGTAAAATTTAAATAACAAGAGGAGGGATTCATATGAGAGGGATTGTAGTTTCGCCAGAAATAGTTATGAGCGGAAAAAATTCGATGAGTGTAAATGGAGGCACTATTGCACCTATAAAGTTACGACAATACTTGCTTTACTGGGATCAGATTGATTTTCCTACAAGTAATATAATAACCTTCGGAGGAACTGCTGATACAGACTTTTTAGAATCGACTGGTGCATTAAAAAGATCAAGAGTTAACCTACAAATGGCTGGAGAATTTACAAACCTTTTTTTAAAAAGTCAGATGGAAGCATTTAGACTAAATAATGAAAAAGAAGTTGGAAGTTGGTCATTAGCACAACCTCACTATAATTTAGTTCTTGACGAGGTCAGTGGGATAATGAGCCGGAATATTGAGGTGGAATTATATCAAAGTCTCCCAGTACCAGAAAAAGATGTACCTCTTGTAGATATTCTAGAATTTAAAGAGAAAAGAAAAGATGAACTACTAGAATTTAGAAGCTTAATCGATAATTTGTATTTAGATATTGTGAACTCCGGAGATCAAGAAAGGGATAAGCTTAAAAGCCTAGAATTACTTGCTAGAAAAACAAAAGAGATAGATCGCTTAATGGAAGAGTCATTCATGAGTCGGCTAGCACAAAGTCTTAAAATAGAATTCGATTGGAAAGATATGGCGGCCAAAACTGGAACTACAGTTTTGGGTAGTTTTACTGGACAGTATACTTTTGAGACTGGATTGGCGGTAGGTCTTCTATCTTCAATAAATGTTAGCTCGGAGATGTCACTAAAACCAAGAAGCCTTCCTCCAGAACTCAAAGACTATGCTTACCTTTACTATTCTCAAAAAGAATTTAAATGATTACCAAAATGTTTGCAAAGGTCACTCTTTGATTTACAGAAAAAGTGAAAGTAAGAAATTCCGATAAAGCTTATTAAAAAGAAGTCCTTTTGATACTCAGCAAATAACAATTATAGGAGGTGAGTAAATGGCTAAAGTAAATGTTGAATATAAAATATTAAGTAAATACGGTTCAGAGTCCAAGTATAAAACCTTAGAATTGGAAGGTTTAGAGGATCAGTATGCGAAAGAAGAAATCGCAAGAATTGAAGGAGTATCAGAGCAAGACGTTCAGATTGGAAGTTTAGGTAATGCATAAAATTTATTAGAATAACTGAAATATTCTTTAGAGTGTCTCCAGGGACGCTCTTTTTATATACTCAAAAGATGATATGCAAGGGAGATTTAGATATGAGAGAGGGTGAAGAATATTCTCATATGGGAGGTCGTGGCGGTAAAAGGAATCAAGGCTACGATTACAAACTTTGCAGTTTATCTGGTAGGCTTGATTGATGCCGCCACCGTCGTACTATTGTTTTTTTCGTTTCTAGATATGATTACTGGACTGCTTCGAGCGTGTATGAAGAAATCATTAAATAGCAAACTCGGACTGGCGAACCTTATTAAGAAATTCACAGTATTCTTTGTTTAGGCTAGGGCTGCCGGCGTCGAATACTTTTTTATTCACATGGGTCAGGACATAAAAGGCCTGTTGATTCTAGGCGTTGCGGTTTTCTTTATCGTGAACGAAGGATTATCGATTTTAGAGAACTGTGTACAGCTGGCTGATGGCTTGATCTTGTTCAACTATTCCCGCGGTTTTATTTCTGTTGTTTTTTCAGAGATAATACGTTGAGCGCGCAACGCCCAGATGCTTGCAGATGAGTTGGATGGACATCGTTCCCTTTGACTCTCCGACCAGTTTGAAAAACGCTACTCCAACCACTTTCTCTCCAATTCCTTGTACTTTTTTAACACGTCAATCTGTTGTTTTAAGGAGTGATTATCGACCTAGAGTCGCACGGTTTCCGATTCATTTTCAGTTCCTTTGCCGTAGGCATAATGTTTACCTACAGGTTGATAGAATCGCTTATGCGCTCCCTCTCGGTGCCATTTCATCCACGTTTTCAGCTGGGAATGGATTTTGATATTCAATTCCTCTAGAGCTATTTTGACGAGTATCCCCGCCAACCTCATTTCAATCGCCTTCATCTTGACTTCTACTGGATAACTGACTCTTGTCGCCACAGAAAAACACCTCCATGTTGATTTATTGGTATTTTCATTCCCGTTTTTCAACGAAAGAGGTTTTTATTTGTCTCATGCTTCTAGGTCAGTGAACCTAAGTAGTTAGTGGTTTTTTTAATGAAATGAAATTGTAGAAAATTACCATTATGATACAATTAGAAAGCGTGAAAAAGTCTTAAAGGAAGGTCCCGTTCGTCATACTCTCATATCTATTCAATTATTCATTGCAGAATAGAGTAAAATCATTTGTTAGACGGGACCCGGAAAGGGTGCGAAATGGAAAATAGATTAGTAACTATATATGGATATGAACTCACTACACCAAAGTTTCAAGGAACAAATTATGATTTTGGTAGGTTTGATTTTGAAACCTTCCACTTCTTTTTTAAAAATATTATTGATACGATTCCAATTAAGCAAAGAGCCTTTAAAAACAGGGAAAAAACAAAGATGATAAATTTAATTTCCTTCGAACAATCGGATGATGCATTTATCTGGGAAGGAATCTTCACAACCGCTCGATACGGCAAAGAGCAAGAAATTCTTGATGTCGAGGAACAGACTGGGGCAGGCACTAAACCTAGAAATCATGGAATGAAGAATGAAGTTCATTTTACTGTAGATTCTAGAACAGGGTTACTATTAGTAGAAAAGGACTCCGAACAAGTGGCTGCAGGACAAATGATTCGTAAATTTATTCGTTATCACAAAGACAAAATTGTGGAGTATCAATCTGCTTTCAATAACCAGAACGATCCTATTAAAATTCATAAAAATAATTTCTTGAAAATCGCAAGTCTTCCAAATAGAACTTTTTTCGAAGAAATTGGTGAGTTCGCGTCTATAAAAGAAGCTTATTATTATCTAGATATTTCAGAAACAGCGGCGACAAGTAATGAAGTTTCTAATTTACTTTATTTGCACAATCGGGCAGAGGAAAACGGAATGCAGGATGTAACAAGGGTGAAAATTTCTTTTGAAAACAAAATCCCTAAGCGCTCGGTGACTGGGGTTGAGAATTACTTTAGAAGGCTATTCGAAGCTGATTATTTTGATGGTTTAGGCGTTAACGGAAAATTGCATTCAGGGAGAACAAAAACAATAGAGTTAGAAAATATCCAGAGAGCTTTCGACGTAGATGTTGAGTTTAATGAGAGTGGCATTCCATCACTTAGCGACTTAATTAATGGCATGTCTCGGATAGCGCTAAGAGACAATCCTTTAGGTGCTAAAGTTTATAATGCACAGTACGAGGGAGTGATAATAGATGAGCGGGACGAAGAGAACAGGTAAAGTTAAGGAGACAGATGATTACAATAAACCTGGGAGAGATTTCAAAGAAGTTTTAACGAATTATAAGAAATACACTACTTCCTTTGAGTTCAAAACATTTTTGGGCATACCTATTATTGCGTCAATAATTGTATTCAGTACTTTTTTATTAATCGATATCTCGAATGCCGAACTATTAAGAATTGTTATAGATATGAATTCAGATGCATTAACAGTAATAGCTATTTTAGCAGGATTTAACACTACTAGTTTAGCAATTATCGCTGCCAGTAATAGTAGTGTATTGAAGTTCTTGAGACAACATACTGTTGAAAATGGCGATGGTACACTACTTAAACAGTTAGTTTCATTCTTTTCATTTGCTATTCTCATTCAGTTGATTGTTTTAATAGGTGGATTGATATTAGAAGTAATTTCAAATAGCTTTAGCGGAATTGCTTCTTCATTTTCATTCCTATCAGGACTTGCAGTAACAATACCTTTAAGTTTACTAGGAGCTCTATGGTTGGGAGCAATATTGTTTACAATTATCATTTCACTTCGTAATGCAACTTTATTATATCGATATGTATTATTCGTAGCAGATTATGATGAGTGAAAAATACCCCCTCGTATTGACTGTGAAAATCAGCAATGAGGGACTTTGTTATTATATAATGCGTAGTCTCATACTGCTTGAATCACTATAGTACCTACACGCACTTTTGAATGCTGCTATAACTTCGGGGTATGCTAAGAGAATAGAAAGGTGAGGACAACAAAATCGTCAGAACCGAATTAGATGAGTTCCATTTGCACTCGTTGCAGGAAAATGTACAAATTGCAATGATGCAAAAATGCGAAGCTAAAATTCAAATCTGGAAAGATTTCCAGTTCTACTATCATACAGGGAAAATCATTGAACTAGATTTACACAATAGCATAATCGTTTACAATGATTCCCTATCTGAACAAAATTGGGTGTTGATGAAATTATATCAGTCCGTTAGATTGATCAGGTTATCCGTACTTTGAAGAAAGTATGAAGACCTTAACTTTTATGGACTCATGTTAAAATCAAAGAGTAGATTCACTAACATTTTAGAAGAAACCGAGTACTTAAATACTAACAAAAAACCACATTTAAAACGGCAAGATATAAAAGTTCGTTAAACTAAGTTATAGTAAACGGTGAACACCTCCTTTAAATTAATCGAAAACACAAACTTATGAAAGTAGGCGAAACCATGCAAGCATACGATGAGTACATGAAAGGCATTGTCGTCCCAATGCGCAAAGAACTGACGGAATCCGGATTTACGGAGCTGACGACGGCAGAAGACGTCAACGAACATATGAGCAATTCACAAGGCGTGAGCCTCGTGATCATCAACTCGATCTGCGGATGCGCCGCAGGACTTGCACGCCCAGCGGTACGCGAAGCGGTGGAATTGGCTGAACATAAACCTGACCATTTGGTAACAGTATTTGCAGGACAGGACAAAGAAGCGACAGCACAGATGCGCCAGTATTTTGAGGAAGTGCCGCCATCGTCTCCTTCAATCGCGGTCGTAAAAGACGGGCAGCTTGCGCATTTTATTCCACGCGAAGAAATCGAAGGCTTTGAGATGGAACAAGTGCGTGATGCCGTGAAACAAGCGATCGAGGAAGCAGCGCAGTGAAGACGATCGTCACGACCGCTTACCGGCCGACGGATGCGACCAAGCGCCGTGCACAAGAGACCGCACAGTTCCTTGGCCTGCAGGCAGTCGAGCGCAATAAGCGGCCGGTCTACAAACTGCACGAAGAACTAGCAGCGGACGTCATCGTCTGCAAAAAAGAACGGCTCGAACTTTATCCAGTCGGACAAAGCGAGCCGTTCTTTTTTCATCCCAATTCGGCGGCATTTCGCTCGAAGCGGCCGCTCGGAAACGATCCACTCGTTGAAGTGTCTGGACTTGAGGCAGGCGATGCCTATCTGGATTGCACGCTCGGCATGGCGAGTGACGCGCTCATTGCTTCGCTTGTCGTTGGGGACACCGGAAGAGTGATTGGCTGTGAAAGCGACCCGGTCATCGCCCATATCATCCGTGAAGGCTTGAAAAATTATCAGGATATGCCGAAACTGCACGATTCGATGAGGCGCATTCAAGTCGCCTCTCAAAATGCAGTCGATTATTTGAAAGGGCTTGATGATAATTCCTTCGATGTCGTTTATATGGATCCGATGTTCACGGAACAGATTGCCGAAGCATCAAACTTCGCGCCGCTTAGAAACAATGCAGACCACGGGCAATTGACGGAGGAATGGGTAGAGGAAGCGAAGCGCGTTGCAAGGAAAAGCGTCGTCTTGAAAGCGCATTTCCGCTCGACTGATTTTGAGGCGTTCGGCTTCAATCGGCGCGTGCGCCCAAATACGAAATTCCATTTCGGCGTCATACAAATGAATAAGAGCCAATAAAAAAATCTCCCAAAGCGGGAGATTTTTTTCGGAGTGTTGAAGAAGTCTGAAATCCATTATAAATTAAACAAAGATTATCTTTTCCGCATTCAAAAATCAATGATGTGGTTTAGTGTTTGGAGAAGCTTATCGCTCGATTCCCGCCCGCGGAAAGCGAGCGATAAGCTTCGGAAAATACGGCTTCTTACCTTTCTCGACATAATAAAAAAATCTCCCAAAGCGGGAGATTTTTTTAGTCTGTAAAGGATAGCGAAGTCAAATACACAAGCATAAACAATAGACCCAATCCAATCAATAATGACGCGTCCATGAAAATTCCTCCTTTTTGAAAAAAACAAGGCGTACTTACTCGCTTTATTGTACAATGAAATGGAACAAGATGAAACCTTTCCACTTAAAAATCGTTTATTACTATAACTATCTTGACAAAATGTTCAAAATTGAGGGTGATGTTTAGTGAAGAGTTGGTGGCAGAAGTCCTTGATGGTTGCTGTAACGGTTCTGACGCTAGGAGCCATTACGCCAAACCATATGATTTGGGAATCCTTGCTCGATGAAGAGGATGGCCCAAAAACACATGCAAGCCAAGGGCAAACAAAAGAGTATACGCTTGAATGGATCGATCCTGCAGAATATTATGTGACGGCAGACTCAATTCTTGCCGATTTTCGCCAAGCCGCTGAAGAACAGTCCTACATAAAATTCGGATCGCGCATCGGCCCGGTGATCGACTCGGAATTCCGTACGCGCATTTTGCCGACGATCCAGGACGTGATCGACACGGAACTGGCCGGATACAGCAAAGACAGATTGCGCAATTTGACGATTTCCGAAAAACCATCCGGCGACCATGCCGAAAAAATTTTCCACGTCTATGACAAGGACAGCGGGCAAGATGAAATCCGCTTCCATGTCCGGACGGAGAAAAAACCGCTTGAAGGCTATTCATTCAATTTCCATTACCATTTGGCAAGCGATCAGTACCAGCGTCACATCAGCATCGGGGACATCTACTGGTCAAAAAATACACCGCCTAAATGGCTTTCCTGAAACCGTTATCACCATAACGGTTTTTTTTAATGCGCCCATTTCTTTCTTAAGATGTGATACTCTTAAAGTTTTTCTTATTCGAGTTGTTTTTGTTATGATGATACTAATAATGGAGGGAATTGCATGAAACAATATTTAGCGTTGTGTGAACATATTCTGGATCAAGGAGCCCAAAAAGAAGACCGTACGGGGACCGGGACGCTCAGCGTATTCGGGCATCAGATGCGTTTTGACCTGGCAGAGGGCTTCCCGCTCATGACCACCAAAAAAACAGCGTTTCGCCTGATCGTCTCGGAACTTCTTTGGTTCATTAAAGGCGACACGAATGTCCAAACTTTATTGAAAGATAATAACCACATCTGGGACGAGTGGGCATTTGCCCAGTGGGTCGAAAGCGATGAATACGACGGGCCGGAGATGAATGATTTCGGCCGGCGGGCACAGCGCGATCCGGAATTTGCGGAGCTGTACAAAAAGCAAATGACGCTGTTCCAGGAAAAAGTACTGGCAGATGACGAGTTTGCCAAAAAATACGGTGATTTGGGGCCGGTTTACGGCAAGCAATGGCGATCGTGGGCAGCGACTGACGGCGGCCAGATTGACCAGTTAAAAAATGTCGTTGAATCGATCAAAAACAATCCTGACTCGCGCCGCCATTTGGTAACGGCATGGAATCCGGAATTCATCGATGATATGGCGCTTCCGCCTTGCCATATCATGTTCCAGTTTTACGTAGCAGACGGTAAATTGTCGTGTCAGCTATACCAAAGAAGCGCGGACGTCTTTCTCGGCGTGCCGTTCAATATTGCGTCCTACGCACTTTTGACGCATCTTGTTGCGCAGGAATGCGGGCTCGAGCCTGGTGAATTCATTCATACGACCGGCGATACGCATCTTTACGTGAACCATTTAGAACAAGTGCAGGAGCAGTTGAGCAGAGAACCGAAAGCTTTGCCGACTTTGAACTTAACAGAAGGCAAATCGATGTTCGACATGGACATGGAAGACATTCAAATTGAGGGCTATGACCCGCATCCGCGGATCAAAGCGCCTGTTGCAGTATAACGGCCAAGGAGGAGAACTTATGATTTCATTGATGGTGGCGCATGACCCGAATCACGTAATCGGCAAGAATAACCAGTTGCCGTGGCATATTCCGGAAGATTTGGCATATTTTAAAAAACACACCCTCGGAAAAGGCATGGTAATGGGGCGCAATACCTTCGAGTCGATTGGCCGCCCTTTGCCGAAGCGGCGCAATGTCGTTGTGACGCGCAACACGGACTACACGGTACAAGGCGCCGACATCACCCATAACCTGGAAGATGCAATCGAATTGGCCAAAGAGCAACACGAGGAAGTGATGATCATCGGCGGTGAGCAGATTTTCCGTGAAGCCTTGCCGATCGCCGACAGGCTGTATATTACACTGGTCCACCAGTCGTTCGAGGGAGATACGTTTTTCCCTGAATACGGAAGGGAATGGAAGCTAGTATCGGAGTCTGAACGCCAACACTCGAACGGCATCCCGTATTCGTATTTGGTGTACGAACGAAACGCAGGGGGAGAGTCAGGTGATTAAGTCCGCCCGTACATTTTCTTATCTATTCGGCTATTTGCCGATTGCTGCTGCTAATCTGGCGAAGTTCAAAAAGCGCAAAACGGGCATGAGCCAAGAGGAATACAGCAAGCTGATCCATAGCGAACCCCAGAAATGGGCGTCTGGCATTATGAAGCGGACGGGCAGCCAGGTCGAAGTGAGCGGGCTCGATTATTTACCGGAAGGGCCCGTGTTATTTGTCAGCAACCACGAAGGCAATTTCGACATCCCGGTGCTGTTGTCGTCGATCCCGAAACCGTTCGGCTTTATTTCCAAAGAAGAAGTAAGGAAATTTCCGATCATCCCGTCTTATATGGAAGAGATGAATTGCGTATTCCTTGACCGCACCGATCGCCGAAGCGCGTTCAAATCCATCACTGATACCATCGGGAAGCTTCACGAAGGCCATTCCATCCTGATTTTCCCGGAAGGCACGAGAAGTAAAGGCCAGGGGCTCAAGGAGTTTAAAGCAGGATTCATGCGCATCGCGAAAGAAGCTGGCGTGCCGGTTGTGCCGATCGCCATCGAAGGCACATCGCGCATCATGGAGAACAACAATAACCAAATCCGCCCGGCCCGTGTAAAGGTTCAAGTGCTTGAACCCTTAACTCCACAAGAGCTGGACGCTGCGGGCGTGAAAGCGGCGCAGTTGGTCAGAAGCCGCATTGAACAAGCGTTGGCTGATGTTCAGTAGATCGTTTGTGTGAAAAGTTAATCCCATTAACACCCTATAAGCAGATGAAATGGAAGTGATCGAATGTCGAAAATTCACATTGTAACGGATTCGACTGCTGATTTGAAAGCAGAAGAAATAGAAGCTTACGGGCTTCACGTCGTGCCGTTGTCGATCCAGATCGGGGGCAAGACCTATCTCGACCGTGTCGATTTGGAACCGGAAGCTTTTCTTGAACTGATGAAGAATTCAGAGGAATTCCCGAAGAGCTCCCAGCCGGCGCCAGGCGTCTTTAAAGAGCTGTATGACGAACTCGGAAAGGATGGAAGCCAAATCATTTCCATCCATATGACCGGCGGCATGAGCGGCACCGTGGAATCTGCGCGCACCGCTGCGGAATTGACCGATTCTGATGTTACCGTCATCGACTCCCGTTATATTTCCCATGCCTTGACGTTCCAGGTATTCGAAGCTGCAGACATGGCGAAGCAAGGCAAAACGGTCCAGGAAATCGTCGAACGCGTGGAGCAAGTGCGGCGCAATACGAAACTGTATGTCGTAGTCGATACGCTCGATAATTTAGTCAAAGGAGGACGCATCGGCAAAGGCCGTGCGATGATCGGATCGTTCTTAAAGATCAAGCCGATTGCTTCGCTTGACGACGGCGAATACACCCCTGTCGCCAAAATGCGCAGCCATAAGCAAGTGGTCGATTATTTGGTGAAAGATTTTGCTGAACGCACAAAAGGCAAAGTGGTCAAAGGTGTCGGCATCGCCCAGGCAAACGGTCAGTCGATGGCCGAGCCGCTGCGCGAAAAAATCAAGGAAACCGGCTTTACCGCCGTACGCTATGATTTCACGACTCCGGTCATTTCCACGCATACGGGAATTGGCGCCATCGGGTTCATGTATTACACGGAGTAAATTAAAAGAATCATAAAGGAGAGACGGACGTGAAACGCATCCTGTATATTGTCATCGCTTTATCGATTGTGCTTGCGGGATGTGCTTCAACGTTCAATTTCGGTAAAGAAGAAGCGGCGCCGCGCTTGCCGGTGGAATTCACCCCTTACACGGTCCCGCCAAACTTCATCCCGCAAACTGTCATCATCACGGCCCTTGGCGATTCTTTGTCACAAGGCGTGGGCGATACGGAGAACCGTGGGGGCTATGCCGGCCGTCTGGCGCTCGAAATGGCGGAATGGCCGGGGGTGGAAGGCATCGCCCTTGAAAACACGGCGAAGCGCGGCAGAAGAAGCGACCAATTATTGGCGCTGTTCCAGCAAGGCAAGCTGTCCGGTCCGCTGCTCGCTTCGGATTATATTTTCATGACGATTGGCGGCAACGACGTCATGCGCATCGTCAAACGGGATTTGTTTTCGCTGAATATCGATGCGTTCACCGAAGAGTTAATTCTTTACCAGAACCGCTTCGAGACCATCTATGCATCCATCCGCTCGTTGAATCCATCCGCGCCGCTCATCGTCGTCGGCCTGTACAATCCGTTTTCACTGGTGACGGATGAAGTGGAGGAATTCGATCAAATTATCGCCTCCTATAATGGAGTCATGCAAGAGACAGTGGAAGACGATCCGCATGCCTGTTTCGTGCCCGTCAGCGATTTATTCGTCGGCAACGAAAATTTGGTATATCATACCGATTTCTTCCACCCGAACAGCAAAGGCTATGACCTGATGGCTGAGCGGGTATCTGAAAGAATGGGGCAATGCGGAATCAGCTTCCAAGGATAGGAGGTGAAAAAAGATGAAAAAATGGCGTTTTGCCTTTTTCGTGCTATTGGTGTTGAACCTTATTGCCGTCATTGGATTTTTCCTGTTCATTACAACACCATCCGATAATTTTAAGACTTACCAAGCGGAAAGCAGCCCGCCGCCTGAAGGCAATACAGTCGTCGTCAATACGACCAAAGCCGATTTTGAAGGCATTGCGAATACGTATATCGCTGATGCGATGGAAGGCCAGCCGATGCCCTTGCGCCTGTCGGTGACCGATAATGTCAGCTTGTCGACCGAGTTGACGGTCTTCGGGGTGACCTTGCCGATCCTCTTGACATTCGACCCGGTCGTGCTGCCGGATGGCAATTTGCTGTTGGAACAGCGTTCGGTCGAAGTCGGACGGCTCGACATACCCCCGGAATCAGCGTTAAAATTGCTTCGAGACTCCGTGGATCTTCCAGAATTTATGGAAGTACTGCCGAAAGAAGAGGAAGTCGTGTTGAATCTCACCGAAATTCCCATCAACGGCGGCGTTTCAGTACGCGCAACATCGTTCGACCTTGAAGAAGACGACATCCGTCTTTTAGTAACGATTCAGCCATAATGTGAGGAGGAGTAAGATGAAGACAGAAAAAGCGACATTTGCCGGCGGCTGTTTTTGGTGCATGGTACAGCCTTTTGATTCGCTCGAAGGCATCGAAGCGGTGGTCAGTGGCTATACAGGCGGCGATTTGCCGAATCCGACCTATGAGCAAGTCTGCACGAACATGACCGGCCATCGGGAAGCTGTTGAAATCACATTCCAGCCGGAGCTTTACCCTTATGAGCAACTGCTAGAAGTGTATTGGTCCCAGATCGACCCGACCGATGCGGGCGGCCAGTTTTTCGACCGCGGCGATTCTTATAAAACCGCTATTTATTACCATACGGAAGAGCAGCGGATTGCAGCTGAAGCCTCCAAACAGCAATTAGAGCAGTCGGGCAAGTTCACTAAACCGATCGCAACGGATATTTTACCGGCGAAGGAATTTTATCCAGCCGAAACGTATCACCAGGATTATTACGAGAAAAACCCAACGCATTATAACCGCTATGCGACAGGATCCGGTCGCAAGGCATTTATCCAAAACCATTGGGGGGAATCGAAATGAAAGACGATTTGAAAGCGAAATTGACGCCGATGCAATATCATGTCACGCAAGAAAACGGCACTGAACCGCCGTTCCAGGGCGAATTCGACCAGCATTTTGAAGAAGGCATCTATGTCGACATTGTCTCAGGCAAACCCTTGTTCAGCTCGAAAGACAAATTCGATGCACATTGCGGCTGGCCGAGTTTTGCCAAGCCGATCGAAGGTGAAGAAGTCAAAGAAAGCTTCGATACAAGCCATGGCATGAGACGGACTGAAGTGCGTTCTGCTTCAGCCGATTCACATCTCGGCCATTTATTCCCGGACGGGCCATCTGAACTCGGCGGCTTGCGCTATTGCATCAACTCCGCAGCATTGCGTTTTGTTCCGAAAGACCAATTGGAACAACAAGGTTATAGCGAGTATTTGCGGCTATTTGAATAATAAGGCAGCCTGGACTCCGGTCCGGGCTTTTTGCTGAAAGGAGGAGCCTCTCATGGAGCGCTCGTTTTATCAATTTGCATTGAAATACCGCGGCAAGCTTATACAGGATGAATATTCCCAATTTGCCGAGGCAATGTTTTTGGACCACAGCTTTCCGAAAATGAGTACGGATTTTCAGGAAATCTCACAATATGTCGAAGAGAAAGCGCATCCAGTTCTCCAAGCTTCCACATTCGACCGGATGTGGGAAGAATACGAGGCAGGTTGAGGCTCTTCATTGCACTTGTCTAAAAAAAACAGTATGATTAAATCGACTAAAATAAAGTGAGGTTTTATGATGAGTGTCCACATTAATGCTAAAAAAGGCGATATCGCCGATACTATTCTGCTTCCTGGAGACCCGCTTCGCGCGAAGTACATCGCGGAAACATTCCTAGAAGACGTAACATTGTATAACGAAGTCCGCAATATGTTCGGCTATACGGGTACATACAAAGGCAAACGCATTTCCGTTCAAGGAACGGGCATGGGTGTCCCGTCGATCTCGATCTATGTGACGGAATTGATGCAAGAATATGACGTGCAGAAATTGATCCGCGTCGGTACTTGCGGCTCGATCCATAAAGACGTTAAAGTGCGCGATGTCATCCTTGCACAAGCAGCTTCAACAGATTCGAAAATGAACGACATCATCTTCAACGGCATCTCGTATGCGCCGATTGCCAACTTCGATCTTCTGCAAAAGGCCTATGCAGCCGGGCAGGAAAAAGGCTTGAACTTGCGCGTCGGGAACGTTTTCACTGAAGACGTCTTCTACAACGAGCACGCAGAGCACGAAAAATGGGCACAATACGGAATTCTTGGCTTGGAAATGGAATCTTCCGCATTGTACACGCTAGCAGCGAAATTCGGCCGCAAAGCACTATCGATCTTGACAGTCAGCGACCATCTGTTGACTGGTGAAGTAACTTCTGCAGAAGAGCGCCAAACAACTTTCAATGATATGATTGTTGTGGCATTGGACGCAGCGATCCAAGACTAACAGGAAAAAAGACTGTCGAGGCAGTCTTTTTCTTTTAACCCCGCCAAGTTTCGGAGAATTTTTGAAACTTGCTGTCAGGTGAATGAAGAAAGTGGTGAAACATATGGACGAAAAGCGACCGGGCGAAGAACAGCAACCCGAAGCGCAGGCGGCAGAGGAACCAAAGTCGCATTTTATTCGAATGAAGACCTTCTATTTCATCATGCTCGTCTTTTTCTTGATTATCGCGACAGCGGGCATCACCGTTTTCGCTTTAACTTTCGGAGAAGATAAAGCAGTGGAAGTGAACAGCCCTGAGCGCCAGGAATTCCAGAAATTATATTCTGCTTACGATCAAATAGAAGCACAGTATTTTGAGGAAGTAGAACAGGAAGACTTGATCAACGGTGCCATCAACGGCATGGTGGACGCACTTGGCGACCCGTATTCCGATTATATGGATGAAAACGAAGCTGCCCAGTTTATGGAAGGCATTTCCTCCAGCTTTGAAGGAATCGGCGCAGAAGTCCAAGAGCGCAATGGCTATGTAACGGTGGTTTCACCGATTAAGAACTCGCCAGCTGAAAAAGCGGGCGTCTTGCCAAATGATCAGATATTGGAAGTTGATGGCGAAAGCATACAAGGGTTTTCTACGACCGAAGCGGTCATGTTGATCCGCGGCGAAAAAGGAACCGAAGTGACCTTGACGATCCAGCGCGGCGAAAATGCTGACCCGATCGAAATCACGATCGTCCGCGACGAGATTCCGATCGAAACGGTGTATGCGGAAATGGTCAATGACAAAGTCGCCCACATCAATATTACAAGTTTCTCTGAGAATACTTACGATGAACTGCAGGAAGCCATTGCTGAAATGGAAGAACAAGGCATGGAAGCAGCAGTCCTTGATGTGCGCCAGAATCCAGGCGGTTTGTTGAATACGGCACTCGATATTTCCAACCTCTTTATTGAAGAAGGCAAGGAAATGTTCGAAGTGCAGGCAAAAGGCGAAGAGCCTGAAGTGTATCTCGCTACAGGCGGCGACAAACTGGATATCCCAGTCACATTATTGATCGATGGAGGCAGTGCATCAGCTTCTGAGATTTTGGCAGGAGCGATGAGCGAATCCGCGGATGTTACCTTGGTCGGAGAGAAAACCTTCGGGAAAGGGACCGTCCAAACAGCGAATGACCTTTCGGATGGCTCGAACTTGAAGTTCACGACAGCTAAATGGCTGACGCCAGATGGCAATTGGATCCACGAAGAAGGCATCGAGCCGGACGAAGTGGTTCCATATCCAGAATATGCGTCCTTGCCGTTCCTCGATCCGTCAGTCGAATTGAAAGACGGCAGCATATCCGAACAAGTACAAACGGCAGAGAAAATGCTGGATGCACTCGGTTATGAAGTCGGCGAAATCGACGGCGTGTTCGAAGAAGAGATGGAGCAGGCCGTAACTGAGTTCCAGGAAGCGAACGATCTGGAAGCGGACGGTGTATTGACCGAAGACACGACGTATGCGGTCATGGACCAATTGCGCGAAAAGATCAATACGGAAGATCCACAGCTACAGGAAGCAACAGATATCCTGATGGAGCAGGCTGGCTTAACAACGGAAGAACCGGCTGATGAAGAAGCCGACACAGAAGAATAAGTTTGTTGAAAAGGCCCGCTTCCGGCGGGCCTTTTCTTGCATAATGAGAGAAAGGGTGAGTTGATGGTTGATGTGTATTTGTTCAGCGGATTTCTCGGCAGCGGGAAAACGACCTTGCTGAAAAAGATGATTATGGAATTTAAGGAAAAAGGCTTGAAGCCGGCCGTATTCATGAATGAACTCGGATCGATGAATTTCGATTCGGAAGAAGTCGGGGACGGGGTGCCGCTTAAGGAAATCCTGGATGGCTGCATTTGCTGCAGCGGCTCGGAAAAATCGGAAGCACAAATTCAGACTTTGCTCGCAGAGTCTGAATTCGATGTCTTGCTGATCGAAACGACAGGCGCGGCGCATCCCGTCGAGGCGCTCGACGCGATTTTCTCGCCTTTGTTTGCGGAGCGCTTGAATTTCCGCGGCATTGTCACCGTGGCAGACAGCAAACGCTTTTTAGAGCGCCAGCAATTGTCTCCGCAAATCCGCTCGCTGTTCATCGAGCAAATCCGCCACGCCGATTTATTATTGGCGAATAAAACGGATTTGCTGAGCGAATCGGAACAAAGCCAAGCTATTTTTGAGATCCAGCAAATCAATCCGACGGCGCGCATCGTTCAGACGGTCCATGCCAAAGTGCCTTTGAAATTGCTCGAATCCGTGAGCCCTGCACAGCGCGGGCCGGTCGAACAAGCACCGGTGTCAAAATTGAATCTGCAGACGAAGATCGTTTCATTTGATGAGCCAATCGAGCGCGAAGCGTTTGAAGAATGGCTGCGCAATTTGCCGGATACGGTCTATCGCATCAAAGGCTATCTTACGCTCTCAGGCCATAGCTATCCGCATTCTTTCCAATACGCTTACGGCATGGTGCAGTGGCTGCCAGAATACATGAAGCTGCGCAACCAGATTGTGCTGATCGGTGAAAATCTTGAAGAGTTGGTAATGCCATGATCGAGGCGTATAAACGATTATGGCCGGACCGGCAAGGGGTGCAGCGCATCACGACGCAAGACGAGTTGGAGACAAGCATACGCGTGGAACTGAACGACGAACTGACCCATCCGCGCGTCCGTAAATCAGTGGAAGAAAAGCTGGAGTTGGCGGTCGAACGAATTGGCGAGTCTGCGCTTATGGAAGAGGAAAAAACACAATTAATCCAGCTATATAAAAAACTTGCCGCTCAATGAGCAGCAAGCTGTTCAGGCTACCGGGAATTCTCCGGCAGCTTTTTTTATAAATTATCAGTCTCGACTCTCTGTTTTTCTGATTTCCGAGACAAGCCCGCTTATCCCATTTGGGAACAGGTGATCATTTCCGGGAAGTTTTCTCACTGTCGCATTCGACAGTTTCTCTGAGTATTTTTGTGAATGGCTGAAAGGGACAATGGGATCGCCAGCGCTATGGAAAAGAACGACTTCCGGTAAGGGATCAATATGAGAACCGAAATTCTCTTCCAGTAAAAACTCTTCGACTGCCCATTGCGAATTGATTTCCCAATACGGTGCTGCGACAGCGATGATTTTAGCAAATGACTTTCGAGGAGCTTGTTCTGATAAAAATTTAAACAAAACCGAACCTCCGAGTGAGTGGGTTATCACAATTGCGCCATCGTTCAATGATTCGATTTCTTTTTTTAATACGTGTTTCCAAGGCAAGTAATGCGGGTCTTCAGGGTAGGGCATTTTTGGTGCAATTACCTGATATTCGGCATCTAATTGTTGCTTCAAATACTGCAGCAGCCTCGAACTGCCTTCTTGCTCACCTTGTGGGCCAGCACTATGGATGAATAAAACTTGTTTCATTAGTTGAGCCTCCCGTCGTTTGATGTCGACTGCATTCAATCACTAAAAATAGTTTACTTTATTAATTCTCCGATCCAGCGGTTTTAAAACACAGCTATCTGTTCTAACCTTAAGAAATCCACTCAGTTGTATTTATCTTAACTTCCATCAAATAACTGGCCCATCCAATAAAAAAACACCTTTACACTGAGTTGCTGGTATTTTCATACCCGATTTTCAGTGAAAGGTGTTTTTTTTATGTTATATAGATAGGCAGTGACAGAATAATTCGATGGCTTTGATCTGGCCTTGATGCTTCTCACGGTTTGCCACTGCAAATTATCAGTGGCTAGCCAGTTTTTTCTGGATGATCAACAGGCGGATTGACAAAGTGATGGCGCCTGCAGTGAGTCCGGCGATCAGGCCGACCCAATACCCAAACGCGCCGAGATCGGTGAACGTGGCGAACAGGTAGCCAGAAGGCAGCCCGATGACCCAATAGGAAATGAGCGCCATGATGAATGTGATGTTGACGTCCTTATATCCCCTCAGCGCCCCTTGTACCGGAGCTTGGACAGCGTCCGATACTTGGAACAAAGCGGCGAAGATCAGGAACTGGACAGCCAGCCCGATGACGGCGGGGTCGGAGGAGTACAACCCGGCAATTGGTTCCCGCAAGAAGTAGAGGATGCCCGACGAAATGACACTAAGCGTTACGGCTGCACCGACGCCAAGCCAGCTGTATTGTTTGGCATGTGACGCACGTTTTGCCCCGACTTCAAAACCGACCAGAATTGTCGCGCCCATCGAAATGCTGAGCGGCAGCATATAGAGGAGCGATGCAAAGTTCAAGGCGATCTGATGAGCAGCGATGGTGATCGTGCCGTACACGGACATCATGAACGTGACCGCAGAAAAGATGCTCGTTTCGGCGAAGATTGAAATGCCGATCGGCACGCCGATGCCGGTGATTTCTTTCCATCTGCTTAGGGAAGGACGCGTCCATTTGCGGAAAATCCCGAATGACTTGAACGGTTCGTTCGTGTGGATTATGAATGCGGCAATCGCCAGCACGAGCCAATACGTGATCGCCGAAGCCATTCCGGCGCCCGGCCCGCCCAGTTCAGGGAAGCCGAAGTTTCCGAAGATTAGCAAGTAGTTGAAGAAGACATTGATCGGTGCCGACATCAACGTGATGAACATCGTCACGCGCGTGGCACCGAGTGCATCGATATACGAACGCAGCGCATTATAGGCGAACAGCGGCACCAGCCCTAAGCTCATCGCAAAAATGTAGCGGCTGGCTACGTCGTTGACCGCTGGCTCGAGGTCCATAAAGCCGAGCAGCCAATCGATGCCAAAGAAGAAGAAGGCGAAGACGATCGCCGCCAGGATGACCGCCAAGTAAATCCCTTGCTGCACGGCATCTTTCACGCCATCTTTTTTCTTGGCCCCCATCAATTGTGCTACAATTGGAGTAATGGACATGAGGATGCCGGCCAGTCCGATATACACCGGAACCCAAAAAGAGGATCCGATCGACACGCCGGCAAGATCCTCGGTCCCGTAGCGGGCGGTCATGTAAATATCGAAAAAAGTCACCATATACATAGCGACTTGGGTGATGAGAATCGGCAAGACGATTTTCATTAACAATTTAAGTTTTTCTTGAGTCGTTTTCGTTTCGTACATATGAATAGCCTCCCAATACACTTGCAATACCAAATAAATCGAGTATATCACACAAACCGTGCAAAGTGATGAAGACACATATGCGCATAGTAGGAGAGTCGGACAACAGATGGAAAACAAGACAATCATTTTAACGGGCGGCGGAACAGCCGGCCATGTTTCATTAAATCAGGCAATCATTCCGGAACTGGAAAAACTCGGGTTCCGCGTTGAATACATCGGCTCCAAAGAAGGAATCGAAAACGAATTGATCCGCGATTCGTATCCGGAGATCACCTATCACGCCATTTCAAGCGGCAAACTGCGCCGTTATTTCTCCATGAAGAACTTCACGGATCCGTTCCGTGTCGGGGCAGGATTAACGCAAGCCTTGAACATCATCCGCAAAGTGAAGCCGGTCGCAATCTTTTCAAAAGGCGGTTTCGTCTCGGTGCCGGTCGCGATGGCGGGGCGTCTCGCGGGCGTGCCTGTCATCATCCACGAATCCGATGTCACGCCGGGCCTTGCGAACAAACTGGCGATTCCCTTTGCGGACCATATCTTTACGGTCTTCAAGGAAACGATGAGCCACGTGCCAAAAGAGAAATCGACTTGCACGGGCTCGGTCATTCGCAGCGAATTGCTCGATGGCTCAGCCGCGAGCGGCAGGGAATTATGCCATTTCGACAATACCCATAAAGTATTGATGATTATGGGGGGAAGCCAAGGGTCTGCACTCATCAATGATGCGGTGCGCGAAAACCTGGATACATTGACCAAGCAATTCAACATCATCCATTTATGCGGAAAAGGCAATATCGATGAACGCCTTGAAGGCCACGAACAGTATTGCCAGTTTGAATACGTGACGCATGAATTGTCGCATCTTTTGCATTTGACGGACCTGGTCGTCTCCCGGGCAGGATCGAATTCGATCTTTGAATTTTTGGCATTGAAAAAGCCGATGCTGCTCATTCCTTTATCGAAGCAAAAAAGCCGCGGGGACCAGATCTTAAATGCTAATTTGTTCGAAGCGCAAGGCTTTGCCCATGTACTTGAGGAAGAACAAGTGAATGCTAAGAGCTTCATGGCGGCAATTGAGCGCCTGGTAGCTGAAGAAGAGCAATTGATCCAAGCAATGACAGAAGCAGAGCCGCCGAAAACCGCTTATGAAATGGCGAAATTGGTAGCTGCCCACGCAAAATAAACTCGAGCTGAAGAGGTGTCGTTATGGAATTACTGAAAGTACATGGTTCAATGAATACATTTTTTCTCTATGAAGGAAACGACCGCGAGGATTTCCCTCAATTAACGAAGCAACTGGCAGCACTTGATGAGCAAATCGACGGCCTCTTGACGGTCTCGCCATCCACGCACGCTGATGCAAAAATGCGCGTTTTCAATACGGACGGCTCTGAAGCTTCCATGTGCGGCAACGGTTTGCGCTGTGTGGCGCGCTTTGTTTGCGAGCGGGAAGGCGTTGACCAGGCAGTGATCGAGACGATGAAAGCAGATTTGGCAGTGCAGAAAGAACCGGAGATTGATGCGGGCGTGAACATGTACGGCGTAGAAATTTCGCCGGTGTCTTTCCAGCTTGCCGATTTGCCGATGACGCTCGAAGAACATACAGAATGGCGCCAGCAAGCGCTGCCTTTTATGGATGTTGATATTCCATTTACGGCCGTTGCCGTGCCAAACCCTCATTTGATCGGGATCGTCAGCAAGGAATTACAGAAAGACCCATCCCATCAGGAGAAATGGGCCGCCTATTTTAACGGTGATAACCCTTATTTCTCGGATGGTGTCAATTTAAGTTATGTGACGCCATTGAAAGAAGGGATTTTTGTCCGCACCTATGAAAGAGGCGTTGGCTTTACGGACGCTTGCGGTACGGCCATGACGGCATCGGCTTTGGTCAGCTGTCTTGCCGGACTTGTGCCATTCGGGGACGTTTCCGTCTTTAACCCAGGTGGTATGGTTAATTGTTCGGTAAAATCCGAGGACGGCCATTATCAATTGAAATTGAGCGGCAATGCAACCTATGTAGCTGTATATCGCTTCCAAGCCGGTGACTCTTTGGCAGATGGTGCGCTGGAACTGGTAAAACAATCGGATGAGCAGCCGGCTTATGAAAAATTCATTGAGAAAATCAGCAGTGCGACAGCAGAGCTGAGATAACAGAAAGCGGTGGATTCGATGTCGGGACCTTTTACGAAAGAGCAAATGGATATGCTATACGGGAAAGCGGCCGACCCGGTCTATTTCATGCAACAGCAGGGCAACGGCTTTGTTTACGCTTGGGTCAATCCGGTTTGCCGTGAGATTTTCGGGGTCGATTTGACGGGGCGCAGCGTAGAAGAAAGCATGCCCCGGGAATTGGCGCTTGAAATCCACAAGCAATACCGGATTGCGATCAAGCGCAATGAACGCCATCTGTACAGGGACTATAGCTTGTTCTCAGACCGGGGAACCGCGATGGAAACCGAGCTGACCCCATTTAAGCATGAGGGTGTGCAATACGTGCTGGCTATCACGAGAGATGTGACTGAACAAAAGAAAATCGAAGAGGATTATCTGTTCTATCAATCGCTCGTCCAGAATTCAGTCGACCCGATGTTGATGATCTCAGCCGATTTTACGATCCTTGATATGAACCCGGCTTACGAAAAGACCTTCGGCGTGCACCGAAAGGAATGGCTCGGCCGTAATTACGACGACATCCCGCAGGACAAGCAGAAATTTTTCGAAATGGGCAAGCTTCTGCTTGAAAACAGCACAAGCACCCATAAAGCGAGTTCGATTTTTTTAAGCCGGATCAAAAGTGACGGGCGCGAGGCAAAGTTTTCGGCCAGTTATTCATTGATCAAGGAAAACGGGATCATCCGTGCTTTTCATGTCGTGTTCCGTGAGTTAACGAATGAATTATTATTGAAGCATGAACTGAAACGGACGGAGAATATTCTGGAAAGCTACAAAGATGCACTGAATTACGCAGCGCTCGTACTCATTTGGGATATCTCCGGTATGATTGAATTTGCCAATGAAAATTTCAAGAAGTTGACGGGCTTTGACAGCAGTGAATTGACTGGGATGAATATCCAGTCGATCGGCCAAGCCATCATGTCCGGCCAGCAGCTCGCCCATCTCCAGTCCGTCCTGAAAAAAGGCGAGATCTGGCGCGGGCAAGTGCGCAGCTTGAAGAAGAATGGCCAGCCGTTCTGGGTGGACGCTACGATCATTCCGCTGTTTGATGTTGAAGGGCGCATCTATCAAATGCTGTCTATCTTATTCGACATCACTGACCGCAAGGAAATGGAAGAGCAATTGCATCATATGGCGTATCACGACCCGTTGACGAATTTGCCGAACCGCCGGATGATGGTCAAGCATTTCCGTGAAATGGAAGCCAAGAGCAACCGGACGGGAGACCAAGTCGCTGTTTTGTACATAGATGGCGATAATTTCAAGGAAATCAACGACCTGCACGGCCACGAAATTGGCGACGAATTCATCCACCAATTCGCCCGCGCGCTTGAGCGCAGTATCCGAAAACACGATGTGGCGGCGCGTATCGGCGGAGATGAATTCCTCATCCTGCTGCCTGGCATCTCCGCAATCAATAGCCGCAAACAGATTGAGAACATCATCTCCCGCATCCAGCAAACCTTAAAAGACGGATGGGTCATTAATGGCCGGCAATTCTCGCCGACGTGCTCTATTGGCAGCGCCTTGTATCCGGAAGACGGAAGCGAATTCGAGGAGCTGATCCAAAAAGCCGATCATGCGCTCTATGAGGCGAAGAAAAAAGGCGGCGGCATCGTTTGTTTTCACGGTGAAGCATAAGTTTCTTCCATTAAAATACGGGAATTCTGCTGCCTTATGTGCATGTAAGCGCTTCAATGCGCTTTAGCCGAATCTTTTCAATCAAAAGCATTGTTTTTTTCAGTGGAAGTAGTAAGATTGATATGGAAATTCGTTCAGTACCGCTACAGCCCTGCAGCTTTAAGTCAGGCGAGGGGCGTGCTAAAATAGGAAAGACCTATAAATAAAAGTGAATGCCATAAGGCAAATAGTTGGAGGTTATTCAATGTCTACCAATCAACCGGACACAAAATCCCCATGGAATTCCATAACCGGCCCGAACTTAGGCTACGTAATGGAGATGTACGACCTTTACCAGGAATCCCCTGAATTGATCGATCCTGAGTTTGCAGAGCTATTCAAACAATACGGCCCGCCTGCAGAGCAGCCTGCTGTACAGACAGGCGATGCTAGTGTCGCTTCAGCCGGTGTGGCAGTCGAACCCAACCGTTTTGAAAAAGTGCTCGCAGCGGTTAATTTGGCGGAAGCGATCCGTGCACACGGCCATCTGGCTTCAGATATCTATCCATTGGAAGACCAGCCGCGGGATACAGAAAGACTGGAAATTTCAAAATACGGCTTGACTGAAGCCGATTTGAAAGATGTCCCAGTATCCTTAATCCTGGAAAACGCTCCAGCCGAAGTGAAAAACGGCCTGGATGCAATCAATTACCTGAAATCGCTTTACACGGACAAAATCGCTTACGAATTCGCGCATGTTATCCAACCGCAGGAACGCAGCTGGATACAGTCGAAAATCGAAGCGGGCGATATGAAGCCGAAACTCGATGCCGACAAGAAAAAACAGGTATTGGATCTTTTGACGCGCGTTGAAGGATTTGAGAAGTTCGTCCACCGTACATTCGTCGGGCAAAAACGCTTTTCTATCGAAGGCGTCGATTCGCTTGTCGTCTTGATGGATGAACTGGTCCGCATGTCTGAATCTGCTGGCACTGAAAACATCATGATCGGCATGGCCCACCGTGGGCGTTTGAATGTCTTGACGCACATCCTCCATAAACCGTATGAAATGATGTTCGCAGGATTCGCCCATGTCGGTGATGAAGCGTTCCTTCCGGAAGACGGATCGCTCGAGATCACTAAAGGCTGGTTCGGCGATGTGAAGTATCATATGGGTGCTGCACACAGTTCGAAAGCAGGAACGAAAATCAAGCTTGCCTATAACCCATCCCATCTGGAAGTCGTAAGCCCGATCGTCACGGGGCAAACACGCGCTGCACAGGAAATGACTTCCAAGAGCGGCTTGGCATCACATGAGCCGAATAAAGCCTATTCAATCCTTGTACACGGCGACGCAGCATTCCCGGGTCAAGGCATCGTGACCGAGACATTGAACTTTAGCCGCATTAAAGGCTATCAGACTGGCGGATCGATTCATATCATCGCCAATAACCTGATCGGCTTTACGACGGAACAGCACGATTCCCGCTCCACGCATTATTCATCCGACCCGGCAAAAGGCTTTGAAGTTCCAGTATTGCACGTCAATGCAGACGATCCGGAAGCTGTTGTAGCCGTTGCACGCTTAGCGTTTGAATACCGCGAGAAATTCGGCAAAGACATTTTGATCGACTTGATCGGCTACCGCCGTTACGGCCACAATGAAATGGATGAGCCGTTAGTGACGAACCCGATGATGTATCACGGCGTTCATCAGCACGATACGGTCCGTGAATTGTACGGAAAACAATTGGCTTCTGAAAGCGTACTTTCAGAAGATGAAGTCAAAAAGCTTGATGCAGACATCCAAAAAGTGATGCAAGAAGCTTATGACAAAGTAAAAGAAAACAAATCCGACGATCATCCGAAGTTAGAGATGCCGGAAGCTGTTTTGAACGGCTTCCCAGAAATCGAGACGGGCGTTGGCAAAGATATCCTTGAGAAGATGAACAATGAATTATTGTCATGGCCGCAAGACTTTTCCGCATTCGGCAAATTGGCGCGCATCCTGAAACGCCGCGAAGAGCCATTCAAAGGAAAAGGCAAAATCGATTGGGCCCATGCAGAAACTTTGGCTTTCGGTGCCATTTTACAAGAAGGCAACCCGATCCGCCTGACAGGGCAAGATGCACAGCGCGGGACATTCGCACACCGCCATCTTGTGCTGCATGATGAGAAGAACGGCAACGAACTTGTTCCGCTTCACCACATTTCCGACTCGAAAGCATCATTCGTCGTCTACAACAGCCCGCTAAGTGAAGCTTCCATTCTTGGCTTCGAATACGGCTATAACGTAGAGAACGACAAAGCTTTAGTCATTTGGGAAGCTCAATATGGAGATTTCGCCAATATGGCACAAGTCATGTTCGACCAATTCATTTCGTCCGGCCGCGCAAAATGGGGCCAAAAATCCGGCCTGGTCATGCTGCTTCCGCACGGCTATGAAGGACAAGGTCCGGAACACTCCAGTGCACGTCTTGAGCGTTATTTGCAGATGGCTGGAGAAAACAACTGGACAGTCGCTAACCTATCCAGCGCAGCAAACTATTTCCACATTCTCCGCCGCCAGGCGAAAATGCTTGGGGAAGAAGCGATCCGCCCATTGATCATCGTGTCGCCGAAGTCACTTCTAAGACACCCGCTTGTTGGGGCTGAAGTCGACCAGTTGGCACAAGGCAAGTTCGAGACAGTGATCGAACAGCCGGGCATGGGGCAGGATGCGAAGAAAGTGAAACGCTTGCTATTCGCTAGTGGTAAGATGGCCATCGATTTGGCAGAACGCGTCAAAGACGGAAAAGGCTACGAGTGGGCGCATATTGTCCGCGTTGAGCAGTTGTATCCATTCCCGGCCGAAAAAATCAAAGCGATTGTCGACCGCTACCCGAATGCCAAGGAATTGGCTTGGGTCCAGGAAGAGCCGCAAAATATGGGATCTTGGTCATTTGCCGACCCTTACTTGCGTGAACTCGCAGATGGCAAAGAAGTGAAATACTACGGACGCATGAAGCGCCAGAGCCCTGCAGAAGGCGACGGCGAGTCACATAAAGTCGAACAGGCACGCATCATCGATGAAGCTCTAGCTAAATCGAAATGATGAACTTTTAAGGAGGAATTAATTGTGGCAGAGATCAAAGTACCGGAATTAGCAGAATCGATTACAGAAGGAACAATCGCACAGTGGCTGAAACAGCCGGGCGATACAGTAGAAAAAGGGGAATTCATCGTTGAACTTGAAACAGACAAAGTCAACGTTGAAGTCATCTCTGAAGAAGCGGGCGTCGTTCAGGAATTGCTCGCTGAAGAAGGCGATACAGTTGAAGTCGGCCAAGTAATCGCAACAGTCGGAGAAGGTTCCGGCGAAGCGGCAGCTTCAGCACCGAAAGAAGAAGCTAAAAAAGAAGAAGCACCAAAAGAAGATCTTGCGAAAGAAGAAGCGAAGCAAGAAGCTCCTGCAGACCAGGAAGCTGCGCCTACAGAAGAAGAAAGCACTTCTTCCGACCGCACAATCGCAAGCCCAGCAGCACGTAAATTGGCTCGTGAAAAAGGCATCGACCTCGCTTCTATCACGCCAGTAGACCCAATGGGCCGCGTACGCGTCCAAGACGTTGAAGCACACGGTTCGAAACCGGCAGCGGCTCCAGCTCCAGCTAAACAGGAAGCACCGAAAGCTTCCGCATCTGCAGCGCCTTCTTCTGATGAAGAAAGCGGCCGCGTAGTCCGTCAAAAAATGACAAGACGCCGCCAGACCATTGCCAAGCGTTTGCTCGAAGTGAAGCAATCGACTGCCATGCTGACGACGTTCAATGAAATCGACATGACCAATGTAATGGAACTGCGCAAGCGCAAGAAAGACAAATTCCAGCAAGACCACGATGTTAAGCTTGGATTCATGTCGTTCTTCACTAAAGCAGTAACTGCTGCATTGAAAAAATATCCATATGTTAACGCTGAAATCGATGGCACGGATGTGCTCTTGAAGCAGTTCTATGATGTAGGGATCGCTGTATCGACTGAAGAAGGCCTTGTAGTGCCGATCGTTCGCGATACGGATAAAAAGAACTTTGCAGAAATCGAAGCGTCTATCGGCGAATTGGCAACAAAAGCACGCGACAAGAAATTGTCGATCGGCGATATGACCGGCGGATCGTTCACGATCACAAACGGCGGCGTCTTCGGTTCGCTCTTGTCTACACCGATCTTGAACGGTACGCAAGTCGGGATCCTCGGCATGCACACGATCCAGAAGCGCCCGATCGCAGTGGGCGACAATGTTGAAATCCGTCCAATGATGTACGTAGCACTATCGTATGACCACCGTGTCATCGATGGCAGCGATTCTGTCGGCTTCTTGAAAACAGTGAAAGAATTGATCGAGAACCCAGAAGACCTATTGCTTGAATCTTAAGACCACACCATTAGGCAGCTCCATTGCGGGGCTGCCTTTTGTTATGGGATAATGTGGCATAGAGACGGGGGATTTGGATGGAGCTGGATTTTTTATGGGAAATGGCGATGGAATACGGATACTTGAGCATGTTCTTGGTCAATTGGCTTTTGCTGTTTGGCTTGCCGATTCCGAATGAATTCGCGGCTGCGTTTTCAGGTGTGGTGACGGAAACGAGCGACTTCAAGCCGCTTCCGGCCTTTTTATCAGCATACAGTGGGCTGATCACGAGCAATTTATTTGCTTACGGGCTCGGTTGGCTGTTCGGGCATCGCTTGATCGCTTGGCTGCAGACGACATTTCTGCAGAGCGGCATCGAACGATTCCGGCAATTTTTGGCCCATAAAGGCAATTGGGCGATTGCCTTTAGTTTTTTCCTTCCAGGCGTGCGCTGGGCGATGCCTTATGTTGTAGGGGCGGATCGCTTTCCGCTTGGCCGTTATTTACTGTTCGCGATGCCTGCCGGATTTGTTTGGACCATCACGTATTTCACATTAGGCCGTAGTTTTCCATATGCTTATGAAGCGATTCTCGGGCATTTGCAATGGTTTTTAATCGCTTTATCGAGTATCGCGGTCCTCGGTTTGGTGGCGTATCTAACCATCTTCCGAAAAGGCGGCAAGGGAGGGCAAGTTTGAATTCCCGTGCAATTTTCCTTATACTGAATAGAGCAGTAGAACATCACATTCACATTGACAGAAAAGGATGATACCGATGATACATACCAATTGGCTCGAAAAAGAAACCGTCCGCACCGTTACGTGCAAGCATACCGACGCTGACAAATTTTTAGTATCGAACGTGCTGACAGCAGGACAACAATATGACGTGAAAAACGAAACTGATGAATTTTTGTTTGTCGTCGACAACACGGGTAAAGTCGGCGGCTATTACAAAACTTATTTCGAGTGATGAACAAAAACCGATGAATCCATCGGTTTTTTCTATGGAGACAGGAGTGGAGCAGATGACGATTATTGATGAAGAAATCAAGAAACGGACGCAGCGGGACCATGCAGAAGATTCAAATCTGATCGGAGAAGGCGGCTATATTTCGCCTGATGAAAATTTATGGAATGATATCCTGACAGCTGTCGTGCTAAAGAAGCCGGTGCTATTGAAAGGGCCGACGGGAGCAGGCAAAACGAAACTCGCCGAAAGCGTTTCCGACCTGTTCCAACAGCCGATCCAGAGCATCAACTGTTCCGTCGACTTGGATGCAGAAGCGCTGCTTGGCTTTAAGACATTGGTGCAGCGTGATGGCCAAAGCGCGATCGAGTTTGTTGAAGGCCCTGTCGTAACCGCCATGAAACATGGCCATATCCTTTACATCGATGAAATCAATATGGCGAAAGCCGAAACCTTACCGATCCTTCACAGTGCGCTTGATTATCGGCGGATGCTGACCAATCCGTTTACCGGCGAAGTGATCCAAGCGCATCCTGACTTTTCGGTAATGGCTGCCATCAATGAAGGGTATATTGGGACATCGCCGATGAATGAAGCGCTAAAAAATCGTTTCATTTCCTATCCGATTCCTTATTTGTCCGGCGAGCAGCTACGGGGGCTATGGGACAGACAATTCCCGGATGCTGACCCGAAGCTGAAAACTTTCATGTTAAACTTGGCAGCGGATTTGATGAAGCAAGTGGAGAGCGGCCTAATGTCAGAAGAAGCCGCTTCAATCCGAAGCTTGTTGGATGCCACCGCGCTCGCGATGCATATCGATACGCTGCGCGCGGTCCGCTACGCCATCGCCGAAAAACTGGACGATGAAAGTGAACGGAATTTATTGATGGATTTGGCGAATACTTGGCGAAAGTAGGGATGCAGGATGACTTCAATCAATCGCTTTATCCAATTCAATAATGAAACGGTTGATACGAGGCTCCTCAACCGGATGGAACAGCTTGCGAGAGCGTTGTCATCCGCACCTTACCTGCGGTTGTCGACACGGAAATTGTGGGAATTCCGGCCATCTGAAGGCGCTGTCTCGATGAGTGTGTTCTGGCGCCATCGGCCAAAGGAAATCGAGCAGGCGGGGTATCTTTCAGATATTTATTTGATAAGCGCTGGATTTTGGCGCCATTTTAGCCTGCGCTCATGGCGCCGTTTTGAACAGGTGGAGACTCATTTACCAGAACTTGCCGCTCAATTGCTGTTGATGGCGGAAGAATTCCGCTTGAGTGACCGTATCACAGCGGAACGCCCGGGGACGAAGCACGCATTTGAAGTGAGGGAGAAAATCGTCACTGGTTTCCATTCCGACCAACTGGAACAGAACCGAAAAAAAGGATTTTGGGCCGACGCTTTCCTTAATGCAGCTTATTTGAAGCTGCGCGGCAAAGATGTTTCGTTAAATGACGAGCTGGATCCTTTATTTTTGGCATGGACGGAATTATTCAGTGCCGATTCGACTGCCGATTCTGCACGGACCATCCAGAAGATTCTGCCGCAACTGGAATATTTGCTGAACTCAGATGCCCTCCACACATATTATACTTTCGGCGAACCGGCTGAGAAGATGCCTCCGCCAAGATACCACGAAGGCATTGAGGCAGAGCAGTCAGAAGAGGAAGAGGAGATCGACACGATTGAAGAATGGTTCCAATCCTGGCACCGGGAAACCGAGTTGAATGATGCCGCAGCCCTTGAGTATGAACTCGAGCGCGGCGATTCAAAGCTTGCCGATGGGGGCAGGGAAGAAGAGGGCGCGGGGGAAGTTGAACAAACCGGAACGGGTGAGTCGCAAGGCGAACACCGTGAAGACAACCTTGCTGATGAACAGAGGAAAGACGAAAAGAAACCGAAAAAAGCAAGCGGCCGTTTCGGATCAGCGAATGATGGCGTCGTCTATTATGAATCACGCATCGAGGCTTTGCCTTTTGACCGCCAGCAGTTGCAGCAATGGCGCAGCGAACAAGCGCCATATGTGCGTGCATTGCTGAAGGAAATGCAAAAGCGCATGCAACAGCGTATCGAAAGCGAACGAACGAATTTGCATGCCGGCCGCCTGTCAAAAAACTTATTGCCGCTTGTCACTGACGAACGGCCAAAGCCTTTTTACCGGAAGACCGCCCCTTCAAAACAATTGGATGCAGTCTTCAGCTTGATGATTGACGGTTCCGCTTCGATGGTCGACAAGCTCGACGAGACGAAGCAGGCGGTGTTATTATTCCACGATGTGCTCAGGTCGCTCAAGATCCCACATGAAATCGCGGTATTTTATGAAGATGCTTATGAAGCGGGTGATGACAAACAGCCCAATTATTTTGAATGGCTGCATAAATTTACCGACGGCATGACCGATCATGCGGCTGAGATTCTTTCGCTCGATGCCCATGAAGACAACCGCGACGGCTTTGCGATTCGCTGGATGGCCGGGCGCCTGAAACAGCGTCCGGAAAAACACCGCTTCATGCTGGTCTTTTCGGACGGCGAGCCGTCTGCTTATAATTATGCTGACAACGGCATTATCGATACGGCACAAGCCGTTTCGGAAACCGAGAAGATGGGCATCGAAGTGATGCATCTGTTCTTGAGCGGTGAATCGACGAGCGAAGAACAAGCTGCATTTTACCGGATGCTCTATGGCAATAAATCGGTCAGCGCTGATTCACTGGAGCAATTTGTCGAGCAGACGCTGCGCTTATTGAAACGCACCTTGCATTTGGTTGTGCAGGCATTATAATGAACAATCTAAAAACCCCTTCGCAAAAAATGCGAAAGGGTTTTTTATCAGTTCTTTTCCTGGCCATCGTGAATGGCAAGCAGGCGTTGCTTCAAGTCTTCTTCCATGCGGCCTATTTCAAGCTCTGCCGCTTTGCGGTTGCGGCGGCCTTCTGCTTGGATCTTCAATGTTTCTTCAATCGTTTCAAGCAAATTCTCCTGGGTCTGCTTCAAGGTCTCGATTTCGACGATGCCGCGCTCGTTTTCACGTGCGGTTTCGATCGAGTTCATCTTGAGCATTTCCGAGTTTTTCAATAACAGGTCGTTTGTGGTGGCGGTCACTTGTTTTTGCGCTTCGACCGCTTTCATCTGCTTGTTCAAGGTCAATGCGATGGCGATCTGGTTTTTCCATAGCGGAATGGATGTCATGATCGATGATTGGATTTTTTCTGCAAGCGTTTGGTTGGTCTGTTGGATCATGCGGATCTGAGGCGCGCTTTGGATGGTGATTTGGCGCGACAATTGCAAGTCATACAGGCGTTTTTCCAAGCGGTCGACATACTGGACCATATCGTTCACTTCCTGATAGGCCATCTGGTCGTTGGATGCTTCGGCTTTCTTGCGCAGTGCCGGAATCGTTTCGTTCATGATCTCGTCCCGTTTGATTTCCGCTGCTGCGATATAGACGTTCAACGCTTGGAAATAAGTCTTGTTCTGGTCATATAATTGCTCGAGCATCTGCACATCTTCCAGCAAGCCGCGTTTTGAATGGTCAAGTTGGACGCTAATGCGGTCGACTTGCGTGCTTAACTTCTGGTATTTGCTCATCATTTCCTGGACGGAGTACTTCGCGCGGTTGAACACTTTGCGCAGCCCTTTTTGCTTTTTCTGCGTCAGTTCTTCCGGGTTCAACTGTTCGAGCTTTTTCATGAGGTCGTGGAGCACATCCCCGACAGGACCGATATCTTTCCGCTGGACGTGGTCGAGCATTTTATGCGAAAACTGGCTCAGTTGATTTTGGGCATTGGCGCCGTATGTGAGGATCGCTTCACGGTTGCCGGTCGGGATTTGCTTGGCCAATTCACGTGCTTTTTCCTGTTCTTCGGCACTCAGTCGGTCGAGCAGCGCGACAGGCTGTCCTTCCGTTTGCGCCAATTGCGTTTGCGGAGATGCTTCCTGCATGCCAAAAGGGGTCCCGAGAAGCTCATCCAACTCATTTCTCGTCTGATTGTTGGTCATTTTCCATGTCTCCTTTATGTTCGATTTGCTGTTGCTGATCGATCGTTCTCGTATTGTGCTGGTCGACAGCGAGCCGCGCATAATCGAGTTCCATGCGCAATTGCTCCACGTCCGTCGACAACACGCGTTTCAAGTCGGCTTCCATCACTTGCTGCAGTGAACGAAGCATTTCACGCGTTTCCTGGAGCGCAATGCGCATCTCCATGTCTTTGACGGGCTGTCCGACCAATAATGTATATTTGCCGGTCAATTCGATGGCAGAATCCAGATGCGAATAGAAGAACGGTTCTGCCAAGTAGAATTTGCGCGGGTTTTGCTGGACGATCATTAATATTCTATTAGCGATTTTAACCATATCCATCAATTGCTTGAAAGAGGAGATGGAGCGTACTTTATAGTATTGGCTTTGCAAGGTTTTGATTTTTTCTTTGCCTTCCTTGATTTGTACGCGGATATTCCGGTACTCGCTTCTGGTCATGCCGAGCTGTTTGGAATCGCTCGACAGCTGGTATTGCTTCATCGACGTATTGCTGGCAAAATAAGTGCCAGCTGCTACGGCACCGGAAGCAAGCAGCCCGATTTCCGCTCCTAAATAGAGAATCGGGAACATGGCGGACATAAGAGGGAGGCTGACCGATTGTCGTTTAATGAAGTTTTCGATCGGCTTAATGGGTTTCATGCTTTAACCTCCTTAACGGCTACTAAACTATACGTGCGGCGCAGGAAAAAGTTTCATCGCGCGCGTCTCTATCCCTTATTTTACGTGAACGGGAGATCCAATACAAACTTCCGGACCGTTAGCAGCCCTACACATTAACACTTTACAAATTCCCATTAATTTGGCATAATGCTTATAAGGATTTTTTAGAAGGCAAAAAAAATAGTTTGGAAAAGATTCAGAAAGTTTTTAGATTTGTTTGACTTTTATAGTCAATTTGATATAATTAAGGTAATTCAACATACGAACTTCCGCAACAGCTATTCACATATTCCCAAAAGTGATCAGCAAGTGTCGGTACTTTTGGGAATATGTGAATTTTTTTATGAAAGTTCGCATATTGAAAAATTTTGTTTACCACAGGAGGTAATTTAACATGCAAGAAGGTACAGTAAAATGGTTTAACTCAGAAAAAGGTTTTGGCTTCATCGAAGTTGAAGGCGGCGACGACGTATTCGTACACTTCTCAGCGATCCAAGGCGAAGGCTTTAAAACGCTTGACGAAGGACAGCGCGTAGAATTTGAAGTAGAGGAAGGCAACCGCGGACCTCAAGCTACTAACGTAACTAAACTTTAATTCTCCAATCCAAGAACTGCCGTAATGGCAGTTCTTTTTTAATGGATTTTTTCCTTTGCGGTTTCCATTGTTTAATGTTCCGTCTTAATCGGGTATATCTAAATTAGAATACCAAGAATAATGAAGGGGGATTTATCCATGCAGGGAAAAGTGAAAGAATTTAATGACGATAAAGGATTCGGCTATATCGAAGGCGATACGGGCGAGGTGTTCTACTTCGAGACGATCAACATCAATGAAGAAGGCTTCCGCCGCTTCATGCCGAACCAGCACGTTGAATTTACCATTTACGACGGGGCTCCCGATAAAGAACGGGTTGCAACGAACGTTACATTAGTCTTCTAATTGCCGGATGAAAGGGGAACGCATATGGGTAACGAATATTTAAAAAAGCCATTGCCAAGTGAAGAGAAACAACGCGATTTCTATCAAAAGCTTCGTGTCAGAGTACACAATTGGCTCGAGAGCAAATCATCGAAACTGGATTCTGCTGGCCAGTTCGTCTTATTCGCACCAGATCTTTTCCACTTATTGACCCGCTTGCTGCTAGACAGCCGCATTGATAAGAAAAGCAAAGCTTACGTTGGGGCTGGGGTGCTGTATTTCATGGCACCGATCGATTTTCTGCCGGAAATTTTAGTCGGGCCAGGCGGATTCATGGACGATGTCATCGTTGCAGTATACGTCATCAATACGGTCTTGAACCGATTCCCGAAAGAAGTCGTCACAGAGCACTGGGCTGGAGACGAAGATCTCTTGAAAGTACTTAGCAAACTGGCAAATTCCGGTGACCGTTGGGCGGCGAAGTTGCCAGCCGGAAAAGCCGTTAAACGCTTCCTGAAATAAAATCAAAGCAAAAAAAGCCCCTCAGAAATTGAATTTCTGAGGGGCTTTCCTATGCCTGGAAATTATTTAGCGATGCCTTGTGTTTCTTTCCATTCCAAGAATTCATCGTAAGTCAATTGCTTGTCGAGAATCGAGCCATCTTCTTGGATTTCGATGACGCGGTTGGCAACGGTCTGGATAAACTGATGGTCATGGGAAGTGAAGACCATGGCGCCTTTAAATGCGATCATGCCATTGTTCAAGGCTTGGATCGATTCGAGGTCCAAGTGGTTGGTCGGCTCATCCAATAGCAGCACATTGGCATGCGACAGCATCATTTTCGATAGCATGCAGCGTACTTTCTCGCCACCGGACAAAACAGACGGTTTCTTCTTCACTTCTTCGCCAGAGAACAGCATTCTGCCGAGGAAGCCGCGAAGGAAGGTCTCGCTTTCATCTTCTGGTGAATACTGGCGGAGCCAATCCACCAAGGAAGTTTCGCTGCCTTCGAAGTATTCGGTATTGTCGATCGGCAAGTAGGCGCGTGAAGTGGTGACACCCCAACGGGCAGAACCGGAAGCCGGCTCGTCTTCTTCGGCAAGTACGCGAAGGAGCGCCGATTTCGCCAATGGGTCGCCCATCAAGACAATCTTATCGTCTTTATTCATATTGAAGCTGATGTTGTTCAATAATTGATTGCCATCAACGGTTTGGCTCAAGTCTTTAACTGTCAACACATCATTGCCGATTTCGCGTCCGATGGTGAAGTTAACGAACGGGTATTTACGGGAAGACGGTCGGATATCGTCCAACTCGATTTTATCAAGCATTTTTTTCCGTGAAGTCGCCTGCTTGGATTTTGAAGCGTTGGCAGAGAAACGGGCGATAAACGCTTGGAGCTCTTTGATTTTTTCTTCTTTTTTCGCATTCTGGTCGGATGCCAGGCGTGTTGCCAATTGGCTGGATTCATACCAGAAGTCGTAGTTGCCGACATAAAGCTGGATTTTCCCGAAATCGAGGTCGGCGATATGAGTACATACTTTATTAAGGAAGTGACGGTCATGCGATACGACGATGACCGTGTTGTCAAAGTTGATCAGGAATTCTTCAAGCCATTGGATGGCTTTCAAGTCCAAGTGGTTGGTCGGCTCATCCAGAAGAAGAACATCCGGTTTGCCGAATAGAGCTTGTGCCAAAAGCACTTTAACTTTATCAGACCCGGAAAGTTCCGCCATTTTCTTGTCGTGGAGATCCTCGGAAATCCCAAGGCCCTGCAAAAGGATGGCGGCTTCAGATTCAGCTTCCCAGCCGTTCAGTTCTGCGAATTCGCCTTCAAGTTCAGCTGCACGCATGCCGTCCTCGTCAGAGAAGTCTTCTTTCATATAAATGGCATTCTTTTCAGACATGACTTCGTAGAGTTTTTTGTGGCCCATGATGACTGTCTCAAGAACTGCATATTCTTCGTACTCAAAGTGGTTTTGCTTCAATACGGCCAAACGTTCGCCAGAGCCCATATAGACATTTCCGGACTGTGCTTCAAGTTCGCCGGAAAGGATTTTGATGAACGTCGATTTACCGGCGCCGTTCGCACCGATTAAGCCGTAGCAATTGCCTGGGTTGAACTGGATGTTGACATCTTCAAATAGTTTGCGGTCGCCAAAACGCAAGGATACATCATTTACTGCTATCATTATTATTCGTCCTCCTAAAATTCACAATATGAATAGTATAACACGAATACGCCCCAAACCGGTAGCGTTCAAAGCCTGTGTCGGCTAAACTAATAAAGGATAAGTTTTAGCGGCTTTTTCTGCGGAGATAAGCATCCAATTGACCGAGTTCTTTATTCAGGAGGTACTCCATCTGTACATATTCGCGCCTGCCCGGAACATGTTCTGGCGTCAGGCCTTTCATCGAGTAAATAAAGTAATAGCCGCCAATTTGACGGAACAGCACGACAACGTGCGGAAATTCATCAAAAGTGGCTTTAATATTGTATCGTTTTGCATAGCTCCAATTTATGAGCTTCATCCAGCAACCCGCCTTTCCAGTCTTATTTTAAGGGACGGAGCGGCAGGAACACAAGTTTGGTGCTGAGGGATAAGGAGAGAGAAAATATGAGGGAAATTCAAACAAAATCAGCATTGACTGCCGTTATCTTTGCCATTCTACTAGTGGCGCTCAATTTGCGTCCGGCCATCTCTTCGATCGGGCCGATGCTCGAACCGATTCGAACGGATCTTGTACTGACCAACGGGCAAGTCAGTTTATTGACCGCAGTACCCGTCCTATGCATGGGGCTATTCGCGCCGTTTGCGATCGTTTTCAACCGTCGCTTCGGCTTGAAGCGTTCCATCGGCTTTTTGCTGGCGGTCATCGGCGTGTTTACTTTAGGACGCGGCTTTTGGCCGAGTTATTTCAATTTATTGCTCAGTTCGTTTTTCATCGGCATCGCGATTGCCATCATCGGGCCGATGTTGTCTGCGATGATCAAACGGGATTTCCCGACCCGGACGGCTTCATTGATCGGTGTTTATTCGTTCGGAATGGGACTCGGTGCGACACTTGCCGCAGGATTGACGAGCGTTGTCTATGCGGCTTCTGGATGGCCAGCAGGGCTTGCGGTTTGGTCAGGCTTGGCACTCGCCGCACTTATCGTATGGTTGAGAATGCCTGAAGCGAGCGCAAAGTCAGAACAACTGCCGGATGATCCATTGCCGATTAGCGGAAGCCCGTGGAAAAATGTAAAGGCTTGGTATATGCTTTTGTTCTTTGGCTTTCAATCGGCTTTCTTTTTCTCGATGCTGACATGGCTCGCGCCCATTGCGATCGACAAGGGCTTAAGCGTGCTGTCGGCAGGAGCGGTCGTCACCGTCATGACGGCGGTGCAGATTGTCTGCAATATTTCCATTCCATTGCTGTTCAGCCGTTATCCGAACCGCTTTTTATGGGTATTGGCTGTGCTCGCATTCGGCACTGCCGGAATCCTGTTATTGATGTTTGCAGGGGCTTGGGCAGTATGGCCGGCCGCCGCTTTGATTGGTGTGGCGCTCGGCGGCTTGTTTCCGATTGCTTTACTATTGCCGCTCGATGCGACAGATTCTGCTGACGAAGCGAATAGCTGGGCTGCAATGACGCAATCCGGCGGGTACTTGATTTCGGCATTCATGCCGTTTATCATCGGAGTCGTCTATGACCAAACAGGCAACCACGATATTACTTTATGGATGTTCTTGGCATTCGTTTTGTTGATGATTCTTTTTGCTTATTTGCTCAACCGAAAAGCTTGATGGCGCCGTTTCGCAGGTGGCTCAACGGCCATCCACGAAAAATAAAGCGATAGAAGCGGAAACAGGATTGCCCATGAAACCACCATCATTGGCGGAATATCCGCCTCTGGAAGTAAAGTGGAAAAATACCAATAATTCAGTTCGAGCGATGAGATGAGCGTGACGAGGGGACCGATGAAAATCCGACTTGCCAACAGCGCCGCTGCGACGCCAAGTAGGATGACAAACGGCGGAAAAAGGATCAATTGTACGAAAAAAATGTCCAATGTACTGAGCCATTGCATGATAATGCCTCCTGTTTAGCGCAATTTTACGGAAAAACCCGCGTATCCTGATTTTAAACTAAGTGAATAATCTGTCAATAAAAACATTCCAGTGAACACTTATGCGGAGATCGACCGCTTAAGGAATCTTTTTACGGAGATTTTCAGCAATAGAAAAAGCCGGCGCATCAAGCGTCGGCTTTCTTCCACGCACTAGTTAAAAATTCATCGCGCCCGGATTCGGCGCGGTCTTGTGCGTAATGATCTGGATTTTTCAAGTAGAAATCCTGATGGTACTCTTCGGCAGGATAGAAAGGCTCGGCATCCTGGATTTCAGTGATGACCGGTTTATTGAAGCGGCCGCTCTCGTCAAGTTGTTTTCTGGAAGCAATCGCCAATTGCCGCTGCTCATCATTGTGGACAAAGATGGCAGGGCGATAGGAAGCTCCGCGGTCCTGGAACTGGCCATCATTATCGGTTGGGTCGATTTGCTGCCAGAAGATATCCAATAATTGCTCGTATGGGAAGACAGCTGGATCGAACGTGATTTCAACCGCTTCCAGGTGGCCGGAATGGCCGCTTTTCACTTGTTCATATGAGGGATTCGCCAAATGGCCGCCAGTATATCCGGAAACGACGGATTCAATGCCATCGAATTGGTCGAATGGCTTGACCATGCACCAAAAACAGCCGCCAGCGAATGTTGCTTTTTCTAACATCGGATTGCCTCCTTCTATGATATAGGCCGCTGTCTTCGCTTCCTTAAGAAGTTGTCCATCGCATCGGCAAGCCGGTTGGACGTCTCCATTGAGGTCGAGTAGCGCGCCTGAGAATAAGAAGAATTTTACCACTCCGGTAAAGCGCAGACAATAAAAACGTGTTGAGGAGGGAAACCTCTCTCTATTAATATGCGTCTAAACAAATTGTACAGCTCAGAAAGGAATGTAATCATCATGGAAGAACAATACGAAACGAGACAGACCAGAAAGCGCAGACGATTCCGCCCGAGAGGCAAACTTTTCTTATTATTGATCATTTTATTGCTCGGTGCCGGAGTTTACTTTTTCATCCAATATCAACAAGGCCAAAATATAGCCGGTGAAACTGAAATTGAACCGGAACCATTTGCGGGTGATGCAGACAATAGCGGGTACCAGAATATTCTCGTGCTCGGGGTGGATTCGCGCGGGGAAGAACAATCCCGTACGGATACAATGATGATGGTGACGCATGACCGTGAAAATAATGAAGTGAAGATCACATCGTTCATGCGCGATATTTATGCAGATATTCCAGGTTATCAATCCTATAAATTGAACACAGCTTATTATTTAGGAGGCGTCGATTTATTGGCGTCGACCTTGCGTGAAATGTTCGGCGTCGAAATCCACAATTATGCGCTGGTCGACTTTAAGAGCTTTGAAACGCTGGTCGATATCGCAGCGCCGAGTGGTGTGGAAATCGATGTTGAAAAAGAAATGTCCGAGAAAATCGGCGTGACCCTGTCTCCCGGCGTCCAGAATTTGAACGGCCAGGAATTGCTCGGCTACGCGCGCTTCCGTTCGGATAATGAAGGCGACTTCGGCCGTGTGCGCCGTCAGCAGCAAGTGATCGCCGCATTGAAAGATGAGTTGATCAGCGTGTCGTCGATCCCGAAACTGCCAAAGCTAGCTGGAGCGGCACAAGGCTATGTGCAAACCGATATGCCGTTGGTCGACCAAATCAAATTGGCGACACAGCTCGGAACCGGCGGCAGCGGGGAAATCGAACGCTTGACGATCCCAGTGGAAGGCGGCTACAGCTATGCGAATTATCCGCAAGCGGGTTCGGTTCTTGAAATCGATATAGAGCAAAACCGCCGTGCGCTGGAAGAATTTTTGTCTCAGCCACTCAACTAATTTTTCAGATAATATGGTAAACTACAGGTAGAAGCCTATATAAAGAAGGGGATCGCCATGCCGCCAGATGACAATAGACCGCCGTTTTTCGCTACCAACTATATTCGCTTCCTGGGCGGGAGGAATACGTTTTTTACATTATTGATTTTGATCTTGATCGGGCTTGTCGTGTTCATCTTCAGGGAAGTATCATTTATCTTCAATCCGCTCAATGTATTCATGAAAACGGTTGTCTTGCCGGTCGTCCTGGCGCTTATTTTGTATTACTTGCTGCGTCCGGTGCTGCGGTTGCTGGAACGGTTCAAGATCCCGAGAATTTGGGGGATTCTCATTATCTTCCTCGGGGGCATCGGGCTCTTGACGTTGTTGAGCGTCCTTGTTTTCCCCTTTTTAAGGGATCAGTTTCAGAACTTGATCGAAGAATTTCCGGATTATTTCATGCGCTTATTGAATAATATCGACCAATTCTTGCGCAATTCCTTTGTTGGTGATTATTACCGGGATTCGAGCTTCAACATCGAAGCATTGATTGCCACCTTGCCGACCAGCATTGCGGATACACTACAAGCGACAGTGACGGGCATCATCGCTCGCGTCACCAGCTGGATTTCGACCATTACGGGCGTCATCCTGTCGATTGTCATCGTGCCGTTCATCCTGTTTTATCTATTGAAAGACGGCGACAAGCTTCCAGGCTATTTCCTGAAATTGCTGCCGCCAAGATTTCGGGATGATACAAGAGAAGTGTTAAAGGACGCAGACAAGCAATTGGGGGCATATATCCAGGGCCAGCTCATCGTCGCCTTCTGTATTGGCGTCATGGTTTACATCGGCTTTTTAATCATCGGTATGGATTATGCACTGCTGCTCGGCGCGCTGGCAATGGTGACAAGCATCGTTCCTTATATCGGTCCAGCTATAGCGATTACGCCCGCTGCGATCATCGCACTCGTCACTTCGCCGTTCATGCTGGTGAAACTGGCGATTGTGTGGACCGTCGTGCAGTTGGTGGAAGGCAATTTGATCTCGCCGCAAGTAATGGGCAAGACGATGTATATCCACCCTGTCACGATCATTTTCGTCCTGTTGACGGCAGGCTCCTTGTTTGGCGTCGTCGGAGTCATTTTGGGGATTCCGATGTATGCGTTGCTGCGGGTCATCGTCAGCCATCTATACAAGCTGTTCAAGCGGCGTTATAACCGCTATGAGACAAACTTGGATAATCAATACGACTACACCGAGCTTTAAGCTTTCTGTTTACAGGATGCAGGAAAGTGGTATGGAGAATTATCAAATTTTGGGGGTATAGATTTTTATGAAATTCAAAGACTTTTTATCTTCGATCGGCATCGGTTCGGTCAAAGTGGACACAGTAGTAGAAAGGCCGCATCTTGAAGAAGGCGAAACATTAAATGGGACCGTCTATTTAGACGGTGGAAGCGGCGATCAGGAAATCGATTATATCGAACTGCAAGTGATTCGTTTAGTGGAAGATTACCGGGAAGACAGCGATTTCGATTTTTATGAAACGCCAGTTGCCAAGCAGAGCTTGGAATTTGCGGGATCCGTGAAATCGAAGAACACCGTCATGCAGCAATTCGAGATTGTCCCAGATGAGCGGTGGGTGCTGGAGAACGTGAATGCCAAGTTGATTTTACGGACGATTGTCCACGTGAAAAACGGCGTTGATGTCCAGGATGAGGACGAAATCACTTACGGTAAAATCGACAGCTGAAAACAGGTTGATAATAATATTATGTAAACCAAAAAACATCCCTGCAGTGAACGATCCAACTGCGGGGATGTTTTTTTAGACCAAAATCTAGGGTCACGAGGTAATTTATTCTTTAAGAAAAATCTTCAGCGCCTGTTTTATGTGAAGGGCTGTTGATGCTCATGGATACGGTCATCACGAGATGGGGGTATTTAGTGGAGCGCGCGCTGGAAAAGCTCGTTTCGTAAAAAGAAAAGACTTCATGAATATCCCCGTGGATGCCGCTAGCGTAATGCATGGAATCGTTCCATACCCCAAACTCTTTTGCACGTTCCACTTCGCGGTAGATAACTTCCATATAATCGGGATTGTTCATCGGGTAAAGCGCGAATTGCGATGAAACGTATTGCTTACTGTCGTCTTGATTTGCCGGTTCATCCGGCGCCTCCAAATACGCATTACCTGCGGTATCTCCAGGACATCCAGCTGAAAAGGTGCCGGACAGGGCGATATGTTCCTTCGTCTTCGCCGCATGAAGAGCGAGAGCCTTCGCGACATTAAAGACATGCTGTTGTTTGCCCCGAATGACGGTGGAGACATCATCGGTTTGCATCCACACATTGGACGTGTCGGTGTCCTTTAACGCGCTTTTGATGATGCTGATGAAATTGCCGCTCATCGGATGCAAGGAAAAGCGAAATCCGACGATCGGGCTGGTGCCGCATGAAGTTGGTTCCATTTAGAATCCCTCCTAAAAATATGCACAAAAAAGCCACATCCGTGAAGATGCAGCCACTATTCCGTATTTCGTCGTCATGTCGGAAAGTCACCGCACTTCCTCACGCAGGTCCTAACCTGATCGAGTCATAAGGGATCGGAGCGAAAGCTCTCATCTCAGCAAAACATGCACCCCCAGTGCAGAAAAACGGTATGTGGTTTTACGTGTCGGGTTTGCCCGATGGCTAAAGTCTAAGCCAAATACTTTTCCAAGTAAAGGAATTCTACTATTTTCATCGACAATGAGAAAATGACGGCAGAGGTGAATACTCCCTGAAAAATCGGGTAAACCTAAAGCAGACAAGCATTTGAGGAGGAATCCATTTATTATGGCATCAACAAAAAAATTCCGTGTCGTTTATCATTTCGGCGCAGGCGTCGAAGCGGTCAACACCGTCGAAGCCGATACCCCGAAACAAGCAGTCAGCGGTTTGGATGCGGATGATTTCCGCGAATTTATCGGCGACAACGATACGTATTACCAATTCAAGATGAACGAAGTCAAAATGGTCAGTGTCACTGAAGTCACAGACGGACAGTGATCAACCAGCCAAGCGCAATAGAGAAAACCCCCTGCCGATGAAGAGGCAGGGGATTTTTTGGTTCATGTTCCGCAATAAGTCTGGTATGGAGGCGTTGAAGGCGGTGGAGGGGCTGTATAGGGCAGCTGCTCTTCGGAATGGGCATATGGATTTCGAAGGATATCCAAAAGCTTTTCCATCACTTCATAATCGCCTTGCGCCGCTGCTCCCAATGCTGCTTCCACGCGGTGGTTGCGCGGGATGACAGCTGGATTTCGGTTTTTCATCAATTCCAGGATTTCTTGTGCTGAACGGCCTTCTTGCTGTTGGCGGGCTTTATAGCGGCTATGCCAGTCTTTAAAAGCCGGGTCGTTTGCCAGTTGGGGCTCTTCCACTGCTTCGAAAGTCAAGAAACGGAATGTATTAGTATAATCCGCTTGCTTTTCCTGCATCAATGCCAGCAAGTCATCGATTAATTGTTCATCTCCTGGCGCTTCGGTAAACAAGCCCAATTTTTCGCGCATGCCTGATAAATACAATCGTTTTTCTGAACTTATATATTCCTCAAGCGCTCCTTGGAGAGAAGACAAAGCCTGTTTTTCCGGAATCTCATTTAAAAGAGGAAACAGGGACTCTGCAAAACGCGCTAAATTCCATCCGCCGATGAGCGGCTGGTTACGATAAGCATAACGGCCGCCAGCATCGATCGAGCTGAAGACCGCGGATTCGTCGAAGCGGTCCAGAAAAGCGCATGGGCCGTAGTCGATCGTTTCGCCGCTGATCGCCATATTGTCCGTATTCATAACGCCGTGGACAAAACCGGCGAGCTGCCATTTCGCGATGAGTGAAGCTTGCCGCTGCGCTGTCTGGCGGAATAATTCGATATAGCGGTCTGGCCCGGTGATGTCTGGGAAATGCCGTTTGATCGTATAATCCGCTAAAGCTTTCAAATCTTCAGTCGAACGGTATTTCGCTGCGAATTGAAAAGTGCCGACACGGATATGGCTTGAAGCCACACGCGTCAGGATCGCTCCAGGCTCTGCAAAGTAGCGCTGAATCTTTTCTCCTGTCAATACGACTGCAAGGCTTCTGCTCGTTGGAATCCCGAGCGCATGCATGCTTTCGCTGATCATGTATTCCCGCAACATGGGCCCGAGTGCCGCGCGGCCGTCTCCGCTTCTGGAAAAAGGCGTGATGCCGGCGCCTTTTAATTGGACATCGAAAATCTCGCCATCCGGTGTTTGCTGTTCGCCGATTAAGATGGCACGGCCGTCGCCGAGCATCGTAAATTGGCCGAATTGATGGCCGGCATAGGCTTGGGCGAGCGGGAAGCTGCCTTCAGGAAATTGATTGCCTGCAAACATTTGCAGGGATTCAGGGCTGTCTAGCTGTTGCGGGTCCAGGCCAAGTGATTTTGCCAATGCTCGGTTCGCGATAACGAGTTCAGGTGACGGGACCGGGTTGGCTTCCATTGGGGCATATAAGGTTTTGGGCAGGCCTGCATAACTATTGTGCAGTTTCCAGCCGCTCTCTGTATGATTCATGGGCGTGCCTCCTATTATCGATGTTTTGGTATGTCTTTCCTGTTATTATAGCCACAATGAAATCCTTGAAACAACCAAAGGGGGCTAGCCGGGCAAATAGAAAAGCTTGAGCCATACACCCAATCGAAGGGGAGGCTCAAGCTTATGCTGATCGATTTAACGTTCTTCAACCGACACGTAAGTTTGCATGCCAGGCCCGATGTATTCCGCACGCGGGCGGATCAGGCGGTTGTTCGAGTATTGCTCCAGGATGTGCGCAAGCCAGCCCGACGCACGGGAGACCGCGAAGATCGGCGTGAACAAATCATGCTCGATGTTCAACGAGTGATAGACCGAAGCCGAGTAGAAATCGACGTTTGGCGGAAGCGGTTTTTCGCTCGTTACCAATTCTTCGATTTTCACGGACATGTCATACCATTTCGATTCGCCGCGAAGCTCAGTGAGCTTTTGCGACATTTCGCACAAATGCTTCGCACGCGGGTCGCCTTTTTGGTAGACACGGTGGCCGAAGCCCATGATTTTCTCTTTGTTCGCCAGTTTTTCTTTGATGACCGGCTCGACGTTGTCGACCGATCCGATTTCTGTGAGCATCTTCATCACTTGCTCGTTGGCGCCGCCATGAAGCGGGCCTTTCAAAGCGCCGATCGCTGCTGTCACGCCGGAATAGACATCCGACAAAGTAGCGACTGCGACACGCGCCGTGAACGTCGAAGCGTTCAGTTCGTGGTCTGCGTGAAGCACAAGCGCTTTATTGAACGCTTCGACTTCGATGTCTTTTGGCTCTTCGCCAGACAGCATGTACAGGAAGTTCGCTGCGAAGCTGTAATCCGTTTTCGGTTGGATCGGTTCTTTGCCGGCGCGGATGCGGCCGAAGGCCGTCACGAGCGTCGAGATCTTCGCCTGGATTTTGATCGCTTTGCGGTAGTTCGCCGCATCTTCCATCACTTCCGCTTCTTCGTCGAAGAGGCCGAGCATGGAGACCGCTGTGCGCAGTGCCGCCATTGGATGGACGTGCTTGATGTCGTATGTCTTGAAGTGGTCGAGCACCGCTTGCGGTACCGCCATGTTGTCCGCGAGCTGCTGTTTCAGCTCCGCGAGTTCGTCTGCCTTCGGCAAACGCTGGTGCCACAAGAGGTAGATTACTTCTTCGAAGCTGGCGTTGTCCGCTAGATCGTCGATATTGTAGCCGACGTATGTAAGGGTATCATCGATGATCGAACTGATCGCCGATTGTGTTGCGACTACACCTTCTAAACCTTTAGTTGTTGCTGTCATAAAAAATCTCTCCTTTTTGATCATTATAGTTGCCGGTCAAAAACTTCAAGTGGCGCAGTTTCTGAAGCGCTTTCATTTAATTTCAAAAAATAAGACGCATGCTGACACGGCTGGATTTAACTGATTATTATGTAATTTTACAGGATATAAGCATGCGGCAGTGCTTAGGAAGCTGAAACAAGAAAAAATGGCTTGAAGCAGTTAAATGATGGGTTGAGGGACTGGAGAATTATATTTTGTCCCCGATGGGTGGTACAGTTAGGCATATGAAGCATTCCAGAGAATTTAACGGGCGGCCATAATGCGGCTTGGCTACGGAAATGTTTATCGCGTGCGCATAAAGGGAAAAAGCTCTTGCTTGTGTTTTTAAAAAGGTTTTTCTTATAATAAGGCTAACGAGATGAGAATGGGAATGACTTGAAAAATGGCGAAAGATGGACATACAGAGAAGGAGTTAAACCATTGAAAACTACGGAACAAGGGATCCGCTATATTGAATTGATGGATGGAGAGCCGGCAATGAATATTCCGGCTATGGTAAAGACAGCGAAAACGGCGTATAAACCGTTTAATTTCAAAGATAAAATCGAATTTCTTTTCTTTTATAGTGAACGCAAAGATTTCAGTCATGCGATCTTCACTGAATACGGTATCATCGACGATGAGTTTGACGGCAAGAAAGCCGTCCATCATCCGTTTGGTGTCAAAAGCATCATTGGAATCGAAATGTCGGGAAATGACACAATCCCTTTGATTGCCTTTGTCCTGGGCCAGGCGATCGAGCATTTTAAACAGAATATGGACATCCGGCGGCACGCCGAATGGCAGGAGTTGGACAAAAGCGACAGCTACCAATGCTGGCAAACCTACTTCTGCCAAGTCCATAGTTCAGTGATCCGGCAAGGGATGCAAGGGTCGACAGATTTGTTTTTGAGAAGCTTGCCGTTTGTCTTGGCGAAGAAAGAAGAAAGTTTTTCGGCGCCTTACTTCACGGGAACATTCCGCCATTTAATCCATAGCATGAGCGAATTATATGTCATGAGGCAAGCGGGCGAAACCGAACAGGCGGACGACCATACGAAAACGCTCGAGGAACTTACCGATTCGGCATTTATGGAAATCTACGAGAAGCTCTACGCAGAACTTGCGGAATACCTGGAAACGCTCGGCATCAAATACAACGAAGTGCACGATTGTGCGATTTTCAACGTCATCGAGCAGCGTAAAAATCAATTTGCTGCATTATATAGCTGATTTTGCATCTTATGTTCTGCAACGATTCACCAATATCACGATAGCTCAAGTTCTGAAGAAGCCTTCGCATCAGCGAGGGCTTCTTTTTTATTGAAAGGATATTCAGAAAAATCAAAAAGGGGGTAGCATTTCACAAGGCAAGTACGGTACACTTTCTATTAACGGAATGATTAAGGTTTATTTCCTTAAATACGAAAAGCAGGTGACAGCGATGAAAATACAAGCACAAGAACTATTCGAAGACATACGCGAATTCCGCCGGGATCTCCACGAACATCCTGAACTGAGCGGCGAAGAAATGGAAACTTCGCAAAAAATTCAAAAAAAGCTCACTGAATACGGTATCGAATACCATGCCGGATTTGCCAAAACAGGTGTTCTCGGAATCATTGAAGGCGGCAAGCCCGGCAAGACGGTCGGGTTGCGCGCAGATATCGACGCCTTGCCAATTACGGAAAAAGCGGATGTCCCATTTAAATCCAAAGTCGATGGGAAAATGCATGCATGCGGCCATGATGCACATACCGCAATGCTGTTGGGAGTTGGGAAATTGCTCCAGCAACAAAAAGATCAAATCGCAGGAACGGTATTGCTCATTTTTCAACCAGCCGAAGAAAACGCGCCGACTGGAGGAGCTGAGCAAATGATGGCTGACGGCGTGTTCGATCGGTACCAGCCAGATGTCATCTTGGCGCAACATGTATGGCCGGGGCTTCCGGCAGGGCAAGTTGGGGTCATCGACGGGCCGATCATGGGGAATTCTGACCGTTTCCACGTCACGATCCACGGGTCAGGCGGCCATGCATCAATGCCCCATCAAACAATTGATGCCATCGTCATCGCCAACCAGGTGATGTCGGCCATCCAGACCATCATTAGCCGAAACGCCAACCCGATGGACTCTGGCGTCATCACGATCGGAAAAATCTCGGGAGGCTACCGCTATAATGTCGTGGCAGACAGTGTGGTATTGGAAGGCACAATCCGTTCATTATCAGACGAAACGAAGAAATTATTGAAAAAACGCTTCCACGAAGTCGTCAAAGGCACCGCCGACATGATGGGTGGCTCATGTGAAATCGAATATTCAGATGGATATCCCGCTACGGTCAATACGAAACGCTGGGCTGAAGTGGTCCGTGACTCTGCCACCAAGCAATTGGGCGCGGAAGGTGTTCCTGAAGTGATCGGCAGCATGGCAGGCGAAGACTTCGGGCGCTTCTTGAAAAAATACGAAGGCGTTTACTACTGGCTCGGCACATCGGTCGGAGAGGCACAAAAACCGCTCCATGACCCAGGCTTCATGATCGACGAACAAGCATTGTCGATTGGAACCGGCCTGATGGCTCAGGCGGCACTCGATGTGCTTGCGGAATTGAATAACTAGGAGGAATGGACATGACAGATGCTATCGAACGGTTTATGGAAGAGATTGAACCGCATCTCATCGACCAACGCCGCAAACGGCATCAGTATCCCGAAATTGGATTTGCGGAATATGTGACGACGTACCACTTAAGCGAACAATTGGCCGGTAAAGGCTTTGAATTGTTTTATGGTACCGATTTTTTAACGAGCGATGAACGCATGGGCGTGCCAGATGCAAAATTTTTGATACAGCAGGAACAACGGGCACTCGCTTACGGCGTCCCTTCTGATTTTTTGGAAAGGATGAAAGGCGGGCATACCGGGCTTGCTGCGGTACTCGATACCGGCAAGCCAGGGCCGAATTTCGCTTATCGCTTTGATATCGATGCCTTGCCGATTGAAGAAGACGATACCTCAGGCCACGTGCCAGCTAGGCAAGATTTCCGCTCGGATATTTCGGGCATGATGCATGCCTGCGGCCACGATGGGCATGCCGCTGTCGGGCTCGGGCTCGCTGAATACCTAGCAAAAGAAAAAGACAACCTTCGGGGCAAATATACGATTTTATTCCAGCCGGCAGAAGAAGGCGGACGCGGTGCAAAGGCCGTTGTCGATAAAGGCTGGCTGGACGATGCCGATTATTTCCTGAGCGGCCATGTCGGTATACACGATTTGCCGTCTGGGACGGTCGCCGCGGCCACGTCCAAGTTCTTGGCAAGTTCCAAAATCAACGCGAAATTCAGCGGCAAATCGGCGCATTCCGGATTGGAGCCGAATGCTGGACGTAACGCTTTGCTCGCAGCAGCATCCGCCACCATGCATTTACACGGCATTTCTCGCCATAAAGATGGGGCGACGCGCATCAATGTCGGCACTTTGCACGCGGGATCGGGACGCAATATCATCGCCGATCGAGCGCTGATGGAAATCGAGACACGTGGCGAGACCAACGACTTGGATGAATACATGCAGGAAAATGCATTGCGCATCCTACAGGCGAGTGCAGCGATGTTTGATGTCGAACTGGAAATCGAGCATATGGGAAAAGCGATTTCGGCCGACGCAGATCTTGAGTTCGCCGCCATCGTGGAACGTGCCTGCACTGCGTCGAAACGCTTGAACATTGTGCCGCATTTGCCAATCGGCGCATCAGAAGATGTTACGTATATGATCGAGCGCGTCCGTGAACGCGGAGGCAAAGCGACTTTCATGATTTTTGCCAGCCCCTTGCCGGCCGGCCATCACCATCCGCGTTTTGATTACGAGGAACAGGCATTGACGGCAGGATTGGAAACATTGATCCGGACGACCGATCATTTGCTGAAGGAGGGGAACACTCGTGAATAACTGGCTCGTTGAGCAATTGCAACGGATGAACTTAAGCGATGTACTGGTCCAGCCGCAAGGGTTTACGCGGGAAGGCTATACAGCGGAAGAAACGGAGGCCATCGAAGCTTTTAAAGCAATCGCTGAAGAATTGGGACTCGACGTTTCAGTAGACGCTGCAGGAAATGCTATCGCCCGCTGGAACGTCACGGGTGGGCATGCGGCAGTAGCAACAGGGTCCCACCTCGACACTGTGCCAAACGGCGGGGCGTTCGACGGCGGCGCCGGTGTTGTCTGCGGGCTTGGCGCCGTCAAAATGTTGAAGGAAGCCGATTTTAAACCGCAGCGGCCTATCGAAATCATTTGCTTCCGTTCTGAAGAATCCTCGCGTTTTGGGGTCTCGACAATCGGCAGTAAAGCAATGAGCGGAATATTGGATCCATCTATTGGCACACTCGAAGACCAGCATGGCATCACGCTCGCGCAAGCGGTCGAAAGCCAAGGGTTTGTGTGGCAGGAACTGGTGAATGCAAAGCGTTCAAAAGACGAGTTGCAATGCTTTATCGAACTGCATATCGAACAAGGGATGCACATCGTCAATCACGAGAAAGATTATGGAGTCGTTAAAGGCGTCGCTTGTCCCGTCCGTTTGGCGGTCACGTTCCATGGAAAAGCGGGACACACGGGAACGACGCCGATGGACCAAAGGCAAGATGCACTGGCTGCCGCCGCGCCGTTCATTTCATTCGTCCAGGAGACGGCGCTTCAAATGAATGACGCCTACGAAAAATCGCTGGTCGCGACCGTTTCGACCTTGACGGCTTCACCGAATTCGATGAACGTCATTCCGCAAACGGTCACGGCAGGCGTCGATATCCGCAGTGTGGATGATGTATTGAAAAACAAGATGGCAGATGCCGTACGGAGCGAAGCGAAGCGCATCGCAGAAACAACAGGCGTGCAGATCGATATCGAAGTGCTGGTCGACAACCCATCCGTGTTGCTCGATGACGGAATCGCCCAACAATTGGTCGATGCTGGCGACCATGAAGCTTATTTGGCACATCGAATGGACAGCGGCGCCGGACATGATGTCATGAACATGGCACAAACTTGGCCAAGCGGGTTGCTGTTTATTCCCTGCAAGGATGGATTAAGCCACCACCCCGACGAATTCGCGAGCGCTGAAGATTTGAAGATGGGCGTCGAATTATTGTCCCGCTTCTTGATGGAGGCCACCGGACATGACGGAAAACGTTAAAGTCGGGCTGATCGGGCCGAATGATTCGGTCAATGAAACGATGAAAGCGGCAGGCAGCTTAGAAGGCATCGAACTGATTCCTTTCATCTACCAGCACACTGAAGAAACGAAAAACATTATCAACCAACATTCGGCACGTATTGGCCATTGGCTCTTTTCAGGCCCGGCGCCTTATCATTTTGCGTTGAAAGAAAAATTAATCGATGCGGATCATGCGGATTATATTCTACTGCACGGGTCAAGCCTGCTCGGAACGATGCTCGACGCCTTTATGCAAGAAGGCGCTGTGTTATCGAGCATCAGCGTCGACTCGGTTCCGCGCCGCGAAGTGCTGAAAATGCTTAAGGATTTTGATCTGGAAAAATTGGAGATCCATACCGCGCCGGAGCTTGGCTATATACCGGCAGAAGAATTGATCGATTACCACGAAAAACTGTACCGCTCCGGGCACATCCAAGCAGCGCTTACTTGCGTCCATGCCGCTTATAACGGCTTGAAGGAGCGCGGCGTGCCGGTCTACCGGATCAGCGTATCGGAACTGGCCGCCCATCGTGCGATTTCCGTCATCAAGGAAAGAAGCCTGTCAGACTTGTACCGAATGAAGCAATTGGCGATGATTGGCATCGAAATTATCTACCCGAGCCAAGCGCAGCAGCGCAAAACGCCGTTCAAAATTGAACGGCAGGAACTCGCGGTGAACCGGGTGCTCATCGATTTTGCCGAAGAAGTCAAAGGCTCAAAAGTCGGAATGGGCAATGGCATCTACTTCATCTATACGACTCGCGGAGAATTGGAACTTTACAGCAAATCACATCATCCGGAAGAGCTGAAGGAAGAGATTTTTGCCAACAGCAAGTTCCAGGTGCGCATCGGCATCGGCTATGGACGGACCGTCACGGACTCGGAGCAGAATGTCCGCCTGGCGCTTGACTACGCCCGAGAAAAAGAGAACGGCGTGGTCATCAATATCGACGAAGGCGGAAAAGTGACGGAAATCAACTCATCAGGTGAGCGTCTCCGCTACAGCCGCCGCAGTTCCGAGTCGAAATGGCAAGAAGCGCTGAAAGGCGCAGCGATTAGCCAGACCGTCATTTCCCGCATTGAATCATTGTCCCACCACTACGCGAAAGTTGAACTCACTGCGTTGGAATTATCGCAATGGATGAACAGCACAGAACGCAATGCGCGCAGGATCTTAACGGAGCTCGAGAGCATCGGCCTCGCCGAAGTGGCGGGGGAAGAAGCCGGGCGTCGCGGCAGGCCGCGGAAATTGTACCGTTTGCTATTCGGTGCATAAAACGAAAAGGGAGGAATGGGAATGGCAACACCGACAGAGCAACAAGACAAAAAAGGATTTTTGAATTTCATTGAAAAGTGGGGCAACCGCTTGCCCGATCCATTCTTCATTTTTGTATACTTAGCAGTTTTTGTCGTTTTGCTGTCATGGCTGGTCAGTTCGCTCGGGACGACCGTTGTTCATCCGGGAACGGGCGAAGAACTGGCAATTCAAAGCATCGTCTCAGGGGAAGGGATCCGTTATATCCTCGCAGAGACGATCAATAACTTCACCGGCTTTGCGCCGCTCGGACTCGTGCTTGTCATGATGCTCGGCATTGGTTTGGCTGAACGTGTCGGGCTGATGGAGACCGCCATCAAAAAATCCATCCTGAATGCACCGAAATCACTGATCACTTATGCGGTCATTTTCACAGGGATCATGGGGAACTTGGCGTCAGACGCTGCCTTTATCTTGGTGCCGCCTCTTGCGGCAATGGTCTTCGCCTCTGTTGGCAGGCATCCGCTCGCCGGACTTGCAGCAGGGTTTGCCGGAACGGGCGCAGGGTTCACTGCGAACATCCTGATTACCGGAACAGATGCATTGCTATCCGGGATTTCCACAGAAGCTGCCAGAACCATCGACGATACCATGATCGTAACGCCTGTCGATAACTGGTATTTCATGAGCGCATCCGTTGTCGTTATGGCGATTGTCGGGGCGATCATCACTGAAAAGCTGATTGAACCGCGCCTTGGCAAGTACACGGGCAGAACCGATAATTCATTTGAACCTGTGACAAAACAAGAAAACAAAGGCTTGCTAAATGCGTTGATCGCAGGGGCCGTCTACATCGGCTTGATCGCTTTGCTGCTATTCTTCCCAGGCTCGCCTGTCCGCAACGAAGACGGTGGGATCATCCCGTCGCCCTTCTTATCTGGCATCGTGCCAATTATCCTGTTTTTCTTCATTACAGTGGCCGTTGCCTACGGCATCACGGTCAAGAAAATCACTGAATCAAAAGACATTCCTGCTTATATGGGAGATGCCATCAAGGACATGTCCGGCTATATCGTCTTGATCTTTGCTGCAGCCCAGTTCATTAGTTATTTTAATTGGAGCAACCTGGGCATCTGGCTTGCTGTCAACAGCGCTGAATTCTTGACGAGCATCAATATGACAGGCTTGCCGGTCATGGTCGGCTTCAGTATTCTTGCCGCCCTATTGAACCTATTGATTTTCAGCGGATCCGCACAATGGGCGTTGATGGCGCCGATCTTCATCCCAATGTTCATGCTGCTGGATTATCATCCCGCATTTGTCCAATTGGCATTCCGCATCGCGGATTCATCGACGAACATCATCACGCCGCTCAATCCATATATTTTGATCGTGCTTGCCTTCATGCGCGAATACGACAAAAAAGCGGGCCTCGGCACCTTAATTTCTTTGATGCTGCCGTATAGCCTCATATTCTTTGGCGTATGGCTTGTTATGATGATCATCTTTGCATTGACTGGGCTGCCGATCGGCCCTGGGATCAGCTTGCGTATGTAAAAGAAAAAATCCGCCTCTTGTAGGCGGATTTTTTAGGGGTTGGAGCTGAATCAAGATCAACTGACAAACGCTTTTATGGCACAGCAAATGAAAATCGCTTATTTTGAAAGTTTTTTCCGTTTGTTAATAGTTTGTTCATAGTTGCCCTGTATACTGGTCTAGGAAGTCATCCGAGTGGAGGGTGTGTCGAATGAATCGTCAATCCAATCAAATGAAGCAATTAAAGAGAATGTTCGATGAATCGTATGAAGTGTGCAGAAAAACCAACGGTGCCATCGTTTCCGAACTGCGAAAACAAGGCGTCAACGCTTCACTTTGCAAAAAGCCGGCAATGCTTGAACCGTCTGTATAACCTGTACGCGTCCCGAAATGCCGCCAATCAACTTGAAATGACCAAAAAAAGCTGTCCCTGCTGCCGATTCGGCAGAGGGACAGCTTTTTCAGTTAATAGCTAAGCCCTTTTTCGTAAAGCCACATTTTCAGGCTCCCGAATGAAGGGAAGGAGATGGATTCGCCGGTTTCAGGATGCTCGGCGCGGACGATGATGTCCAATTCGTTCGGTGTAAAAGACCAGCCTTCTTCCATAAGGGAACGCACTACTTTCACCATCATACTCGAACCTTTAATCGTACCCATTTCCATCGCTATCATCTCCTTCAGTAATATCTCCCATTATAACAGGGAAATCATTTTGAGTAGTACACATATGCTTTCTGTAGTATTCCTGTAAACATGTTTTTTTAAACCTGCCTTCAGAATAAAGGATAAAAGCAAGGCGAATTTGTATTTAAAGCCTACCAGACCAGCCAGCGAAGAGGAATTTTAAGGAGTTTCTTTCCGGTGTAACGTGGAATATGTAAGCTTTCGTCAAACTATTGGGAATTGGTAAAAAACTGGTTGACTTTTTGGGAAAACTCCCTATAATTCACAGTAACAGCACCAACTATAAGGAAGAGTCTCTGGCCTTGTTTTAAATAATCGACGATCGAGGAGGAAGACTGATGAAATTCATGCCCAGAAAACGGGAGGATTTCTTCCCGAAATTATTCCAAAGCGATTTGGATTCGGATTTCTTTGACCGATTCTTCAAGGAAAGCAATTATCCTCAAGTCGACGTAAAAGAAGCGGACGGGCAGTATGAAGTGGTAGTCGATGTACCAGGTTTTTCAAAAGATGATATCCAGGTCGATTTCAAAGACGGTTATTTATCAATCAGCGGCAAAAAAGAGGAAAGCTCGGAAACTTCGGAAGATGAAGGCCATTACATCCGAAAGGAACGTTCTTTTGGATCGTTTAAGCGCAGTTTTTACGTCGGTGATGTCGATGACCAAGCCATTAAAGGAAACTTCAAAGACGGTGTCTTGCAATTGACTGTGCCAAAACCGGAAGAAAAAGACTCCGGCAATGGCAAACGCATCGAAATCGAGTAAAGAGCCTGGCCAGAGGCTCTTTTTTCATTGATCTAAGAATAGCGAAGTAAAAAGGAGGGGCATATATGGCAAGTAAGAAACAGGAAATCGCAGATGAAACAGCCCGTAAACTCCAAAAACAGAATTTCTGGTCCGGCGTATTGTTCGGGATCGGCTCGATGGCGTTCGTCGATGAAGTGATCTTCCACCAATTGCTTCAATGGCATCATTTCTATGATTTGGCGACACCGCAAATCGGTATTTTTGCCGATGGTTTGTTGAATTCTTTTGCCTGGGTTGCAGCGATTGGCGGGCTATTCATGTTTGCAGACTTGAGAAGGCGGCACGCGGTCCGCCTGCGGTATTGGATTGCCTCAGTCCTTATGGGTGCAGGGGGATTTCAGCTGTTTGATGGGATCATAGACCATAAGGTGTTTAGGACCCACCAAGTCCGTTATCAGGTCGAATTATGGCCCTATGACTTGAGCTGGAATTTATTTGGCGCAGCTTTGCTCATTGCGGGGGTGTTCCTTGCAAAATCCGCCAAGGAAAGGCGGTCCGCATAAAGCGATGATACATCATTACCTCGGCTCCATAGAACCTTGGTTTCAGCTAACAGCGGCGTTATTGCTCGCCTGGTCCCTGATATTTTATCCGATGCTTTCGATATGGACCAACGAACACTATAGGAAATGGCCCATGCACCGGTACCTGTTTTGGTTTGCTGGCGTGATCGCGGCAGGCGCTTCATTAGTCGGCCCTTTGGCGAACGCAGCACACACCAGTTTTTCCTTCCATATGACTGGGCATTTGCTGCTTGGCATGCTGGCACCGCTATTATTGCTGCATGGCAAACCGTTGACTTTGGTGATGAGGGGCTTGCCGACCCAATCCGCGCGTCGCCTGAGCCGTTTGTTGAATAGCCAATTCATTGCAGTCGCAAGCCATCCTGCCAGCACCGCGTTGTTGAATTTCGGCGGCTTGTTTATTCTGTATAGAACGGATTTATTCGTCTTGATGCACCAATCGACAGGGGTTTACGCTTTAGTCCATATTCATATTTTGTTGGCAGGATATATGTTCACGTGGTCGATTTTATATACCGACTTGACTGCCCATCGGCATTCGTTCCGTTTGCGCGCAGCGGTCTTGGTTGTAGCGCTAGCAAGCCATAAAGTGTTGGCGAAATTGCTTTACGCTATGCTCCCTGCTGGAATCACGACCAGTGACGGGCAAATGGGAGCGCTAATCATGTATTATGGCGGAGATGTTATCGATCTGGCCCTTATCATCCTTTTTTGCTATAGCTGGTATAAAGCCACCGCGCCTGGTCGAATCACCCGTGCGGTTTGACAGCCATTTCCTTTCAGGAGATGGCTTTTTACTTGGCCATCATTTGGTTTGTTTGCAGTAGCACCGGGCGGAAACGGCAAAATGATGGTAGAATAGAAGAAAGCAATTGTCAGGAGGCACGTAATGAATAGCTACATCGTCATGCAGGGGGAAACTTATAGAGAAGAAAAGCGTCTCGGAATTGTCCGGGCGCCTATGAAAGATAAATCGGGAACCACGCCACATTCGTGGGAGCGGGTGAAATCATTGCAAAAAGGGGACCGGACCTTCCATTACGTCAGAGGCGCATTGGTTGCGGTGGGAACCATTCAAGAAGATGCGCGCGAGCAGGCAGCAGGCACACCACAAGCTGAGTGGATTGCACCTTGTGAATACTTGGAACTGGACGACCCATTGGAAATTGCGTCTTGCATTAAAATGGTAGCGGAACATTTGCCGATCAAGTATTCTGCTTTCCAACCGGACGGCAATGGCAACTCAGGCTATGTATACCCATGCAATGAAGCATTGGCGCTGGTGTTTTTGGAATTATTATCGTCCTCGAAATGGCGCAATATCGAGCAATTGGAATTTGTTTACGACGCTGTTCGGGAAGAGAAATACAATTCTTTGACCGCTTGGATGATGGATTCCGAATACTTGCTGCGTCGAAAGTTCAGGGACTTCAAGAGGCAGTTTAAAGCAGTGCAGTTGGAGCGCTGGGGAAATAAATGTGCCCTTTGCAGCCTCGATAATCCTGCATTGCTGAAGGCGGCCTATAGCAAGCCTTGGAAAGACAGCACTGATGCAGAACGGGTCAACCCAGCGAATGGGGTGCTATTATGCGCCAACCACGCAGCGCTTTATGAAAGCGGCCAGATTTCCTTTACCGGTGTAGGCACGCTGAGAATGTCAGCAGCCATTCAACCACAAGCAAGCCATTATGGTTTGAAGAAAAATATGCGCATCGCAGCGAAGGATTCGAATACAGCTTTTTTCAGATGGCATCGTAATAATTTTTTTGTGGGTGAATAATGAATTTAGCGCGCGGCGATTGCTGCGCGCTTTTTTATTTATAAATTATGAATTTTAGTAACGCGAATAATGTGACCGCGCGCAAAAAACCCTTTTATGAATAAGTAAACATAAAAATAAAATGAATAAAAATGAATAAAAAATAATAAATTCACTTAATTGAATAAAATTATTCATTTGAAAAGGTCTTGAATTCACCAAATTCTTTTTTTGCTGTTCGGCATGTTTCTTTCATTAGTTCTTCTTGGACAGCTTTTTTTGAATCTGCCATGAATATCGTGGTTAGGTGTGTTATAGTATATTCAACAAATGAATGAATGGGAAGGGTGACGGAAATGGTATCGACCACAGAAGTTGCAAAACATGCAGGAGTCTCTCAAACGACGGTGTCGCGGGTGTTGAATCGGCCAGAGCAAGTCAAAAAGGAAACATACGACAAAGTGATGCAAGCCTTAGCTGAATTGGATTACGGAAATGACAGTGCAGCTCATGCACAACCCGCAGAGACACCAAAACATATCGCCGTACTGTTTGCGGAGGATTGCGCACCTGAAGAATTCGCCCGCTTGCGCGAATTTACCGAATCGGCACAGGCATCGGGCTATGAGCTGACGGGCCATGCATTGATTGGCAGTGAATCGACGGAAGACAGCAAGGCTTTCGTAAAGGGAGTTGCTGGCGTCATCGGCATCGGCAGCCTTCCGGTTGAATTGAAGGAATATTTGAAAGAAGCAAGTCCTTATTTGCAAGCCGAAGAAGCAGTAAATGCTATGAAACCTTTTGATGGGCGGAAAGCGGCATACCTTGCCACAAGCCATCTTGCTGAAAAAGACCATCAGCAAATTGCTTGGATTGGGAGCGATCTGCCGGATAGCGGCGAAAGGCTGCGAGGCTACTATGAAGCTTTAGCGCATCATCAATTGAAGCTGCGCAAAAAACGCATCCATTCGACACAAAGCCCCGCCGATTTCGATGCCATTGCGGCTGAATTGCGTTCATTCAAAAAACCGACCAGTGCGTTTGTTGCCGCGAGCTATGAAGACGGGCTGCAATTACTCAATTCATTGAAAAGCGCTGGATTCAAAGTGCCAAAAGACATCAGCATCGTAGTGGTGGGGGAACCTGCAGAAGGGGATGACGCTGAATTGACGGCCGTCAAGCCGCCATCCGCTGCACAGCCATTTGCCCAGCAAGTGGTGGATCGCTTGCTTGAGCAGATCGAAGGAAGCGAGATGGAGCCGTCAGCTATCGAGGACGAGTTGCAACTTATCAATGGCAACACCGTGAAAAAGTTTAAAGAGCGGCAAAAAAATAAAGCCTAACCAAAAAAGCGTCCGTACAGTTTGCTGTACGGACGCTTTTTTATAGTTACAGTTCTTTATGCGAAAACGGGCATTTGCCTTTGACCGGCTCAACATCATCACCGATGAAGAATTGCTTCCATTCATTGTGCTCCGGGTCGCCAAAATGGCTGATATCCGGATGGGTCGGCAATTCATCCCACTTCTCAACGCGTTCCCGGACCTTTTCACGCGACATAATGCCGCCTTTTTCAGTCCCTGTCAGCCCTTCGAAGATCCTTCTCGGCTGGAACCCGAGCACCATTGAATTGCCAAGGTGGCGGGTGCGGCGCTGTTTATAGGCGGGCGCGTTGCCGAAGATGAAAATGGGTTCTCCTTTAAAGTTGAAATCCCATAAATAATGATCGGGATCCCGCGGCGCCTGTTCCGGCCATTCGGTATCATCCATGTCGTGAAGATACTGGAGGATTTCCCAAAATTGCTTGCGGTAAGCATCGAGCGGCCCTTCAGATTTAAATGGTTCTACGAACACGAACAAGCCATGCCGTTTATGTTTCGGATCTTCAAATAAAGTCAAAAATTCTGCTACGGCTCCCGGCAAATTTGACCAATCATTTTGGCTTATGTATGCATAGCGCAGCTCGCTTTTTAATTCGCCGCTTCTGCCGAAATAGCACGGGAAGGTCTTATCCGTGACCGTCTCGTGAAAGGTTTTGTATTCGCGGAGCAACCAGTCAGGCAAGTCGTTGCGGTTTGTGAAATCTTCTTTTGTCAATAAAGCAGGAATTGTCGTTTGCATTACTTAGCCTCCAATTTCAAAATCTCATCCTTCAAATTGTTCCCTGAATGTTTTTAATTGAAACACCTTATTTAAATTTATTGGGAAGAACGACAAAAACAGGAAATGAAAAAAGCGCCAGGAAATTGCGCTTTCTTCACGTCGATCTATCCAATTATATATTCAGACATTGTGATTCATTCATCGATTTATTCAAGGTCGTTTGCTGTGCCAGGCCATGATTCACCCGTCATTTCCACAAGCCCGAGAAGCTTTCTTCTGCGGAGTTTAAATGATTCCATTGTCTTTTCATAGGATTTTGCATCAACGGTCGGAATCGACGCGTCGAGATTCGCCAGCACTTGATGGGGAGGAACTACGGTAGATGCGTCGATGGAGGAGCTATGCAAGGTATCCAAATAACTAGTGACGCTGCTTGAAAGTTCCTGCATCAATAAGGCATTGGGTTGAATGTCTTTCGGTATGCCATGCTGTAAAAAAGTCAATGATTCATCCAACACAACAATATTGACCGGCAACGATCGGTCATGCGTCGAACTGCGGTAATAATGGAGTACGGGATAGGCGTTGTATTTCGACACGGCATTGCTTAATTCATTCGCGAACGTATCGAGCAATAGATTAAGATTGTCGAAGTTTTTCCCGTTCCAGGCGGTGTTGACGAAGGAAGCTGGATCCGCTGCAATGCCGCTAATGCTCGCTGCAAGAGAACGTTTTTCTGACACGGCGCTCAGCACTTGCAGCAAGTAAGTCACGCCGAAGGTAATGAATAGCATGCCGGTGCCGGTTGCAAAAATCGCCACGATTTGCCAGATGCCATCATCGGGTGCGAATTCGCCGTTGCCGAGCGTAAAGATTAAGTAGCCTGCATAATAGGCATATTCAACCCACGACAATGGGCCGCCGTCTTTGGTATCGACAATCATATCGGAACTGGCAAAAATGAAAGTCCAGCCAGCCCAGAGCAGAAAAATCCATGTTGCCAAGGTAGAGACCAAAATAATCGGCCCCGCAAGGCTCAGGAATTTTGAATTGTTCCGGCTTACTTGCTTATGAAGCGTCCAGTAGGCGGAAGTGAGCTTATGGGTCAATGGCCCAGCGCCGCCATCGACCCATAAAGTTGTCCAGATGAAATCGGTCAATGTGAGGACGACAATTATAATCCCGATGATTAAATAAAGTTGATCCATCAACATCCCTCCTTATCTGTTCTACTTGTCCATACCCCATGAGCCTTGCAGGATATGCATATAAGCGTGAAAAAGGTAAAGAACCAGGAAAATATGTTAAAATGAAGAGATACGAGTATGAGGGGGCGTGCAGAAGATTGGGCAATAATTTCCGGTCAAGTGCCCTTTATCAAAAGGCACTCAGACGTAAAAAACGCAATGCGGCCAAGCCGCGAAAGATAGATAAAATTGTCATTCTCGGCGACTCCGTAGCATATGGCTACGGGACGAAAGGCGGGATTGCAAGACATTTGGAAGACAGTTTTCCCGATAGCGAAGTGATGAACTTCGGCATCAATGGTTTGACGAGCGATGGCCTCGTTGAACGGCTGCGGGGCGATTATTGGCAGGCGGAATTGGGCAAAGCCGATCTTGTGCTATTGAATATTGGCGGCAACGATTTGCTGCGTCAATACAAAGGGGGAGGCGCAAGCGAGTTGATCCGCCAGTTTGCTGCATTGAAAAAGAAATACCGCCGCAATTTATTGGAGATCTACGGAGCTATTCAAAAAGGCAATGAGGAAGTGCTCATCGTCCAGAATAGTTTATATAATTCGATGAAAAAAGAAGTGCAGTATTTCGGTTTTACCAACCTTTTGTTCCGTATGTGGAATTCTGCAATCGGGGCAAAAGGCGTCATCGTCACGAATACACGGAAAATGGGGAAAGTGCCTTCCATTTGGCTCGACTCGATCCACCCGAACGAAGAAGGTTATGCCATTATGCACCAATTGCTGTTGGAAACTTTGCAGACGACCGGCATAGCGGTCGCAAAAGAGCGTCGATAAACGATCAGACCCGGGCCGGCTATGGCTTCCGGGTTTTTTTAATGCTAAGAAGCTCAACGCACGAGCAGCTGGGAGAAAATACTTGTGATTTTAAAAGAACGTGGTATATTATCTCTATAAAATTTAAAAATAAGTGAGACTCATGGATTATTATAGGTCTTTTGGCGATAGTCTGAATTTGCGATAGAGGAGTGGGGCGCGTGAGAAGAAAGCTGGTGCTGATTCAATTGTCCAGGGCATTGGTGCCGTTATTGGTCATGCTTCACCATTTATCGACGACCATGATGGATTACTACGGATTCAATATATGGAACCTGGCCTATTTGCCATTGACCGGCGGCGTCTATTATTTCTTTTCCTTGTCGGGGTTCATGGCGTACTATATTTACCGTCAAAAATTCGGCAAGAAAGGGCAATTAACGGATTTTTTGATTAACCGGTTTATCCGTATCTATCCACTGTATTGGGTCGTGACTTTGGTGTTCTTGATCTTGGCATTCCTGTTGCCCTGGTTCGCGACAGGGGCGGAGCGGGACATGGCGGTCATTTTAACGTCGATCTTTCTGGTTCCAAATCCTGAATGGCAAGATCCGTTCTTGATTGTGGCATGGTCGTTGGAATACACCATTTATTTTTATTTGATGTTTTCTGTGCTGTTTTTAAGTCCGCGCTGGATCGGCAAGGCGCTCTTCACCGCCTGGGGCATCCTTTCGCTTTTGGGCGTCCTTGGCATTGTCTATATTGATCATTTTTTATTCGATTTTCTGTTTGCTTCCTATAACTTGATGTTTATCGCGGGTGTGTTTTGTGCGTGGTTGATTCTTCATGCCAACATACCGGTCCTCATCGGCTATCTATTCATGGCATGTGGATTGATCGGTTTTCCTGTGACGTGGGTGAATGCGTTGAACCCCTTCATGGAAGTCAGTTTTGAAATGAGCGCAAGCATCTCGATCATGTTGTTGTTGATTGGACTTGGCGTGGTCGATTTGAAAAAGGATGTCAACATCCCCAACGCGTTCCATCAACTCGGCAATGCTGCATTTGCGATTTATCTCGTCCACAATGTCGTGCTCGATGTATTCTCCGAGTGGATGGACCAAGCCGGTTTGCATGACGTATTGGGTAACGTCGGCATGAGCATCGTGCTCGTCGCTTTAATGATGTTTTTCGGGGTTCTGGCACACTTCAAACTCGAGCTGCCGCTGCACCGGCTCTTTAAAGGCTGGCTGCAGAAAAATAAAATGCCTGCAGTTACGGCGAGTGAAACAGACGCTGCGACGAAAAATACTTAAAAATCCCCTAAGCGCTAAGGCTTAGGGGATTTTGTCTTATTCAGGTTTATTCAACAAATTTTGCAAAGCTTTTTTTTCACGGTTGATTTCGTCGACGGTGCGGACGCCCAATTTGCGGAAAACGACGATTGCCGGTGTCCAGCCTTGCAGCGCGTGCTGAATGATGGCTGCACTTGACGCTCCGGCTAGAAGCGCCCATTTTCTATTGCCCTTTACTGCCAACAGAGTGGAAAGGGCTGCAACGGACGCCATATTTACTTTCATCAGGCGTTCCGTGTCCCATTCGTAATCCAACTCGTTTATGCGCGCCTGGATTTCACCTTCGCCTTGGCGCTTGTAATAATTGACCGAAGCTTCGGTTTCCCGTTCGATTTGCTGATTGATGTGGTCAGGTGTGTGGTCGTTCACTTTAGATTGTGTCGATGGCAATTGTTCTTTTGCTAAATCAAGTTCCATGAATAAATCCTCCATTTCATTGCAAGTCCTGCTTCTAGTATTCCGCAAATGGCTTTACTTTAAACCCTTAAGTTCATGCCAGCCTTGCAGAAAAATTCAGTCGATGCTGTCTGTCTGGTCTTTCATGATTTGTTCATCCATGGGTCCGACGATTTTTTGGGCGATTTCGCCTTTCGTATTGAGGATGTAAGTAGTCGGCACGGTACGGATTTGATAATCTTGGGCGGTGCTGCCGGTTTCGTCCATCGGAATCGAGAACGTCAGGCTGAATTGATCGATAAACGAGCGAATCGCTTCATCGCCGTTATCCTGAGCGGTCAGGTTGACTGCGAGAATAACGACATCTCCATCTGCGTTGTTTTCATGGAATTCCTGCATATGCGGCATTTCAGCCCGGCATGGGGGACACCAGGTCGCCCAGAAGTTCAAAATGACTTTTTTGCCGCGGTAATCGGATAGTTTGACCGTTTCGCCATTTTGATCAGTCAATGTGAAATCAGGTGCTACCTGCCCTTGCGAGAGGCCTTCGGCAAGTGACTCGTCTTGTGCGCTTGCGGAAGTGGTGGATTCGCTCGTATCGATTGGCTGAGCATCTTGTTCAAAGAAATTGATGGCTATGATGGCAATCGCTGCAACCAGCAATATGCCGACGATGGCTTTTTTTATCATATGCTCGGTCCTTTCTGTTCAAAACGTATGTACAGGGCGATCGTGAATGCGGCCACAACAATGAGCGTCGCATTTTGCCAAGTCAGCAGCGGGCCGAATACACTTAAGATGAGCAGCTCTACTGTGAAAAATGCGGCAAGCAATAAGCCATTCGGAACGTCTGGCCGTTTCCCCAGCATACGGATGGCTACGATAGCTGCTGCGAAAAGAGCGGTTTGAAGGGCTGCTTGCACAAATTCGGCTTCAAAATAATGCAAAATGGACTGGTACGCCAGAAAAAACAATAGCCAGGCAGTAGCAGCCTGTTCCGCCACAGCAGCGTGGTTTCTTTGTGCCAGGGCCAAATAGCCGATAAGCAATGCTATGGCAAGCAAATGGCCGTACAACCCGCCGTTGAAATAAAGAATCGATAAAGGCATGTCAAGAAAATGCTGTAAATTGAAAACGATGTAGCTGAGCTTCCACGTCAGAATGTAAAGCGCCAAAGCGTTCCAGTACCATTCGCCAGGTTTATGCCCAATCGCGGCGCGCATCAGCAAGCTGACTGCAGCGGCGGCCAACAGTACAGAAATCCATACCGCAGGCACCGTCAAGTGAAGTATCGGAACATAGCTCACTGGTTTTGTCCCGCACGGTGTCTATTCATTATAAAGATACCTCCGTCCGTATTGAAAATCTTATGCCTGGCGCTTTCCATTATAGCGGAAAACAGCTGCTTTTTATCGCTTTGGACTGTCAAAATAGTGAGCAGTTTCCATCCGATATATGCATGAAAGCCGGGCTGCGAACTAATTCGCAGCCCGGCTTTTGCGCATGTGGCGAAATTTCGAACAATGATTTATTCGTATTGTTTCCATACTTCCGGCAACAGCTCCGCGATATCGCGTGCCAACATTGTATGGGGGGAGCGGGTTTTGACGAATTCGTCTGCACACGCTCCGTGCAAGTAAACGGCATTCAAAACGGCGTGGCGCCAGTTTTCATGGCAGCACAGCATGCCGAGCATCATCCCGGTCAGCATATCGCCCGTGCCGCCTTTTGCAAGCGCGGCATTTCCTGTCGGGTTGTCGAACCGTTCGCCATCTGGGAAAGCGATTGTTGTGCGGGGCCCTTTCAAGACGATCGTCAAATTGTGTTCCTTGGCGAATGCCGCTGCACATGAACCGGGAGACTCGCTAATCTGCTCCATTGAATAACCGGAGATCCGGCTGAATTCACCGGCGTGCGGCGTCAAGATGAGCGGAGCGCTTCTTTTGTCATAGCTTCGTTCACTCAATGCGCCGGCGTCGAGTATGAGAGGGGCAGGTGAATTCAGCAAACTGTCAATAGCCGCTTCGGTCACTGCATCCGGCAAGGTGCCAGGCCCACAGGCGATGGCTTTATAGGAAGTAAGTGAATGGGTGCCATTGGCGATATGGATCAGCGCATCCGGCACATACGTCGCTTCGGCCGCCGCGTGAGCGATGCTCTGGATGGTTTCGCGGTACGTCCCAATTGCCAATTTTCCAACGCCGCTTGTGAGCGCGCCGAGCCCGGCAATCAAGGCAGCCCCGGGCATATCCGGGCCCCCAGCTACTAATAACGCCGTTCCGAATACCCCTTTATGGCTGTCTTGTGCGCGTTTTGGCAATGTGCTGCGCACCATTTCCTGTGACCAGATGATGCTGTCTTGCGGGATTTGCGGATCATTCATATGATAACCTCCAGTTTCTTCCTTAATGGTATAACTGTAGCCGATCTAAGGCAATAGGCAAACCCAAAAGCGCTAAATAGACAAGTTGACAGAGGGAGGGTTTTAGTCCTGATAAATGACTGCAGCCGTTAACTGGACGCTGAGGGTATTTCGTCCCACGAAACAATGGAAATCAGCGAGTTCAAAATTTGCTCTCCGGCAATGGTAACGGGCGAAGCGCGATTGACGCTGTGGATTATATATCCAAAGAACTGAAATTTCTGACAACTATAGGCAAGCTTAACAAGCTTTGCTATACTCAGCCTATTCAATGAAAAGGAGTGGGGATAGTGAAAAAACACATATTCAAGACAATGACGATGGCGGGGCTTTGTGCGATGCTTGCGATGCCGGTACAAGCAGCAGAGCCTGCACAGCCGACTGAACACCATCATGACAATGCCATTTCCGGATTTATCGATTACGGGGAGCTGCAAAAAGAACTTCAGCGCATCGAAGCAAATAGCAAAGGCTCTGTTTCCGTGGATGTCGCCGGCCAATCCTTCGAAGGCCGCGATATTTATACGGCGACTGTCGGCACGGGCGATAAAGTGCTGCTAATCCAAAGTGAGATTCACGGAAACGAAAAAACAGGCACTGTGGCCATTTTGAATATGTTGAAATCGCTATCCGGCAACTCGAAAGCGGCGAAAGCCTTGCGCGACGAAGTGACGATCGTCTTCATGCCGATGATGAATCCGGATGCCTCAGAAGGCGATAAGCGCCGCAATAGCATGACATGGAGCGATGTCGTGGCGGATTATCCCGAACTCGCCGCTGCAACGCCATCATGGAATTATTTGGACCGCGGCGTCAGCCAAAGCTATGATTACGGCGCCAATCCAGGCTTTGATGTGAACCGCGACTTTAATCCGGACCTGGACTATGTGCCACAAGCGGAAGATTTCCCTGGCGCATCGAACGAACCGGGCTGGTTTATTACGAAAGAAGCCCAAGTGTCACGCGACGTCTATAAATCGCTGCAAGCGGAATATGGCACCGTCGACGTCTTTATCGACCTGCATCACCAAGGGATGTATTATGTCGATGGCACGCCAGATCCAGTTACATTGTCGTTGTCCGCCCAATTCGTTCCGGACCCATCCAGTGCTGAAGGGGCGAAATACAGCGAGTATGCAGACCAGTACGATTATGATTTTTCACGCCAGCTGAATGTGGCGGCGTATGAGGAGCTGCAGTCCTACGGCAATTCGAAATTCACCAATATCTCGCTTTATTCACAAGGGCTCGATTTGCCGGGCACAGCGCTTGGCAGCTATGCATTGAACGGCAGCGGCACCGTGTTGTTTGAAGTACGCGGCCAAACCCAGTCGCTTGGGCAGAAAGAAAAAGGCCAATTGGTCAAATCGGTGGAGCGCGGATTGACAGCGATTGTCGAAGGGGTAGCCGACGACAGCGTCTATTCATTGGACCCGGAAGACTATGAAGACATTCCACTGACTTCCTATAGCCCATCCAGCAATTGATGAGAAACGCCGCCGAATTCTGGCGGCGTTTTTATGTGCCGAGTTGTAGCGCAAGCTCGGGCTTTGGTAGACTGAAGACAAATAGAAAGGGGTGCCAGTATGGCCATCAGCAAGTTGAACGACCGCATTCAGTTGATCGACGGTTTCGATCTCGGCCTCGAACACCGAACAGGCAGCTACGTCATCATGGAACAGCAGCTAACCATTATTGAAACAGGACCGAGCCCCTCGGTAGAGCATGTGAAACAAGGATTGAACGAACTCGGCATCTCACTCGATGAGGTCCGTTACATCATCGTCACCCACATCCACCTTGACCACGCCGGGGGAGCGGGCTTACTCTTGCAGGACTGCCCGAACGCGACGCTCATCGTCCACCCGAAAGGCGCCAGGCACCTGGCAGACCCGAGCCGTCTCATCGCCGGGGCTAGAGCGGTATACGGAGATCAATTTGATGATTTGTTCAATCCAATCGTCCCGGTGCCCGAACAGCGCATCGATATCAAAACGGAAGGCGACCGGCTGCAGATCGGCCCGGACTGTACGCTTGAGTTCTGGGATACGCCGGGCCATGCCAAACATCATTTCGGCATCTTAGACCCAGTATCGAATGGGTTTTTTGCAGGGGATACAGCCGGCATCCGCTATGCACAGCTGATCGAAGACGGCATCGACTTTTACTTGCCGTCCACTTCACCGAACCAATTCGACCCTGAGGCGATGAAGGCATCCATCGAACGGATGCAACGGCAGCAACTCGATGTGCTTTATTTTGGGCATTTCGGCGCTGCGCATAACCCTGATGCAGCGCTAGAGCAGGTGCTGGAATGGCTAGAGCTGTTTGTTGAAGAAGGAGCGGCGGCCTATCAGAACAAAGAATCCGCAGATCAATTGGCAAAACGTCTGCTGGCACCCGTTATGGCGCAATTGGCGGAAAAAGGCGCCAAACAGCCGCACCGCGTGATGCCTTATATCGAGATGGACTTACAGGTCAGTGCGCAGGGCCTGCTGGATTATTTCCGCAAACAAAACTGAGGCTGCTGGCCTAAAAAAATTTTATCCTCAGTCAATCGGCCGGTTTACCGCCGCCCGTTTAGGGGCAAAGACTAGGGCAGAGAAAATTCATTTACCTGAAGGGCGGAAAATAAAGTGGGACAAGTGTTAACGGAAAAGACAGCAATCATTACAGGAGCAGGGCGCGGCATCGGCCGGGCAACCGCCCTGGCACTGGCCAATGAAGGCGTGGCCGTCGGGCTGATCGCCAGAACCCGAAAAGAAATCGAACAATTGGCGAAAGAGATCCGTTCATTACGGGGCCGCGCAGCATTTGCGGTTGCGGATGTGTCGGATTCAAAGCAAGTCGAAGCGGCCGTCGAGAAATTGACCGACGAACTCGGCACGATTGATATCCTTATCAACAACGCAGGAATCGGAAAATACGGCAAGTTTATGGAACTTGATACCGAGGATTGGCAAAATATGCTCAATATCAATTTGATGGGCATGGTCCATATGACCAAAGCGGTGCTGCCGCAGATGATCGACAAGCAGGGAGGCGATATCGTCAACATCTCCTCTTCTTCGGGACTCAAAGGCACGAAAGGCTCGAGCGCCTATAGCGCATCGAAATTCGCGGTGCTTGGCATGAGCGAGGCCTTGATGCAGGAAGTGCGCCCCGACAATATCCGTGTCTTCGCTTTGGCACCTAGCCGCGTGGTCACAGGCATGACTGATTCCGGCAATGAAACGGAACAGGAAAAAGAGAAGTTCATGCAGCCGGAAGACATCGCGGAATACATCGTTTCGCAATTGAAATTGAACCCGCGCATCTTTATCCCTTTATCGAAACAATGGGCGACCAACCCATTTTGATCACACGAAAAACCCCTGAATGCCGCGAAGGCGTTCAGGGGTTTTTTTAGCTGATTCCTTTGACGTACGCTTCCACTTCTTGAGATGACGAGAGCGCAAGTATGCGGTCGGTATGCGAAGCCATTTCTTGTTTTGACAAACGGCTGATCTGTGCACGCGCCTTCAGGACAGAAGAAGCGCTCATGGAGAATTCGTCCAAGCCGAGCCCGAGAAGGATCGGGATGGCGATGTCATCGCCGGCCATCTCGCCGCACATGCCTGCCCATTTGCCTTCTTTATGCGCGGCATCGATAACCATTTTGACTAAGCGCAAAATCGCGGGGTTGAACGGCTGGTACAGATACGACACGCGTTCGTTCATGCGGTCTGCAGCCATCGTATACTGGATCAAGTCGTTCGTGCCGATGGAGAAGAAATCCACTTCTTTGGCGAAGACATCCGCCATGACGGCGGTAGAAGGAATCTCCACCATGATGCCGACTTCGATCGAGTCGCTGACTGCGATGCCGGCCTCCAGTAATTTGGCCTTTTCTTCTGCAAGCATTGCTTTTCCTTGGCGGAATTCTTCTATCGTTGCGATCATCGGGAACATGATCTTCAAATTGCCATGCACGCTTGCGCGCAATAGGGCACGCAGTTGCGTTCTGAAGAGTTCTGGCATCTCCAGGCACAAACGGATCGCGCGAAGCCCGAGGAATGGGTTCAGTTCTTTCGGCAAGTCCAGATACGTGAGTTCTTTATCGCCGCCGATGTCGAGTGTCCGGACGACGGTCGGCTTGCCGTTCATGCCCTTTAAGACTTTTGAATAGGCGTCAAACTGCTCGTCTTCTGTCGGAAAGGCGTCTCTGCCCATATAAAGAAACTCGGTGCGGTAAAGGCCGATGCCTTCTGCGCCATGTTCGAGCACGCCGGCAAGGTCTTTCGGGGTGCCGATATTGGCGGCAAGTTCCACATGCTGTCCGTCGGCACTTAGCGTCGGCTCATCTTTGAGCTTGGCCCATTCGGCTTTTTGGGCGTCATATGCTGACTTTTCCTGCTCGAACTGCTGGATAGTCGCTGAATCGGGGTCGATGATGATTTTGCCTTCCAAGCCATCAATGATCACCGTTTGGCCATTGCGTATCGTGGCCATGGCGTTTTGTGCGCCGACTACTGCCGGGATTTCCAAGGTGCGCGCAAGGATGGCGGAATGCGAAGTGCGCCCGCCGATATCGGTGATGAAGCCTTTGACAAACTGGGCATTCAATTGGACGGTATCGGACGGTGTCAAATCTTCGGCGATGACAATGACTTCCTCATCGATCATGCTCGGGTCTTGGATCTTCACGCCAAGCAGATGGGACAGCAAGCGTTTGCGGACGTCTTTAATATCCGCTGCGCGTTCTTTCATATACTCATTGTCCATCGCTTCAAACATCGTGATGAACATATCACTTGTTTCCTGCAACGCAAATTCCGCATTGACACTATCCGCTGAAATGCGCTCTTTGATCGGCCCAATCAGTTCAGGGTCGCTCAAGACCAGCAAATGGGCGCCGAAAATCGCGGCTTCCTTGTCGCTGATCTGCTGGGCGGTTTTTTGCTGGATGACTTCAAGTTCGGCGGCCGATTGAGCAACGGCTGCATCAAAGCGCGCGATTTCTTCAGCGGGATTGCCCACTTGTTGCTGTTCGACGGTCAATTCCGGATTTTCCAGGCGGAATGCTTTGGCGATGGCGATCCCGGTGGAGGCTGCGATCCCGGAGAGAGGGCTTGTCATTGGTTGGAAATCCCTTCCGCTTTCAGCACTTCGTCGATTTTAGCCATCGCTTCTTCTTCGTCCGCTCCGTCCGCAGCAATCGTAACGGTTGACCCGGAAGCAATGCCGAGCGACATGACGCCGAGAATCGATTTCAAGTTGACTTGCTTGCCGTTGAAGCCGAGCGTGATGTCCGATTGGAATTTCGAGATCGATCCGACCAGTGCGGATGCCGGGCGCGCGTGGATGCCTGCTTCGTCTGTAATTGTATATTGTTTTTCTACCATGATGAGTTCCTCCTATAATATGCGTGTATTTGAGCGGGATTCATTCTTTTTTGAATGAATTTGACTGCTTATGAATGATTATGATTGATTTTGTAAACGATTTCAAGTATTATCTATTTAATCAGAAAAGAAAAGAAGGTGACTGAATGCTGACCACGGAGCGGCATCAACTGATTTTAAACCTTTTGAAAGAAAAGCAAAGCATCAAAATTCAGGAGCTGGTCGAACTGACCGCGGCTTCAGAATCCACCATCCGCCGTGATTTGACGGAACTTGAGGAATTGCAGAAGCTGGAACGCGTTTTTGGCGGTGCCAGCCGGATCGCCCCAAATGTGCCGGAACCGAGTTTGTCGGATAAAGCGGCAAAGAACCTGAAGGAAAAACAGCTGGTTGCGCGCTATGCGGCCTCGCTCGTCAAAACAGGCGATTCGCTGTTCCTGGATGCAGGCACGACGACGGCGCAAATGATCCCCTTTTTAATAGACAAAGATGTAACCGTTGTCACCAATGGACTGAGCCACCTGGAAGCCTTGATCGAGCACGGGATCACTTCCTATTTGACAGGTGGATTCATCAAGTCGCGCACGGGTGCTTTAGTTGGTCCTCAGGCGACCCAGTCGCTGGAGAATTACCGGTTCGATAAAAGCTTTCTCGGCGTCAATGGAATTCACCCCAGTCACGGCTTCACAACACCGGACCCTGAAGAAGCGGCCGTCAAGCGAAGGGCCGGGGAATTATCCAGAAGCTGTTACGTGCTTGCGGACCAATCCAAATACGGCAAAGTCAGTTTTGCGCACATCTTCGACTTAAGCCGGTCCGCACTCATCATCGACGGCTTGCCGGATGAGGCATTGGAAGAAATCGAACGACAAACAACTATTAAGGTGGTGACACAATGATCTACACATGCACATTCGCTCCATCCATTGATTACACAGCGTATTTAACGCATTTTGAAAGCGGTGCCTTGAACCGTTCGGATGAAGTGTATTATTACCCCGGCGGCAAAGGCATCAATGTCTCGCGCGTACTCAGCCGTTTGGGCCTGAAAAGCCGGGCGCTCGGATACGCTGGTGGTTTTACAGGACGCTTTATTGAAGAGTTCCTGGACGCAGAAGGCATCGAGACCGATTTTATCGACACCGGCGCGATCACGCGAATCAATGTCAAAATCAAGACCGACCAAGAAACCGAATTGAATGGGCCCGGCCCGGTGCTCGAGGGATCGCAGCTGGAACAACTGAAAGAAAAAATTGCCGTTATGGCACAAGGCGATTGGTTCGTCTTGGCGGGAAGTTTGCCGTCATCGGTGCCGACCCAATTCTTCAAGGATCTCGCCGATCGTTGCCAGGAGCGTGGCATTCATTTCGTGCTCGATACGTCCGGCCCCGCGCTGCAGGAATTGTTAGACACGAAGCCTTTCCTCATTAAACCGAACGAGCATGAACTCGGAGAGATGTTCGGAGTCGAAATCACCACCCAAGCACAAGCTTTCCATTATGCCAGCCGGCTGGTGGAAAGAGGCGTCCAGCATGTCGTCGTCTCCATGGGCGGGGCGGGAGCCATCTATGCTTCCCGTGAACATCGCTATACAGCCCAAGTGCCAAAAGGCAAAGTCGTCAACACCGTCGGTTCGGGAGATTCCTTGGTATCTGGATTCATCGCTTCCTATATTCAGCATCAAGACCCGGAGAGAGCGTTCCAATACGGCGTCGCCAGCGGAAGCGCCACTGCTTTTCGGACCGATTTATGCGAACAGGCAGATGTGGAACAATTGCTCCCAGAAGTGACCGTAACCCCATTCGAAGAAAAGGATGTGACAAAATGAGAATTACACAATTATTGACGGAAAACACCATCATTCTGGATCTGAAAGCCGGCTCCAAACGGGAAGTACTGGACGAACTGGCTGGGCAACTGGACCGGGCCGGGAAATTGAACGACAAAAAGCAATTCACGAAAGATATCCTGGCGCGCGAAGAACAAAGCACGACAGGGATCGGCGACACCATTGCCATCCCCCATGCAAAGTCCGAAGCGGTCAAAACACCTGCCATTGCGTTCGGCCGTTCTTTTGACGGCATTGACTTCGAATCGCTGGACGGACAGCCTGCACAGCTGTTTTTCATGATCGCGGCAACAGCCGGGGCAAATGATGATCACCTGGAAGCTTTATCGCGCCTCGCAACGTTTTTGATGGATGAGAAATTCCGCGTCAATATTTTAGAAGCCGAGTCGAAACAGCAAGTGCTCGACATCGTCTCTGCGAAAGAAGCGGAAGTGGATGGGCCGGAACAAGCAGATGACAGTGCACCGGTTGCCGGCACAGCAGAACCCGCTGCAGGCGGCAAGATCCTGGCTGTTACGGCTTGCCCGACAGGCATCGCTCACACCTATATGGCGGCTGAGAAGCTCAACGGGCGTGCGAAAGAGCGCGGCATCAACTTGAAAGTGGAAACAAACGGCTCGAGCGGCGTGAAAAACCGCTTGACCGATGCAGAAATCGCCGAAGCGGATGCCATCATCGTGGCAGCCGATACGAAAGTCGAAATGGCGAGATTCGATGGCAAGCACGTCATCCAGACACAAGTCGGAAAGGCGATCTACGAAGCGGACCAGCTTTTGGACCGCGCACTGGCTCAAGATGCGCCTGTTTATAAGCATGACCGCACCAAAGACGCGGATGCCGGCCCAGAGACAAAATCAGGATTCTATAAGCATTTGATGAACGGCGTTTCGAACATGCTGCCATTCGTTGTCGGCGGCGGGATTTTGATCGCGCTGTCGTTCTTCTTCGGCATCAATGCGGCAAATCCAGATAGCCCGGAATACAATGAATTTGCTGCGATGCTGTCAACTATCGGCGGCGGCACGGCGTTCTTCTTAATGGTTCCTGTCCTTGCCGGATTCATCGCGATGAGCATTGCTGACCGTCCAGGTTTTGCTCCAGGGATGATCGGTGGCTTGCTTGCAATCACGGTCACAGGCGTTGAAGAAGCTAGCGGCGGTTCCGGTTTCCTCGGCGGTTTGATCGCTGGTTTCCTTGCCGGTTACGTAACGCTGCTCGTGAAGAAAGTGTTCTCAGGCATTCCGCAAAGCCTGGAAGGATTGAAACCGGTGTTGTTCTATCCGGTATTCAGCATTTTGATCACTGGGGTCATCATGATGCTGATCAATCCGCCTTTGACTCAAGTGTATACTGGAATCTCCGCTTTCCTTGAAAGCCTTGGCGGCACCAATCTGGTTCTCGTCGGACTTCTCCTAGGCGGCATGATGGCAGTCGATATGGGCGGCCCGGTCAACAAAGCCGCTTACACATTCGGCATAGCCATGCTCGATGCACAGAACTTCAATTTCATGGCGACGGTTATGGCAGCGGGCATGGTCCCGCCGCTTGGACTGGCCATTGCAACAACGATGTTCAAGAAGAAATTCACCAAGCCGGAACGTGAAGCCGGCAAGACGGCATATGTTCTCGGCGCGAGCTTCATCACTGAAGGCGTCATCCCGTTTGCTGCAGCCGATCCAGCTCGCGTCATCCCGTCAGCGGTTGCGGGTGCGGCAACGACCGGCGCACTCGTCATGCTGTTTGATATCGGACTTCGTGCACCACATGGCGGCGTCTTCGTCATCGGCCTGGTGGACGGGGGAGCGGCAAGTATCTTGATGTACTTGATCGCTATCCTTGCTGGTTCGTTTGTAACAGCGATCCTCGTCGGCTTGCTGAAGAAAAATATCACCACAGCTGCATAATTGAAAAACCGCCATCCGGAAATTACCGGATGGCGGTTTTTTTGTGCCTATGAAACAGCGTCTGTTAAATGTGCTTAAAGGCGTTATTGCCCTGAATCGATCATGCCATGCGCTTCCAATAAGGCGGTTGCGCCGCGTATTGCTTGTTGTGCGTCCTCACCGTCTGCATGGATCGTGATGGCAGAACGGGTCGGAATCCCAAGCCCCATGACGCCGAGTATGGATTTCAAGTTAACGGTCCGATTTTTGAATTCGAGCGAGAGTTCTGATTGGAAGCGGTTCGCTTCACTGACAAGTGCTGCAGCCGGACGCGCATGCAAGCCTTCTTCTGGATGTATCCTCCCAGTGCTTAATGTAACCATGCATTTTTCCATTATAACCATTTAAAGAGGGCAAGCAATGAAAAAAATCAAGCTTGATGAGTGGGAAGCGAAAGAAACAGAGGAAATCGGAAACAATAGACTAGGCAGGGTGCAGCAAAGAGAGTAAACTGTAAATAAGTTGAATATTCGGATAACTAAGTGCTGATTTGAAGAAAAAGAGCCTGATTGGTATAAAGGGAGGGAAAAATATGAGGACGAGCAGCACCACCGACTTTTTAAGGGATTTCAATGATGCTTTTTTCAAAGGAAAGAAAGACTTTATTGAACAGCATGTTTCAGACGATGTGGAATGGATCATGGTCGGGACAATGCCTTTAAAGGGAAGACAGGCATTAGTGGATGCGGCTTTCGGGATGCAGGATTATACACAGATGGCGTTTGAGGTCGATACCATCATTGCCGCAGGGCAGGAAGGTGCGGTGAAAGGCGTCATGACCGCAAAAGGCGGAAATGACAGGGAACGCAAATACTGCTATTGCGATTTTTATGAATGGCAAGGAGACGGCGAGCTGCAAATAACAAAAATGACATCGTTCGTGGTTGAAACGAAATAGAGCCGAAACGGGCTCTATTTTTTTGATGTTGATTCCGTCAATTTACATGTATTAAACTACATAAGGTTATTAGGTAATTTTAAAAAAGGCACCCAAGATAATATACCAGTACAGGCAACTGGATGCTGACAATTCTTGCGTTCTCAAGAGAACTTCGGCAAGATGGAATAATAGCAATAAGAAAGGGTGCGAGACAGTGGATTATCTGAAATCACGCAAAAATGCATATGCCGTTTTACTGAGCGGGCTTGTAGTGGGCGTTGTCATTGCATTTTTGATCAACGATGACCCGGATACATCGACCTTGGTCGCTGCAGGGGCGATCGGTGTGGTAATCGGGGAAGCGATCATGTTCTGGCGCTGGAGCAAACAACGCAAAACAAAACAACGCGAAGATTGATGGTTAGCAGTAATGAATCAATTAGCAACGGAAGGGAAGTAGCGTACGATGACGATTATCTGCCTGATTCGGCACGGAGAAACAGAGTGGAATAAAGTCGGCCGCATCCAAGGGACGACGGATGTGCCGCTGAACGAGACAGGAAAGCAGCAAGCACGCGCGTGTGGATCTCACCTGACGGAAGAAGCGTGGGACGTCATCGTGACGAGCCCGCTCAAGCGCGCCAAAGAGACCGCGGCGATCATCAATGAAACGATGCGTTTGCCGGTATTTGAAATGGAAGAGTTCCAGGAAAAGCATTTTGGCAAAGCAGAAGGCATGACAGCAGAGGAGCGTTACGGCTTGTATCCCGACAAGAATTACCCTGGCCAGGAACAGCCAGAAGAATTCCACGGCAGGCTGTCGAGCGGGCTTTCTCAACTCAATGAACGCTTCGGCAGCCAACGTGTGCTCGTCGTGGCGCACGGAGGCGTCATCAATGCCATTCTTGAACAATTGGCGCACGGCGAATACGACGGCGAAGTCCGTTTGCAAAATGGCGGCATGAATCACTTGGCGTATGCCAGCGAGCGCTGGGAGATCCAAAAATATAACTTCATTGACCATCTTGAAGTGTTGGATGCGAAGGCAAAGTGATTACAAAAAGCTAAAAGGAGCTTGACGCATGGAACAAATTGAACTGAAAAGCTTGCATCAGGAAATTGAAAAACTAAAGTTTCACAACCGGACTTTATTGGCGTTGCTTGGGGATGCATTGGAAGATAAAATGCGTGAGCCGACGATCCATGAAGCCATTGTGGTGCATGATTTATCAAAAGCTGAACTCCAGGAATTCACTCAGTTGATCCGCGGCTATAGCGGCGACATAGAAGCTTTTGAACAGCAGTTAGCGTCCATGGGCCATAAATTCACGAACTTGACCGTTACGGGTTTGCTGCAAGGCTTCGCTGGGTCTGGCATGCTGTCCGGTAAATGTGAAGAAATTCTTCAGTCATATGAAAAAAATTGAATGAAAAAACACCGCCTGGAATGGGCGGTGTTTTACAGGGTATCGATGAATTGCTGATGGCGCCAAATCATTTGCGTTTTTTGGCAGGTTCAGACGTAGGCGCTTCTTTGGCATCGAATATGCCGCGCCGGTAAACAAACACGGCCAGCGCCGCCATAAACAAGGCGGAATTGAACCAGAACACAAGATCATTTAAATTGCCGCCAAACAACAAAGTGTTGAGGACGGTCAATAGATGCATCACCAGTAAAAAGATAAACAGAATCGTTGAGGTTCTCATCAAATCACTCCATAATCGTTTTGCTGTTTCCATTGTAACGGAATCAAAGGGCAGCAGTAAGCATTTACGAGAATTGTAGAAAAGAGTTCATGAAAGGATGAGAAAAATGGTTAAATGGAAAGAGCAAATGATTATCGATGCACCGATTGAAAAGGTTTGGAATTTGTTCCAGGACGAGCAGATCCAGCGCATTATGCCAAAAGTGGAATCGCATGACCTGCTCGAAGGGGAGAATAATGCCACAGGCGCTAAACACGCGCAAGTTTATACAGAGGGCAAACAGCAGCAGCGCTATATCGTTGAAACTTTATCCTATGTGGATGAACCCGACAGAAAATACCGCGAGACGGCTTTTGAGATGGGGCACATGTTCAAAGTGCGCTATGCGTTCAGTTTGAAACAAGAGTCCGCACAAAGCACGCGCTTTATTTATGAAGGGCAAAACAAAGGCATAAGCGTTACGGGAAAGATGATGCTTTTGGCCGGCAGTAAAAAAGCAGCCCGAAATACCGTGTTAAACTTCATGAACAGGGTTAAGCAGCAAGCGGAATCGGAAAATGAATAAAAGATGACAGCATAAATAAGCCGAAAATCAAAAATAATTGTAATAAACTACATAAGGTATAATACAAAAAAGAAAAACCGCCATCAACCAAAAAACATTCACCGCAAAGAAAAAGCAGGAAGGACTTGCCGACACCTCGAAATTACTTATATAGAAGGGCTAAAGTTGTATTGCAACGAAAGACAAACCGATAATTCATTGCAGGTTCGGTGGTTTAGGGAAAGGAGTCCGCGAATGGTCATATATGTACGGATGATTGCTGAAATGCTGGTCATCGCCATTTTTATTTATTTTGTCAGTGGCCGCTTGATGGGATCGAAAGTGAATTTTACCAAACGCATATTGTCCGTCGTGCTTGGAATTGTGCTGACGACATTCGTGTATTGGTATTCCTATTTACGGTATACCGAATTCATGGACGATGCCTTCGCAACGATGTTGACAGACACCAGCACCGTCATTTGGATCGGCAGCATGTTGATGATTTCGATGCTGTTTTACTTGATCCTCGAATTATTCGACCCGATTGAACTTGGCGACCGCGGCGAACGCATGACCAACCGCAAATTTATCTGGAAAAGGCTGCGCAATCGCTGGAGACGCCAGAAACGCTTAAGCAAAGTACTGGAGATTGCGGTCAAGAACGGCATTTCCAGCACCTTGAAATATGCGCGTCATCGTGAAAATAACCGGGAGCTTGCGGTCGCTTTCCGCAGGACGCTTGAAGAAGCAGGGGGCGTATTCATCAAATTCGGCCAAGTATTATCAACACGGACGGATTTGTTTGCACCCGTATTCATCGAAGAACTGAGCCAGCTGCAGCAAAACGTCAAAGCCTTGCCAAAAGAACAAGTGACAGAAATCCTGCGAAAATCCATGGCCCAGCCAATTGAAGAAGTGTTCTCCAAACTCGACAAAGAACCGCTCGCCTCGGCCTCGATCGGCCAGATCCACCGCGGCGTGCTGCGCAAGACCAATGAAGAGGTCATCATCAAGATGCAGCGCCCGGAAGTGAGCGCCATCATGCGGGATGATTTGGACATTTTAGTGGAATTCTCCGAATGGGTATCCAGCAAATCGACGTGGGCACAGAACATCGGATTCCGTGAACTAGCAATTGGATTCGCCAATGGCTTGCGCGAGGAAATCGACTTTGAAATCGAAATGCGCAATATGATCCAAGTGAAAAATGCCTTAGAAGACAGCAAGAATCAAGTCAAGATCCCGAAAGTCTATAGGGAATACAGCAATTCAACGATTATTGTCATGCAGTATTTTCAGGGGAAAAGCATCTCACAAGGCGATGCGGTGTTCCGACACTTTACAGTCGAGCCGAAAAATTTTGGGCGCACGGTGTTGTTTTCATTTCTAGAACAAATGCTGTTTTCCGGCATATTCCACGCGGATCCGCATCCTGGTAACATTTTTATCGATGAAACGGATGGCCAACCGATTTTGCTTGATTTCGGTTCGGTCGGTCGCTTAACAGCGCCTCAGCAAGAAGCACTCAATCATTTCATCATCGGCATCCAGCAAAACGATGCCAGCATCGTCCATGATGCGGTCAGAAAGCTGGTGGAAAACAGTGAGAAGATCGACGGGGCGAAATTTGAACAGGCCATAGGGGAGATTTTACTGAAGATCTCCTATGTCGACCGCATCCCGACAGCCGAATTGATCCATTCCTTATTCGATGTCATTCGTGAATTCGGTTTGGCGTTTTATCCGTCTGTCGGGATCGCGCTAAGGTCGCTGATCAGCCTTGACAGCACTTTGCACACCATCGACCCCAATTTTGACATGTTCACGGAAGCGAAAAGCTTTGCGAAAGAATACAAGACATCGGTGTTGAAAAAACCGTTTAAACAGCCGCTTGCTACAAAAGAACGGATCGAAGAGGAATTAGTGCTCATCTTGCCGGAAGTCGCAAAATTGCCGAAACGCATCGATCAATTGATCCGGCGCGTAGAAGGCGGCAAGATCATTTTGCACCACGACGTGTTTTCCGATAAGCACAACTCCGGGTTTGTCATGCAGTTGTTCTCCAGGTTTGTCTTGTTGATGTCTGGAATCACGTTCGGGTTCATCTCGGCTGCCTTATTGGCCATCGCCCAATTCATCGATACGGTGTACGCGATTTACTTGAATACTGCCGCATATGGAGGGCTGTTCTTATGCGTCATTTTGCTCGTTAGATTATCGATTCAAGCCATTCGGGACATGAAACGCAGCAATCAGTACAAATAACTGGATGAATCGTATGTGTCTAATGAAAATAAAGCGGAAAACCCTATCCCAGAAGCAATTCCGAGATGGGGTTTTTTATGCATTGGATGAACACCTTTACGTCACCGCGGATTTCCGGACAACAGCTGAAGCTTTTCGCTCAGATCCTTGCTCCAAGCTGCGGCTCCAGGCACTCAGCAACACGGCGCCAAAGACCATGACTGCGCCGATCCAAGGCGTATGGATCAGGCCAATCGAATCTGCCACAGCACCGCCAAGCACCGCTCCAATGGCGATGCCCGCATTAAAGGCAGCGATATTGATGGCAGAAGCTGTGTCTACAGCGCTCGGCACGTAACGCTCCGCGAGCATGACTACATAAACTTGAAGCCCTGGAACGTTCATAAACGCGAATAAGCCCATCAAGAGAATGGTGATCAAGCCGGCGATTTTGAAAGTGGCTGTAAACGACAAGATGAGCAAGATGACGGCTTGAATCAAGAACATATAGAACAATGCCCGGATCGGGTTGCGATTGGCCAATTTGCCGCCGATTGTATTGCCCGCCGCAATGGCGATGCCGTATCCGAAGAGGATGATTGTGACGGTTCCAGCTGCAAACCCCGTGACTTGCTGAAGCAAGGGAGACAGATAGGTGAAGACGACAAACGTGCCGCCATAGCCGAGCGCCGTAATGGCAAAGACCAACAGCAAACGGCCATTGGTGACCAGCTTGACTTGATCACGCAATGTAGTGCGCGCCGCTTTTTTCAAATCACTCGGCACGAGTAAAGCGTTGCCGATCAGTGCTGCAACACCAAGTGCGACAATCGCCATGAACGCGAAACGCCAGCCGAACTGTTGGCCCAGGAAAGTGCCGAAGGGGACACCGGTCACCGTAGCTACCGTCAACCCGGTGAACATCATTGCAATGGCGCTAGCTCGCTTGTTTTCCGGTACCAGATCCGCCGCAATCGTTGCGCCAATTGCCATAAAAACGCCGTGCGCTAATGCGGAAACGACTCGTGCTGCGAGTAGAACGCCAACAGTCGAGGCTGTTGCCGCAGTCAAGTTCCCGATAATGAAGACGACCATAATCCATAGCAGCAAAGACTTCCGAGGCATATTTGCGCTGACAGAGGTCAGTACCGGGGCGCCGACCATGACACCGAGTGCATATAATGACACAGTCAAACCCGCTGTGCTGACGGAAATCCCTAAATCTTCGGCGATCAACGGCAGCAAGCCGACACTGATGAATTCGGTGGTGCCGATGGCAAAGGCACTAAGCGCCAATGCCAATAAAGCGAAATTACTTCTTTTTTGTGATGCAGACATTTTTTCTCCTCCAAAAACGTTTTTATCGATCGATTTCGTTCGATACATGCTAGTATGGATGACGAGGATTTTAAAAGGAAGTACGTACTTTAAAGTGCTGTAGGTACTTTTTAGTGCCTATTGGAGGGATAAGACATGGTGAAAAAATACAATATTTCAGTGGAAGCCACGTTGGAAGTAATCGGCGGCAAATGGAAAACGGTGATTCTCTGTCATTTAACGCACGGCACGAAAAGAACGAGCGAACTGAGGCGCTTGATGCCAAACATCACACAGAAGATGATGACGCAGCAATTGCGTGAATTAGAAGCTGATGGCGTCATTAACCGAATCGTCTACAACCAAGTGCCGCCAAAAGTCGAATACGAACTAAGTGAATACGGCTGGAGCTTGCAAGGCATTTTGGATTCGTTGTGCCAGTGGGGTGAAATGCATATCGAGAAAGTGCACGGTGATAAATTCGATGTGCTGGAAGAAGGAATCTTAAACGACCATTTGAAATGAACACCAGCCGGTCTACAGAAAGGCAGCGCTTGGGTGATGGGGACCGGCTGAATTTTCTTTAATAGGCTTTTTTAAATTTTAGTTTACATAATATAAATTATAGGAAGCTGCGTTTCATTTAATAAGTATACTCATGACAGTGAGACGAAACCGAGATTTTCAGTGAAACCGGCTGTTTTTCGATATGTGGATCCAATCGTCATTTCGAGCGTTTTTTTAGGATTTCCTCGATTACTGTGCTTAAGGATTGTCGCGATGATGAAATTTAAAAACCCAAATCGAAACGGCTGATGAACAGCTGAATCGATTTGGGTTTTTAAGTTGCCATTAGTTCGTCTCATATAATCGTGATTTTTTTTGTTAACTTGCTGCGATTTTCATCAGATCTTTTACGATATCATCCATACAGTTATTTCGGATTCTTCATTCCTTAAATTTCTTGAGTTTGCATGAACCGCTCCGGCTGGCTCCTAGCTGCAGTTTTGATTTGGTTGCCGCCTGTTATCGATCCACAGCATCTGTTATTCGCATAAATCCGCTATAAATCCGCTATCGTACTCCTTTATATGGCTTTTCCAGGAATTGCCGCTTCTTGCCGCTTTTCGGGCCAATTCACCAAGAAAATGCCTGTAAAGATCAACGCGCCCCCAATAATCAGCGACACCCCGACTTGCTCCCCTAAAACGAGCCATCCCGAGATGACACCGAAAAATGGCGCCAGGAATAAAAAGGCACTCACTTTCCCGGGATTGCCGTTTTGCAGCAGGAAAAACCAAATCGCAAACTGGATGATCGACGCCGGAATCGCCAGCCAGAAAATGATGAAGAGCGATTCTGTATTGATGGCCAGTCGCTGGGTTTCCAATAAGCTGCTTGCCATCAGCAAAATCAAGCCGCCAAACAGCATTTGATACGCCGTCAGCACCCATGTATCGAGCCGGATGCCCCAATGCTTGATCAATAAGGTGCCGATCGCCCAGGACACGGCACTGCCAAAGCCGAACAAGGTGCCGACTTCCAAGTTCACTTGGCTGCCCATCGTAATGAAAACACCGAAAAACCCGAGCAGCACCCCTCCCCATTGAACGATGCGGTAGCGAATGCCGAGTGCGACAGTGCCAAAAATCACTACCAATAAAGGATTGGTGAACGTCAAAATGGCGGATTCCCCGGCCGTGATCGTCCGCAGGCTCAGGAAAATGCAGCCCATGACACCAGCGGTCTGGAAAAAACCGATGATGAGGATATGCAGCCATTCGGAACGCTGCCGTGGGTGCTTGCGCTTGAACAGTTTGACGAATATGGCCATCAAGATGCCTGCAATCGTGAAACGGATCCCGACCAACAGCAGCGGCGAAACGTGTTCGAGGCCGATTTTGCCGACTGCAAACGAAGATCCCATCAAACTGGTGGTGATGATGACGAGAAACGCGAAAAGAAATTTATTATTCACAGGACACTCGCTCCTAGCTACATGAAAAAATTCATGCAAAAATAGTCAAAACCTTTGGTCTATTTATCCATCGTACCGTAATTCCGCTTGACTTGCCTCCCTATCGTTAAAATGGGTCATTATTCATTCCAAATGAAAGACTATTCCACAGAAAAAAACCGGAAGCGCCTCCTCGTGCGGTCCCGGTTTTTTATCATTATGAAGAGAACGAGTTAAACATCCATCACCAAAAAGTTCCAGCGATGCCCATCCACATCTGAAAACCCCGCTCCGTACATACCGTTTCGTTCACCCGGAGGCGCAAAGACGGTGCCGCCTGCCTGTTCGATGCGGAACATGAAGTTATCGACTTCTTCGCGGGTTTTTGCCGATAACGAAAACAATACCTCAGAACCGATTGATGTATCGGCGATCGCTTGCTGCGTAAAAGCTTCAAAGCTTTCTTCAGGAAACAGCATCACGTAGAGGTGCTGGCCCTCTAAATAAAATGCCGCCTGCTGGGCATTGCTGGCATCCGCTTTGGGGAGCAAAAAACCGGCTTGCTCATAAAAGGCTTGAGCTGCCTGCAAATCCTTCACTGGCAAATTGATCCATAATCGATTGTCCATGGTACTTCACCTCGCTTTCGTTCCTAAAACCACCATCTACCGGACCATTGAATACTATCTATTTAGTGTCTTCACATTTTTCTCCAGAACCAACTAGCAGCAGTCCGCAGACGTATTATCCTTCTATTCCCCGGCCCTTCTTCTACAAACCTTCATAATTCCCTGCTAGCTGAAAGCCGCTCCGTTGACTTTACTGAAACGCTCCTTTAATATAATGTTTTATTCCCTACTATATCACTCAGAAAAGGATGTTTTACATGACGACTAGTACGCGGGTCCAACCCGTCAATGAAGTAAACGATCCCGTTTACCGGGACACCACCGCCTTGAATGCACCGCAGAAATCCTTGATTGCCGGGGGGATTGCGGTCGCAGCGTTATTGACGGTGTATTTACTCGCCACGCAGCATATCGCACAAACCGTGCTGCTTGGCATCGGGCTGTTGCTCGGCTATACCTTATTCCATGCACGGTTCGGCTTTACCTCGGCATTCCGCCGCTTCATGTCGGTCGGAAACGGCCAAGCGATGCGTTCGCATATGCTCATGCTGGCAGTTGCCGTGACCTTGTTCGCGCCGATTCTAGCGTATGGCTATTCGTTCTTCGGCACCGGGGTGTCAGGCTACGTTTCCCCGGTCGGCGTGAGCTTAGTGGTCGGATCGTTCATTTTCGGCATCGGCATGCAGCTCGGCGGCGGCTGTGCTTCCGGTACACTGTATGCGATCGGCGGCGGGCGTTCGGTCATGTTCATCACGCTGTTGTTCTTTATTATCGGAACGACCATCGGCGCGTATCACTTGCCGTTTTGGACAGAAGATTTGCCTGCTTTTGAACCGGTGTCACTGGCCACGTCTACAGGGCTTGGCTACGGCGGCGCATGGTTCGTGTCAATTGCGTTATTCGGGCTCATCGCTTGGATTACCTTGATCATCGAGAAAAAGAAACGCGCACCGAAAATGGCGCCGCTTCCGACTACTACAGGATGGAAACGCATTTTCCGCGGCTCTTGGCCATTGTTCGCCGCAGCGATCGCACTTGCGGTATTGAACGCATTGACCTTAATGACGCGTGGAACGCCTTGGGGCATCACGTCCGCATTCGCGTTATGGGGCTCGAAAATTGCTGAATTCTTCGGCGTGGACGTCGCAAGCTGGGGCTACTGGCAAGGCGCGAACGCGGCAATGCTTGAATCATCCATTTTCGCAGACTCCACGACCGTGTTGAACTTCGGGGTCATCCTCGGCGCCTTTCTCGCTTCAGCGGCTGGCGGCTTGTTCAAGTTCACCAAAATCACCATGGGCAATTTCTGGGCATCTGTTGTCGGCGGCTTGCTGATGGGCTACGGCGCGCGTCTTGCGTTCGGCTGCAACATCGGCGCATATTTCGGCGGCATCGCCTCGTTTAGCCTGCACGGCTATATTTGGGGCATTCTCGCTCTCGCCGGTACGTTCTTCGCACTTTACTTGCGGCCTTTGTTCGGCCTATCCGTCCCGAAATCCAACGATTCGGTGTGCTAGAACATTTACAGTTTGCTTTTTAAAGAGGTTTCCGTTCATCGGAAGCCTCTTTTTTATGAGCATGCAGCGAAACGGGACGCAATATGACTCGCTTTTTTTTTTAGAAAATGGGCCAGTCTGCTAAATGAAATTCGCTGGAATTATCAATTCTTGCGGTTCATGCAGCGGATTTTGGTATTTACCCCGAAAATTTTCCGTTATTTTTCTTGTTTCTTGCTATAATAAACATATTCTCTCCCTGAAAGAAAGTTGGCTGAACATGACCCGTGATTTTGAATTGCAAGCTATTGAATCGAAGACCGTCGCGACCACACAGTCCGTGCATATCCCGCTCCACCGCCACCAGCAACTGGCAGAATGGCTCTGGGTGGAGTCAGGTGAACTCGAACTCACCGCAAACGCTGAATGCATGACGCTCGGGCCAGGAGCACTTGCGCTGATTCCTCCTGGCCAATGGCACGCACTGTCTTTTTCTTCTAATGGTGAACAGCGCTATCAAAGACTGCTGGTTACGCATCCCCTTGAGTCAGTAAATGACACGATCTGTTTCACTTATCCTACTCACCCTGCTTTTCTCGCATCCGTGTTGGACGAACTGGGCCGTGAACTGCAACAAGTGTGCCCTGACTCGTCAAGACCAGTGCAGCTTTTGCTGAACTGGTTGTATGCTGCAGCCAAACCACCAAGCGCCCCGGTTCAAACGGTGGCTTCTTCCAAAACGGCACGCATCTTGCACCAAATGGAAGAAACCTGCCATTTGCCCTTTTCGCTTGAATCCATTGCTGCCGCTTCCGGACTCAGCAAATTCCATTTCAGCCGCCATTTCAAGGAGTCGGTCGGCCAGACACCGCTGCAATTTGTCATCAGCTGCCGCATGGAGCGCGCCAGGCAGCTGCTCCTGGCTTCAGAGCAATCGGTTTCGGACATTGCCGGGCTCTGCGGCTATAAGAGCGCGACGCAGTTTCACGCTGCTTTTACACGCCATAGCGGCAGCACGCCGAAACGATTTCGCGAGCAGCAGCAAAACCTCGGCGCCAAGCGATGAGCACCTCTTTCTTGTCCGTAAATAATGAGGTGACGCGCTAATGGAAGGCCTACTGCGCTTTTTAGAATTCATCTTATTGTTAATCGCCAATATCGCCATCGGCACGCTTGGATTCATCCCGAGCCTTCTCATTACCCCAATCAACCTCGACCGTTTCGGGTTGATCGGCGGCAGTGCATTGTCCATCAGCGGAGAGATGATCGGCGCACTGTTTGGATTTTGGCTGTACCGCTACGGGGCGAAACATATCCCGGATGCGTGGCAACAGCGTTCCTGGTTCCGGTTTTTCCGCAATCAATCCCCTGTAAGCGTCTGGTGGGCCGTATTGGGGCTGCGCATCTTGCCATTTGTCCCGTCCAGTGCCGTCACGGCAGGCGCTGCCTTGACACGGATTTCGGCGCCTGCTTTTTTCGCGGCGAGCTCGCTTGGGAAATTGCCGGCAGTGGCCATTGAAATCGCGGTCGCGTTCGGGCTGGTGTTGTGGCTGCCGCGCTCCCTGTTGTATAGCGCACTCGGCATGTGCTTGGTGATTTTGCTATTGATTGCGTTGATCCGTAAACGCAACCCGACAAAGAATGCTTCCCAATAAAAAAAGCGAGAGCTCCCGGTTGAGGAGTTCTCGCTTTTTTAGCTGCCTTAATTGACTTTCTTGCCGCCGCCCCAATACATTTCACGCAATTGGAACTTCTGCAGCTTGCCGGTTGCAGTTTTTGGCAACGATTCCACGAAGTCGACCGATTTCGGCACTTTAAAGCGTGCCATATGATCACGCGTATAGTCGAGGATTTCCTGTTCGGTCACTTCCGCTCCCTTGTGCAGCACGATGATGGCTTTTGGTACTTCGCCCCATTTCTCATCCGGTACGGCAATGACCGCCACTTCTGCGATCGCCGGATGCTTATAGAGCACGCCTTCGATTTCCGTAGACGAAATATTTTCACCGCCTGAGATGATCATGTCTTTGATGCGGTCTTGAATTTCGATAAATCCGTCCGGATGTGTCACAGCGAGGTCGCCGGTATAAAACCAGCCATCGCGGATCGCTTCCGCGGTTTTCTCAGGATCTTTGTAATAGCCTGCCATGACGACATTGCCGCGGGTGATGATCTCCCCGAGCTCCTTGCCGTTCCAGGCGACTTCTTTTCCGTCTCCCTGATTGACGACTTTCGTTTCGCCGTTAAAGGCCAGTTCAATGCCTTGGCGCGCCTTGATGCTCGCTTGCTGGTCAACATCCAGCGCATCGAATTCGTTTTTCCATTCGCAATACAAAATGAATGGCGAAGTCTCGGTCAGCCCGTAAACGTGCATCATGTTGAGGCCGAGCGTTTGTTGGGCCTTGGCGATGAGTGCCGCAGCAGGCGGCGCACCGGCCGTGCCCATACGGATTTTGGTCTTCAATTCGATCTGTTTGGCCTTTGGTTCATTGACCAGCATATTGACGACTGTCGGCGCGCCGCACAGTGAGGTGATGCCGTGGCTTTCAAACAGATCGAGAATCAGCGGCGGGTCGACTTTTCTTAAGCACACATGCGTGGCTCCTGCTGCTGTGATCGCCCAGACACCGCCCCATCCGTTCGTGTGGAACATCGGCAAGGTATGCAAATAAACATCGTCGAACTTAATCTCCAAATGATGCAGGAAGTTCGCGCCGTTCAAATAATTCGTCCGGTGCGTCTGCATAACGCCTTTCGGATTGGAAGTCGTGCCACTCGTGTAATTGAGCGACAGCATCTGGTTCTCGTCAAGTTCGACGATTGGCAATTGCTCGTCGTCAGTGACCGCTCCGATAAATTCCTCGTAGCCAATGCCCGTAAGATTTGTCTCATGCCCTTCAGCCGGCACGATAATGTAGTTCTCAATCGGCAAGTCGCCTTGGATCTCTTCGATGATTTTGGCGTATTCCGCATCGACAATCAGCATCTTCGCGTCGCTGTGCTTGATGATATAGCCCAAGTCTTTGGCAGACAAACGATAATTGAGCGGCACGATGACCGCTCCGAGCGGCGGGATGCCATAGAACGCTTCAAGCATATAATGGGTATTCGGCAGCATCACGGCGACATGGTCTTTTTCCTTGATGCCTGCATTATGTAGGGCAATCCCCAACTGGTCGGAGCGGCGGGCAAACTCCTTGTACGTGAAACGCGTGTCTCCGTCGATTACGGCTACCTTGTCCGGGTAATACTTTACCGCGCGTCGTTTCCAGTCCAGCGGTGTCAATGGTACGATCATTTCGAAAACCCCTCTCGTGTCTCTAGTGTCCAACTGTTATATATCAAGTATAGAAAGCCGAACACGGGCTGTCAACGGAAGTTTCGGAATTGGCGGAAAAATGAAACAACATAGAATTTGTGTTATAGCACAATTACTTTTACGACGAGCTGGTCCACTTCCCATCAGCTACTAACCTATTTTGAGAGGAGCCGCAGCATTCAAAACGGCGTGTCTTGTTTCGGCATACCGGCGTCCTGTTTCAGTCTCGCCAAATAATCAATGTCTTCATAGGCACCGTCCATAAAAAACTCCTGTTTGAAACGTCCCTCAAACGCCATGCCCGCCTTCTCAAGCACACGCCTCGACGCTGGGTTCCGCGCGAGGCAGCGGCCGAATACGCGGTTCAAGCCGTGTTCGGTGAAGGCCTGTTCGAGCACTTTTCGGCACGCTTCTGTCGCATAGCCTTGTCCCCACTCGGCGGGATCGATGAAATAGCCGATTTCGCCCGAGTGATGGGCTTTCGACACGGCGACCAATCCGCAATTGCCGATATAGCGTGCGGGCTGGTCTTTCGTGAAGACGGCGTATTCAAAGGATTGGCCGATATCAAAGCTTTTTTGGACATAGTCGAGCCAGCTATCGAGTTGCTGTCTCGGATACGGATGCGGGATCATCAACATCGTGTCGGCAATTTCGCGTTTTTTAATTACGGCGTAAATGCTATCCGCCATGTCCGCTGCATACGGCTTCAACCATAGCCGTTCGGTTTCAAGTATCATGTTACAAGCCTCCTATTGGATGATCCTGCTGGGTTTTGGTGCTGCCCCCAAAAGAATGAATTCAACTAGTTATTCAGTAAGCATACTGGTGATTCTCTAGTGAATAGATGAATCTATAATAAAAAGACGTTGAATGAATAAATCATTCAACGCCTGTTAAAATTATTCAGTAGCGGGCACTAAGTGAGCTGACGTGACGGCGCCGTCTGTTGCTTCGTCTACGATAAACGACCCGTTGGAATAACGGTCGACCGCTTTTAGGCGGCCTGGCGCAATCGCGATGCGCAAGCCTTTGGTGGTTTCGAGCAGAATTTCTTCTTTTCCGGTTGTGCCGATGACAGCAACCACACGGTGGGGATTGGATTTCAATTCCCGCAGCATGACAACACCGCGTTTGGCGCGGCTGCCGCTTTCAAATTCACTAAGTTTCATCTTTTTGGCGGCTCCGCGCTGCGTGGCAAGCACGAGATCTGGCTGCTGTTTTGGATCGATCATGACCACAGACACCGCTTCGTCGCCTTCTTTTAAGTTCAAGCCTTTGACACCGGCCGTCCGGAGCCCTGTTACGGGAACTTCTTCAAGCGGGAAGCGGACGCCGTACGCCATTTTCGTCGCCAGGAACAATTCGGTTTCATTCGTCACGAGGCCGGCGAAGATCATGTCGTCGCCTTTTTTCAAGTTCATCGTCTTGATGGCACGTGAATAGCGCTGCACCTGATAGTCTTTCAGCGCTGAACGCTTCACTTGACCGAATTTGGAGACGGTTAAAATGGTCGCATCCTGCTCGAAATCTTCGAACGGGAACACCGCGAGCACCGCTTCATTGGAATCGAGCGTGACGATGCTCGACAAATGCTGGCCGAGGTCTTTCCATTTGATGTCCGGCAGTTCATTGACAGGCTGGAACACGAAGTTTCCACCGGTCGTGAAGATCAACACGGTATGCTGCGTGTTGAGATTGCCTTCGAATAACAGGTGGTCGCTGTCTTTCATGGCAAAATCTTTGCCGTTCGAGGCCGCATGGGAGCGGGTGCTCGTCCGTTTGACATAGCCTTCTTTCGTCACGGTGACAATCACTTCCTCACTTGGAATCATGATTTCACGCGTAATGGTCAATTCTTCGATCTTTTCTTCGATTTCAGAGCGCCGTGGTTCCGCGAATTTCTTGCGGATCGCCTGCAATTCTTTTTTGATGACGTTTTTCAATTTCGTCGCGCTCGTCAAGATGCCGGTTAGCTCGGCAATTAATTTCCGTAAGCTCTCCTCTTCTTTTTCAAGCTCGGTAATATCGGTATTCGTCAGTCGGTAAAGCTGCAAGGAGACAATGGCTTCTGCTTGCGCTTCCGAAAACTCGAATTTCGCGATCAAATTGTTTTTCGCGTCGCGTTTGTCTTTGGACGCACGGATCGTCTTGATCACTTTATCCAATATTGACAGCGCTTTGATCAAGCCTTCGACGATGTGCATGCGGTCGCTCGCTTTTTGCAAGTCGAATTCCGAGCGTTTCGTCACGACTTCTTTTTGATGTTCGATATAGGCATCGAGCATCGTCGGCAAGGTCATCATCGTCGGACGGCGGTGATGGATCGCCACCATATTGAAGTTATAGCTGATTTGCAGGTCGGTGTTTTTGTACAGATAGTTCAAGATGCCGGCTGCCTGCACTTCTTTTTTCAATTCGATGACGATGCGCAGGCCTGTGCGGTCGGATTCATCGCGCACTTCGGAAATGCCATCGAGTTTGCGGTCGAAGCGGTGGTCATCAATTTTCTTGATGAGGCTCGCTTTGTTCACTTCGAACGGGATTTCCGTAATGACGATCTGTTCCTTGCCGCCTTTTAACGGTTCCACGGCCGCTTTGGAACGGACGACGATTTTGCCGCGACCCGTTTCATAGGCTTTTTTGATGCCTTCGACGCCTTGAATGATGCCGCCGGTCGGAAAATCCGGGCCTTTGATGACGGTCATCAATTCGTCGATCGATGCATCCGGTTTGTCGATGCGCATGAGGACCGCATCGAGTGCTTCATGCAGCGCATGCGGCGGAATGTCAGTCGCGTATCCTGCAGAGATCCCGGTCGAGCCGTTGACGAGCAAATTCGGGAAACGCGCCGGCAGGACGGTCGGTTCGACGTCCACATCATCGAAATTCGGGATGAATTCGACGGTGCGTTTTTCGATGTCGCGCAATAGTTCGCCGGAAATCGAGGAAAGCCGGGCTTCCGTATACCGCATCGCAGCCGGGGAATCCCCGTCCATTGAGCCGTTGTTGCCGTGCATCTCTACAAGCATGTGGCGGATTTTCCAGTCTTGGCTGAGCCGCACCATCGCTTCGTACACCGAGCTATCGCCGTGTGGGTGATAGTTACCGATGACGTTCCCGACCGTTTTGGCGGATTTCCGGAACGCTCTGTCGTTGGTATTGCCTTCGTGGTGCATGGCGTACAGGATGCGGCGCTGTACCGGCTTGAGCCCGTCGCGGGCATCCGGCAGCGCGCGGTCCTGGATGATGTATTTACTATAGCGGCCAAACCGATCGCCGATGACTTCTTCTAAGGGCAGATCTTGGAAACGTTCGGTTTGTGTCATACGAGTTCCTCCTCAGCGTGAATCAAATCATTTTCGAGTATGTTGCTGTCGTCTTCTAAGCCGAAGTCGACGTTGTTTTCGATCCATTTGCGGCGCGGTTCGACTTTATCGCCCATCAAGGTCGTGATGCGGCGTTCGGCGCGCGCGCCGTCTTCGATCGTCACACGGATTAAGGTGCGTGATTCCGGGTTCATCGTCGTCTCCCACAATTGGTCGGCGTTCATTTCCCCAAGGCCTTTATAGCGCTGGAGCATATAGCCTTTGCCGACTTTTTTGATCGATTCGTCAAGATCCGCTTCGGTCCAGGCATAATCGACGACTTCTTTTTTGCCGACGCCTTTGGATACTTTATAGAGCGGCGGCAAGGCGATGAACACTTTGCCTGCTTCGATGAGCGGCTTCATGTAGCGGTAAAAGAACGTCAACAGCAGCACTTGGATATGCGCGCCGTCAGTATCGGCATCGGTCATGATGATGACTTTGTTGTAGGCGATGTCGTCTACGGAGAAGTCGGAAGATACGCCGCCGCCGATTGCGTGGATGATGGTGGCGATTTCTTCGTTTTTCATAATTTCTTCCAATTTCGCTTTTTCGGTATTGACGACTTTCCCGCGCAGCGGCAAAATCGCCTGGAACGTCCGGTCGCGGCCTTGTTTTGCCGAACCGCCGGCCGAGTCGCCCTCTACAAGGTACAATTCGTTCTTTTTGGCGTTGCGCGACTGCGCCGGCGTCAATTTGCCGGACAATAAAGTATCGGATTTCTTGCGTTTTTTGCCATTTCGGGCATCTTCCCGCGCTTTTCGTGCGGCGAGACGCGCCTGAGACGCCCGTATCGCTTTGCGGACGAGTGATGCACTGTGTTCTGCGTTCTCCTCGAGGAAGTACATCAATTGCTGGGAGATCACCGCATCAACGGCACCGCGGGCTTCGCTTGTGCCGAGTTTGCTTTTTGTCTGTCCTTCAAATTGCAGCAAAGCTTCCGGGATGCGCACCGAGACGATGGCCGCTAAGCCTTCGCGGATGTCGGAGCCTTCGAGATTTTTGTCTTTATCTTTCAATAAATTGATTTTGCGTGCGTAATCGTTGAATACACGGGTCATTGCCGCTTTTGCGCCGGTTTCGTGCGTCCCGCCGTCTCGTGTGCGGACGTTGTTGACGAACGACAGGATCGTTTCGGAATAGCCGTCGTTGAACTGGAACGCGAATTCGACTTCGAGGCTGTCGCTCTGGCCTTCCATATACGCCACTTTGTGGAGCACGTCTTTTTCTTCGTTCAAGTATTCGACGAAGGCTTTGATACCGGTTTCATAAAAGAAGCTCTCGCCGGTCTGGCTGCGCTCATCGATCAACTCGATGTTCATGCCTTTCATGAGGAACGCGGATTCACGCAAGCGTTCGCTCAGCGTGTCGTAATTGTATTTGGATACGCTAAAGATGCTTTCGTCCGGCAGAAAGTGAATCAAGGTGCCTGATTCTTTCGTTTTGCCGATCTCTTCCAAAGTTGTTGCGGGTTTGCCGCCATTTTCAAAACGCTGGCGGTATTTGCGCCCGTCGCGGTGGATCGTCACTTCCAAAAAACTCGACAAGGCATTAACGACAGATGCGCCGACGCCGTGAAGCCCGCCGCTTGTCTTGTAGCCGCCCTGGCCGAATTTCCCGCCGGCATGGAGCACCGTCAAGATGACTTCCGGTGTCGGCTTGCCGCTTCTGTGCATTCCTGTAGGCATGCCGCGGCCATAATCGCGCACGCTGATGCTATTGTCTTCGTGAATGGTCACCGTGATGCGGTCGCCGAATCCGGCAAGCGCTTCATCGACGGAATTGTCGACGATCTCATAGACCAAGTGGTGAAGCCCGCGGGCATCGGTCGAACCGATATACATCCCGGGGCGTTTGCGGACAGCGTCCAATCCCTCTAGTACTTGGATCGCTTCTTCGTTGTATGCATTGCTGTTCGTTTTTGCCATCTATTTCCCTCCAACAAACATTTGTTCGTATACTGTCTTCTTTTAATCGTATGCCATTCCAGGCGTTCCTGTCAATGTTCATAGAAAAAGAGCGCTAGGCGCCCTTCGTGAAAGCTGCTATTTCAGGATGGCATGTTCGACTTTGATGCAGCGGTCCATAATGACCGTATAGCCGGCGCCCTGGAGGCGATTGAAGACCTCTTCATCGACGACGTTCAGCTGCGTCCAGAACACCGGGGCTTCGATTTTGAGAAAATCTTCGGCAATGGCCGGCAAAAATTCGCTGCGGCGGAATACATTGACGATGTCGACCGGTTCCGGAATGTCCGCAAGCGTCGCGTAGCTTTTCTCCCCCAGCACTTCATCCGCCATCGGATTGACCGGGATGATGCGGTAGCCGGCATCTTGCATCGCTTTGGATACCATATACGAGGTTCTCATCGGATTCGGGCTCAAGCCCACCACCGCAATGGTTTTAGCCGTGTCGAGCACTTCTTTGATTTCTGTGCGGTCTGGATTCTTCAACAAAATCACCTGTCCTTTTAGTCTATCATACATGAAACGGGGCCGTTTGTTGAATAATCCGCCATCTATTGTTTCTGTGTCTTCGGTCATGGTAAACTGTAGAAAAGAAAACAGTGTACGTCAAAGGAGTCAATTATGGACATTTTGCTTCCGGTAATTATCGCTTATTTACTCGGATCCATCCCTTCAGCCTTATGGATCGGAAAACTTTTTTACAATACGGATATTCGAACAAAAGGAAGCGGCAATTTAGGGGCGACCAACACCTTCCGCGTGCTTGGGCCAAAAGCGGGTTTTGTCGTCACCATCCTGGATATTCTAAAAGGCACCGCCGCGACGCTTTTGCCGCTCGTCATGGTTACCGATGTCCACCCGCTGATTCTCGGCGTCATCGCGGTCATCGGCCATATGTTTCCGGTGTTTGCGCGCTTTAAGGGCGGCAAAGCGGTGGCCACATCCGGAGGGATTTTGCTGGGGTATCAATGGCCGTTGTTTTTACTGGCCGTCGCGGTCTTGTTGATTGCGTTGAAGATCACCAAGATGGTATCCTTGTCGTCAATCATCTTGGCTGTCGTCTCAGTTATTTACACGATCATCTACACGATCAATACCGGCGATTACCTGTTCATGGCGGTCATTTTCACACTCGCCACGTTCATCATTTACCGGCATCGTGCGAACATCGCCAGAATTCGCGCAGGTACCGAACCGAAGATCAAGTGGTAGAACCCGAAAGGACGTGTTTGCATGGAGATCCATTTGAGCAAAGATGCACGAGATTGGTTCCATAACGAAATGGAAGTCGAAGCTGGAGAAGCGGTGCGGTTTTTCGTCCGCTACGGAGGCGCCGGTTTGCAGCCGGGCTTCTCGCTCGGTGTGACGAAAGACAGCCCCTACGAAGCGCTGGTCCGCCTCGAAGAAGATGAAGTGCTTTATTTTATAGAAGAAGCCGACCAGTGGTATTTCGACGAACATGACCTGCACGTCACCGTAGATGATACATTAGGTGAATTGAGTTATTCATACGAACCAAAAGAAGCATGACGCAATTTTGCGCCATGCTTCTTTTTTATTCACTCTATTCATTGGGGTTTTTGGTTAATCGATTCAATTGATCCAAGCGGCCTTCAGCCTCCAGAATTTCCGCTTGACGGTCGCCGAATAAGTCGAAATGCGGGTAGTCATTGCGCAAGTCCAGCCATTCACGCCGCAAGCCATAGCGGCTGCCCCAGTCAGCAAGTTTGTCGATGTCGCTGCAGCCCACTTTCGTGACTGTGCTGCAGCCGGGGAATCGGTGATCTACCCAGTAATGGGTAAGAAAAGAGATCTGGCCGTCTTGCACATCCTGTTTCCAGCGTTCCAATTCAGGTCGTCGGATTCCGAATGCCATCTTCTGCCCCCCTCACCACTTCCTTGTATTTGGCATCCCATTCAGGGGCCACTTTCGCCAGCGGAACGGGACGGAAGTTGTCTTTTTTCACCACGACATGCTCGGAGGTCGCTTTTGCAGCGAGTGTGCCATCCTCATGGAGCACTTCGTAGCCGTATGTCGTCCGCAAGCGGCCGTGAGACTCCACCCAGGTCTTGACGCGCGCTTTCTGTCCGTAGCGCAGCGCTGCTTTGTATTGGATGGAGATATCCGTCACCGGGGACAGGAATCCTTGCGATTCCATGCCGGCATACGTAAACCCGAGATCCTCGATCAATTGCGTGCGCCCGAGCTCGAGCCAGATCAAGTAATTGGCGTGATAGACAACGCCCATCTGGTCTGTTTCCGCATAGCGGATCTCAATTTCTTTATCACTTATGTACATTTTCCTTCACCTCTCCTCTAGTATACAGGACATGCATTGCGATCAAAAAGCACAAGGCTCTGAAGCTGTGTTTCTCATAGCTCGCCAGATCCTTTACGGACGATTCTTCCCAAAATAAAAAGGCCGCCCGGAGGCAGCCTTTTTATTTTTTATGCTTCTAGCAATTTGTTGCGGAGCACCATTTGCAGGATGCCGCCGTGACGGAAGTAGTCGACTTCCACTTCAGAATCGAAGCGTGCGAGGACTTTGAATTCCGTGACTTTGCCATCTTCAGCAGTAGCTGTGACCGTCAGTACGTCGCGCGGTTTCACATCGTCAGACAAGTTGACGCTGATTGTTTCGTGGCCTGTCAGACCAAGGGAATCAGCGCTTTCGCCGTTGACGAATTGAAGCGGCAAGACGCCCATCATCACAAGGTTCGAACGGTGGATACGCTCATAGCTTTCCGCGATGACTGTTTTGACACCTAGAAGGAATGTTCCTTTAGCAGCCCAGTCACGGGAAGAGCCCATGCCGTAATCTTTACCGGCTAGAACCACAAGGCCAGTGCCTTGCTGTTGATACTTCATGCATGCATCGTAGATCGGCATAACTTCGCCAGTTGGCCAGAATGTCGTGAAGCCGCCAGTAGTGCCTGGTGCGACTTGGTTACGGATGCGGATGTTGGCAAACGTACCACGCATCATGACTTCGTGGTTACCGCGACGGGAGCCATAAGAGTTGAAATTGCGCGGCTCAACGCCGTTTTCACGCAAGTACAATCCAGCTGGTGTATCTTTGCCGATTGCGCCTGCCGGTGAAATGTGGTCCGTCGTGATCGAATCAGCGAATTTCGCCATGACACGAAGGCCGGATAGCGGCTGGATCGGTGCCGGTTCTTTCGACATGCCTGTGAAGAACGGCGGGTTTTGGATATACGTAGAGTTGTCATCGAATGCATACAATGAATCATCGTTTGTTTCGATGGCATTCCATTCAGCGTTTTCAGTGAAGACATGCTCGTATTCTTTACGGAACAATTCAGGCGTTACCGTGTTGTGCACGACGTCTTTCACTTCTTCAGTTGAAGGCCAGATGTCTTTGAAGAATACATCGTTGCCATCTTGGTCTTGACCAATTGGGTCTACTTCAAAGTCGATATCCACTGTACCGGCAAGTGCATAAGCTACAACAAGCATCGGGGATGCCAAGTAGTTTGCTTTTACAAGCGGGTGAATGCGTCCTTCAAAGTTACGGTTACCGGACAATACAGATGAAACGAGCAAGTCGTTTTCAACGATCGCTTCTTCGATTTCAGGAAGGAGCGGGCCGGAGTTACCGATACATGTTGTACAGCCGTAACCGACCAAGTTGAATCCGATTTGGTTCATGTAGTCAAGAAGGCCAGAATCGCTCAAGTAGCCAGTAACGACTTTCGAACCTGGTGCCAGTGACGTTTTCACGTATGGCGGCGGCGTCAAGCCTTTTTCAACTGCTTTTTTCGCAACCAATCCAGCGCCGAGCATAACGTACGGGTTGGACGTGTTCGTGCAAGATGTGATGGCAGCAATCGCCAAAGCGCCCGTATTCATTTCGGCTGTTTTGCCGTCGTTAAATTTAACAGTCGCTGTTTTGTTGATTTCGTTTTGGTCCAACGCGAAGCCGTGCGGGCCTTCTGCAGCTGTAATCGCTGTGTTGAATTCTTTTTTCATTTGCGACAATGGAATCAAATCTTGCGGGCGTTTAGGGCCTGACAAGTTCGGTTCGATCGTCGTCAAGTCGATTTCAACAAGGTCCGTATAGATTGGGTCTTCGTTGTCGACTGTGAAGAACATATCGTTCGCTTTCAAGTATTCTTTAGTGACAGCGATTTGCTCTTCCGTACGGGCAGTCAAACGCATATAAGTCAATGCTTCTTCGTCCACTGGGAAGAATCCGCAAGTTGCGCCGTATTCAGGTGCCATGTTGGCGATCGTCGCACGGTCTGCAAGCGGCAATGTCGTAACGCCAGGTCCGAAGAACTCGACGAATTTGCCGACTACGCCTTTTTTACGCAAAGTTTCAGTGACTTTGAGTGCCAAATCCGTCGCAGTTGCGCCGTTTGGCAGTTCGCCAGTCATTTTCACGCCGATAACTTCAGGAATCGGGAAGTATGAAGGCTGTCCGAGCATGCCCGCTTCCGCTTCGATTCCGCCGACGCCCCAGCCAAGTACGCCGATCCCGTTGATCATTGTCGTGTGGGAATCTGTACCGACAAGCGTATCTGGGAAGGCTTCGAATGTGCCGTCTTCATTTGGGATAGCGTGGACAACATTTGCCAAGTACTCAAGGTTTACTTGGTGGACGATACCTGTTGCTGGTGGAACCGCACGGTAGTTGTCGTAAGCTTTTTGAGCCCAGTTGAGGAATTGGTAACGCTCTGCATTGCGTTCAAACTCAAGTTCCATGTTCGCGCGCAGTGCATCTTCAGTGCCGTAACGGTCAACTTGAACCGAGTGGTCAATGACCAAATCAACTGGAATTTCCGGGTTGATCTTGTCCGGGTCGCCGCCCATTTCAGCCATTGCTGAACGAAGCGCCGCCAAGTCAACGACTACCGGTACACCAGTGAAGTCTTGAAGGATGACACGGGAAGGTTTGAATGGAACTTCTGCTTCTTTGTTTGCGTCTTTGCCCCATTTTGCTAGTTCTTCTACATGTTCGTCTTTGATGACATATCCGTCATGCTGACGCAATACGGATTCCAATAGTACTTTTACAGAGTACGGAAGGCGAGATACTTTCGCGATCCCCGCTTCTTCGAGTGCTGCGAGACGATAATAATTATACGTCTTGCCGTTAAGCTCGAACGACGTGCGGCTGTTGTGCAAACTGCTCTTTGCCATAATCGTGTTCCTCCTTTAAATCTTCTGAAAAGGCGTGTTACCGCGTCTTTTCTCCTCTTCCATCATACCGAAACAATGTGCATAAGTAAATTACATTAAAATTATACATTTCGATAAGTTTTTCTAATGACTATTTCTTTTTCTCATCGATTTTACTTAAGGTCTCTTCCAATTGGGCCAAATGGCGTTTCTCGTGATAGCCGATAAAAGGGAACCATTGGACGAGAGGCACATCGCCGAAAACAGGATGCGGCATAGAATTGTTCTCAAGCGTCTCTTCATCTGCATGCGTGTAGACTTCATACAGGCGGTTTCTCGAATCATTCAACTTTTCTTTCATTTCTTCTAACGTGAAAAACCTGTCCTCCGGCACCGTATGATTAGGCGCATCGACTTTCAATTTGCGGCTGACTGAGACTTGGATCGGTTTTTTCATCGCTTTTTTTCGTTGGTTCTTCTCAGCAGTCTTGGCCACGCCCGCTGTAATCGCCTCCTCCATCTTATGTAGATGATCCAAAATCTGCATGGCAGACCATTCGTTCTCTGACGGTTTTTCATTCAGCGCCTGGTCATCGTATGATTCGACTTTCTTCAAGATCGTATGGCGGATTCTTGCATTTTCTTCGTTTCGCAATTGCTGCACCTCATTTCTATTTCCCATTATCTTTCTTTATACCCTGTTTGTCGATTATCATTCGTTTTTTCCTCTCCATTTTGCGCTTCTTGTTTGCGGGTTTTGATTTTTTTACAATACCCTTAAGTAGTTTGTTACTTATGAATGAATAAAGAACTTTTTCAGTCATTCCCTTGCTGGACAAGGGAAAGTACGTTCTATTTCGCCCAAAAACTGGTACAATGAATAAAACCTAGTTAGAGAGGTGAATGTCCATGCCATACGGTTATGAAAAATACAGATTGGATAACGGCATCAGCCCAAACACGGTTGTTCATGAAGTCCAATTGATCCGCGCCCTTTTTGCCTTTTTGCGAAAGACCTACAAAAAATCGGTGGAGCCCCATGAAATCCGTCCCTCCGACATTCAGCAATTCCTATTGGAACAAAAAGAAGCTGGCATCAAAGACAGCACCTTGAACCGCAAATTAATCTACATCCGCCGCTGGTTCGATTATATGTGGCAGATTGGCAAGATCCCGAATGATTTTATGCCGAAATTCAAATTAAACCATAAGCTTGATTTAAAGCCCCACGACATCGAAGTCGACTACGGGCATCTTTTGGAAAAGAAGCCGGACGTGTTGAAGTCCGCTAAACTGCCGCTCAATGCCAAACTGCTTTACGTCTTTTATCTAAGAGGCTTGCGCCTTCGCGATATGGTGACAATCGACATCGATAATTTCCTGAATGACGCAGACGGCCTCCATCTGGATGTCGAAAAGAAAGACGGCTACCACTGCACGCTGCACTTTGATGAATACGAAGAAGCAGTGATGGAACAAGGGATCGAACGGGCGAAAACGCGCGGCACTTCCTTCCTGTTGTCATCGAAAGTAAAAGACCAATTTACCAATTTTCAGATGGGCTCGCTATCCGACTACACGGAAGCACTTGCCGAATTTGTCGGCGCCCCGATGCGTTCGGGCGATATCCGATTCGCCTATGTCCACCATTTGTATGCGGTCGAACACAAAAATCTGGAAGAGATCCAGGAAATCCTCGGCGTCTCCCTCGAATCCGCTTCCCGCATGCTCAAGGATTCGCTCGTGCGCATGAAACGTCAGGCCCACCCGCCCGCATAAAAATCCACCCGCTCCTATTGGACGGGTGGATTTTTATGGGTTCGTTTTAATTTTGAGGTAATGCTTTCCTGTTTATACGGCGGTTAGGCCAAAAAACCAAAATCGAGCGCAAAGCTGAAAATGATGAGTGTGTGGATGACCGTGAACCACAGCCCTTGTTTATTGAGTTTTTCCAGGTTTTCGTATTGCATGGAACACACCCCTTTTCTGTTTTGTTTATTATAATTAGTTTTCAGAATATTGGCAAGATATTTATTTATGCTAGACTTTCTCTTTTTCGTATCCATTAATAAGCTAGGCAGGAACGGGTATACTAAAAGAAAACAGGAGGCGATTGAGATGAAAAAAGCATTGCTGGTAGTGGATTATACAGTGGATTTTGTGGCGCAAGACGGCGCGTTGACTTGCGGGGCACCTGGCCAGGAAATCGAAGAGGCACTTTGCTTCATCACGGAGCAATTTCTCGAAAACGGCGATTTGGTGGTCATGCCGGTGGACTTGCATGAAGAAAATGATCCCTATCACCCCGAAACCAAGCTCTTCCCACCCCATAACATTAAAGGAACGGACGGCCGCAAGTTATACGGCCGTCTCCAGGATGTATACGATCGTCATCAAGAGAATATCGTCTGGATGGATAAAACCCGCTATAGTGCGTTCGCCGGAACACGCCTTGAACTGATGTTGCGCGAGCGCAGTATCGAAGAAGTGCATATCATCGGTGTCTGCACGGACATCTGCGTATTGCATACGGCGATTGATGCCTATAATGAAGGATTCCAAATTGTCATCCACGAACAGGCCGTCGCAAGTTTCGATGATGCGGGCCACCGCTATGCCATGCGGCACTTTGAAACTATTTTAGGCGCCCAAATACGATAATTTTTACTGTTACATGTTTTAAAAGTCCTGAATGTGGTTATACCTAGAGTGTAGCACTTATAATAATAAAACATTTTGAAGGAGCTGGAAAAAACATGGGAATCATTTTATATCTAATCATGGGCGGTATCATCGGTTGGTTGGCCGGCCTAATCCTCGGGAAAGACATTCCTGGCGGCATCATCGGTAACATCATTGCAGGTATCATTGGTGCATGGCTAGGCGGCTTGCTCCTAGGCGACATGGGGCCAGTAGTTTGGGACGTAGCGATCATCCCGGCACTAATCGGTGCATTGATCTTCGTCTTCGTTCTTAGCTTGATCCTTGGATCAATGAACAAAGGACGCAAACGCGCGTAATAAAAAAGAGTGGACTTCGGTCCACTCTTTTTTTTATGAATTATTATATTGTTCTTCAAAGCGTCCGTAATAATGAAGAATGTCTTCTACGTATTCATCGCTATGGTTGTAGCGGTATATCGCCCGCTCCAAGTCCCCTTCTGCCGCACCATTTTGCGCCAGGTAATTGGCGGCGCTGTGGAGTGCATCTTCCAAATTGTACGGGTCAGCTAAACCGTCGCCATTGGCATCCACGCCGTAGCCCCCGTATTTTGCAATGACTTCCGGGTTGGTCTTGTCCGCTTGCGGAATTTCTCCTTGTCCTTGACCGGAACAAGTCGGATGGCTCCAGCCAACGAATGTGCAAGGCATGAATTGCATATGCCCTTCTGCCCCAACGGGTGACAACAATGGATCCATCGTCGAGAATTTCGTTTCGATGCGGTGATGGGCAGCCAATAGCGTCCACGGAATCTCATAGCGATCGGCTGCTTCCTGGTAAAGCGTAATATTTTCTTCCGGAAACGGCACTTCAAACACGCGGTCCTGCCCTTTTTGCACCGTTTCTTTGACGGTGTCGCCGTAATACGAATATGCCACTACTGCGAGAAGCGTAAATGCCACGATCGCTGCCGGGACAAAGGCCAATAACATGAGGAACCTCAAAACAAGCGAGGAATTTTTTCGTTTTTTCTGTTTCATATGTTCACACCTATAGTTTCATTTGCCTCAGTTTACCACAGCCGCCCCGTGTTTGCCCGTTTGCTACTAGCAATCGGCACAGCCTGAGGAAGGAGAATAATAATTCGAGGAGAATATGTATAATGGGAATTGGAAGGAGGAATAGCCTATGTGGGAAGATTTTAAGAAATTCGCTTTAAAAGGAAATGTGCTGGATTTAGCAGTAGCAGTGATCATCGGGGCCGCATTCGGGAAAATTGTCACCTCGCTTGTCGAAGACATCATCATGCCCGGCGTGGGGATTTTGCTTGGTGGATTCAGTGTCGAAGATTTGACTTATACATTTAATGGAGCCGAACTGCGTTATGGCGCATTCATGCAATCCGTCATCGACTTTTTCATCATTGCGTTCTCTATATTCATGGTGATTCGTTTATTTACACGCTTGAAACGCCAAAAAGATGTGCCAGCGGAAGAAGAACCGGAAGTACTCGATAAGAAAGAAGAGCTATTGATCGAAATTCGCGATCTTTTGTCAAAAGAAAAAACCGGCCAATGACCGGTTTTCCATCAGCTGCCGAGTCTATCGGCAGCTTTTTCTTATTTCATTGTGCGAGTTCCTGCATGTCTTCAATGATTTCCGCTGTCGGAACTTGTTCAAAACCGTCGTAATTGCCAACGACTACCCCTTCTTGGTCAACCAGGTAAAAAGACGTGCCATGGATGACCTGGTCGCTGTTCGGGTCGTTCTTGACCAAGGATTTAAAATTTTCCGTCGCAAACTCCGCGATCTCATCTTGCGAATAGCCCGTCAGCAAATGCCATTTGCTTTCATCAGGAATCGGGTAATGCGACAAGTATTCCCGCATTTTTTCCGGCGTGTCTTCTTTTGGGTCTACGCTGAATGCAATAATTTTATAGTCGCTCAGGCCCTTCGCTTCCATTTCCTTCTGCAAGTCAGCCATATTGAAAGTCATCGGCGGGCACACCGTCTCACAATTCGTGAAGACAAATGTCGCCAGCCAAGGCGTCCCTTCCAATTGCTGCTTGCTTATTTGTTCGCCGCGGTGGTCGGTATAATTGAACTCTTCGACCGCATCCGCGCCGCATGCTGCGAGAAACAGCATCAGCGCTGACAACAGCACCGCCCATTTCCACTTCATATCATTGCCCCCACTCTCGTAACTGCCTATATCATAGCCGAACAAGGGCTTGAAAACAATCCGGATTCCCGCTTCAGAAATCACAACTTTGTGAATTACGGCGTCTTCATCGTAATGAGCGCGTCGTGGATCGCGACAAGCTTACCTTCCACGCGGTGCATCAGGTAAAACGAAACGAATATCGGAAAACCAAGTTCCTGTATCCATTGCATCCACTCCTGCATCGAAGCGCCTCCTTTCCTTCTAAAAAAAGCCTCCCCGCATTTGCGGGAAGGCCCTGTTCATTAAACTTCGTATTCGACGACAGTGCGTTCGACAACACGTGCGCCTTTAGCAAGCGCAAACGGCGATCCGCCGACTTCAAAGACGTTCTGGGCGACAATCGCCTGCATGCCGGTGATGATTTCCTGCGCCGTCAAGTCTTCCCTCGGCTCATCGACCGTCAAGGTGACCGCTTTGTTCGCAGCCGTTTCAAAAATCAATTCCAATGTTTTTGCCATGTGTCCCATTCCTCCTCATTATTGATAGATACTTGAACCGGAGATTTTCTCCAGTTCCATAAGCGGTTTCGTGCCGAATGTTTCCAACACTTGCGCTGCCTGGAAAATTCCATCGGCAGTGGCCGCTTCCGCCACGTTCTGGTACGCTTTCACTTTACGCTTCAAGCGCCCTTGCTCATCAAGCCCGTTGTCAAACGTCAAGCGCATGCTTGCGTTCTTAAAATCGCTGAATGCCATATTGCTCACCCCCTTTCATTCGCTATATAGACATAAACACGAAAAAAGGATACATTTCAGGTGAATTTTTTTTCGTGGGCTTCTATAATGGTATAGAGAATGATTGAGGTGAGACGAAGTGGAATTAGAAGGCTGGTTTTTATGGTTCATATTATTCTGGGTCGTTGTGTTGGTCGGACTGTTCGCGATCGGCGGCTATTTTATGTTCCGGAAATTCCTGAAATCGATGCCAAAAGAAGATGGTCTGTCGGATCTGAACTGGGAAGAATACTACGTAGAAAAAACGATCCACCTATGGGGAGCCGAAGAAAAAGAGCTATTGAACGAACTCGTCCAACCGGTACCGGACCTATTCCGACCGGTAGCGAAACAGAAAATCGCAGGACGCATCGGCGAGATCCTGCTGGAGGAAAAAGCCAAGAAAATGGAAATGCAACACATTATCCGCGGCTATATCCAAGCGACGCCAAAACGCGACCACAAATTTTTGCGCAAAAAAATGGCCGAACTCGAAATCGATGTCACGCCATATGAGCAATATTTCGAACAATAACCACAAAAAAACGCTGCTCCCTATTCGGGAACAGCGTTTTTTTTGTCCTGCAATCAATTGGTATTTGCGCAGCATCGCAAGACGCCACGGCACAAGCATGCCAAAAGCGAGCAGCCAGAACATGCCGCCTAGCTCCCCGACGTCAATCGACGAGCTAAGGATGACTTTCGCCAGCAAGCGCACGAGCAGTAACCCGAGCAAGATGAAGACGAAAGCTTTTGAGCGCTTTAAATAGATTTCCCCATCACGCACTTCGAACTTCGACGTGCGGATCAGGATGATCGAAAACAAAGCCCCGACGAGCAGCGCTTCAGCAATTTGCAGCGGCGCTACCCGGAAAAACGGGAAAATGAACATCAAAGCTCCGGTCGACATGAACAAAGGCGGCAAAATGATCTTTTTGACCGATGCCGGCTTTTTTGCCGATTTTGATCGGACAATGATAGCGAGCGTACCCATGACGAGCGCGCCGATGGTCGTCACGGCCAAGAAAATGGCTGGCGGGATGCTATTGAATAATTCATCCATTCAATTCTGCCTCCAATTCGCCGAGGCGGCTCTCCAACTCATCCATGCGCACGAAACGGGCAAAGCGCAGCTGTTCTTTCCCTTGCTTGAAAAGGATGACCACAGGCGCCGTAAACAGCATCAACTGCCCGGCGATTTCCGGAACACGCGCTGCATTCACCAAGTAGAATGGAATAGATGCATTCGGCTCCAATCCCTCGACTTGCGGCTTCAGCCCTTCGCATACTGAACAATGGTCGGTTTTGACGAATAGCAGAAACGATTCGCTGCTTTCTATTTTCTGTTGGAATTGATCCATTGAAGAAATGGTTTCCATCTCGTCACCTACTTTTTAGAATCCTTGGAAATCCCCGAAAATCGGGCTCAAAATACGGATGATGTACGTCATGCCGTCAAAGAACAGCAAGATTCCTACCGCAATCATGACGAATCCGCCGACTTTCATAATCGTGCTGTGATGCTTGCGCAGCCAGCCGAGACGGGTAACGAAAAACGACAAAACGAAAAATGGAATCGCAAAGCCGAGGACGTATGCGAGCATATACCAGATGCCTGATCCGGGGTTGGCCGCAGCGAGCGCATAAATCGCCGCTGTGATCGGCCCGGTGCATGGCGTCCAGCCAGCCGCAAACGCAAGGCCGATAACGAAAGTGCCTAAAAATCCGGAAGGCCGGTTCTTGAACGAGAACTTGCGGTCTTGCATCAAGAATTTCGGCGTAAAGACACCGACGATCATCAGCCCGAAAATGATGATGAACAATGCGCCCACTTGGCGAATCAATTCATCGTAGCGCACGAACCATTCATAAAAGAATGATGTGCTGAAGCCCAACGCGATGAAAATGGTGGAAAAGCCCAATAGGAAAAATAAAGTATGGAACATTCCACGGCGCTGCATTACTTTTCGGTCATTTTTAATCTCATCCATGGTCATGCCTGTAATATAAGATAAAAAGGCAGGATACAAAGGCAATGTACATGGCGAGATGAAACTCAAGAATCCGGCACCGAAAGCCAAAAGTAAATTAATATCGGTTGCCATTCGAACACGCTCCTCTCTCTCACGAACTCTATCTTATCAGAGATAGTGCGCAAAAACCGCCAAATTGCCTGTGAAATCTTTATGGACATTTCCGTAATCTTCACGCTTTCGCCCTATATGTTAAGGATACACGCAAAGCGCCATAACGCCATAAAAAAACCGGCTCTCTTTAGGGGGAAGAGAGCCGGGCGCAAGTAACTTGCCTGTTGTACCGAACAGAACAAGCGCGCATATAAATGGACTAATGATCACCCGATGAGTTTCTTGGCTAGTCCCAATTGATGATGTACTTGATCAAATCCTGTGCCACCTAGTGAGTTGCGGCGTTTGACGGCCGTCTGCGGAAGCAAGGTTTCGTAAATATCGTCTTCAATGAGCGGGCTGGCTGCCTGGAGATCCTCAAGCGGCAGGTCTTTCAAATAATAGCCGCGCTGTATGCACGTGAAGACCAGCTTGCCGGTGACATCGTGCGCTTCGCGGAACGGCATGCCTTTCGCCGCCAAATAATCCGCGAGCTCCGTGGCATTCGAGAAGTCGGAGTTCACCGCTTTTTCCATAGAGGCGGTGTTGACATTCATCGTCCGGATCATCCCTTCAAAGATCGGCAAAGATCCCATCAAGGTATGGACCGTGTCGAACATTCCTTCTTTGTCTTCCTGCATGTCTTTATTATAGGCAAGCGGCAAGCCTTTCAAAGTCGTCAGCAAGCCGAATAGATTGCCATAGACGCGTCCTGTCTTGCCGCGGACAAGTTCCGCCATATCCGGATTTTTCTTTTGCGGCATGATGCTCGAGCCTGTCGAGAAGGTATCGTCAAGTTCGATGAAACGGAACTCTTCGCTCGACCAAAGGATGATCTCCTCTGCAAAGCGTGATAAGTGCATCATAAGCATCGATGAGTTGCTGAGGAATTCCAGGATAAAGTCACGGTCGCTGACGGCATCCAGGCTGTTTTGGTAGACGCCTGAGAAGCCAAGCAGTTCAGCGGACAGTTCGCGGTCGATCGGGAAACTCGTCCCGGACATCGCTCCTGCTCCTAAAGGCGACACATCGATGCGCTTTAAGGATTCCTGCATACGTTCTTTATCGCGCTGCAGCATCCAGAAATAGGTCATCAGATGATGGCCGAATGAAATCGGCTGCGCGCGCTGAAGATGCGTATACCCCGGTACGACCGTCTCAACATGCGTTTCTGCCTGCTCGACGATTGCCGACTGGAAGGCTTCGATCAGCTCGATGATTTCCGTCACGCGGTTTTTCAGATACAGATGCATATCCGTCGCTACCTGGTCGTTGCGGCTTCTGCCGGTATGGAGTTTGCCACCGACAGGGCCGATCTCATCAATCAGGAGTTTTTCTAAATTCAAGTGGATGTCTTCGTTCGATACGCTGTACTCGAGTTCTCCATTCTCCGCTTTTTGCTGCAGCGTCTGAAGCCCTGACAAGATCAAGTCAGCGTCTTGCTGCGGCAGGATCTTGCAGGAAGACAGCATGGTGACATGCGCCATGCTGCCCTGGAGATCCTCGAGCACTAGTTTCTGGTCAAAGGAAATGGAAGCCCCGAACTCGTCGACCCACTGTTCAGCTGTCTTTTGGAAACGACCGCCCCACAGTTTGGTCATAGCTGTACCTCCTCTTTGACTTGTGCCGTGACCGCAACTTCTTTCTTGTTGATTTTAGAGTTGACGACTGTCGGCAAGCCCCATAGCTCGATGAATCCGACTGCAGACTCGTGGTTGAACGTATCGTCTGTTGAATACGTCGCCAGTTCTTCGCTGTACAAGGAGTTTGGTGACTTACGCCCTTCCGTGATGGCATGGCCTTTGAACAGTTTGACACGGACTGTGCCATTGACGAACTCCTGCGTTTCTTTTAAGAACGCTTCAAGTGCGACACGCAGTGGAGAGAACCATAGCCCTTCGTAGATCAATTCCGTCATTTTCTTCTCGATGACCGGCTTGAAATGAGCCATTTCTTTTACCAAAGTGATATCTTCAAGTTCTTTATGCGCGGCGATCAAAGTCATCGCTGCTGGCGCTTCATAGATTTCACGCGATTTGATGCCGACCAGTCTGTTTTCCACATGGTCGATTCTGCCGACGCCATGTTTGCCTGCGACATGGTTCAATTCGAAAATCAGATCCGTCAATTTATAATCGATGCCGTTCAATTTCGTCGGTACGCCTTTGACGAATTCGATTTCGACGATATCCGGCGTATCCGGCGTGTCTTCCAGTGCATTGGTGATATCATATGCATCTGCTGGCGGTGTTGCCCAAGGGTCTTCGAGGATGCCGCATTCGTTGGCACGGCCCCATAGGTTCATGTCGATGGAGAATGGCGAATCCAAGTTGACCGGAACCGGCACGTCATGCTGCTTGGCATAAGCGATTTCCTCATCACGCGACCAGCCCCACTGGCGAACAGGTGCGACGACTTCAAGGTCGGGGTTCAAGGATTTGATGGAAACTTCAAAACGAACTTGGTCGTTGCCTTTTCCTGTGCAGCCATGGGCAACAGCTGTTGCGCCGCTTTCTACTGCGATTTCCACGAGTTTTTTGGAAATCAACGGACGCGACAATGCAGAAACGAGCGGGTATTTGCCTTCATATAATGTATGGGCTTGAAGCGAAATGAGTGCATAGTCTTCGGCAAATTCGTCTCTGGCATCGATCATATAGCTTTCGACCGCTCCGACTTGCAGCGCTTTTTGTTTGATAAAGTCCAAGTCTTTTCCTTCTCCGATGTCGAGGCAAACAGCAACGACGTCGTAACCTTGTGATTTGAGCCATGGAATGGCCACCGATGTATCTAGTCCACCTGAGTATGCGAGTACGATTTTTTTGTTCATATAATATGACCTCCTGTATTTTTATGCGTTATATGCGATGAATATACACATAATAACATGGCATTTTTTATAACGCAAGGGAAGACGCGCATAAATTTTCATGTTTTTTAGGAAATATGCAAAAAAACGTGTTTCTTCTATAGAAAGAACAAGTTCTGTGCATGCAAAACCCCGGATGGCTCTATGCCATCCAGGGTTTCTGCTGCCGAGATCTGCCGTTCGGCTTATTCCTCGGTGTCTTCTGCTTGTTCTTCATCTTCTTCATTGCCCATTGTATATTCCAGTGTATTCATATCGATGCGCACTTCCGTTAAATCACCAGTTTCCATATTATTGAATAAAAATCCGATTTCATCGCCGCGCACGATGGGCTGTCCCAAAATGATAAGTTTGGACAGCTGCTCTTCATTGATAAAGGCCTGCAAAGCTTCCGATTGCCGCTTGGATTCTTCGTCCTGCAAAATGGTGATCTTTTCCGCTTCGCCTTGCATCGGATAGGACTCTTCTAGCGGCCCTGTATAATCGGTCGTGACTTTCATGCCGGTGCGCAAGTCGCTAATGACAGCTTCTGTCGTTTCGCCGCCTTCTGCAAATTGGACTTCGACGTCTTCCGGCACAGAGAAGTAAATGCTATTGATGAGAATGCGTCCATCCCCAATCTGCGTAATGAATCCTTCTTCCGTCATGCCCTCTTGTTCAACCGCAATTTCCGGTTCTTCTTCATTGCCTGCCGGCTCCGCCGGTTCTGTCGGTGCGGCATCATCTGAACAACCTGCCAATAGCAGGAATCCTGCAAGAAATAAACTAGCTTTTTTCACTTTATCCCAATCCTTTACGCTTAGATTCTTGTTGCAACTCTTAATTTTCAGTTTACCTGCTGAAGCTTGTGCATGCAACTCTGTACATTAAGCTTGCCGGTAGACGAAAATGCCCTGGTCGTTGAGCCGTTCTTCGATCAAGCCGTCTTCGAGCAAGTAATCGACTTGGCCGATCGTCTCGGACAGTGTTAAACCGAGCTCTTTTTCGTAAGCATGTGGAAACAGCTGCTGTGTCAATTCATAAACCGACTGCTCACTCGACCGGTCGAGCATGTCGAGTACTTTCATTGCCCGTAAGTGCTGCTTTTCAAGCCGTGTAGAAACAAGTTCGTGGACATTGCGCACATCTTCCCCATGTCCGCTGTAGATGACGTCAATCGGCATTTTCAATAGCCGGCTGAGAGAGGAGTTGTATTGAAGCAAAGACTTCGGGCGTCCTTCTTCCGGGTTATACGGCGGTTCAATAAGCGGGTTCGAGGATACTTTCGCGATGACGTGGTCGCCGCCGATCATCGTGCGTTCTTCCGGATTCCAAAACGACAAATGGCTCTGGGCATGCCCCAAAGTCTCCATGACATGCCAGTCCGCGTGGCCCGGAATCGTATCGCCTTCATTGATAGCCATATCGAGCGGGCGATTGCCCATCAAATTGAGCGGCCGCTTCATCTTCTTCATCCAGAACATTAAATCACCCGGCACTCCCTCTTCTTTCAAGCGCTCCTGATAGAACGCGTCATGATAATCGAAAAAAGCTTCGTCCCGGCGCAGCCATAGATCGTTATATGGATGTCCGTACAATTTGGCGGCGTCGAAGCCGTCGACCCAGCCGGCATGATCCGGGTGGTGGTGCGTCAAGACCACTTGCTCGATGTCTTCAGGGGCGACATTCGCCGCTTTCAGTCCGGCCTTGAGCGCTTCCCAGGCTTCCGGTGTTTTCGGTCCGGCATCGATCAACGTCAACGCGTCGCCTTTCAATAGATAAGAATTGACATCTCCGACCGCAAATGGCGTCGGGATGGTGATTTTGATCGGTTCCATCATTCCCACTCCCTTAAAATGAATGTCTATTCACTTATCATACCTTGAATGGCAGGCGCCGTCACGCCGGCTGGCCAATTTGACAAATAAAATTTGTTTACTTATAATTTAATAACATATGTAAGCGTAGATGAAGATTAGTACGGAAGGTGATGGGTACAAGAGAGTGCCGCCAACGCTGAAACGCCGCACCCCCGCTCCCTTCCTGAACCTGCTTCTGAGCTGCCGTGCAAACACGGCCGTCTGTCCGCGATAAGGATATCGAGTTGTGCAAGTGTGCAAACTTAGGTGGTACCGCGGAAACAAGCGTTTTCGTCCTTGGAATAACAGGGATGATTGCGCTTTTTATTTTGAGAAAAGGAAGTGGAATGTATGAAAATTGTATGTGTAGGGGCCGGATCGATGGCCGAATCCATGATCCACGGCTGGATCAATAAGCGAATTATGAAACCCGATGAAATCTCCGTCATGAACCGGTCAGATCAGGACCGTTTGGAATTTTTGCATGATGAATATGGCGTTAACATTGTGTGCGATGACAAGACCGAACTGAGAGATGCTGATTTCATCCTGCTTGCGATGAAACCGAAAGATGTTGAAGTGGCATTGAAAGGAATCCGCGAAAAATTGACAGGCGATACTGTCATCGTCTCTGTCGCGGCAGGCGTTTCGATTGAGACGATCCAAAAGCATGTCGGCGATTTCGCCGTGGCCCGTGCGATGCCGAATACATCAGCGCAAATCGGCAAGTCGGCCACAGGCGTCGCTTGGAGCAAATTCGTCACCAAAGAACAGCAGCATTTGCTGAGAAAGCTCTTGTCATCGATCGGCGGCGTGACGGTCGTGGAAGAAGACCAATTGCACGCGGTGACCGGCATTGCAGGAAGCGGACCAGCGTATCTTTATTATTTCGCTGAATCCATGGTACAAGCTGGGATCGATAACGGCTTGTCTTCTGCAGATGCGAAGAAACTGGTGCGCCAAACTTTCGATGGCGCAGCGGAAATGCTCCAGCAAGAAGACTTCGGTGAATTGCGCAAGCGCGTCACGAGCCCGAACGGCACCACCGCAGCCGGACTCCAAGCTCTCTATGATAACGACTTCAAGCGCATCGTCGGCGATTGCGTTACTTCGGCTGCCAATCGCTCCCGCGAGCTCGGCAAAGAATTCGAATAAGAACCTCCTTACCCCCGTGAAAGCGACGACTTTTACGGGGGATTTCTGTTTATGCGGATGTTTTCATCGTTAAAGAAGCAGGAGAAGTCTTTCGAATCGAAGCCTTCCCGAATTTCCGGTATACTAATCTCTTGTATAGAGACTGAAGGAGGAATTTCACGTGGCAAAACTTTTCGAAGAATTCGAGCTCAAAGGCGTCCATTTCAAAAATCGCATCGTCATGGCTCCGATGTGTATGTACCAAAGCGATAAAGAAGACGGACAGGTTACCGATTGGCATCGTGTCCATTATCCGACGCGCGCAGTCGGCGGCGTTGGATTGATTATCACTGAAGCCACTGCCGTTCAGCCGATCGGGCGCATTTCTTCCCGCGACCTCGGCATATGGGATGATGCCCAAATCGACGGACAGGCGGAAATCGTCCGCTTGATGAAAGCGAACGGCGCGAAAACCGGCATCCAATTGGCGCATGCCGGCAGGAAAGCGACAGTCGACGGCGACATTCAGGCACCAAGCGCAATCGCCTTCAACGCTAAATACAAAACACCGAAAGCAATGACGATCGAAGAAATCGATGACACCGTCCAAGCGTTCCAAGATGGCGCTGTACGCGCCAAAAAAGCTGGCTTCGACGTCATCGAAATCCACGCAGCCCATGGCTATTTGATCAACCAGTTCTTATCTCCTTTGACCAACCAACGCACTGACGAATACGGCGGCAGCAGCGAGAACCGTTACCGCCTGTTGCGCCGTGTATTGGACGAAGTGAATGCGGTTTGGGACGGACCTTTGTTCGTGCGCATTTCGGCAGAAGATTACACAGACGGCGGTATGACGCCTGAACAATATGTCGAGATGACCAAATGGATGAAACAACAGAACGTCGATTTGATCGATGTCAGTTCAGGGGCTGTCGTGCCGGCACAGATTCCAGTCTACCCTGGCTACCAAGTGAATTTTGCGGAAACGATCAAAAAAGAAACACCAATCGCAACAGGCGCTGTCGGCTTGATCACCGAGCCGCGCCATGCAGAAGAAATTTTGCAGAACGGCCGTGCGGATTTCATCTTCCTGGCACGCGAATTGCTGCGCAACCCGTATTGGGCCTACACTGCCGCTCAGACGCTCGGAGCCGATATCGAAGCTCCTGTGCCTTATGAGCGGGGTTGGATATGAGACAGTTGCAAAATAGCTGTAATTTAGTATACTGAAAGTAACGAAAAAAACCGGATGCTGTATGCATCCGGCCAGCTGCATGCCGCCTTTCGAGGGCGGTCGGCTGGACACTATAGGTTTATGAAATAACCGTCAGCCCACGCCAATGGGACGGTTATTTTTTTTTCGGAATGACCAGAATCAAGGATAAGACGAGCGTCAATGCGCTGATCGTCAACCCGACACTCGTGAACACAAGCGAAAATGCTTCTGCCATGGTCATGCTACCACCCCCTTTCTATAGGGAATGGCCAAACCGCCCTCATGCAGCTGTACCTTTATTTTACCACAAACAGAACACTTGTTCTATTAATAACTGTAAAAATAATCAGTAAAAATAACCCAATTGCACACAACACTTTCTGGAATGATGCCTATATTGTCAGAGGCTCCCGTTAGCTAGAAAATCATGAAGCCCCTTGCCGCATTGATGGCAAGGGGCTTTTAACTTGAGTGATGCTATTCTTTCAAAAAACGGACTTCCTTCATGTCCACCAGCAAATCGATCGCTTCCCCGACGGTTGTTTTTTCCGCTTGGTCAGTAGTGAAAATACATTCCAGCAGCTGGTTCCCTGCTTTCACTTTCAGGTTGTACATGCCGCGTACGTATTTCATTTCCTGGATGATGCCTTGAATGCGGACATGGCTTGATTGGTCATTTTCTGCTGCTATGATCGCATCTGGCCTAATGACCATAAAATACTCGCCGTCTGCCAATTGACTGGCGCCATCCACTTCAAGAAATCCATCCGAAGAGACGAAACGGCCATTTTCCAGCGTGCCGCTCAAGATATTCCGCAAGCCAAGGAAAGCAGCGACCGCTGTCGTGTCCGGGCGTTCGTATAATTCTCTCGCATTGCCGACTTGGCGCAATGCCCCTTCGCCCATGACCGCGATCCGGTCGGATAATGCAAAAGCTTCGTCGCGGTCGTGCGTCACGAACAAGACGGTCACACGAAATTCTTTTTGGATGCGGCTCAGCAAATCGCGCATGTCTTCCCGCAAGCCCGGATCGAGCGCGCTGAATGGTTCATCCATCAACAAAACGCGCGGATTCGCCACCAACGCCCTGGCGAGTGCCACGCGTTGCTGCTGCCCGCCGCTCAGTTCGTCGGGAAAGCGGCTGCCAAATCCACTGAGTCCCACATGTTCGAGCATATCCCGGGCAGCTTTCAAGCGCTGTTGTTTGCCGACTTTCTGCATTTTCAAGCCAAAAGCCACATTGTCTTCAATGGTTTTATGCGGAAACAGCAACGATTGCTGAAACACCATGGCAAACTTTCTTGATTCAGGCGGTACATTTGTCAGGTTTTCATCCCCCACCCACACTTCTCCGCCATCTGCTTGCAACAAGCCAGCGACCAGTTTCAATAAAGTCGTTTTGCCGCAGCCTGAGGGCCCAAGCAGCGAAAAGAACTCTCCTTCCCGGATGGACAGCCGGACCGGACGAAGCACGAACGACGCTTCGTCTTTTGGCTGCACGGCTCCATATCGCTTTTCCAAATCGATGATGCGCAAATCGCTCATGGTTCCACTCCTTTCGCCGGATCCTGTCTGGCTTTATTCAGTTGATAATAACGTTTTAAAGCTGCGTCCATTCCAATCAAAGCCGCAATGGCAATGGCTGCATATAGCAATGAATAAGCCGAGGCTATGCCTGGGTCTCCCCCACTGATAAACGGAAACAGCAAGATCGGCAGGGTGACCACCTGGCCAGCACCGATGATGAAGGTGATTAAGTATTGGCTCAAGGAAATCAAGACGCTTAAACTGGCGCCTGCCAAGATGCCCGGCAACAGATGCGGCAGCACGACATGGAAGAATCGCTGCCATGCGCCTGCCCCCAACATGCGCGCTTGGTCTTCCCAATCCGCTGACAAGGTTTGATAGCTGACCATGACCGCTCGGAACATATACGGCAAAGTCGGTGCGATATGCGCCAACACAACACCAAGAACGGTTTCAGTCAGTCCGAGCCGCAAAAAGGTCAAATGGATCCCCATGACCGAGATGAATGGCGGAATCAGGATCGGCGCAAAAATGATCGCTTCAAACAGCCATCTGCCACGAACCGGATAACGCACCAATGCGTTGGCCGCCGGGACTGCAAGTACGATGTTCACAGCCGTTACGATCAAGGCGATCCATAAGCTAATCCCGACCGCCTGCCACGTTCGCCCGTCATTCATGACGTATTCCCATGCACGCAAACTCCAGTCTTGCGGGAAAACATCCGGCCAGCGCCACCCGAATGACAGGCTTGACAACAGCAGGGGAACAAACGGGACGATGACGAAAATAATCAATGCAATGAAGAAAAACATGGACAGAAGGTGTGGATGTTTTTTCATTAGCTCCACCCCTTCAGTACATTCCAGCGCTTACTGAAGTAATACGCTACTAGTCCGAGCAAAATTGTAAAAGCCGCGAGGATCATATTGACCGCAAGTGCTTCGGGGCGATCTGCAAGCGTGCCGCTTGTATACAGCTGATATGAATAGACCGGCAGCACGCTTGGATAGGTGACACCAAGCAGATACGGCACTTCAAAAGCGGAAAAAGTAAATACAAAAACGATGAACGTGGCAATCACCCACGCCGGAATCATGACGGGCACGACCACTTCCCGGACGAATTGCCAATTGCCCGCGCCGAAAACACGTGACACTTCACGCCAGGAACCCTGGATCCGCGACAGCACTGGATACAGCATAAGCGCTACAAAAGGTGCTTCTTTCCAAGCGTAAGTGAGGATGATTCCCCATCCGAACGGGTCATTGACGAGCACCGGGAAATCCGTGATGTCGTCAATCCAGCCAAATGCCACGAACAATCTCGATACAAATCCGCTTTGCATGAACAACAGCACGATAATATAACCTGCGACCAGATGCGGTATGGTCAATGGCAATTGGAACAAGCGGTACCAAGCTTTCGGCGTTGCCTTTTTCATGGAATCCGTGAGAAAAAACAAGCCCACGGCGAGGAGCGCCCCGATGACTGCCGACAGCAATGAAGACAGCGCCGCTATTCGCAACGTGAGCGCCATCGATTCCCAAAAAGAGCCTGAATGCAGGAGCCTGTCGTAGGCAGCCAAGGTCAATTGCGTTTCCCCGATTGCTGGAAAATAGCCGAAGCTTTTCAGCAGCCCATCAAAAATCCCCCCGAAAAACAGGAGGATGATCGTGCCGGCGGCCGGCAGCAGCAAAAGATACGGTTTACTCTTTCGCCACATGTTCCGTCCACCCTTTTTCAATGATGTCGATATAATCTGAAGACAATTCAGGCAAGCGGTTTTGTTCCAATTCTTCTATTGAAAGTGTCGCTTCCCCGAGATTTACTTCATTCATCGCCTGTTGCTGCTCGGGCGATAATTTTTCCAATTCGAGCGCCGTCAAATCGCCCCAGTTCTCGGGCGATAATTTAGCCGTTTGGGCCTCAGGCGACATTAGTTCATTGATTGCGACAAGCGCCCCTGCTTTATCTGATGCGTTAAACGGAATCGACAGGAAATGCGTATTCGCCAGTGTTCCCCCGTCCAAGAGATAAGTGCGGGTCGACTCTGGGAAACGTCCCTTCAATACTTCACTCGCAGCAAGTGCAGGATCGTAGCTCATGGTCATCCCGATTTCACCACTCGCAAACAACTGATCTTGTTTTGCCAGGCTTTCCGGATACGTTTCGCCTTCGCGCCATAAATACGGCTCAATGCTATTCAAGTATTGCCACATCGGCTCGAGGCGTTGTTCCAAATCTTCAATCTCGGCAGCAGGCTGCTGGTACTGTTCGTGCCCCCCGGTCGTTTCATACAATACCTGGCGGACAAAAGCACTGCCCGTGAAATCAGGCGGTGCGGGGTACGTAAACTGTCCCGGATGTTCCTGTACCCAATCGGCGAGTTCAGCCATCGATTTTGGCGGAGTCTCGTGTTTACTTTCGTCATGCACGAATACAAATTGAGCCTTGCCCCATGGTGCTTCCAAGCCTTCCACCGGTTCTCCGAAATCCTGTGAAACTTCCGGGGCATCTGCATCGATGTAGTCATTAAAATTTGGCAATTGGCCGGTGAAATCTCCCCACAGCAGGTCGTTGTCTTTTGCGGCTTTGAAGTTCTCGCCGTTGATCCAGATGATGTCCATGCTGCCGTCGCTTTTCCCAGCTGTTTTTTCGTCGAGCAATTGGTTGATGATGTCTTGCGCGTCATTCATCGGCACACGGGTCAATTCAATGCCGTGCTGTTCTTTCATGCGTGGCGCGACCCACTTATCCAAATAAGTATTGATGTTGTCGTTCCCGCCCCACATATACATATTGACTTCCTGGCCTTGCGCCGCTTCTTGAATAACGCTCCAGTCATCCGTCAATAAACTTTCCGCATCCGTCGCGCTTCCCGCCTGCTCACTTGAACAGGCTGACAGGGCAAGCGCTAAGACGCTAACTGCCGTTATTGGATATATTTTCATTAATCCCACTTCCTAACCCTTTTATGCGGCTTCTCTGTATTTCAATCAAGCATCAGCAATGCACCTTGAGTATCACAGCATCAATTCGGCTTGCCTGGATTGCCCCCGTTTTTTCGATTCCAGCGGTTGCGAATCACAATCGGCACAACGGTCAAAACAGCGAACACAATGATTGCCGCCCCAATCACTTTTGGATTGCCGCTAACAAAGCTGCTGCCGAGAAAATTATAAGCGAAGGTTCCCGGGATGATACCGATCAAAGTCGCCAAGGCAAACGACGGGAACCGCACTTTGGCGATTGCTGCCATATAGCTGATCAAGTCGAAGTTGATGACCGGGATCAAGCGAAACAGCAGCACATACAAAAAGCCGTTCTGTTCCATTTGTCTCTGGAATTTCGCCGCATTTCCTGTCCATTCTTTTGTAACAATGCTTTTTCCTACCGACTTGGCGACCAGAAAGGACAGCATTGCACCTAAAGTCGCGCCCATAATGGTATAAAGCGTGCCCATCCAAGCACCGAAAGCCAAGCCGCCCGCAATTGACAGTACCGAGGCTGGGAAGAAAATCAGCGGCCGGATCGTGTACACGATGATATAAATTACGGGCGCCCATAATCCAAACGATAATATCCAGTTGCGGAGATCTTCCGCCTCCACATCGAAGACTGAACGGCTGAGCCAGATGACCAAGCCGATGGCTACAGCCGCCAGCAGCCATTTGGCCATGCGCTTTTTATTCATGAATTACGCGTATGTGTCGAAATGCTTGAATAACGTTTTCTCATTTCATCATAGCGCTTGCGGTTAAGCCCTTGGTCTGAATAACCGACGCGTGATGAGGAGCGGAATTCGATTTGCTGCGCTGCGTCATTAAAATAAAATTCGATGTCATCCTTGAATTTCATCAATTTAGTCGTAGCAACTGCATACACATAATTATTATTCACTTGGACAATCCGCACACCTTCATAGCCTTTCAACATGCCGATCAAGTTCTTTTTCGCTTGTTCATTGCTGCCATTATACGGCCATGCTGGAACGAATTTGTCCCGTTCAGTTGTTTGTGACGAAACGGCATTAGGCGTGGAAGGCATTTCCTTGAGACGGCCATTTTTAACGCCAAGTTTTGGCTTAGTGTTATTTTGGACCGCCATATTGGCGATGCCAAAGCCTGCCGCTGCTGCAGCACCGTACAACCCGATTTTTTTGACAGGCAACTCGCCATCTTTTGCTTTATTGAAGATTTTGACGACTGGCTGGTTCAGCAAGTTATCGACATAAACTTTCTTCCCGATTTTCACCAAGACTTCGCTGTAGGTCGGATACGGATGGATAACACTGGATAATTTACCCATATTGATGCCAAGTGTTTTCAGTGTCTGGATTTGACTGATGATTTCCCCAGCACGGTCGCCCAGGATGCTTGCCCCAAGAATATAGCCTTTTTTGTCGAGCACGATCTTCACTTTACCGATCGAACCTTGTTTCGTATTGGCACGATCGATATCCGCATAATCGTGTTCGTAGACGCGGATCGAATCGCCGTATTGTTCGCGTGCCTGCGCTTCGGACAAACCGGAGTGGCCAAGTTCAGGGTCCGTGTATGTACACCAGGTCACATTGTCGTAATTCATTTTGCGATTGATCGGCAAAATGGCATTTTGTGTCGCCGTAATGCCTTGTGCGTTCGCCATATGCGATAGTTGGTAAGGCCCGACGACATCGCCGATGGCATAGATGCCTTTAGCGGTCGTTTCCATATGCTCATCCACTTGAATGCGCTTTTTATCGTACTCGACACCGGCAGTTTCCAGGTTATAGCCCTTGACATTTGCTTGGCGGCCGAGCGCAACGAGAAGCCCTTCATTTGAAATCGCTGTTTGTTTGCCGTCTTTCTCGACTGTCAGTTCAATTTGACTGCCTTGTTGTGCAGCTTTAACTGCTGCCGCGCCTACACGAATCGTGACGCCTTCTTCGATGAGGCGCTGCTGGATCATCAACGCGAGTTCCTCGTCGTCATTGGACAAGATGCGCTCCGATTTTTCCACCAGCGTCACTTTAACGCCGAGACGGTTGAGCGCTTGGCTCATCTCGACACCAATTGGGCCTGCGCCGAGAATGGTCATCGTTTTAGGAAACGACTCCAATTTAAAGATCGATTCATTGGTCAGGTAACCCACTTCACTCAAGCCGTCGATTGGCGGTACCAATGGTGTGGAACCAGTAGAGAGAATGATTTTTTTCGCTTCAATCGTTTCCCCTTCCACTTCCAATGTCGTTGGTCCAGTAAATCTCGCATAAGCGTTGATAAAGTCGATGCCGGATTCCTTCAGCACTTCCGGTGATTCCCCGGCGTATACTTTTTGAATGACTTTTTGAATATCTTTTAATACTTCTGATGTATCGACTTTTAGCTCAGGTGAATATTTTTTGGCGTGATGGACTTCTTTCGCGATATTGATGAGCGATTTGCTCGGAATGCAGCCAGACCACGTACATTCTCCGCCTGGCAGATTTTTATCGATAAGAACGGTCTTTTTCGAAAATCCAGCAGCTGTAAAAGCGGCTGTCAGGCCTGCTGCTCCTGCCCCGATAATTGCAATATCATATTTTTTGGCCATTTCTACCAAATCCTTTCTTTCCTGAAGTAAGTACATCTTATCAAAAAGCATCAGGAACTTTCCTTTAATACCCCTCGGAATTATCGACTATTTTAAATTGACCGCCGGAACCCTAAGCTCTTTGATGGGTCCAGCCGTTCGGGTTGTTATATACTGATAACATCCTCAACAGGAAAAGGTGACATCGATGCTTGATACATATGCCAGAAAACACGTACAACCGGCAGTAGACAAGACTGCCGATTATCTATTGAAAAAAGGCTGGACGGCTGACGGGGTGACCAAGACGGCATTTGCCATTGGCTTGTCATCAGGTGTCTTCATCTACTTGAATCAGCCAGCCTTGGCACTTATCGCGCTTTGGCTATCCGGCTTCTTGGATGTGGTCGATGGGACAATGGCGAGAAAAACAAAACCGTCTCCCTGGGGCACACTGCTCGACATCAGTTTCGACCGGCTCGTGGAAATCAGCGTGATTTTAGGGCTGGCTTTTCGCTTTCCAGACTCGATGTGGGCTTTGCTGCTGCTAAGTGCATCGATCATCGTTGCCATGACCATCTTCTTGACCGTCGGGGCATTATCCGAAAAACAGGGAACGAAATCGTTCTACTACCAAGCCGGGCTTGCAGAACGGACCGAAGGCTTTATCCTGTTTACGTTAATGATCATTTTTTCTCCATATTTAACGGCGATTACGCTATTGTTTATCGCCGTACAGATTTTTACCATCTTTCAGCGCATGGCTGAGGCCAAACGGATTCTGTCGTAAGGAGTGTTCAATATGAAGATTATCGTCTTGGTTGGAGGCGGCCATGCCCATTTGCATGCGCTCTCCCAATTCGCCAAAAAACCGCGGGAAGATGTGCAACTGGTGCTCGTCTCGCCTGCGGTCTACCAATACTATTCAGGGATGTTTTCTGGATTCACGGAAGGTCTCTATGATTTGGATGAGATCCGCATCGATTTAAAACGGCTCGCCGAAAAAATCGGCTCGGCTTTCTATCAAGATGCCATCTGTGCCATCGATCCGAAATCCCGCATCCTGATAGGCCAGAGTGGCAAGGCCTATCCTTACGATGCTGTCTCTTTTGACATCGGTTCACAAACGAATAGCCCAGAAACGCTGCGAAAATACATCTCACCGATCAAGCCGAACTATCATTTTCCGGAACAATTGCTGAAATTCCGTGAATCTGCTAAGCCTGTCATTGTCGGAGGCGGCGCATCGGGCGTGGAACTGGCCTTTTCTGTACAAGCTTGGCGAAAGCGGCGACATTTCACAGCCGTTCCTCTGCTATTGAGTTCGGGTGCGCTGCTATCAGCTCAAGGAGCAACTGCTTCCAAAAAAATCGAGGCGATTGCGCGCGAAAAAGAGCTGCCGTTTTTCACGGATGTAACGATAGACGATATCGACAGAAATTCTGTGACCGCAAAAAGCGGTGCCTCCTATCCCCAATCAGATGTTCTTTGGCTGACTGGCCCGAAAAGCCCTGATTTATTCGAGCATTCAGGCATGCCAGTAGACCGCGACGGATTTTTAGCTGTCCATTCAACACTTCAATCGACCCGTTACGCCGAGGTCTTCGGTGCCGGCGATTGCATCTCGATTGACCGCTATCCGGACCTTGCAAAAAACGGGGTCTATGCGGTTCGCCAAGGACCCGTGCTGTGGGACAACCTCCTGAATTTTCTCGATGGAAATCCATTGTCTTCCTTCATTCCGCAAAAACGCTATGTCGCAATCCTCTCCACGGGCGGCGGCGAAGCTTTTTTGACTTACGGACGATGGAGCATGCACGGCAAATTCCCATGGAAACTCAAGCAGCGGATTGACAAGAAGTTCATGAAGGCTTATCAAACGATCTATAACTAAGCTCTTTTTCCCATCCACAATGGAACCTAGTTAGCAAATGAGGAAATCGATAGGCTTTCCAACATTGTTTGCAGAAACCTCCCTTTAGCCAGTTCGGGAAGCATGAGCGCTTTCCTGAATAGCGCCTTGAAATTTTTTCCCTTTCTCGCTATAATTCTTTATACAGTAGTTGAATCATCTCCCGCGACTATGAAGCGGGCTTCATAACAGTTAGTTAAATGGGATTGTAAAAATGCAGCATGGGCTGCCATATTGGAATTGCGCAGAGTATAAACCTGACAATAGAGCTGGGAATAACGCCAAAGAGAATGAATCATTCTTTTTGGCGTCTTTTTTTATTTTATATCCGTCAAGTTAAGTAGGCTGAAGGCCTGTAGAAGGTGGATTTTTCATTTCCATTTATCCAATAATGCAGCTTTTTCCGTTTAAGTTTGACTGAAATTTGAATCGGAATGAAGAACTGCAGGTAAAACCCGTTTTTCTGCGCGTTAAGAAGAGCGAGCGAAAAGCAAAGAACTAGCCGGCCGTCGCGTGCCGGGAAGGAGACAGTTATTATGCAGGAAGCAAGACCAATTCAATCAGAAGTTTCGGGCTATATTTCCAACCTACTCCGCCAGCATTTCGGAAAAGGGCCTGCTTCTGTTTACGTCACCATCAAAAGGCCATATATCACAATACATTTCAGAGGGTTTGTCAGTCCTATGGAAAAGATTTTGCTTGATCAAGAAGAGGACAAACGCGTGTTGGAAACGAGAGATTTCATGTTCAATGCCTTGAAGGCTGAAATTTTAAGTGAACTTTTGACGATTACCCAGCTGGAATTCACCGAGTTATATGCCGATTGGAACTTGGCGCTTAAAAGCGGCATATTTATCGGCGTGATGTGTGATGATCACCTCATAGATCCATTAGGGTGGCCGGAAGATGGAGAGCGTGATATTTTCCATAAACAAGTAGAACGCGTCAGTGAAGAAGCCGGGCGTATACCGGACAGCATCGAGACCTTGTGGATGAGCAATCGAACATTATTGTTGAAGCGCAGCGGCATTTTGGTGGGGATTGAGAAAGCTTTGATAGAGGGAGGCTTCTCTGAAATCCTCAAATTGACCAAACGCCCTCTTGAACGGAAACTTCTTAAAGCAGCCCCTTTGAACCACTCTCTACAGAGGAACATCGATGAAGTTTTCATGGATTGGAATTTCAGCCATGACGTCGGCTATATTGCATTTATCTTATCCGCTGATTCTCGATAACGCCAGTAAAGCAGGATCAGCAGCTTCATTGCTAAAATTTTGTCAGTGATTTATGGAGCGGAGCCGAATTTTCCTAATTGAACAAGCAAAAAGTCAATTGGCCTAGAAAATACCGGCGTTCTGCCAAAACGAATCCGCCAAGCTTGACTGTTCTCCTTGGATTTTGTGTTAAAGACTGCCTAAAACGGGTATGGCTTAATACACAAACCAAAAAGGAGGAAGTTTATATGGATCCGATTATCTGGCTTTACATAGCACTTGGTATCATTGTCCTTGGCCTGATCGTCGCCGTCGTCGGTGTCGTGATGCTGCTATCCGGCATCAAGGAGCCGATGAAAGAAATGAAAGGTTCGGCAGATAACTTGAAAGGCCGCATGGACAAGCTAATGCTTGAGACGACTCATTTGCAGCATACGACAAATGAATTGAAAGAAGACATCCAGCAGAAATCCGAGAAAGTGGCCGTCCTGGTTGATGGGGCGAAAGGAACGATCAATTCAGTCATCGACATGAATTCGGTGGTCCGCAGCATCACGTCGGGCATTTCGAAAAAAGTCGAAGACGACCCTGCCAACCGTTTCCAAGTCAACCAGTACAGCAATAACGCAGCCGGCTTGATGAAATATTTGGATAAGAAGAAAAACCAAGAATCAACAAATTCAACTTACAACCCAGAACCTGCAGCACCACATCAAGTATCGAAAAATTATTGATGACGATAAGCAGCCCTTGAGGCTGTTTTTTTATGCAAAAAAACTTGCCGGCTCATTCACCGGCAAGTTGCTATTTTATGAAAAAGAATTTTTTGGACAAGATCAATCCGCTTGCGAACAGCACTAAGGCTACATACGCCGGCAGGATATGAATAAAGCTCGTATAGCCGATTACGTAATGAATGATGATGGCCGCCCCAAACGCCGGCAGCCCGCCGAACAGGAACGTGTACCAGACCCATCGCTGCCCTTCCTGAAATCCCCATAACGCGAGCATCAACACAAGCAGCCCCACACTGATCAAGGCGCTGCCAAGCCCCGCCCGGTCATGCGCGATTACAGGAATGAGCCGTTCGTTGATGGCAGCGATTTGTTCAGGGCTCATGCAGATATAGGCGATGTCAGTTTGGACGAAAACGCCGTTCACGCCGATTGTCGAAATGACAAGCCCGGCTGCTGCGAGCGCAAATCCAAGTGCGACGAACGCCAGCTGTCCCCACAAGCTGCGTTTCCAGGCTTGGTGGTTCGTGCGGTTGCGCGAAGACGAATGTTCGCTATGGTTTTTGGATGCCTGGTAGCCTTTCCAGAAAAACGGAAGCAAAACAAGCCAAAGAATACCGTGGAGCCAGTCGAAATAACCGAATCCGATAAATAATAAAATACCGAGGAACCCTAATACCCCTGCGATGTGAATCGCGCGTTTTGCCCATTCCAAACCATGACGGACACCGTGCCTCGCCAATTGCATATAGAGAATGCCGCCGGAAACCATCGTGCCGGCGACGGTCATCCGGTCATGCTGCATGAAATGATAAATATTCGGATTGATCGCAATTAGTTCTTCTCTCGATAAATTCAAAAATGCCTCGTCATAAGGCATGAGGACGATGGTCATGCTGACAAGCATTGCCACTGCTCCGCCGAGGAACATGAACAATCCGAATAGCCAATGCCAAATCCAGCCATCGTACATAGGAGGCGCCGTTATTCGTTGATCCAGCAATCCTTCATTGATGCGCTTCGGCAAACCGGGGCCGGTCCTGACATAGCCGCTAGAGAGCATCACCAAATCCGCTCCTGCCCCGTATAAAGCCAGGGCGTCTTTCGGTTCAGCGATTCCGCCTGAGACGATGATCGGAATTGTACTGTGCTGCCGAATGGCAGACACTTGTTCAGCCAGCAGTCCAGTTTGTTCGATCGGATATTCCATGCCTTCGCCCGTGTCTATTCCCAGTTCATCGATGACGATTCCGTCTATGCATGTTTCATTAGCTGCCAGTCCCATAACAGCTGAATCGATTTCATCCGCTGAACTGGCATATAATAGCGGCTTGCTGCCGACTGCTTCCTTTAAAGACTGCCGCTGCTCCTCGCTGAACGGCTCTTCAATGACAAAAGCATCTCCATACGCGGACAGCTTGTTCAATAAAGAACGCGTTTGTTCAAAAGAACCGCTTTTCCCTAGCCGGATGAAAATCGGCTTGTCGAACGGTTTCAGCTTCTCGAGCTTCTCGATCGTTCGCTTGAGACCGGGTGATTCCAGATGGTATGGAAAAAGCAACTTATCTTTTGAGTCAATGAATTCCGGTGAACCCGCTTCCACCGGCTCCCACGACACCGGGCCGATCTCGATAAAGCCCATTCCCAAATGCCTGAATGCCTTGGTTCCGGAAAGCAAGGGATCGATTTTCCCGCTCAAGCCGACGGGGTTGGCAATCTTTAAACCAAAAATCTCCGTTTCCAGCTGCTTGGCTGGAGCCGTGTGCCCCAAGTATTCGATGAGTTTGCTTCCGCCGGGAATCGAGGCGATCCGATGCATGCCTTTATGGATAAATTCTCTCCCGGTTTTTGCCGGCAAGCGGGAAAGTGCGGGTTCAAACATCGTATGATAAGTCCAATCCGGCAAGAAAATCACGTCCTAAAATAAAGTATGCTGTTATTTTACCGCATTTTACGCAACGAAAGCGTAAATTTCATGAAAAACCCGTTTAGATCCACACATCATTTTCTGCCGTCTGCCCACTTTGAATATCGCCTGTATTGACGACGCCTTTAGGTTCAACCAGCAAGATGCTCGCTTGCGTTTTCGCAAATGGCTTGTGCTCTGTATTTTTTGGAACGACAAACATTTCGCCTGCTTTCAATTCCACTTTTCCGTCCCGGAATTCAATGGCCAGTTCTCCTTCTAACACAATGAACACTTCATCAGTTTCTTCGTGCTTATGCCAGACGAAATCCCCTTGCACTTTCACGGTTTTGAATTGATAATCATTCATTTCTGCGATGACTTTCGGCGACCATAGATCGTCGAATTTCAAAAGTTTTTCATTGAAATTGATCGGCTTGAAATTCATTGAATCCACTCCTCTCTAAGCTTTTATTGGTTCTGAAAGTGCTGCCGCTGTGTATTCAGCGATTTCCCTATTTTTATAAATGAAGCAATGTTCCAATTTCAAATCACCATTTAGCAGCGAAGGCAGATAGGCACGTAAATTAGCGGCTACTCCGCGATTGTCTTTTTGCAGGATCCAGTCGATTGACTTCCAATCCAATATGCCTTCACGGGTTCCAAGAGGCGTAGCCAAAACTTGTGTTTCCGGCAAATCCGCCATAAACAAGTACATTCCTTGACGGCTGCTTTCATTCGTGAAAAGAACATTTCCTGCATGCAGCATATCTGTCAATCGAATGCCGGTCTCTTCAAAGGTTTCCCTGATGGCACTTTCAAGCGGCGTTTCGCCGGGCTCGATTTTTCCGCCGACGCCATTCCACATGCCCATCTGCGGCGGCTTCTCCCGGTTCAGGAGCAGAATTTCATCGCCATTTCGAATCAAGCACAACGTATAGTTCAACATGTGATGCCCTCCCGTAGTTTTCTGCTTGCTCAGCTGAACATTTTCTATACGTGCTTTTGATCCCATTGTGCCAAAGACATCATGTCGAATTCTTCCTCAACCTTGAAATCTAGCGGTGCGATAAATTCCAGTGAATTGCCATCCGGGTCATGAAAATAAACTGCTGCGTGGGCATATGGCCGGTTCGGCAAGATCACTGGTTGTTCTTCCGGTGAAAAACCGAAAGCCGTTCGCCCTTCGATTCCTCTGTCAGCCAGCCAAACCTTCGCGTTGCGGATCGCTCCTATATCCACATGAAAAGCGATATGGCGAAGCGAAGGATGATATGGCGTTTCCACTTTATCCGTTTCCCATAAGCCCACCCAACTTTTCCCTTTGACAATCCAAAAGAAAGCCAGCTTTGGAGTCTCATAAGCAAGTTCCAATTCCAAACTAGTATAGAATTCAATGGAGCGTTTTAAATTCCTGACCGGTAAATGCGCTTCGTAAAGGCCTTTAATCATTGATTTGCCTCCTTTATCTTTTTTATAATGTCTATTTTCCTTAAGTCTTTTCCGTGGTTCTCGGTTCTCCTGTAGCCGTCTATAGATGATTTTGTATATATTTTTAAATAATCATCCAAACTTAAAATGATGCGAAATTCTTTATTGAAGCTTTTACAAAGACCAATAAATTCTTTATGTAAATGCTGTTCCTTATTCACTATTTGAATCTAGCTTTCGCTTACTCGCCACTGCTTCTTTTAATACCAATAGCGCTAACTCATGATCATTCATCACATACGGAACCTCTTCGGTCTCTACCCAAATGCGCGCGGTGGTCTCGAATTGACGCAAAAATAAAAAACACTTTGTAATGTCCATTCGGTAGAATAGTTGATATCCAACTTTCGGGTATTTTCCATTCTCCATAAATTCCCTATTTTCTGAGTGGTTCACTTCGATTGCACCGATATAAGTTAGCTCCCCGGCTACATATGCCTCTTCGTACACTTCACGGCGTAATGCCTGTTCAGGCACTTCCCCTTTTTCCACATGGCCGCCCGGAACATTAAATCCTCGGCCTTTTACTTGAACGAGGACCAGTTTTTCATCTAGAAAGCAGTAGCCATGAACACTGGTCGCGACGTCGCTTGCATGGAGCTGTTTATAGGGCTGCCAAGTCAGGCTCACAGTCTGGCCGTCCCAATTAACATATGTTTGATTTTCCACGTAACACTCTCCCCATTCGTTTGTATACATTATCTTTTCTATTTAGGGCTTAATTCTTCTTGCTTCACTTCTTCCGCCGTTTTCCCATCCAAGGAATACACATTGCCGACAAGCGCTTCACTTGAGGTCACTGGGAATGACCACCCGCCAACTACTTTATTTTGATGGAGATAGACGATGGTTCTTGTTTTCTTGCTGTTGTAGAGACGTTCAAGCGGGTGATTTTGTACGATTAATTCCACAGAAGTAAGCTCTTTATCTATGTATTGATTAGAATCCAAGGGCTGGACTTGCCAAATCGGCGCATAGGACGGATCCTTCAAATCTTGTTTCGTTAGAAGCAACGACTTTTCTTCTATCACGGAAATCGACGTATATCCTTGGTTTTCCAAATGAGCTTCCGCTTCCAAAACAGCGGCGCTCTTTTGTTGATTTTCATCACATGCTGCTAACAAAACCACAGCCAACAGTAAGATGTAACAAAGGGTTCTCAACAATCTCCCTCCAATCTGCTAGATTTGGCATTCGCCGATTTTTCTGGATAGCCAGCGTCTAGTCTTCATTTTTCCAGCCGATCTCCTTGCAGCATTTCTTTCAATATCCTCAAATTGGTTTCATAGAATGCAAAATTCTTCTCCAGGCCCCGCCTTTGGCTCCAGCCATTGCTGTTAAAGGCATCAATGAACCGATAAAAGGGCAAAACGGCTTGCAAATCGATCATCGGCCGGATGCTGTTATAGCCCATCTGAAAGGAGTCAGATAATGACGAATTTGTGCTGAGAAAATCACGGTGAATTTTAGTGAAATCGATTTCCGCCGAACCGAAGCGCACACTTTCAAAATCGATCATGCCGGAAACCTGGCCTTCTTCCACAATGATATTGGCTGGCCGGAAATCCATATGGACAAAACTTGGCCCGTCTGGTTCTGGAAGCTCGCCTTTCATTTGCTCAAACTTGCGCAAGCTGGCCATATATAAATCTTCCTCCAATACTTCTTTTGCATCTTCCGCGAAGCTATAAAACTGCCTTTCGATAAATTCATGCCAATTGGGAAATTCATTTTGTATGGCGCCGAGTGCTGTCTTGTTAGAAGGTTTGATTTGATGCATAGACGCTTGCATGGCACCGATTTGATATGCGATTTCCGGAGAAGCTGTTGCGGACAAAGACTTCCCTTTTAGTTCGGACAGCAGTAAAGCCCCTGGGCATTTATCGTCACCCGCCCAATGATCGAGCAGCTTTGGAATCGGGACATGGCCAGCGAGGATTTCATAAGCGGCCAGCTCGCGCTCGTATTTCACACGGGTATACGGGATTTTCAAAAAGATCGATTCGCCATTCGGCAAAGTGCATTTGTATACCGTTGAACTGAAAGAATCTTCGACTTCATTGACGGAAATCACTTGTAGATTGAATTGTTTCAACACCTGATTGAGCATGGAATTCTCCCTCCTTTATCCCAACAACCACCTGTACTTGTGAATATTAGTATATCAAAAGGCACTTTGAATTCGGTTCGTTTTCAGAACTTTTCCACAAAATAACGGTCAGCATTGTGTTAACCCTCAATCAATGCATTAAAAAAACCCGAGGCCAGTAGCCTCGGGTTTCTTGTTAATTCATATGCTTGCGCTGGAAATCGGAAATGCTCTCATATTCCTCTTTCAGTAAACGCGATAAACGGATATAAATCGGGAGCAATTCACGGTAGATATTGCTCGCTTCCGTTTCGGGGTGATGCGTATGGGTGCTGCCGATCATTTCAGAGACAATGCTAAAGTCCTCAATCTCGCCCGTAGCATACATGCCGAGGACCACGGCGCCGAGACAAGAACTTTCAAAGCTTTCCGGGATGATGACCGGTTTGTCGAAGACGTCTGCCAATAGTTGGCGCCACAACTCAGAGCGGGCAAAACCGCCGGAAGCTTGTATGCGTGCCGGCTCTCCTGTCAATTCCTCAACTGCCAGTAGCACGGTATACAAGTTGAAGACGATGCCTTCGAGTACAGCGCGGATCATATGCTGCTTCTGGTGATGGATGCTGAGGCCAAAGAACGACCCTCTGGCATTGGCATCCCAAAGCGGTGCCCGTTCCCCTGTCAAATAGGGGTGGAACAACAGCCCGTCAGCTCCTGGTTTAACCGTTGCTGCGATTTTCGTCAACACATCGTATGTATCGATCCCGAGGCGCTTCGCCGTTTCTACTTCAGATGATGCGAATTCATCGCGAAGCCATCGCAAAATGATGCCGCCGTTATTGACCGGCCCGCCGATCACCCAGTGATTTTCCGTCAATACATAACAGAAAGTCCGCTCTTTCGGGTCGGTTTTCGGCACCGGGGACACTGTACGGATGGCACCGCTCGTCCCGATGGTCACTGCAATGACTCCGGGGTCGATGGCATCGACGCCGAGATTGGCCAACACGCCGTCGCTTGCCCCGATGACAAACGGAATGTCTTCCCGGACACCCATGAACGCAGCGAACTCCGGTGCGACTCCAGTGAACTGCTCGGTCGTGGGAACGAGGCGCGGTAATTTCTCTGCCGTTACACAAGACACATCCAATGCGCCTTGGTCCCAGTCGAGCTGTTCCAAATTAAACAAGCCTGTAGCGGAAGCGATGGAATGATCTTCGACATACTCTCCGAAAAACTTATGGAAAATATAGCTCTTGATGCTAATGAACTTCGCGGTAGCTTGGCAGATTTCCGGTTTTTCATCCTGCAGCCACAAAAGTTTCGCTAATGGCGACATTGCGTGGATCGGCGTACCGGTCCGCAAGTAAATGTCATGTCCGTTCAAGTTTTCTTTGATGTGCTTCGCGTGCTTCGAGCTTCTCGTATCTGCCCAAGTGATGCTGTTGGTCAAAAGTTCTCCTTGAGCATCTACCGCAATCAGGCTGTGCATGGCCGAACTGAACGACAAGAGTTTTAATGACTCTTTGCTGATGTCGCTTTTTCTCAAGGTTTCCCGGACCGCTGTCAGGACGGCGCGAAAAATTTCTTCCGGGTCCTGTTCGGCGGTCAACTGGTTCGGCGTGTGCAAGGGATAGAAAACAGTATGGCTGTCTTTGATTTGCCCCGCTTTATTGAATAGGACAGCTTTTGTGGAAGTGGTCCCTATATCGACCCCTAAATAATAGGATTGTTCAGGCATGTTCTTCTTCCTTCCTTATAACAGAAAAAGAAAAAGGAAAATCCCTTTTTCTTTTTCTGTACTCATGTGATAAAGAAACTCAAAATCAATACTACCACGAATCCGGTGAGGCCGATGATGGTTTCCATCACGGTCCAGGATTTCAATGTGTCCTTGACGCTCATTCCGAAATAGCGGTTAACAAGCCAAAAGCCGGAATCGTTTACGTGAGACAAAACCGTAGCGCCTGCAGCGATGGAAATAACGATCAAGCCAAGTGCTGGGCCAGTTGTTCCGGTGATTTCTAGAAGCGGTGCGATCAATCCTGCAGCCGTTACCATGGAAACGGTAGCGGAGCCTTGTGCCACACGGACTGCTGAAGCGATCAAGAACGCTAGGACAATCGGCGGAAGCGCAGAGTCGCCCATCATTTGGCCGAGCACATCGCCGACACCTGAGTCGATCAATACTTGTTTGAACACACCGCCAGCCCCTGTAACGAGGATGATGATACCCGCAGGTTCAAGTGCTTTCGTTGCAATGTCTTGAACTTCCTGGCGTGAATAGCCGCGGCGTGTGCCCAGGAAGAAAAACGTCAGGATCGTAGCGATTGTCAAGGCGACGAATGGATGGCCAAGGAAAGTCAAGATCTCACGGATCTGGTTCCCTTCATCCAACACGACGGCTGACAAGGTGTTGAAGAGAATCAACACAAGCGGTATCAAGATCAAAGAAATGATCATCCCGAAGCTTGGCAATTCTTTATCGTATTCTTGTTCTTTGATATCCATGTAATCCGGAATCGTCAAATGAATGCGCTTCCCTATGTAGCGTCCAAAAACAGGTCCCGCTAGAATCATGGAAGGAATCCCCGCGAGCACCCCGAACAGGATAACCCAGCCAAGTTCTGCACCGACCAGTTCCGCAACCGCAATCGGTCCCGGAGTCGGCGGGATGAAGCTATGTGTAACAGCAAGACCCGCCAATAGCGGAATCCCGTAATGCAAAAGAGATTTGCCAGTCTTTTTCGCCAAGCTGTAGACGATTGGCACTAAAATGATGAAACCGACATCGAAAAATACTGGAATGGCAACGATGAAACCTGTTACGCCAAGAGCCCACGGTGCTTTATCTTCTCCGAATTTACCGATCAATGTAGCGGCTAAGCGTTCAGCGCCACCGGAAACTTCCAGCATTTTTCCGAACATGGCGCCAAGGCCAACGACGACTGCGACAAAGCCAAGTGTTCCGCCCATGCCGTTTTGAATCGATTGAATAACATCCCCAAGCGGCATTCCCGCCGCGATGCCGAGCAGTAGACTTACCAATAATAACGCGACGAACGCGTGCAATTTCGTACGCATGACCAAAAACAGCAATACGAAAATGCTTGCAACCGCGATGATAATTAATGTTGAACCATCCATGTGATTTCCCCCTCTTTCAGATAAACAATGGTTTATTTTTTGACGACTGCGTGCCCGCCGAATTCATTGCGAAGTGCTGCGACGACTTTCCCTGTAAACGTATCGTCTTCAAGTGAACGGTAGCGCATCATCAGTGACATCGTGATGACCGGTGCCGGCACATTCAAATCAAGTGCCGTTTCCACTGTCCATTTTCCTTCTCCTGAAGAGTTCATGACCCCTTTGATGCCATCGAGCTTTTCATCTTTCGAGAAGGCGTTTTGCGTCAATCCCATCAAATAAGAGCTGATGATCGAGCCGTTGTTCCAGACGCCGGCCACTTTTTCAAAGTCGTAGTCGAAATCACTCTTGTGGAGGATATCAAATCCTTCAGCAATCGATTGCATCATGCCGTACTCGATGCCGTTGTGGATCATTTTCATGAAATGCCCGCTGCCTGATTTGCCGGCATAGAGATAGCCGCCTTCAACTGAGATGTCGCGGAAGAGCGGTTCGATGTCGTTGAACTTTTCTTCGTCCCCGCCGATCATTGCGCAAATCCCGTGGCGCGCGCCTTCTGTTCCGCCGCTTGTGCCGCAGTCGAAGAAATAAATTCCGCTCGCTTGCAATTCCTCAGCGCGGCGCACTGATTCTTTGTAGTTCGAGTTGCCTCCGTCAATGATGGCATCGCCCTTGTCCAATAGCGGCACCAATTGTGTGATGACCGATTCCGTAATTTCTCCGGCTGGCACCATCAACCACACCGTACGTGGTGCCTGCAGGTTCTGCACCAATTCCTCGAGCGATCCCGCAACTTTGAAACCGCTTACTTCCAAGGCGTTTGCATCATGCCCTACCACTGTGTGGCCATGATCTGTTAAATTGAGTGCCAAGTTCTTGCCCATCTTGCCCAAACCGATAATTCCGATTTCCATTTGAAAACCTCCTGTAGAATAAAAGAATATTTTTCCTTATTAAACTTATTATATCAAATATTTTTCCATACACAAGCATGTTATGATAGAAATATAAAAAAACTTCAAGCAACAGAAAGAGGCGTGGCAGAATGAAACAACAACAATTCGCATTGGCAGCCATCCGTGGCAGTTACCGCAATTTCAGTGAAAAGGAAAAGAAAATCGCCGATTACATCTTAAATGACCCCCGCAACATCATCCATTTGACGATCAACCAAATTGCCGATGAGCTCGGGCTTGCAGAATCGACCGTCTTCCGCTTCTGCCAGCGCCTCGGCTTTAAAGGCTTCCAAGCGTTCAAAATCGCCTTGGCTGCGGAAGTTGTCGCGCCATTAAAAGACATCCATGAACAGATCGAAGAAGGCGACGAAGTAAAAACAGTGGCAGAAAAAGTATTCCGCTCCAATATCAAGACACTCGAAGATACCTTGCAGATCATCGACGAAGATGCCTTGAAACAATCAGTCGCAGCAGTGCTGTCTGCACGCAAGATAGAGTTTTTCGGAAACGGCGGATCTGCGATGATCGCCATGGACGGCTATCATAAATTCGTCCGGCTCGGCCTTCATGTGGCGATGAATATGGATGCCCATCTCCAACTTATGTCCGCATCCCAGCTCACCAAAGGCGATGTGGCCATTGTTATCTCACACTCCGGCAGCACGCGCGATGTCCTGGAAGTGCTTCACGTCTTGAAGGAAAAAGAAGTGACGATCGTCTGCGTGACCAATTTCGCCAAATCGCCATTATCCAAAGAGGCGGATATTATTTTGTACACCTTGTCGGAAGAAACGGATTTCCGTTCAGAAGCCCTCGCTTCCCGCATCGCGCAGCTCAGCTTGATCGATGCGCTCTACACAAACGTCATGATCGCCCGTGGTGACGAAGGCAAGACGGCGCTGCGCCATATGCGCGAAGCCATGTCGCAGAAGCGCTTGTAGGCATTGGGGATTTTGGACAAATAAAAAAAGCTGAAACCTAAAGTGGTTTCAGCTTTTTCAGGTTGTCGAAAAAACGTAAGAAGTTGTATTTTCCGAAGCTTATCGCTCGCTTTCCGTGGGCTCGCGCCCAGGCATCCTCAGCCGCTAGGCACCTTCCGAGGTCTCGGTCGTCTCGCTTTACCACTGGAAAGATAAGGTCGACCTACGGGAGACATTATCTTTGCGAAAGTAATGCGCAACATTATTGAGCAGAAGGGTTTTCGAGCGAACGCTTCTCCAAATACTTAGATAGATCATTGAATTTTGAATGTAGAAAAAACAATTCTATTTTAATTCGTACTGGATTAGGAGACTTCTTCAACCCACATTCCACACGTAACTATCACAAATTATAAAATCGGGCTCAACAGGCGGGCAAAACCTTCGCGCAGCTTGATGGTCCAATCGCGCTGTGCGTAGAGTTCTTTCGTCAATTTGCGGCAATCGGCAGTATCCGACTCGAACAGGGACTCCAGTTCGAGCGCAATCCGGCGGTTGAAAACGAGCGTATTGATTTCGAAATTCAATCGGAAGCTGCGGGCATCCAGGTTGGTGGTCCCGACAGTTGAAATCTCGCCGTCCACGGTCATCGTCTTGGAGTGCAAAAAACCACGATCGTATAAATAGACGTCCGCTCCGTAATCGAGCAACTCGCCAAGGAACGACCAGGATCCCCACATAACAAATGGATGGTCCGGCTTGCCGGGAATCATAATATTCATTTTTACACCGCTCAGCAAGGCCATTTTACAGGCGTCCATAAAGCTTTTATCCGGAATGAAATACGGCGTTTGGATGTAGATTTCGCGCTTTGCCGACGAAATCATTTTGATTTTCATGTTTTTCAAATGTTCTGTGTGCGAATTCGGCCCGCTCGTGACGATTTGCATCGGCGAGAAATGTCTGATTTGGTGAGGTGGAAAACAAAAGATGTCGTCTCGGTTCTTGTATTGGTTGGCGTAGTTCCAATCCAGCACAAAACGGTCTTGGATATGATGGACGACGTCTCCTTCTATGCGCAAATGAACATCGCGCCAATAGCCGAATTTCTCCACTTCACCCAAATATTCCGTCCCGACATTAAATCCGCCAATATAGCCGATTTTCCCGTCAATGATGCACACTTTCCGGTGGTTGCGGTTATTGAGGCGGAAATTGATTCCCCATTTGGACGGAAAAAAGATTTCCACTTCGCCGCCATGTTCGATCAATTCCTTAAAATCCGATTGTTTTAAACTCTTCGACCCGACTGCATCATAGAGAAGCCGTACCTTGACTCCGGCTTTGGCACGTTCGAGCAAAGCATCGAATAGCCGCTGGCCGAGCGCATCCCGTTTAATGATATAGTATTGGACATTGACTTCTTCCTGCGCGTTGCCAATGTCTTTGATCATGGTGTCGAATTTCTCGTTGCCTTCAGAGAATATACGGGTTTCGTTGTAGAAGCTGACGAGTGATTTGGACGACCGCAAATTCATGATCAGCAATTGCTCGTATTTGTTCAGCAGCTCTTCATCATATTCTGCTTCCCCTGCCTGGATGCGCTGGACTTGAGCATCGACTTGGCGCGTGAAATAGGATTGTTCGTCTTCCGTTAAGTTGTAGAAGTTGTTGGTGGTCAAATGCCTGCCGAAAAACAAATAGACAATAAATCCGAGAATCGGCAAGAAAAACAAAATCAATAGCCATGCCCAAGTAGCCCCAGCATCCCGACGTTCATTAAAGATGATTACAAGCGCGAGCACGATGTTCAACAGCAATAAAGAGTTCAATGTCCAGCTCAGTACGACTACCCAATCCATTCCCGCCACCCCTTTCGCTCTGTCCCCCTTTTATTCTCTAAATATGCAAATAGTCCTCTATTGAAAATCGAAAAAGCTGCCCGAGACGGAAGCATTTCCGCACCTGGCAGCTGGTTGTTAGTCGCATTCAGTTTTCTTCAGGGCCGGTTTTTTTAAAGATCCAGCGGAATATCCCGTACTGAACCGCAAATAACAGGAAAGCAGCTAAGCATAAATTGATATAATACCAAACGCCATCCCCGAAAAAATCCAAGGGTGAGATGGTAGATGGCCGCTGCGACAGGTAAAGATAGTTTGAGCCGGTCTGTGGATTGACCCAAAACCCGATGAACGCGGCATACACGAGCAAAATTCCATAAACCGAAAATACCGAACGCCACGTAAGTGCACTTGGCATAAATAAAGCCAAAAACAGACTTGCCCAGGCGATGGCAGTATGATGGACAAAAAATTTCCAAAACCGGTAGTGCTGGTAATCATACGGCATATCCGGCGTCACCAGTGCCAAAGCCGCGGGCACGATGCCGATGAAAAACGATACGCGGATCCAAAATGGATGCAAAGTCACTAAGCCGATCATGGCGGTGATAGAAGCGACACCGCATAAATGAAGCGGCATATAACGATCGAAGCTCCAATACTCGTGGCTGACGGCCCAATACTGATAGGACACTTCAGAGATGAGCAGCACAAGAAACAGCAGCCAGCGCAATTGCTGGAACAAGGCATCTTTAGCGGCGAAATTGTCTCTTAAAAGGACCAGGCACAGGAATCCTGTTAAGGCAATTGCCAGTACGATTAGATGGCTGACGGAAAAAAGCTCGAACGGATAATCAGATCTTGCACCAAACCACGTATCCATCGCTGCCCCTCCCGAAAAGTATTTTGATAATATTTTATCATTTTTCTCATTCGACAGAACTCACTTTTCTCGCTTGAATTAGGTTTATTTTTGAGCTTATTGGCTATCTATACTCCAAACGCTCAGTTCCGATTTCGCTTAGATAAAAAATTGTATTTCTATAAAACAATAAACACTTTGAAATTGGGGAATGATGAAACCACTTTGCTTTATGTCACCGTTTTAAAACCCTACTGCGCTATTTGATCACTTCAAGACCCTAAAAAACCTGCCACATTTCTAAGGAATGAAGCATTTGATCGATTGGTTTTAAAAAAAGAAACCGAGGAGTGTCTAATATGATCGCTTACTCAGAGTCCACGTTTACTGAAGCGGAACCCATACTCTTCATCCACGGGCTTGGCGCAAGCAGTTGGATATGGTGGCAACAAGAATACGCATTTTCCGATCATCAATTGATTATGGTTGATTTGCCTGGACACGGAAAAAGTGCCGCGATACCTTGGGTCAGTTTAGCGGATAGTGCCGAACAAATTGCCCATCAAGTTATTAAGGATCGAGCTGTCCATATAGTGGGACTTTCTTTAGGAGGCCATGTCGCCTTGGAATTGGCTAAGCGTTTCCCAGAAAAAGTATTGAGCCTCTTTATTAGCGGCATCACGGTCCAGCCGTTGCGTTACGGGTTTTTATTGAAACTGCAATCATGCGCTGTGCAGCGGAACATACACAATACTTCGCATCTCAAAAAGATGGCCCGCGAACGTTATCTCCTGCCACCTCAAAAGATCCCTGACTTCATCTCCAATTATCAACTGCTAACGCGCGAGACATATGAAGCCATATTTAAGGAAATCATTCGCTTCCGTCTCGATGCATCGTATAGTTCTTTCTGCAAGCCCGCACTGTTTGCGGCTGGAGAGTACGAATCGCGCGCCATAATCGCTTCGACTAAAATGGCTCCTGTTGTCATGCCGAATGCGGTCGGAATGCTTATTCCAGGCGCTCGACATGATTGGCCAATTCAGCAAGCAACAGAATTCAATCGCCTATTACGGAAATGGATAACAAACAATCCAAACGAAGAGAAAAATTCACCAAGGGAATAGAGAAGGCCGCCGAGAAATCTCAGCGGCCTTCTCTATCTCTATTTTGGTTCCTCTTTCTTCAGTACTTTATAAATGTCCTTCTTGTATTGCAGAAACTCTTCTGTCAAAGTGATGTCTTCTGCTCTCGGCCTCGCGAAACCCACTTTAAACTCAGCGACGACACGCGCAGGTTTTTCCGATAACACCAGAATGCGGTCTGCGAGAAACAAAGCTTCTTCTATATTATGCGTGACGAAAAGAATCGAGCGTTTATTGTGCTGCCAAATATCAAGCAGCCATTTTTGCATTTCTGAACGGGTGAATTCATCCAGCGCTGAAAACGGCTCGTCCAGCAAAATGAGTGGCTGTGGGCTTAAGAGGCTACGGATAAAGGCGGCGCGCTGCTTCATTCCGCCGGACAATTGGTGCGGATAAGATTGCTCATAACCTGCCAGTCCTGCTTTTTCCATCATTTGAATAGCTGCTTGCTGATCTTTGTGTCCAGCGATCTCAGCCCCTAACAAAACATTGTCCAGCACGGTGCGCCACGGAAGCAGCGACGGGCTTTGCGGCATATAGCTGACGGAGCCTTTTTGGCCGTTGATGTTCTCGCCGCCCAATAGAATACTTCCTGCATCCGGCTCATAAAGCCCGCCAATTAAATGAAATAACGTGCTTTTGCCGCTGCCGGAAGGGCCGAGCACGGCGACAAATTCATCGTCTCCTATATTCAATGATAACTCTTTCAGCACTTCGGTCCCGTCAAAGCTTTTCGTCAATTGTTCAATCGCCAATTCAGCCATTCAAATTCCCTCCCCCGCTCGTTTTCCAGCGGATGATCCACTTTTCGAGTAACACAATCGCCGCGAAAAACAGCATGCTCAAACTCATGATCAACAAGATCGCGACAAATACTTGCGTCGTCCGGAACGACGACGAGGCGAGCGTCATATAGACGCCAATGCCCTCCTGCGCACCGAGCCATTCGGAAATGACGGCACCCATGACGCTATAGGTCGCCGCAATTTTCAAGCCCGAGAAAATCGACGGCATCGCATGCGGCCATTCGAGCTTCCAAAAAATCTGGCGTCTGTCGGCTCCTGCCATTTTCATATAATGAAGCAATTCGCCGCTCGTCTGCCTGAACCCATCAAGTGCCGCGATGGTGATCGGGAAAAAGCACACGAGAATGATGATGATCAGTTTCGGCAACAAGCCGAAGCCGAACCAAATGACCAATAGCGGCGCCAAAACGATAATCGGGATATTTTGCGATAAAATCAGCAAAGGATAAAAAGTCTCCCGCAGTTTCGGCACGAGATGAAGAATCATCGCGACGCCAAGGCCGATCGACGATCCGATGAAAAAGCCGAGGATCGATAATCGGATCGTCGCAAGCAAATGCCCGCTGTAATTCGGCCAACTGTTTACCGCTTCTACCCCGATCTGATAAGGGGTCGGAAGCAACCACTCTGGCACTTCAAACAGCGGCACCAGCGCTTGCCAGACGATCAATAAAAGGATGAGGACCAGAACCGGTCTCCATCCTTTTCGCACAATCATCACGGCCGGTATTTCTCCGTCAATTTATCCATCGAGGCACCGCTCGGCTGATACAGCACTTTGATTTGGGAGATGACGTTCGAACTGCCGTTTTCGATCATCGCCTCGTTCATTTCCTCAACGATCGAAAACAACTGCGCCAGATCCCCTTCCATCGTCGTCTCCAGTGGATTGACTTGGTACGGGACGCCCGACTTTTCAATGACGGCGATCGCTTTGTCTACATATGGAATGACGTCTTCCCCGTTTTTCGTTTTCGGGATGATTTGAATACTTAATAATGCATTGCCCATCAGTTTTCCTCCTCCGGTAAAAATTCATTGGTGTACGCCTGCTCCACGTCCAATTCCTCATCCAGTAGCCCGTTGTCGAACATCCACGCAGCGTAATCCGCCCACACTTGCTCTTGCTGTTCGCCGAATTTCGCGGCATCGTCCTGATATTTCGGCGACAGCCATTCTTGGCTCGCTTTCACCAGTTCCGGATCCAAATCCGGGACCGACTCGATCAAGATCTCAGCTGCTTGTTCAGGCTCATCGATGGCGAATTCGTAGCCTTGCGACACTGCTTTGGTGAATGCACGAACGGTTTCCGGATCTTTTGCAATCAAGTTTTCATTAGTCATTAGGATCGGTGTGTAATAATCCAGTTTGTCCGAGTAGTCCGTCAAATACTGCATGTTCAATTCATCGCCGCGCAGTTCGGCTTCAATGCCCGTCCAGCCGTAATAGATCCAAGCAAAATCGATGTCGCGTTCGACCGCCGTGAAAAAGTCGCTATTGCCGATATTGACGATGTCGACGTTTTCCACATCAGCCCCTTCCTGTTCCATGATGGACCCGAGCACCGCTTTTTCGACTGGCGCTCCCCAGCCGCCGTAAGTTTTCCCTTCGTAATCGCTCGGCGACTCGATGCCTTTGTCTTTAGGGGATGCAAATCCGGACGTGTTGTGCTGAATGAGCGCCGCAATCGAGACGATCGGAATGTCTTGCACTCTCGCTTCCGTCAAGCTTTCCTGTGCGCCGATGCCGAATTCCGCCTGGTTGGAAGCGACCAATTGATTGGCGCCCGCTTCACCCGGCAAGATGATCTCGACATCTAGCCCTTGCTCTTCAAAATAGCCCTTTTGCTGTGCCACATACAAGCCGGTGTGATTGGTATTTGGCGTCCAATCCAACACCATCGTCACTTCTTCTAATTCCTGTTGTTCATTCGCCACGTCGCTGCCCGGACTTTCCGCTTCTTCTGTGCATGCCGCGATCAGCAACACCGGTGCAATGGCAATCGTCCATTTTTTCATCTTGTTTCCCCCTTTGAATGAATTCATAAAAGATGATTTCAGAAGCTGATTCAGGGGACATATCCAATTGCGGATACAAAAAAGCGCCCAAGGTTATAGAAACCTTGGGCGCATATCATCGCAGAATAGACCGATTTGAATATGTTCCCTCCGCTGGTATTAGCCAGTTCAGGTTCCAAGGGTCAATATCTCACGGATATTCTCTCAATCGGCAACACCGATTCCCCCACATGTGTTTTATGAAATTAGCATTTGTCTTTCAAGGTCTATCTTGTCACAGTTCACCAAGATGTTCAAGCATTGCCTGGCATCTCGTTTAAACGAACAAGCTTTTCTTACATCCGGACAGCTTCACCGCTATAGACTTTCAGTTCCATCGGCGCGCTCATGAATCCAGCTGCTTTTTTGGAGAAAGCCGTGAAATGTTCACTCGCGTTATGGGCTTCGATTGCTTGCGCATCTTTCCATACTTCCACCATTGTGAAATGGCCGTCCTTCTCCACTGATTTCATCAAATCGTATTGAACATTGCCCGGTTCTTGACGCGATGCGTCGATCAAAATTTTGCTTTCGTTTAAAAAGGCTTGTTCCTGGTCAGGTTTTACTTGCAAATGTGCGTGGATAATCATCATTTCATTTCGCCATCCTTTAATCTGTATTTTTAATAATCAACGATATTGTCTTGCATGCGCCGCAACATATCGCTAAGCGCATCGACTTCCTCAGACGTGAAATCGTGGAGCATTTGCTTGACGAAGCCTGTATTTTCTTTCCGGTATTCGACGATGCGCTCGCGTCCTTCATCGGTCAGGCTGACAAAGATTACACGATTGTCTTCTGGATTTCTGCGCTTTGTGACCATGCCGCTCGCTTCAAGCTGCTTTAAATGGCGCGTGACCGCGGCGCTATCGATATTGACCAATTTTTGTAACGTTGACTGGTTGATTTCGTCAACTTTATAAAGCTGCGACAATAACTCATAACGCGACGCACTGATGCCTGTGCAACGCTCAAACTTCGGGCTGATCTGATTGGTCAGACCCTTAAACTGGTGCAGCACTTGTTCCTGCTTTGAAAATGAACACGGCATTGAAAGACCTCCTAAATGATCGATGAAGTCAATTGATAGCTGTGCCCACTATTCATTGACCAGTCAAATATAATACATAACTCCCGAATACTCAAGGTCGTCTGGCTTAGCTCCAGGTCGTGGTCGCCTCGACCGGCAAGCGGTACGACTGGAAGCCTTCGTTGGCGGCTTTGCCAATCGTAAGAAGCATGACTGGCACATAACGCTCTTTGTCCAGGCCGAACGTCTCAGCGATCTTCTGCTTGTCGTAGCCACCGATTGGGTTGGTGTCGTAGCCAAATGCACGGGCAACGAGCATCAATTGCATGGATACAAGCCCTGAGTCCAACAGCACGATGTCTTTCATTTGCTCTTTGGACATGCCTTCGTACAAAGGTTTGAAGTAGCCGACTTGGAATTCTTTCACTTCTTCGGGCATATAACCGAGTTCTACGGCTTTGCCATAAATCTCTTCTGCGTACTCAATGTTGTTGAGGTCGCCGAACACGGCGATAACAGCTGATGCACTCATTACTTTTTCCAAGTTGAAAGATGCCAGCGGCGCAAGCTTTTCTTTTCCTTCTGCGCTGTCGATAACAACAAAACGCCAAGGCTGCATATTGATGGAAGAAGGCGCTGTGGACGCCTGTTCCAGGATCTCGGTCATTTCCTCGCGGCTGATTTTCACATCCGGGTCGTATTGTTTAATGGAACGGCGTCCATTGACGATTTCATTGAAATCATTGGTTTTTTTGTTTTGCAGTGTGTTCATGGTAAATTGCTCCTTTTTCTATCCTAATTGTTTTGAGGGTTATTAATTGACCCCTCATTAATTGATGCCTCACACAATATAAACCCGTTACAGAAAAAATGCAACCAGAAAGTTTCACAAATCGAATCGCCAAGGCCAAGTCGGTTAGTTTTTTGCTAAAATTATGTAAAAGCGGCTTCATTATTTCTAAACGAAGCAGTACAATATAGAAAATCAATTTACGTAATTTATAGTACCCTTTAATTTAACAAAAGCTCGCCATTTCACCAGATCATTCCATCTGACAGGAGGCTTGGGTCATGCTGTTGATTCCGTTTTTGATCGGTATTGTATTCATCTTGATCCATTTCTTCGCGAGCGTCCTGGTGCCTCGAGATAAACTGAAGCAAGTGAAATGGTTCTCGTTTTCAGGCGGGCTTGCCGTTTCGTATATTTTCATTTACTTGCTCCCTACTCTTCATAAACAGCAAGCCGCCATCGAAGAACCATACCGGCAGTTGACGATGGAGTCGGAAATCTATTTCGTCGGCCTTCTCGGTGTCGTCTTGTTTGTCGGCATTCAAATCGTCATCCAGCAAAATTACATTTCCCATACCTCTACTTTCTGGTCGGTCATCGTGTTCTATGCTTTCTATAATGCGCTCGTTTCCTACTCTGTGCTGTCATTTGAAGTATCAGCTGTTCAAGCTTTGTTTTACTGCGTCGCGATCGGTCCGCATTTCATGGCGGTCGCTCATGACATGTGGCGGAAGTTTCCCGTGGAATACAATAAATACGGCCGCTATATATTGGCTGTCGGAATTGTCGCCGGCTGGATCGTCGCTTTGACGACTGAACTGACGCCGCTTTTCAAATCGATCGTCTTCTCGCTCGTTTCCGGCGCAATGATCTACACGGTTTTCAAGCACGAACTGCCGAGCGAAAAGGATACGCATTTCCCGACTTTCCTTATCTCCGTCATCATATACTCTGCGATTACGATTACACTGAAATTTGTGTTCGAATGGTAGATACCAAAACAAGCCCGGCACAGTTATAAACTGCGCCGGGCTTGTTTATTTTCACTTCTCTTCTTCCTCTTCATCATAAACCGGGAACTCGGGATCTTCAATAATTTGATAGGTCCCTTCCAGCATATTGATTTCAAGTGCATCAAATTCTATTCGAATCGATTCCGGCTCTTTGCCTTCCTCCATTCTGCTGATGTGGCCAAAGGGATAAAAGGTCAATGAGGTGGCCATAGGATCCAGCCCTCTCATTGTGGCTGTCCAGAAAAAATCTTCCCGAGTCCTTGCGTCGCCATAAGTGGTCCCTCCATTATAAGGAACCAGGTAGACATTCCCCAAGTCATCCGCAGCAATCAGCTCGACTTCCACAGCTTCCCATACTTCCAGTAAAGCCGGGTCCACCAATTGTTGGTAGGCGACATTCACAGCAACGTCCGTAAACGTCACTTCAGTAAAGTGAACCGTGACGCCGCCTTCTGAATTGATTTCGTCTAAGATAATTGGATCTGTTTTTAACTGATCGACCGCGAACTCGAATTTCCAATCGCCTTCTATCTCTCCCGCATCCGTAAATAGGCTCTCTGGTTCCCAAACCACGTTGACTTGAGCCGCTTCTTCATCAAGATGCGGAATGGTATTGATCCCAATCAATGAACCTTCTGCCAATTTCCAATCCATGGAGCCTGTAGGACCTTCTCCTTCGAGCAATTGCGGAAAACCAGTTAGGTGAGCAGAGTCATCCAATTCTTTAGTTGAAGTTACCGTATAAGTGAAGGTGACATTCGTTCCATCATATACAGCTTTGTCTATAGAAATGGTTACGCCATTGCTGGATTGGGTTAATTTCACGTCATCACTAAAGCGCTCGTATTGGATAAGTCCCTCCTCTTCTTCGGCGAAAATGGAAAAGACATTTCCAATGACGGGTACCTGTGCCATATAATTTGCAAGAACTGGAGATGCAGAAAGAGTGGCCGTAAACAAGCCGATAAATAGAATCGCCGCAGCGATGGCTGGCATCAGCCACTTCCACCGTTTGTTCTTTTTAGGCTTGGACGTTTCATAAAAGGCATCATCAATGATTGACTCCAAGCGGTCTTCTGGCACTTTGATATTTTGCATAGCATTTTTAATTGAAATCTCTTTGTCGTTCATCTGCATACACCCCTTTCAAATCTTTTTTCAACATCCCCAATCCACGGTGAAGAATTGTTTTCACTGTGCCTTCTGGACATTCCATTACGGTGGCGATCTGCTTGACTGTAAAGTCTTGATAATATCTCAACATCAACGCTGTCTTGAATTTTTCAGGCAATGAATCCAATGCGTTCGACACATCCATTTGTTCGGCCACATCGGCGCTGGCACCATTATCTAAATTCCGCTCCTCCACTTCATCCATGTAGATTAACTTTTTATTGTTCTTCAAAAACGCCAGTGCTTTATTTATGCAAATGCGGACCAGCCAAGTTGAGAAATACTGCGGTTCTTTCAATTGATGCACTGATTCGATAGCCTGAAGTACAGTTTGTTGAAAAACCTCGAGAGCATCGTCTTCATTTTTCACATATGTATAGGCCATTCTGTATAATTTTTCTTTTTCGGATTTCAATAAATTCTGAAGGGCGATTCGGTCTCCTTGAATCGCCGCAGAAATTATTTCTTCATCGTGCTGCATTTGCCTCATCCTCCCTTTGTATATTAGAGATGCCAGCGCTTTAAAACGTTTCGATTATTTTTTATTTTTTGTAAAACTTGGTAATCCTAATTAAACTATAGCTTTAAAAATTCGCAATAACGATTTCATTATGGCGATTTAATCAAAACAAGAGCGCTGCGAATCTGCAGCGCTCTTATCTTTAAACTAGCGAATTCTTGCGGTATCAAGCAGCAAGATTCGTATAGAGCCCCCTTGAAATTCAGCGTAACCTGAACGGGAGGTGGTTGTTATGTATCGACATGTACTGAAAAACAAAAACATTTTGTATTACTTAGCTGGAGCAGGGATATCGCAACTCGGCAATGTGTTAGCTGGGCTTGCCTTTCTTTTTATTTCTTACGAACTGACAGAGTCCGCTGCTTTAACGACAATAATCGCTATTTCGCAAGCAATGCCGTACTTGCTCTTCGGCTTGATTGGCGGAGCATGCGCGGACCGTGTGAATAAAAAACGGATGCTCGTAGCGATTGATCTTCTACGGATTCCTCTTATTCTGTCACTAGTCGTATTATTTCAATTGGACATATTGGCTTTCTGGCATTTGCTTGCGGCTGCTTTTACAGTTCAAACTCTGGGTTGTTTTTATAATCCCGCTTACCGTGCCGTGTTGCCGCTGATTACGCCTATCGAGCAACAAACGACAGTCAATAGTCTCCTCGATACGGTGACAAGAGGCGTTCAAGTTGTCACGCCGCTTTTTGCAATTGGCTTGTTGAACGCCGGACATGCTATCCATTTTTATACGATAGATGCCATGACTTATCTAGCGAGCGCTCTTCTTATCTTGAAAATTCACTGGGTGGTGCCAATAGATCAAGAGAATATGAATGAGACAAAAAGAGATGGGCTCTTCTATTCAATTGGAGTTTTCTTCTGGTGGGCAAAACGCGAAGGGACCGTAACACATCTATTCTTCGCGACATTTTGGATGGTCTTTTTCAATACCTGGGTTTGGCAAGTTGGCTTATTATTGCTGCTCCTTGATCGTTTTCCAGGAAGCGGCCAAGAAATTTATAGCCTGTTGTTGGGCTGGTACGGGTTCGGGGTAATTTTGACGAATATTGCCATTCCGTTTTTCTGGAAAACCCTGACCTTCTCGCTTTATTTATGGGGCTCGATTGTTTGGGGACTTGGCCTCGTGGTACTTGGATTCGCGAGCTACCCGCCACTTTATATTGCTGGGGTATTTATTGCAGCGGCCGGATTGCCGTTATCCAGCCTAGCCAGAGTTTATTTGATTCAAACCCTTGTGCCCGCAGATATGCTCGGCCGTGCTTTCAGCTTTAATGCGGTTCTTTTGTATGGATCCAATATTTTGTCGCTAGCGATCTTTGGGGCACTTGCTTCAGTCATCGGCATTCAGAAACTGTTTATATGGTGCGGGAGCTTGATGGTTATTACAGCCATATTTTACTTATTTCGAGCTCTCTTGACGGAAAATACGCGGCGAAAAGCCGTAAAGGCGCTTGAATAATTGATTAAACGATCCGATAGAGGAAAATCCGCAATCATAGGCGATATCTGTGATGGTCCGGTTAGTTTGCATCAATAGTTTTTGGGCCCTCACGAGGCGGTACAGCTGCAGCCAGGAATACGGGGAAACGCCGATTTTTTCTTTAAATAGATGCGCCAATTGGAACTTGCTGATGTCCAAAATCGCCGCCATCTCATCCAATGTCCACGCATGCTGATAATCATCTTTTAACGCTACCATCACTTGAAAGAGCGCAGGCTGGACCGTGCGGAAAGGATCAGTGACCATAGCGGGTGTATGCGTTCCAATTGCGGTTTTTGCGAGCAATAAACTCAATTGGGAAAAGCTGTGCTCCAAGAAAATTTTAGAAGAACCATTTCCGCTCTCCTTTTCCATCAACACGTATTGCTGCACAAAATGAACCCATTGTTCAATGAGGGGGTTTTTCTGAGGAGTTTGCGCAAAATACAGTTCCCTGTCGTTTCCGGTAATGGCCGTTACCGCTTCCTTGAGAAACGCGGCATCCAGTTCAACCAAAAACTTGTGATCGTCTACTGCAAGCTGCCGGTGTCCATCATGCGGATTAAACACGATAAATTCTTGGTCCGCTATAGTTAAATCGTTGCGGTTGCTTTGATAATGCATCGAGCCTTTCAACGAAAACATGAACTTAAAACACGGATCGTCGCGCCACAGGCTTTCTGACTTTTTTTGGTCAGTTGATAACAATAAACAATCGGAAGCTTCCATAATGATAGCCATCCATTCCATCCTTTCTATCGTTTCAAGTATTCAATTCAAATAAGGAGTGATTCGTTTGCAACATGCACTTGTCATCGGTGGCACCGGAATGCTCGCCAAAGCCACGCTATGGTTATCGAGAAATGGCTATCAAGTTTCTGTAATTGGGCGCAGCGAGCAGAAAATGCAGCATCTCCTGGATCAAAATTTAGGTCAATTAACACCCGTCTTCGTCGATTACACAAATACAAAAGAATTTGCTGCCAAAATTGTTGACCTTCAGCACCTATATGGTCCATTCCGATTGATCGTTGCCTGGGTTCACGCGTCAGGAGATGAAGTCATTCCCTGCTTAACCAGACTCATCCCCATTTCCACTCCTTGTAAACTAGTCCATGTGATTGGAAGCAGTTCAAGATTAAATCCCGTTGCTAACCACAATATTCCCTCCCACATAAGCTATTATCAAGTGCAGCTCGGGTTCGAAATCGAAAAGGGCGTGTCCCGCTGGTTGACTCATGACGAAATCTCAACGGGCGTCATAAACGCACTGCGAGGCAATAAAAGCTATCAAGTGATCGGCACGGTAAGCCCTTGGGAGCAACGGCCATAAAGCTGAATGCACTCTGCAAAAATTTTAGTTTTCATCTCACTTAAAATGATACGGGAAACTTGGGTGCAAAACTTTCATCCATTTGGCTGATTTTATTAATGAGTAAACAAAAAAGTTGCTCTTCAAAAACTGGTACCGAAGACAGCCAGTTTGTTTCGGCCTTTTCAATATGTATCTGGTCGACTAACGAATAATGCTAGAGAAACTAAATCCGACTGGAGCTTCCAATGCTTTCTCTAGGATCGTCTTCCTAACATCTAATCAAAACAAATCAATTGCTCTATAAGGAATAATATCCGTAAAGAATAAAACGAACGAAAACACAGTAATCCCTATTCCTAACCAAAAATACTTTCTCCAACATTGTATGACGACGCCGAGCAAGAACACAGCAGCGGGGATTAGCCAGAGTGGAAAGAGAATTTCAGGTGCTTCCGGCCCATATTCAGAGATGAAGCCAGCTGCAAACCAATAAGATACGGGAAGTATAAAAAGTCCAGCTATAGGAAGGTACACAAAACGCAGAAGTACGATGGTTAATTTCATAAAGAAACCTCCTCTTCATAAAACTGAATACGAAGCATAAATAACCTTATTAGAGAAACGTATGGTAATTTAAGCAATCGATAAACGCTTGTTAATTTGGGTAATTATACCATAAAGTGAAATAGGAGATGCTGATGGTGACAATCCATTTATCTTTATTTCGATCATACATCTTTTATATTTTCAGGCACAAAAAAGCAGGCATTCATGGATTCCCATAAATGCCTGCTTCTCTACTATTATTGACCGTCATAGGTTTAAGCTAAGACTAGCTGCTCTTTAAGAATCATAAATTATTCTGCCGCAGTAATTTGGTAAATCAGACCGCCATCAGTGCTTGCAATAAGCGCGCCATCTTCAGTGACAAGAATATCACGGAAACGCTGCGCTTCATCAGTCAATAGACGTTCTTCTCCAACAACGATGTCATCTTCAATAACGACACGTACAATATAGTTCGGCGCTAAACCACCGATGAACAAATTGTTTTCCCATTCAGGAATTGCGTCATTATCATAGAATGACATACCACTTGGCGCACTTGTTGGATCCCAATAATATCTTGGTTCAACAAAGCCTTGCGCCTCGTGTTCTGAGATACCATCATTGATTAACTCACCAGTATACTCGATACCATAAGAAACAATAGGCCATCCATAGTTATTCGCTGGTTCGATGATATTCAGTTCATCCCCAGCTTGTGGACCGAATTCCACGATCCATAAGTCTCCTGTTTCAGGATTGTAGTCGATACCTTGAATATTACGGTGACCGTAGCTGTAAATCCCGTCCAGTGCGTCTTCATCTTCGACAAAAGGATTTGAATCTACTGGTTCCCCGTCCTGTGTAATGTGAATGACTTTACCTAAGTAAGCATCCAAGTCTTGTGCACGCTCACGAATTGGCTCGTCTGAACGCTCTCCAGTAGTTAGGAATAGGTTGCCAGCCTCATCAAAGATAATACGACCGCCATAGTGTAGGTCGCCATCATATGCCGGAGTCGCTTGGAAGATGACTTCAAAATCTTCAAGCGAAGATTCATCTTCTGATAAAACACCTTTACCAACAGCAGTGACAGTACCGTCTTCAAAGTCTTGTGAAAACGTCATAAATACTAATCTTGAGTCGTCAAAATCAGGTGCAACGGTTATATCAAGCAACCCGCCTTGGCCTGAGTTATTCACTTCAGGTGTACCTTCGATTGGATCTGAAACAGAACCATCTTCAAGGTTTACAATAAGAAGTTCTGCTTCATCTCTTTGCGTCACAAGCAAGCGGTTTGGTTCAAACTCTACCATCCCCCAAGATACGCCAAGACCCTCAACCACAACTTCCTCATTAAGTTCTGTTTCAGTTTCTACTGCAGGTGCTCTAGTTTGTTCTGGAAATGCTGGTTCAAACTCAGTGACTTTGGGTTCAGTTTCTGCGCTTTCATTAGAGCCCTCATCTGCATCTTCTTCTGTTGTAGTGCCCTCATCTGTACTCTCCTCTGTTGCAGCATCTGAGTCATCTGTTGTTGACTCTTCGTTTGAAGAATCGTCATTGCCGCATGCTGCTAAAGCCAATACAGAACTTAGCACTGTGAGGGACATTAATCTTGACCATGATAATTTTGTCATAGTTTTTCCTCCCCATTTCTAGAATATTCGACTGAATATATATCAAATTTCGGTTTCCCGAAATTTAACATCTAAAATGGTTAAGACTTTTATATCATAATGAAACATATGAAACACATTTGTAAATAACGTTATCATAATTTTAGGGTAATAGAAAACAATTTGACTTTTTCGCATGATAAAAAGGAAATAAAAGAATTTTATGTTAAAAAGACCGTTTCAACAATCAAAATCTCAGTCGTTTAATCTGTATAAGATACGGTGCGTTTTGAAAACTTTCAAGATCTGTTTCCTTAATGTGGGGCTTCTTTTAATAACTTAATTAAGGGTTTTCATTTTAAGTAGTCTCAATGCAATTTTGCAAATAAAAACAAATGTAGAGTAGATGTGATTTATCGGCTTCACCTCTCCACATTTCAAGTTATTCATAAACTGTGTTATTTAAAGGAAGAATTCGGATTTTTTACAGATGCCGTAATATGTGGTTTGAAGATCGAGAACAGCAACGATCCCGCAAATTTTTTCAATAAAGCATAAAATTCTTCCGTATTCATCTTGTCTCCACGGATCATAATTTCATATAAACCCCAGCGGTCTCTATATTGGAATGATGAACCTTCATAACCGTTTCGGGTGTAGAACTTTCTTCTTGTAATCCGCTGCTCGTAATTGTCTGCGGTCTCATCGACGACTTCAATATTGAGTATAATTCGATTGTTTGGGAACTTCTCATTAATTTGGGCAAGTGCCAAGCTGCCATATCCTTTTGATCTCACAGTACTGTCAATCGCTATATACAGGACATACGTCAAATCTTCACGCGTGATTAAATAGGTAAATCCAACAAATTCTTCCTTGTCATAGATAACTAGAAAATCCACAAAATTCTTTTTCGCTTTCCATAGCAATAGGTTCATAGGCATCCGTTCATTCTGAGGAAATGAACCCTCGTATAGTTCCTTAACCTTTTTGATGTCCTTGCGATTATCTAGTAACGATTCAACTCTTAAATTCATCTCATTCAATCCCTTTTTTTATATTTGTTTCAGTACCTATTGCTTGTGCTTATTTATTATCTATCAAGTTCATGCGGGCTTTCTTCTCTTCCTTTCCATGCAATACATAATAAAGGAAGGGCATCGCCAAAACTGCAAAACCCAATATTGCATACGTGGCAGGAAAGCCAATTACCGGAATGACAATCCCTAAAAGAGAAGGGCCAAATCCATTTCCAATATCAAAGAAGATGAAGAACGTTGCAGTAGCAAGACCCATCCGGTGGGGCGCAGCGACAGTCACTGCGATGGTCTGGCTGATGGACGAAATATTACCAAAACCAAGCCCTATTAGAGCAGCTGCGGCTAACAACGTGCCAGAACTGTTTGCTGTACTGAGAAGAATCATTCCAACTCCGAACATGAAAAAAGCCGGGTAGATCACGTAATTCGGACCGATACTATCCATCAACCGCCCGCTAAATGGCCGTGATATCAAGACGCTGATTGTATAAACAATAAAGAAAAAACTAGCTGTATCCACCAAATTCAATTCAATCGCATATAAATTTATAAAAGAAAGAACACTTGAGAAACAAAAAGTCATGATCAGAACAATAAAACTGATGGGAATGGCTTTCGGTTCAATAAGATCAGAAAGCTTGCAGCCTTTTCTAGTTGGTTCCACTTCTGTTTTCTCTATTTTAGGCACAGTGATGAAAAAGCCAACCAGCGTACTCACAATCCCCAGTACTAGGCAGAAGAGAAAAATCATCACAAATTCGGTATGTTGTGTCATATAAAGTCCCGTAAATGGGCCAAGCCCTGTAGCCATAGCAGTACTGACGGAGAAATAGCCAATTCCTTCTCCTCTCTTCGACTCCGGAATCGTAAGCACCACAAGCGTGCCGATGACAGTAGTCGCAACCCCCAGTGTCACACCATTCAAAAAACGGCTAACCATGAAAAACGCGAGTCCGAAATTCACAAAATACAGGAGAATCGTTGCCGTAAAAAAGATAAGCCCAACGATCAATAAGGATTTATAACCGACTTTTTCAATGATCGATCCAGTTAGCAACCGACCCGCCAATGCGCCAATGATAAATATTCCCGCCACCAGTCCTGCTTGTCCGGTAGTAGCATTCCATTCTTGTAGCGCGTATAGAGCGATTGTGGCATTTAATAGAAGATAGACAAAGATTAAGAAAAAATTGATCAAAGATAGAATAATGAAATCTTTAGTCCATAATTTCTGCTGTAAATGATTCACTGATTAACTTCCTCTCTCAAATTTCTGCTTATCTAAAAAAAGGAAGGGTTGGCCCTACAATTGGACGGAAAACTCGATCGACGAAACAATTTCAACTGTGCAACTTTTTCATCGATACTTTCGACAGTTGTCAATGGGTAGCTAACATTAAGCGAACAGCGATAATTCCTGCCCTGGGTGGTAATAGCCAAATTAAAAGATCTTTAACCGCTTTGCAATAACTCTCCTGTTTTCCTGAAATTTTCCCAATCCCTTGCTCAAAACACCCAGTAAAAATGGTTCTAACAGCATCGATTTTGAAGACAAAACGTGTCTGACTTTACTGTGTGTTCAGATTCTGAACTCCTTTAGTTTGGATATCGTTAAGTGTATAATAAGAGCACTTTAGAAATACACGGGATAAATTAAGTCTTTTAGCCGTTTTACTTTATCAATGAAGGGATTTGTGACACATGCTGGATCACACGGATTTTCAGATCTTAGAAGAGCTCTCCAGAAATAGCCGCATTTCGATGAAAGAATTAGGCGAACGAATTCACTTGAGCGGTCCAGCGGCATCAGCACGCGTGGAAAAGCTAGAAAGCAACGATGTCATTCAGGGCTATACAGTTAAAATAAATCAGGCAAAACTGGGCTACCATGTCCATGCCTTGATTAATATCTTTACGAAAAGCACTTATCATCAGCCGTACCTCGCTTTCTTAGAGACACAAAAGCAATATGTGATTCATAATTATAAGATCAGTGGAGATAGCTGCTATACTCTTGAATGCAGATTTCCATCCATCGAAAAATTGGACGAATTTCTAGTCCTTTTAAATGAGCATGTAAACTATAAACTGTCCATTATCATTAATAAATAATATTCTCAAATTAAGACCCTCAGGCAATGAAACTCTTTAAAAGTTTTTATTGCCTGAGGGTCTTATCAATTGCTACTTAGTTTACTTTTGTACGTGATAATCTGTGAAAGTTAATTTTCAAAAAAAAAAAAAAAAAAGATACTCATGTTTGAGCTTCTTCGCTTAAGTTCGGCGTCATATGTAAACTAATAAGTGGCGCATTTATCAGATCTTTTGTATCAACTGAATACAGTGAACTCTGTTCTTGCTTATGTTTTACGAGTACATAAGAAGAGATATTCACATCTATAAAATATTGGCTGTTTTCTTCGAGTTATTGTTAAGCAAGTGACCGATATGTTGTGCGGGCAAATTTTTCAGTTCTTTATGTATTTCTTCATTCGGTGAGTCTGTTTGCTTTGGAAGAACAACAGTATCCGTATCCGTTTGATAGAGAAAAAATCGGTACTCGTCTTCTTCTACCTTCTGAACTGCATTCCAGTTCAATTGAGTCTTTCCGTGTAGTTGGCTGTTGTGAACGTTCAGCTCGATACCTTCAGGAGTTAGTTTGGTGAGACACCCTTTTGGCCAACCGTTGTTTTTTAATCGCTTAAAAGCTATTTTAAATCGCCAAACCTGTATTTTTAAGTACAAGTCTTGGACGAACCGCAGCAGAATCAAAGCCGAAAGGATTCCCCCTCCTATCGAGATCGGACCAATTAAATCAGGTGAAACATTTCCCGGCAAGAATATCAGCAATAAGGAGTTAAACGTAAGATATGAAAACAATAACAAGACGACCAAAGCTAGTCTGCCCCTATTAAGGTGGTACTTTCTAGTGCGAAAATAATTATTTTAGAGCGCGAATAAATCTTCGACTGTTAACTGATATTTTAAAATCAATAAATGCAGCTCGTTTAAATTTTTTTAAAAAGAATAATAACTAATATTTTTAATATATAAATTGCGCTTTTCACAATGCAAGCTTCAAAGAGTGGCACAACCAGCTCTTTGAAGCTTGCATAATTCCCAATAAGTTACATCCAACTTAATTGGCTTCCTTCTTCTTAAGAACCCCTTTTACCAACCATCCAATTCCAAGTAAGCCGATCAAAGGAAAAATAATCATAGGATAAACGATTTCTGCCCAGCCTGTAGTTTCAATAGATCCAAATGTTGCATACAAGCCTCCGACAAGCCAAGAAAGAAAGGGTGCAACCACCACTATTAAAGTGATCCCCAATATAATTTGCTTCTTTTTCTCTGACTTATGTCTGCTCAACTTATAAGCCACGACCAGCCCTGTGCCTAAAATTATCAAAGGAAAAACAACTTTTATTAAGATGATTACTCACTCCCTCAATCTTATTTCTTTATTATATTCTAAAGGAATCCTTTGGATGTCTTGATAAATACTGATACTCGAACAAATCCATTAAAGATTTGATGTTAAAATCTTCTTTTTTGAGTGACTGCATATATACATGTGTCCGTCAGATTTTTTCCATCTGCTGACAAATCCTCATTCGCGAGAATTCCTTCTAGTTTGAACCCTAATTTTTCAGGTATCGCTCGACTTGGCAAATTGGCAGATTCGCATCTAATTTCAAGTCGGTTAAACCCTAGCTCATTAATCCCATATTCCATTAATGTCTTTACTGCTTCTGTTATATATCCATTGCTGCTAAATTTTGTGTGGATCCAGTAGCCAATCTCACATTTTCGAACTTCCCAGTCCACGCTCTGTAAACTTGCTGTTCCGATAAACTTTTGAGAATCCTTGTGGAAGATCAAAAAGCGAAAACTCTCTCTTTCAAGAAATTTGATGTGAGCCTCACGGAGACTAATTTCAGTCTCTTCCAAAGTTGGAATCTCTTGTGCAAACGGCAACCATTGCCTCAGTTCATGAATAGAATCTTTAATTGCTTTATTTACTGCTTCTCCATCTCCAGAATAAGAAGGGGCTCTCAAAATTAGTCGTGCGGCTTCTACTTCAGACGGTAGATTTAATAAGATAGAATTCATGCTCATTCTCCTCATTTCAAATTTTTAGTAGTAACAAGCTTACATTCAAACAAAATAAAAAACCTTCACCCCCAAGAACTTAATCTTAAGGACGAAAGTTATCATTTCGTGGTACCACCTTAGTTTATTGGTGCATTGCTGCAGCCAATCTTATTGGGTACAGTCATACCCTATCCTTATAACGGTGGATTCCGTCTTGCTATCCCTAATCCAAAAGATTAGCTTGGCAAGAAGCTCAGAGACTTTATTTCGCTAAGTTGATCATTACTCCTTTTCAGCAAAACGGAGCTCTCTTTAAATCATCAATCCTTAGGTACTTCTCTCTTCAATGCTTTTAATAATTTCCATAATATTATTACAACTGTAACAAATTAGTAAATACTTATCTTAAAAAGCTTTCATAGTAATTAACCTTAAAATAAAATTGTTCTTTAAAATACATTTTCCCAGGTATAAAGAAAAAGAAGAAACCCATGTTTGAGCTGGTTCTCTTCCGATAAGGAATCATATGTAAACTTATATTCTTTTGGAATTCAACCTTAAAAACTTTATGGAGCGATCTTTTGAATATATGATTTTTTCTAGCTAATCTACTTTCTTTTCTTGAGCTTCGAAGCTTCTTGAATTAAGTTTTGGTATATAACTTACTTGATATTAAGTTAAATTCCAAATGAGACCGTCAAGAATTACATGTAAATAAGTAAATCCTTTTATTGTATATAGTTTCATTCATCCTGTTCGAACATCTCAATAGTTAGTGGAGAATCATTAAAAACCATGAGTCCGGACGAATACCGAACCTATGGCTTAATTCTTTCTCTAACTTTTTGGGTTTGTTCCAAGAGGGAGCACTTTTTAGGTTTCACCTAATTTGAGTGCAGCTTTATTGTTGTTATGACAAGCCCTTTAATTTTTTTGGTATTCTTCAACTAAACGTTCAATGTTAACAAGGATAACGTAATAGATTGACGGTAAATGAGACACTTTCTCTTCGATGTTGGATCGTGAGCTTAATTCAGGGTATATAATTCTTTGTAGTTCATCCTCCGCTTTCTTAAATCCATCTGTTAATGCGTTTAAGTATTGCAAAGATTTCGCGTCAATATTTTCATACCCTCTCGATAATCCTAAATTTCCTTGGTATTGATCTTGAGCTTCCAATTCCATTTTTTGCAATTGATTTAGATTCACTTTTTGCATTTCATTTGACCGTAGCCAGTTTAAATCTACTGTCTCTAGAGTAACCTCTATTTGATCCAGAAAAATATCATTCGAATTTGTATTATTGAGCATACTTTCTATTTCTTCAAATTTGCTATCGTATTTATCCGTAAAACCATGCTGAACGGTGACGGATTTTGTGTAGCCGATGGGTGAAAAAGGATACACATAACCGCTAACACCTATAAATAATGTTAGGAATACTACGACAGTAATAAGAAATAAAATATTTTTCTTTTTCAATTTTACTCACTCCCTAAATCAGCATAATATTTGTATAGTATGTGTTATCTTGAATGCTAAATGAAGTTAAAGATACACCACTAAAACTAATTGACGGACCGCCAAAATCTATATTTCAATACCTCATCACCTAAAACCAATTTTCTTTATTACTATTTTCAGTAATTTCACTTCCATATAAATACCATATCACAATCAGGTCTCAATTCTTTATAAATATTTAATTCTCCATAAGTATTCATAAATCGTATTCTTTGTTAAATTGACCGTTCATAAAAGTTCATTTTTGCAAACAAAAGGGAGAGTATATGCGAACAAAAATGTATCTACTCCCCCTTTCTATTTATACAGCTTCCGATAAGTTTTGATATGTAAACTCAAAGACTAGTAGATTACAAGCGAATAGTAGTTGCTATCCACTATTGCAGAAAATCTAGTAGTTTACGGAGTGTTCCAAAATAGAGTAGATGCAAATGGAATTACAACCGCCCATAATAATACAAATGTATTTCCGACTAGTCCTACTATCTTTAGCGATTTTTTCTTGGCAAGTAAGGCTGTAATAATTCCAATAATAGGTAGCGCAATTGCTATGATCATTACTGACTTTGAAAATAAATCTTCGTTAAAGAACCAGGTTGTATATACACCTAAAGAAATTAAAAAAGCTGCAATAGATATGACACCAGACTTTAGCATATTCATCTTCCTTTCAGTAATAAAATTATATCGCACCCTTACTTATTTTACCAAAATATAAAGAAAAAACAATTTCTAATGCTCTAATATGGATGGAATAGAAGAACACTATAATTTTTAAACGTTTTTTCTATTAAAGAAGATGTGTATATGAATTTCTGTTTTAAAGCGTTCGTAAATATACACTTATGCGTACAAAAAAAGAAGAAGCTTATACTTAGCTTCTTCTCTTCCGATAAGGGGTCATATGTGAAATTTTAGTGTTTTACTATCTCCTTTCAACGGAAAATACATGAACTATTAATTTGTAGTAAAATGATTACAATATTAGACATTTATTGATTCTCATATTTTCATTGAGTATCAAGATGATCCGGAAAGTGAGGAATACTAAGGATGAACCATATTTTAATCATCGAAGACGATGAACAAATCCAACAATTTTTGCGGTTTATCTTGTTGGAAATGAACCGAAATTTCCATATACATATTTCCCCAAGTGCAGAACAAGCCCTAGATATTGCAAATCGATATAATATCTCGCTTTTTATTATTGATATACAATTAACCGATTATAAAGGAACCGACTTAGCGAACAAACTAAGAAATTTACAAAAATACAGATACACACCTATGATTTTTGCCACAGCCATTGCGACCGAAGAACTCCGGGCTTACCGGGAAATAAAATGCTACGATTATCTTGTAAAACCATTCACAAAAGAAGAGGTTAAGACAGCAATTTTCGGTGTACTTGATTATTTGGAGAATGTCCATGGCGATTCCCGCACCATTCGGTTGGAGCAGAAGGGATTTATTTTTGAATACCGGTTACAAGACATTCTTTACATCGAATCTTTTGGAAAGAAAATGGTTTTCCACATGAAGAACTCAGAGGGCGGTTTGGTCCAGGAACATATTGCTGGATATTCTTTAAAATCAATATTCGAACTTTTAAAGGATGGCCCTTTTCAGCAATGCCATAAAAGCTATATTATCAACACGGATTCAATTGAACGCATTTCCAAGGTTGAAAACAAATTATATCTTAGAGGATTCTCCATAGACCTTCCGATAGGCAATAAATTCAGAGACACTGTAATGGGTGCAGGTTAATGGCAATGTCTCAATTACTTTTACAGATCAGCCTGGATGTTCTAAGCATCTACATAGTAATGTTTTGCTTTGGTAAAGAAGAACTGGCTGCCAACAAAAAATCCTTTGTTTGGTGCGCTCTCCTGTTCATTTTCTGCTTTTTATCCAGAGTCAGTATAGACCCAACAGACATGGGGATTAAGACAACAATCGCTTTTCGGAATTTCGAAATCCTCCCTGTAAATTCCCTTGCCGGCATCATCGGCTTAGTATGCGTATTGCTTTTGCTGAATAGTGTAGCTTTTAGATTGAATCACTTGGAAGTTATCTTTACTACATTCCTCGGGTTTATCGTTTGGTCACTGGTTCGAATGTTCAGCATTGCAAGCATAGATTTTGCTGGTCTCGGGACTACCTCCATCAGAATTCTCACTATGTGTTTCATCCTTATTGGTTACTGGTTATTGTCATCAAAAATAAACCGAATGTTATCGGATAAATCCAGTGGATTCACAAAAATTATGGTGACAAACGTGTTTACTCTCCTGTTGCTGTTAATCATTTCCGCTAATTTTGAAGCTGCCGTGATTTTTGAAAATCGGGTCATCCTCCTTCTTCTCTTGTTTTTTGTCGGCACTTTTATGAGCTGGATTTTATTGGTACAACGAAAATTTCAAATGACAGAAAATCGGATCCAAGCGACAGAACAATACCTTCCAATTATTGATGATTTGGTGATGGAGGTGCGAGCGCGGCAGCATGAATTCTCCAATAAGCTGTTAGCCATCTCAAGCTTGGTCGAAACTGCGGATACGATTGAAGTGGCTCGCGAAAAGATGCACTCATATGTTGAAAGCGTTAATCTGTCTAACGGCCAGTATGAGCTATTGAATATGGATCATAAAGTAGTGGCTGGTTTCCTTTATACAAAAATGAAACGAGTTGAACAATTGAAAAGGGAGCTCCACATTGAACGGACAATTCCCGTTCATCAATTTAAATGCGAAGACGCAGATCTGATTGAAGTGTTGGGAATCTTAATAGATAATGCTTTGGAAGCGAGCGTTAGAGGAGATAAGATCCATCTATCCATGGTAGAAAGAGCCGGCCACCTGGAATTGACCGTCAGTAATCCGGCGGGATATATGAGCAATGAACAGTTTATGAACATGTTCGAGATGGGGTATTCATCCAAGTCGGCTTCTTCTGAACCTCGTGGATATGGCCTTTACAACGTAAAAGAGATTGCCGCACGTTACAATGCGCGGATCATTGCCCGAAACGAAAGCCCGGAAGTGAATATGATTACACTAGGAATACAATTCTAATGCATAAACAGGAGTTTTAAGGGAACGTAATTTGTTCGTTCCTTTAAAACCCTTATTTATTTCTATCGTATTGCGATTAGACATCTTGCTCATTATAGTGGGGGTAGAGGTGATCTTATATGAAGAACTTATTATTACTGGAATGGCGAAAGGTCAAAGTTCCCGTTCTAACAGTTCTATTCTTTTGCACAGTTTTATCGATTTATTTATGCAGTTCTATATACAAAAGTTATGCGTTGGAAGAACAGCTGGAAGCATGGGAAGTAGGCACCACCATTTTTAATCTTCTTTTCCCTTTGATTGCTGTTATTCCTACCGGATGGCTTTTATATTATGAAAAGAAAAATGGCTTTTTAAATTACACATTGCCAAGGACCAGTAAAAAACAATATCTCTTGGCCAAATGGATTGTAATGAGTGGCAGTGCATTTACTTTAGTTTTCACCATTTTTTTTGTCAGTGCATTGGTGGTTTTATTTGTAAACAACCCGATTGATGTACACTACGGCCTGATAGATCCAATCACTGTAAACATTGTTCCATCCACCGAGGCCAATCATCTGGCAGGCTCTCTATTTGTAAACCAGCCCTTAGTATATGCAGCTCTTTTGAGTTTTTGGAAAGGTATTTTGGCTGCCCTCTTAGCTACAATGGGTTTTATTTTCAGTTTATATATCCAAAACTTATTCATTATTTTAACTGGACCATTTGTCTATCTTATGCTCGATAATTATATTTTGGCTATGCTTCGATTAGAAGCGTACCGTTTTATAGTTTCATTTGAACCTACTAGTGTGACAACTTCTGCAATCACTGTTTTTTCATTCCTTACAGGACCGTTGCTCGCGCTTCTTCTAATGACACTCTTCATACTCTATATGCGCTATGTGAAAAAAACTACTGACTGGGTTTAGGTGGTGATAACATGTCTATAATTTTTTGGACTGACATTCGGAGATTCATTTCCTGGCCATTATTCCTGGCGATAGGCGGAATCTTTTTATTAACTTTTTCTGAGCGTCAATTGACTGAGGATAGTTATGAACTGTTTTTGCTGCGAATGGTGTCTGAACAATATTACCTCTTGTTTTTCATGCTTCCACTGTATTTACTGAGTATATATGTAAATTTAGAACCCGGACTGCCAAATGTAGTCATTCGTTTTAAAACCTTTTCCAGCTACTTCTTTACGAGGTCATTTGCTATTTTGTTTAATACAGGTCTCTTTGTTTCTGTGCATGTGTTGGTTATTTGCCTACTTGGTTTAGGCTTGAGCTCGCAAAATCTCTTCATGGTTTCGGACACTACGTCAAATATTCTTTTGAACGAGTATGCCAAGCATTTTGATACACCACTAAGTGCGATATTCGTTTCCGTGTTATTTATGTTGGCAGGATTAAGTTTTCTTAGCTTCCTAATGCAGACTTTCCATCATTTTTTTGGAAAAAGAGTTCTTATTAAGGAGATGGAATAATGGAAACTATTATTGAGGTACACAATGTGTCAAAAATCTTTTCAGGGAAACCTGTTCTAAAAAATGTGGATTTAAAAGTCGAGAAAGGTAAAACAATCGGAATTGTGGGGAGTAATGGCAGTGGCAAGTCCGTTTTGTTCAAGCTCATATGTGGGTTTATCAAACCGGCTGAAGGTACTATAAAAATTCGGAAAGAAACACTCGGAAAAAAAATTGATTTCCCTGAAAATGTTGGGGTACTGATCAATACACCCGGTTACATTGAAATTTTTAGTGGCTTTAAGAACCTGCAGTTTTTAGCCGCCATCAATAATAAGATTTCCGATAAACAGATCAAGGATACCATGGCATTAGTGGGGTTGAACCCGGATAATAAGACGAAAGTAAAAGATTATTCACTAGGGATGCAACAAAAATTAGCCATTGCTCAAGCAATCATGGAAAATCAGGATATCCTTATCCTGGATGAACCATTCAATGCACTGGATTATAAAACATATAATGATATTAAGGCAATTATTAAAAGTCTTCAAGCTGACGAGCGGACTATCCTGCTCACAAGCCATCATTTTGAAGATATTGAAGAATTGTGCGACGAAGTATATCATATTGCGAATGGCGAATTGCAACCACTGACAGAGGATCTGAAATACATTTACTATAGTAGGCAGTAGTTTTTCTATTGATGCCCCACTTCTTAAAGGAACAATCTAGAAAGTATAAGATAAATCAAAAATGTAAATAATAAAGAAATTAATTTTCACAACTCAGAAAAAGAGGGTGGAAATTTTCAAGACGGTAAAAATGATAAAGAACAAGTTGAGGTGAAAATAATAAAAGTTGGTCCTCCAAAGTCGGATGCAAATGTTTTATCTACGTTAGATAACGTTATTCAATACGGGGCGGGAGAATGGGAGTGGATAGGTAATGATGGCTTCACTAAATTCTCGTTCCTTGTTTACTCCGGCGGAGGAAATGTGAAAATATACATAGACGTTCCCTCACAATCTTTCTTACAACCAAACTATCGTTTAGAACTTAATGAAGATGATGGGAATTCTTTTGATGATCAGGTTGATATCTTTACCCTTCCCAGGGAAGGTGGAGTTTATCGAATGGATTTTTCAGGAATTTCAAGTTTTGTAGATGGTGCGAATAACAAAGCAGAGCTCTATTTACAGTCTATGCTTTATAAAGACGTATCGAAAAATGCAGATTTTTGGGATTGAATCAGTAGTTCGTAAACAAGTGATAGGCAATATTGAGGATACTCAATAAATTGTCCGTTCAGGTGATGTTTACCGACACTCCGATGAACCTCAAAAGGATTGCACTGTGGCCGTAGTCCGAGCTAGAAACAGCATAAAATCTGCTAAAAGTACGTTATTTCACCTCTTATCATTCATAAAATGCAAAAGGCAAGGCGACTCAATCGAGTTGCCTTGCCTTTTGTCTAAAGTCTGA